>CAJULP010000094.1 GCA_910587295.1 uncultured Lachnospiraceae bacterium | reverse complement strand
TCATTTCTTCATAATGGTCTCTAAAAATATCCTGTAGTACGCTCATGAGAACATTATGCAGGAAAACGATAAAAAAAGGAACCCCTAATTCCCCCATGAATGGGGGCTAGGGGGTTGAGGTGTCGAAGACACTTTTTTATTGTGTTCCATTGTAATCCTCCATGTATTCAAAAACCTGCCAATTTGGGTGCAAGCACAAATTTGTCTGTGAAAAATTTATTTTTCACAGTATCATCTCATTAAATTATTATAAATATTTTTTCTTTAAGTAGAAATTCACCGTGGGATAAGGTATGATAGATAAAGCATATGGAGGATGAATGGATGGCGAAGAACGAGGCTTTTGACGAAGAAATGGACAGAAGAGAGTACAGGCGTAAAAGAAGGATCAGAAATCAGATGATTTCTTATGTGGTGCTTGCTCTTTTTGTGATTGGGCTGGCCGCAGGAGGGATTATCGGCGTAAAAAAGATCATGAAGGCGGTAAGTGATAAGCGGCATACGGAAGAGCTTCAAAAACAGCTTCAGGAACTGGCTGAAAAGGAAGAAGAGCAGGCAGTTGTGGAAGCACCCGCAGAACCGGAAGAACCGGTGGGGGAAGTGGATTATCTGGCCGAGATCGTGGAGTCTAGTATTGCTGCGATGCCGTTGGAAGATAAGGTGGCAGGATTGTTTATCGTTACACCGGAAGTGTTGACGGATACGGACGTGGTGATAAAAGCAGGAGACACAACCAGGGAAAAATTAGGCGAAAATGCGGTAGGGGGCTTGATTTATTCCGCAAAGAATTTCAAGGATTCCGCACAGCTTACGGAAATGCTCCAAAATACGAAAGTATACAGCAAATATCCCATTTTTCTTGGTGTAGAGGAAGAAGGTGGAGCGGTGAGCCGGGTGGCAGAGGCAGGGCTTGCGGATAATATAGGGCCGATGGGTGAGATTGGCGCCTCCGGTGATGCTGCTCTGGCACAGGAGGCAGGGGCTGTTATTGGGGGATATTTGGCCGGTTTTGGTTTTAATCTTAACTTTGGGCCGGTGGCAGATGTGGCTGCGGAAGGTGATACCGTGATTGGTGACAGATCTTTTGGCGGGGATGTCAATCTGGTCTCCCCTATGGTAGCGGCAGCGGTAACGGGAATGCAGGATGGCGGTATCAGTGTGTGCCTAAAGTATTTTCCCGGGCTTGGAAGCACCTCTGAGGATGTGCGCGATGGCATGGCGGCCACGGAAAAAACATTGGAAGAGTTTCAGGCGGCGGATTTTCCGGCATTTCAGGCAGGGATCGATGCCGGTGCGGAGCTTGTGATGGTCAGCCATCTTTCTGTGCCGGGTATAACGGGAGATAATACGCCGTGTTCCCTTTCTCCGCAAGTGATTACGGACGTGTTGCGCGGCCAGCTTGGGTATCAGGGGATCGTGGTCACAGATGCAATGAATGTGGCGGCAATCATGGATTATTATACGGATGAGGAAGCGGCCGTTAAGGCATTGCAGGCAGGAGCGGATATGATCCTCATGCCCGATAATTATCAGGCGGCTTACCAGGGGGTACTGGATGCGGTAAATAATGGAACGCTCTCTGAAGACCGGATCAACGAATCGCTGCGCAGGATATACCGGGTGAAAAAGAAAGATAAGATAGAAGAATAAGCTTGAACGTAAAGGGTATCTATATGGATATTTATAAGCGGATCGGTATCGTTTGCGCCCATATCCCCCAGGGGAAAGTGGCGACTTACGGCCAGATTGCCATGCTGTGTGAAAAACCCCAAAATGCAAGACAGGTGGGATATGCCCTAAAGCATGGCCTGGCGGGGGCGCAGGTGCCGGCATTCCGGGTGGTGAATGCAAAAGGGATTTTAAGCGGAGCCGTTTATTTTGAAACAAATGATATGCAGAAGCAATTGCTTGAAGAAGACGGCATCGAGGTCAGGCGGGTGGATGGCGCCTTTTGGGTTGACCTGAAAAGATATGGATGGAAAAATACGATAGAGGATGTGGAAATGTTCCGGCGTTTATTTGGTGAAACAAAAAAATAAAAAAATTTAAAAAAAGCGTTGACAAAGTGAAAACTATGTAGTATATTAATACTTGTCCGTCAGGTACGGATGAACAAATGCGCGAGTGGCTCAGTTGGTGGAGCGCGACCTTGCCAAGGTCGAGGCCGCGGGTTCGAGTCCCGTCTCGCGCTCTTAAAAAATGCTGGCAGACAGCATTTTTTTTATTCTCTTTACAAAATCCCTTAAAAAATATATACTGATTATATCTAATACTGGTTGCGGTTTTGCAGCCAATGTTTTAATGGAGAGTTTCAGATGAGCGGACTTATGAAAGTGATGACTTGTATATTGGGCGTGCTGGCAGTGGTGGCGTGTCTTGCCACGATTGGGATCTTAGGTTATTCCATGTCAGGCGCAGGCAGCAATAAGAATACGGAAACAGAAAAGTGGCCGCCGGATACTTTGCAGACCAGCAATCAGGGCCCTGCGGCAGTTCCGACTACAGTGCCTGATTCCGGGCAGGGAACACAGGAAAACAAGCAGCCTGAGGGGATAGCGCTGCCAGATCTGCCTAAGCTTACAGGAAATGAAGAGCATACCCATGATTACAAGGAAGAGATCGTGACAAGGGCAACTTGTTACCGTGCCGGAAAAATACAGTATTATTGCGAATGCGGCGATGAATATTTTGTAGATATCATGTCTACCGGACATGTTGCGGATGATTGGGAAGTAACGAGGAAGCCTTCGGCAGACCGGCCGGGGCAGCGTGTCCAGAAATGTATTTATTGTGATGAGATCTTAACACTGGAAAGTATTCCCTTCGATGACGGGTCTAAGAAGGATGGTGAAGATGGGGATGGTGGGGAAACAGAAGATGAGACGCCTCATATCCACCAGTTTATGGCCGAAATAGAAAGGGAGCCCTCCTGTATCCTGGCAGGACTTCGGAAATACACCTGCAGCTGCGGGAATTTTTACACGGAAATGATTCCGGCACCGGGACACATTGCAACAGATTGGACGGTGGCGGAAGAACCGACCGAAACCCATATGGGTACGGAACAGAGGACCTGTACGGAATGCGGGGTGGTCCTGGATTCCAGACCGGTCAATAAGGTTTCGCCAAGTCCGTCAGCCGGTGCGTCTTCTGCGCCAAGTGCCACCACACAGCCGACAGCAACGGCGAATCCTTCGGCGTCGGCCCGGCCTACGGCAAGTTCCGGCAGTCAGGCGACAACAGCGCCCTCAGCGTCACCCTCGCCTACGCCTCATACCCATTCATACCAGTCGTATGTGTTAAAACAGGCGAACTGTACGGAAAAGGGGATCCGCTCTTTCGTGTGCAATTGCGGAAGCAGCAGCGCGGAACCCATAGAGCGTGACTTAAACAATCATACTTACCGTTCGGTTGTCATTCCGGCAACGAAATATACGGCGGGGTACACTGTTTTTACCTGTACCAGATGCAATTACAGTTATTTTGATAACTACACCCCGCTGATTACTGGGTAAAGATGACAGCAAGATAACAAATGTTCATAATCCCTTCTGCTCCTGCATATAAAATCATAGGAGCAGGAGGGATTTATTATGTATACAGAGAAAAAATCAGCGGAAGTATCAATGCAATCGAAAGCGGACAAGTCAACAGGTCTTACGCCAGCGAAAGTAGAGGAGGCAAGAAAAAAGTTCGGGCTGAATAAATTGGTGGAACAAAAGAAAAAAAGTGTTTTTGTACTGTTTATGGAACAGCTCCAGGATCCCCTCATCTATATCTTGATGGCGGCTATCGCAATTTCACTTTTTTTAGGAGAAGCGGGAGATTCCATGATCATTGCGGCAGTCATCCTGCTTAATTCCGTTGTGGGCGTAGTGCAGGAGGACAAGGCGAGGAAGGCCATCGAAGCGTTAAAACAGCTTACAAGCCCGAAAGCGTTGGTGCGTCGTGACGGGAGGGAAATGGAGATACCCGGGGAAGAGCTTGTTCCGGGAGATATCGTTATTTTGGAAGCGGGACGGCAGGTTCCTGCCGACCTTCTCCTTTTACAGGCAGTGAACCTGAAAATTGAGGAATCGGCGTTGACCGGGGAATCCGTTCCGGTGGAAAAGACGGATCAAGAACCAAAAGGGGAGATACGCAGTATCGGGGATCGGACAAACATGGCGTTTATGTCCACGCAGGTGACCTACGGCAGAGGAGAAGGGATTGTGACGGCAACCGGTATGGATACAGAGATCGGGAAGATTGCAGGGCTGATCGATCAGAAAGGGAATGAGATGACGCCGCTCCAAAAAAGGCTTGCGGATTTAGGAAAAGTTCTCAGTATCCTTGCGGTGGGAATCTGTGTATTTCTATTTGTGGTAGCGGTGCTGCAAAGAAGGGATATCGGCGACATGCTCCTGACGGCCATATCATTGGCGGTAGCGGCAGTGCCGGAAGGGCTTGCGGCCATCGTGACCATCGTACTTGCTCTTAGCGTTTCAAGGATGGTGAAGGTAGGAACGATTGTTAGGAGGCTTCCGTCGGTGGAAACCTTAGGGGCTGTTAATGTGGTATGTTCGGACAAGACCGGAACGCTGACTAAAAACCAGATGACGATAAAACAGTTGTATATCAACGGGAGGATCTTGGGGGAAGAAGAGTTTGGGGAGGAAGAGGGCAAAGTTTTTTTGGAAGCCTGCACCCTGTGCAATGACGCATCCATAGGGCAGGTGCGGCTTGGGGATCCTACAGAACTGGCCTTTTTAGATTTTGCCGTCAAATACGGGTATCGGAAAGAAGATCTGGAGAGAAAAACCCCCCGGGTGGACGAGAGGGCTTTTGACTCGGAAAGAAAGAGGATGACCACGGTCCATGGGAAAGGGGCGGAAAAGACTGCTTACTGCAAAGGCGCCGCAGATGAATTGGTTGATCTTTGTACAAGCGTGCTGGTCCGGGGAAAAGAGATGCCTTTTTCCACCAGAGCCAAAAAGGAAGCGAAGGCAGCGGTTGACCGGATGGCAGGAGAGGCGCTGCGTGTCCTTGGGGTGGCAATGAAGAAAAAGGGAAATCTGACGGAAGAAAAGGGTATGGTTTTTTTGGGGCTTGCAGGGATGATCGATCCCCCAAGAGATGAGGCAAAGGGGGCGGTGGAAAGCTTTAAGGGCGCCCATGTGGACACGGTGATGATCACCGGAGACCATGTGGATACGGCCCTTACGATCGCAAAGGAACTTGGTATCGCCAGGGAGAAGAGCCAGTGCATGACAGGCGGTGAGATTGAGGAACTTTCCTCTTCGCAATTTGCCGAAAAAATAGGTAAAGTCCGGGTGTTTGCAAGGGTATCGCCGGAACATAAGGTGCGGATCGTGGAAGCCTTCAAGGCGGAAGGGAAGGTGGTGGCGATGACCGGGGACGGGATCAATGACGCACCCTCTTTAAAAGCTGCGGATGTAGGGATCGCCATGGGCAGAGGCGGAACGGACGTGGCAAGGAATGCGGCGGACTTAGTCCTTACAGATGATAATTTTGCTACCATTGAAAAGGCCATGCGGGAAGGCCGGGGAATCTATGAAAATATCCGCAAGACTATTTTGTTTTTGCTTTCATCTAATTTCGGAGAGATTATTACGATGCTTGCCGCTGTTCTTGCCGGTTTTCCGGCGCCGCTTAAGGCCAGCCATATCTTATGGGTAAACCTGATCACGGATTCGCTGCCTGCACTGGCCCTGGGGATGGACCGTAATGACGGGGAAGCGTTGATGAAGCAGGCGCCGAGGAAAAGCTCAGACAGTATGTTTGCTCATGGGGGCCTTACCTGTACCTTGTGTTTTGGCGCCGTGATCGGGATCATCAGTCTGCTTGCCTTTTTGACGGTGCCCTATCAGATGCTTTTAAAAGAACAGTTACCGGTAACACTGCAAAATCTGGAAAAAATGCTGAGGATGGAAGCGGTTTTATCCAAAGCGCAGACCCATGCATTTACCGTGCTGGGGATGAGCCAGCTGGTACATGCGGTGGGAATGCGGGATGTGAATAAGTCAGTATTTAAGATGAAGCACCTTGATAATCTTTATATGCTGATCGCCTGCGGCGCAGGGATTGCCCTGCAGTTATTGGTGACGGAAATCCCTTATTTTGTGGGGCTCTTTGGAACAAGCAGGCTGAGTCTTTTGGAATGGGGAACATTATTTTTACTTTCCTGTGTTCCTCTTTTTGTCCATGAACTGCTGGTAGTCTCCGCTTTATTGACAGAAAAAGCGCAGGAAAAGGAGTCACAAAAGGCGGAAAAAAGCAAGGATCATGAGAATTGCAGCCCCCAGCCAGGAGAAGCGGCCTAGTCCTTTGTGGGCAAGCACATGACCGGTGGCGAGACCCAGCCGTATCATGCAGATGTGGATCAAGGTAGTGGCAAGCAAAAGTACTGCCGCAGGGATATTTTGGGTTCCTGTGCAAAGACCGGCGGATATATTGTCGATGGAAAGGGCAAGGCCCAGCAAAAAAGCTTCCTTGGCCGACAAAACGGAAGGATCCGCACTGTTGATAGCCTGGGAGATGTTATCCGTGGTAAGCTGTGGCTTCTGGCTGCCATGGGAGGGGAGGGCATCGTAAAATTTGTACAGTGACAAAAAGAACAGTACGGAAAAGGAAACCGCCTTTGTGAGCCCTTCCGGGATCAGGGCTAAAAGCTTATCGCCGGCATATAAAGACGCAGTGAGCATACAGCCGGAGAGCATCGCCACGGTCAGGATGGAAAAGAAGGGCACGCGGACATTGGACATACCGTAGGACAGACCGGCCGTAAACGCATCCATGGATAAAATCAAAATCAGTAAAAGGAAAAGATAAACAGAAAATGTCATAATGTGTAACCTTATTTGTTTGCTATATCTTATTCGGCTATGTTATAATTTGATCATAAGAATGGATTGGAGGGCGAAGGTATGAAACTGATATTTGTCGGGGCGGCACATGAAGTTACGGGAAGTTGTCACTATTTAAACGCATGCGGGAAACATATACTGGTGGATTATGGAATGGAGCAGGGAGTTAATCTGTTTGAAAACTGCGAACTTCCGGTGCAGGAGTCATATATTGATTATGTGCTCCTGACCCATGCCCATATCGACCATTCGGGGATGCTTCCTTTGCTGGTGGCAAGAGGTTTTCAGGGGCAGATTTTGACTACGGAGGCTACTGCGGATCTGTGCAGTATCATGCTCCGTGACTGTGCTCATATCCAGATGCAGGAGGCTGAATGGAAAAACAGGAAGGCAAAGAGAAGCAATGGCATTGCGCCCCATGAGCCGATTTACACCATGGAGGATGCGGACGGGGCGATCAGGAGGATCATTCCCTGTCGTTACGGGCAGGAGGTTGAGTTGTGCGAGGGAATCAAGATCCGGTTTACGGACGTAGGGCATCTTCTTGGTTCCGCCAGCATTGAGGTGTGGGCCACGGAAGAAGGAACCACGCGTAAGATTGTTTTTTCAGGGGATATCGGAAATAAGAACCAGCCTCTTATCAAGAATCCTATTATGACGGAGACGGCAGATTATGTGGTGATGGAGTCCACCTACGGGGACAGGCTGCATGCGAAAGAGCGGCCGGATTATGTGGGGGAATTGACAAGTATCTTGAAGGAGACTTTTGATAAGGGCGGGAATGTGGTGATTCCTTCCTTTGCGGTGGGAAGGACTCAGGAAATGCTTTATTTCCTGCGGAAGATCAAAGTGGAACGGTTAGTGAAGGGGCATGAGGATTTTCCGGTTTATGTTGACAGCCCCCTTGCGGTGGAAGCCACCGGCATATTCCATAAAAATGAGCTTGCCTGCTTTGACGGAGAAGCCATGGAGATGGTGAGGGCGGGGATCAATCCCATTGCATTTCCGGGGCTTAAGCTTACCGTCACCAGTGACGAGTCCAGGGAGATCAACTTTGATATGACGCCCAAGGTGATCATATCGGCGTCTGGGATGTGCGAGGCAGGAAGAATCCGCCACCATTTGAAACATAATCTCTGGAGAAGCGAAAGCACCATCCTGTTTGTGGGGTATCAGGCGGTAGGCACCTTGGGGAGGGCTTTGGTGGAAGGCATCCATGAGGTGAAGCTGTTTGGCGAGAGTATTGACGTCAGGGCATCTATAAGAACGCTGGTTGGGATGTCCGGTCATGCGGACAAAGAAGGACTTTTGGAGTGGGTAGACGGATTTCAGGAAAAGCCACGGCGCATTTTCGTGGTACATGGGGAGGATGCGGTCTGTGATTCCTTTGCGGAGTGCCTGAAGACGGAATACAAGATCAAGTCTTATGCGCCATATAGCGGAACGGTGTTCAACCTTCTTACGGATAAACTGGAATACGAAGGGATCCCGATTCCAATCAAGAAGAAGGCAAGGGCAGTATCTGATGTATTTAGGCGCCTGCTTGCCGCTGGGCAGAGGCTGCTTGCCGTGATCCATAAGAATGAAGGCAGCACGAATAAAGATCTTGCGAAGTTTGCGGATCAGGTGAACTCCCTTTGCGATAAGTGGGATAACTGATCTGACGTTTACCGGCAGAGACAGTGCGTCGGCTGCCGATACAAAAAGAAAGGAAGATGAATGACATGAGTCTGGCAGATGAGACATTTATCCGTATGTGCCGGGATATCTTGGAAAACGGAACCAGCACGGAGGGGGAGAAGGTGCGCCCCCACTGGGAGGACGGCACGAAAGCATATACGATCAAGAAATTTGGCGTGGTAAACCGGTATGACCTTTCTAAGGAATTTCCGATTTTGACTTTGCGCAAAACGGCGCTAAAGAGCGCTACCGATGAGATGCTTTGGATCTGGCAGCAGAAATCAAACAATATCCATGATCTGCACAGCCATATCTGGGATGAATGGGCTGATCCGGACGGCTCGATCGGGAAGGCCTACGGTTATCAGCTGGGGGTGAAGCATCAGTATAAAGAAGGGATGATGGACCAGGTGGACAGGGTGATCTATGACCTTAAGCATAACCCGTTCAGCCGCAGGATCATGACCAATATATATGTGCATCAGGATCTGCATGAGATGAACCTTTACCCCTGTGCGTACAGTATGACTTTTAACGTGACCCAGAAAAAGGGGGAAGATAAGCTGATATTGAACGCCATATTAAACCAGCGCTCCCAGGACGTGCTTGCTGCAAATAACTGGAACGTGGTCCAGTATGCGGTGCTTTTGCATATGCTGGCGCAGGTCTGTGATATGAAGGCGGGTGAACTGATGCATGTGATTGCGGATGCCCATATTTACGACAGGCATGTGCCGATCATAGAAGAATTGATTAAAAGGACGCCTTACCCGGCACCAAAATTCTGGCTGAACCCGGAGATCAAGGACTTTTATCAATTTACCAGAAATGACGTGAAGGTGGAAGATTATAAGACAGGGGAACAGATTACGGGTATCCCCATTGCTGTCTAAGATGAGAAAGGATACGAAAAGATGAATTTGATCGCGGCGGTGGATGAAAATTGGGCAATCGGGAACAAGGATGATCTGCTGGTGAGGATCCCGGCGGACCACAAGGCATTCCGGCAGGAGACCACAGGGAAGATAGTGGTATTAGGGCGTAAGACTATCGAGACGTTTCCCCAGGGGCTGCCTTTAAAAAACAGGACCAACATTATCCTTTCCACTAACAAAAATTATCAGGTAAAGGACGCTCTGGTGGTACATGGCTTAGAGGAACTGTTTGCTTGTCTTAAGGATTATGACACAAAAGATGTGTATGTGATCGGGGGAGAAAGCGTGTACCGCCAGCTGCTTCCTTACTGCGACACTGCCCATATTACAAAGATAGACCATGCTTATGAGGCGGATGCCTATTTCCCCAATCTGGACAAGCTGCCGGAGTGGGAAATCACGGCGGACAGTGAGGAACAGACTTATTTTGACATCACTTACCACTTCCTGAAATATGAGCGGGTGAAATCTTGAAAATCAGTGACAATTCAGCCGCAGATAAGCTGCCCTGTTGACTTTTGGGAGGAAACGTATAATAATAAATAATAATTTTACTCAAAAAGAAATACAGGAGAGGGGAAGGATTATGGAAAAGAAAAGTATTGACTGGGCAAACCTTGGGTTTGGATATATGGAGACAGATTACCGGTTTGTATCTGACTATAAGAACGGCGGATGGGATGAAGGCGCTCTGATACAAGATCCTAAGGTTGTGATCAATGAATGTGCGGGCGTGTTGCAATATGCGCAGACTGTTTTTGAAGGGATGAAGGCGTATACCACGCAAGACGGCCGGATCGTGACGTTCCGGCCTGATTTGAACGGGGAGCGGATGGAAAACAGCGCAAGGCGCCTGGAGATGCCTGTTTACCCGAAGGAAGCATTTGTTAAGGCGGTTGTTAAGACCATCAGAGCCAATGAAGCCTATGTGCCGCCTTACGGGAGCGGGGCAACGCTTTATGTCCGGCCCTATATGTTTGGCAGCAATGCGGTGATTGGCGTTAAGCCTGCGGACGAATATCAGTTCCGCGTATTTACTACGCCGGTGGGTCCTTATTTTAAAGGGGGTGTGAAGCCTCTTACCATCCGCGTTTCTGATTTTGACCGCGCGGCCCCAAATGGGACAGGCCATATCAAGGCAGGGCTGAACTATGCCATGAGCCTTCATGCCATTGTGGATGCCCATAAGCAGGGATATGATGAAAATATGTATCTGGACGCGGCAACGAGGACGAAGGTAGAAGAGACTGGTGGGGCCAATTTCCTGTTTGTCACGAAAGACGGCAAGGTAGTAACGCCTAAATCGGACAGCATCCTGCCTTCTATCACAAGACGGTCCTTAATGCAGGTTGCAAGAGATTATTTAGGGCTTTGCGCCGAGGAGAGGGAAGTTTACGCCAAAGAGCTTGCGGACTTTGCGGAATGCGGGTTATGTGGAACGGCGGCGGTGATCTCCCCGGTAGGGAAGATCGTGGACCATGGGAAGGAGATCTGCCTGCCCAGCGGCATGGACAAGATGGGACCTGTCACCCAAAAGCTTTATGATACCTTGACGGGGATCCAGATGGGAACGATCAAAGCTCCTGAAGGATGGATCGTGGAAGTATAAAAATTAATTTAAAAACCTTCCCTTCTGCGCATTTTGCGGAGCTCGATCCGTTTTAATGCGCTGCCCCATTCATATTTCTGGGATTCTGTTTCGATTTTGATCCCATAAGGGATGGGGCAGGGGTGGTTGTCATCACTTAACGCCACTACGGTCAGATAGGCCCGGTTAATGGGGCGGCGCATTCCGTTGGCGGCTTCTAAATAGGTATCAACCCGGATCTCCATGGAAGTATTCCCCACATAAGTGACATATCCCGATACAATGATCAATTCATCCAAAAAAGCGGGATGTTTAAATTCCAGATTATCAATGGCAGCGGTAGTGACCCGGATGCCGGCATGGCGTTTGGCGACGATCCCGGCCACTTCATCGATCCAGGACACCAGCTTGCCGCCGAAAAGACGGTTTTCCCCGTTGATATCTTCGTAACGAAGCAGGTGGACCTGCTCGGTGCGTGAGTCTTCTATGGATTTTTCAGGTCTTATCAATTCTGGCATAGGATTCGCCCTCCATCATCTTTTCCCTGATAGATTACCATGATTTTAACGGCAAGTCAAAGTGCAATCGTGACTTTCCAATATAAGAGGTTTATGTTATGATAGTAGGGGTTGAAAAAGGATACGAAAGGTGGAAATGTTTTGAGTAAAGAAAGTGCAGGAACGACAGTAATGATGCTTGGCAATGCCGCCCTTGCAAGGGGGGCATACGAAGCCGGGGTAAAGGTATCTGCGGCCTACCCGGGAACGCCAAGCACGGAAATCAGTGAAAATATGGTCAAATATAAGGATGAAGTATACGCAGAATGGTCTCCCAACGAAAAGGTTGCCATGGAGGTTGCTATTGGGGCATCTTTAAGCGGTGTCCGTGCCATGGTATCGATGAAGCATGTGGGGGTGAATGTGGCGTCAGACCCTTTGTATACAATTTCTTACAGTGGTGTGAACGGGGGGCTTGTGCTGGTAGCGGCGGATGACCCGGGTATCTACAGTTCTCAGAATGAACAGGACTCCCGCATGGTGGCCAGGGCTTCTATGGTACCGGTGATCGAGCCCTCAGACAGTGAAGAGGCCAGGGTCTATATCAAACGCGCCTTTGCGCTTTCGGAAGAATATGATACGCCGGTGATGGTGCGTGAGACCACAAGGCTTGCCCATTCCCAGGGGCTGGTCCATTTGCAGGAGCGCATCTGCCCGGAGGATAAGCCTTATGAAAAGAACATTGCAAAGAACGTGATGATGCCCGCAAATGCCATCAAGCGGCATGTGGCGGTGGAAGAGCGGCTTAAGAGGATGGCAGAAGATGCCAATACCATGGATCTTAACAGAGTGGAATATCTGGATACCAAGATCGGCGTGATCACCAGCGGAATCCCTTATCAGTATGTAAAAGAAGCCCTTCCGGAAGCTTCCGTGTTAAAGTTAGGGCTGGTTCACCCGCTTCCTAAGAAGCTGATCCGTGAATTTGCGTCCAGGGTGGAAACGCTTTATATTGTGGAAGAATTAGAGCCCGTGATTGAAGAACAGGTAAGATCATGGGGGATTCCGGCAATCGGGAAAGAGATCTTTACCGTTCAGGGCGAGTACAGCGCCAATATGCTGCGCCATGCAGTTTTAGGACAGGAAGTGTCTTCTAATGTTCCGGCGCAGGTACCCGCAAGGCCTCCCATCCTTTGCCCGGGATGCCCTCACAGGAGCGTATATTCGGTGATGAAGAAATTAAAGTTTCATGCGGCAGGGGATATTGGCTGCTACACCTTAGGGGCTGTGGCGCCGCTTTCCGTGGTGGATACCACAGTCTGTATGGGGGCAAGTATATCAAACCTTCACGGAATGGAGAAGGCGAAGGGGAAGGATTATGTAAAAGACTGGGTGGCGGTGATCGGCGATTCTACCTTTTTACATACCGGTATCAACTCCCTGATGAACATGGTGTACAATAAGGGCACCGGCACGGTAGTCATTTTGGATAATTCCACAACCGGCATGACCGGCCACCAGGACCATGCCGCAACAGGAAAGACCCTGATGGGAGATACCACTTACATGATCAATCTATATAAACTCTGTAAAGCGTTGGGGATCGAGCATGTCTATGAGGTGGATGCTTTTGATGAGAAGGAGTTAGAGCGGCTTTTAAAACAGGAAACAAAGCGGGAAGAGGTTTCCGTGATCATCACGAAATCTCAGTGTGCGCTGCTTAAGACCTTTGTTCCGAAAGGAAAATGTGCGGTAGACGCCGAAAAATGTAAAAAATGCGGTATGTGTATGGCTTCCGGATGCCCGGCAATGCGTAAGAGAGAAGATGGAACGGTGGAAATTGACCCTGTGATGTGTAACGGGTGCGGGCATTGTATGAACAATTGTAAATTCGGGGCCATCAGCCTTATTTCGGACAAGTAGGGAGGTCAAAAAATGGAAACGAAAAATATTATGATCGTCGGAGTAGGCGGACAGGGAACCCTGCTTGCCAGCCGTATTTTAGGAGGAATCACAAAGAATGCAGGATATGACGTAAAGATCTCTGAGGTCCATGGGATGGCGCAGCGCGGGGGCAGTGTGGTGACGTATGTGCGCTATGGGGATCATGTGGCGGAACCCATTGTGGAAGAAGGACATGCGGATGTATTGATCGCCTTTGAGAGATTAGAAGCGCTCCGGTATGCGCACTTTTTGAAAAAAGACGGGGTACTCGTCGTCAATGACCAGAGGATGGATCCTATGCCGGTGGCGGTGGGAATGGCTGCGTATCCGGAGCGTATTATCGAGGATCTGAAGGAAAAGTACTGCGTTGTATCAGTGGATGCCAAGGCACTGGCGCTTCAGATTGGAAATGCAAGGGTATTTAATACCGTGATCATCGGTGTAGCGGCGAAACGGATGGACTTTGCAAAAGAGGACTGGATCAGAGTGATCGAAGAGACAGTGCCGCCTAAAACCGTGGAAATCAACACGAAAGCCTTTGAAGCCGGATATGAATTATAAATTTTACTTATATTATATATAATATATATTGATTTTACTTATAATAACTCCTGAGGTATAATCAAAAAGAAAAAACGGATTTTTGACGGATTAGTGGAAGGAGTAAGATAATATGGTAAAAGCAGTAGTAGGAGCTAACTGGGGCGATGAGGGCAAGGGAAAGATCACGGATATGCTGGCCCGGCAGGCGGATATTATCATCCGTTTTCAGGGAGGCGCCAATGCAGGGCATACGATTGTGAATGACTATGGAAAATTTGCTCTGCATACATTGCCTTCCGGTGTGTTTTATGGGCATACTACCAGCGTTATCGGAAACGGCGTGGCATTAAATATCCCGGTGCTGATGAATGAGATCAAGTCCATTACGGATAGGGATGTGCCTATGCCGAAAATCCTGGTGTCTGACAGAGCGCAGATAGTCATGCCTTACCACATTTTGTTGGATCAGTATGAGGAGGAGCGGTTAGGCGGTAAATCTTTTGGTTCCACGAAGTCGGGGATCGCTCCTTTTTACTCGGATAAATATGCAAAGATCGGGTTCCAGGTAAGCGAGCTGTTTGAGGAGGAACTGCTAAAAGAAAAGGTGGTGCGGGTGTGTGAACAGAAAAATGTTATGCTGGAGCATATGTACCACAAACCGTTGATCGACCCCAAAGAGCTTCTTGCCACGCTGCATGAATATAAAGAGATGATCAGTCCCTTTGTCTGTGATGTGTCCTTATTTCTTCACAAGGCCATGAAGGAAGGGAAGACCATCCTGCTGGAAGGACAGCTTGGAACTTTAAAAGATACGGATCACGGGATCTACCCTATGGTGACCTCTTCTTCTACGCTGGCGGCATACGGTGCCATCGGCGCAGGGATACCTCCTTATGAGATCAGGGAGATCATTACCGTCTGCAAGGCTTATTCCTCGGCAGTAGGCGCAGGGGCATTTGTGTCGGAAATTTTCGGGGAAGAAGCGGACGAGCTGCGCAAAAGAGGCGGTGACGGTGGGGAATATGGCGCTACCACAGGGCGTCCAAGGCGTATGGGCTGGTTTGACTGTGTGGCTTCTAAATATGGCTGCAGGCTGCAGGGGACCACGGATGTGGCGTTTACCGTGCTGGACGTGCTTGGATATTTAGATGAGATTCCAATCTGTGTGGGATATGAGATAGATGGGGAAGTGACCACGGATTTCCCGGTGGCCAGTAAGCTTTCAAAAGCAAAACCGGTGCTTAAAAAGTTCCCCGGATGGAAATGTGAGATACGGGGCATTAGGAAGTATGAGGATTTGCCGGAAAATTGCCGGAAATATATTGAATTTATTGAAGGGCAGATTGGTTACCCTATCACCATGGTGTCAAACGGTCCGGGCAGGAACGACATCATATACAGGAACAGCTCTTTAAAATAAAGTAAGGCGGTGTCGGATGAACCGGAATTATTCGCGGGAATTGGATGCAATTTTAGGAACACCTGAGAATAAAGGAAAAAAGCTTTTTCTGCATAGCTGCTGCGCACCCTGCAGCAGCTATGTGTTAGAATATCTGCGGAACTTTTTCAGGATCACTGTGTTTTATTATAACCCCAACATTACACAAGAAGCGGAATACAGGCATCGTGTAGAGGAGCAAAAGCGTCTGATACAGATTTTCAATGATAAGGCTATCCGGGAACCGGAAGAGGCGTATCCCATCCATGTGGTGGAAGGGGATTATCAAAAGCAATTGTTTTTTGATGCGGTTAAGGGGCTGGAAGGATGTCCGGAAGGAGGGGAGCGGTGTTTTATCTGCTATGAGATACGGCTCTTAGAAACCGCCCGCCGGGCCAAAGAAGCCGGGGCGGATTATTTTACCACTACCCTGACCATAAGTCCCCTTAAAAATGCCAGCAAGATCAATGAAATCGGGGACCGGATTGGAGGAATGGCTGACATAGCGTTCCTTCCTTCGGATTTTAAGAAAAAAAACGGGTACAAGCGGTCGGTGGAATTGTCTAAGGAATATGACCTGTACCGGCAGGATTACTGCGGGTGCGTATTTTCACGCAGATAGACCGGGGATGTAGGATATGGAGGAATGCACCAGTTGAAGAAAGGAGCAGAGAAAGTATGGAAAAGTTTCTGGATTTGATTTCAGAGGAAATGAAAGCGGCATTTGAGGCGGCTGGCTATGACAGAGAACTTGGGAAAGTGACGTTGTCAAACCGTCCTGACCTTTGTGAATATCAGTGCAACGGCGCTATGGCAGGCGCTAAATCATATAAGAAAGCGCCTATTATGATCGCACAGGCAGTGGCACAGACATGTAAGGAAAGTAAAGTTTTTTCAGAGGTTTCGGCAGTGGCGCCGGGCTTTTTAAACCTGAAAGTGAAGGAAGGATTTGTGGCGGAATATTTGGGCCAGATGGTAAAAAAACCGAAATTTGGTCTGGATATGCCGGAAAATCCCGGTAAGATCATTGTGGATTACGGCGGGGCCAACGTGGCAAAGCCTTTGCATGTAGGGCATCTGCGTCCGGCGATCATTGGGGAGAGCATAAAACGTATCGCAAAGTACACAGGACATGACGTGATCGGCGATATCCATATGGGTGACTGGGGACTTCAGATGGGCCTTATTATCACGGAACTGAAAATGCGGCAGCCGGAGCTTGTTTACTTTGATCAAGAGTACGAGGGGGAATATCCCAAAGAGCCGCCGTTTACCTTGACGGAGCTAGAGGAGATCTACCCTACTGCCAGTGGGAAATCCAAGGAAGACGCATCCTATAAGGCACTGGCGATGGAAGCGACCGTTATGCTTCAAAACGGAAATAAGGGTTACCGGGCATTATGGCAGCATATTATGGATGTTTCCATTGCGGATTTAAAGAGGAATTATGACAATCTGGATGTGGAGTTCGATTTATGGAAAGGAGAGTCCGATGTCCAGGAGCTGATCCCCGGCATGGTGGATTACCTGAAAAAAGAAGGTTATGCTTATATGAGCGAAGGGGCCTTGGTGGTGGATGTGAAGGAGGAAACGGACACCAAGGAAATCCCGCCCTGCATTATCTTAAAATCGGACGGGGCCTCTCTTTATAATACCACGGATCTGGCGACCATTATGGACCGTATGGAACAATACCATCCGGATAAGATGATCTATATTACGGATAAACGGCAGGATCTTTATTTTGAACAGATCTTCCGTTGCGCAAGAAAGGCAAAGCTGGTTGAGCCTGAGACAGAGCTTTTGCACATTGGCCACGGCACGATGAACGGCAAGGACGGAAAGCCCTTCAAAACAAGGACTGGCGGCGTCATGCGGTTAGAAGTACTGATGCAGGAAATTAATGACGAGATGTACCGGAAGATAGAAGAAAGCCGGGGAGAGATGGATGAGGAGGCAAAAGAGACTGCAAAGACCGTGGCGCTTTCCGCCATTAAGTACGGGGATCTGTCGAATCAGGCGTCCAAGGACTATGTTTTTGATATTGATAAATTTACCTCCTTTGAGGGGGATACTGGTCCCTATATCCTCTACACCATTGTAAGGATCAAATCTATTTTAAATAAAGTAAAGGAACAGGGAAGCCTTCCGGAAGAACTGATGATCCGGGAAGCGGACAGCGTTTCAGAAAAAGACCTGATGCTGCAGATTGCAGGGTTTAATGCTATGATGGAGACTGCTTATGAGGAAACGGCTCCTCACAAAGTATGCGCTTATATCTATGATCTGGCAAATGCGTTTAATCGCTTTTATCATGAGACCAGGATCGTTTCAGAGGAAGACCCGGATAAGAAAGCGGGATGGGTTGCCTTGCTCATGCTGTCCAGGGATATTCTGGAGACCTGTATTGATGTATTGGGATTTTCAGCACCGGAAAGGATGTAAGTGTTAAGCTTGAGAACTGAATTTTTCAAGCGGCGTATTTGGGACTTTCCCCATATGGGAGGGTCTATGCGGGAAAGGTATGGGTATAACAATGAAAACGTCATTAGAATTAAGGAATCATTTAAAAAGCATTGATCACAGGGGATATCCGGCTTATAAGGATTTGAAGGGGCAGTATGACTTTAAGGATTATGTATTGTCCATTGACCATGTGCAGGGGGATCCTTTTGCGTCGCCTTCCAGGTTATCTGTCTGGGTAAAAAAGGAAAAGGCTGGATTCCCGGCAGATTTCTATAATACTCCGGAAAAAAGAGTCACGATGCAGGATCATCTTACCAGACTATTTGCAAAATGGGTGGCTGGGGGCAGTTTTCAGGCAAAGGGATCCGGAAAAAGCGGGCTTTTGTCTGTTTCCCGCTGCGGGCAGCAGGTGCTTGAGCGGACGGCCCTTCGGGTAAAGGACGGAGATGTGACGCTCCGTTTTGAAGCGGGATTTCCGGCAAACGGGCGTACCATCAATGCAAGGGAGCTGGACAAAATGCTTTTTGACATCCTGCCCGATTGTGTGAGAAAGAGCCTTTATTATTCTAATATTGATAAAAATAAATTGAAAACGGCAATCTGCCTGTGTGAGGATCAGCAGTATATCAGGGAACAGCTTCCGAAGCTGGGGCTTTGTGCGTTTCTTGCAAATGGCGTTATCCTGCCAAGAGAAAGCGGTGTATCGGAGCGCCCCATGAAGGGAGCGGTGGCTTTTGCCTCTCCGGAATCTTTGCAGGTCACCTTAAAGCTGCCTAACAGAGGGGAAGTGTCCGGCATGGGCATTCCTAAGGGGATTACGTTGTTTGTGGGTGGCGGCTACCATGGGAAATCTACGATCCTGCAGGCGTTGCAAAATGGTGTTTACAATCATATTGGAGGAGACGGAAGGGAGCTGGTGATCACGGACAGCTCGGCTTTTAAGCTCCGGGCAGAGGATGGACGGAGCATTACCGGGGTAGATATCTCGCCTTTTATCAAAAATCTACCCAACAAGAAGGATACGGTACACTTTTCTACGGAGGATGCCAGCGGCAGTACGTCTCAGGCGGCAAACCTGATGGAGGCGTTAGAGGGGGGCAGCAGCCTGATCTTGATCGATGAGGACACTTCCGCTACTAATTTTATGGTCAGGGATCAGTTGATGGCCCAGGTGATCAGCAGCGGCGAGGAACCCATTACTCCGTTTATCAGCCGGGTCAGGGGGATGTATGAGGATCTGGGTGTTTCTTCCATTATTGTTGCGGGAAGTTCCGGTTCCTTTTTCCATGTGGCGGATACCATCATCCAGATGAAAGAATATGTGCCCATTGATATTACAAAGAAAGCAAAGGAAGCGGCAAGCGGGTATCCTGCGGAAGCGGATGGCGGAAGATTCCCTGCGTTTAACGCATCCCGCAGGCCAAAGCCGGATGCTGCCTTAAGAAAGGATGACAGGCTTAAGATCAAGACAATGGGAACCAGTGAGATCTCTCTTTCCAGGGAAAATGTGGAGCTTCGTTACCTGGAACAGTTAAAGGACCAGGAGCAGAGTGCGGCGCTGGCACATCTCCTTAAATATGCGCAGTTAAAGATGATGGACGGGAAAAAGGATTTAAGGCAGATTGGCGATTTTCTTGAAAACCAGCTTGACCAGAAGGGGCTTGAGAGCTTGTTTGACAGGGGGGATGTTTCCGCACAGCTTGCAAGGCCCAGGAAGCAGGAGATCCTGGCGTGTATCAACCGTTACCGCAGGCTTGAGATGTAATCTGCCGGCAACGGTTGATTAGGATGCGGTGAAATGTAAACTTATAAAAATAGCAGGTTGACAATGTGCTTTCGAGGTGGTATGATTTCTTCAGTTGATCATACATGCGACAGGAGGTTTTTATGAGTGGACAGATAATCACAGCAGGGAAAAGTAAGACCTATGACATAGTTTATATTGGAGTATTTGCGGTTTTGATCGCCATATGCTCCTGGATATCGATTCCTACGGTGGTTCCCTTCACCCTTCAGACCTTTGCGGTGTTCCTTACCGTAAGTGTGTTAGGAGGGAAGCGGGGAAGCCTTACGGTCTTAGTTTATGTACTGCTGGGTGCGATTGGGATTCCGGTGTTTGCAAACTTTACGGGAGGGCTTGGCATTATCCTGAATAACACCGGCGGCTACATTATTGGGTTTGTTTTTTCAGCTTTACTTATGTGGCTTATGGAGAAGCTGCTTGGGAGAAAACTCTGGGTACAGGCGCTGTCTATGGTGCTGGGGCTTATCGTCCTTTACGCTTTCGGAACGGTGTGGTTTTTATTCGTCTATACCAAAAGTACAGGAGCAGTGGGTCTGGCTACAGTTCTTGGGTGGTGCGTGATACCATTTATTATTCCGGATCTGGTCAAAATCGGACTTGCACTTGCTTTAAGCGGCAGGATTTCTAAGGTGATCAGGATTAATAACGGATGAAAGGATTTGGGATATGGTTTACAGGATCAGGGCACATCATGGGATGTGCTTCTCCTTTTTTAAGGGGATGGGGTATAGCGGCGCCTTTACGGAAAATATGTGGGCGATGAAGAAAAAGCTTGCGGAAAACCCGGAAGTGGAGCTTCTTTGTGGGGTGGATGATGTGTGTGTACGCTGCCCCAATAATGAGGGAGGTATTTGCATATCCGGTGGGAAAGCGGAAAGCTATGACAGGCAGGTTTTGGAGCGCTGTAACCTTTCATGCGGGATGCGGATTGGGTGGAATGATTTTGAAAAGCTGGTCCGGGAATTGATCATTGATGCCGGGGAAAGGGAAAAAATCTGTGGGAACTGCCAGTGGAATGAATTTTGTAAGAGTTGAGGATTGTTTTTTATTTAAGGCTGCACTATAATGGAAGCAGCGCCAGTTCCGGGAGGAGTACGGGCTTGCCTGTATCGTCAGTGTCTAGGTTCAAACACAGAGAATATCCCGTAGAACACTTGACGGCTGGTGTGTACAAGGCAGGACAGCAATTATAAATGTGGTATGACCAGAATAAAATAGATGATTAAAGAGTGCAAAATAGTAAGGCATATCGGATGTAAAAGTCGGGTGTGCCTTTTATACGATTATGGAGCTGCGTATTTTGTTGTAGACTGTAAATATTTATATTATACTTTATATTATATGCTTAGTATAAAGTGGGGATAAGTATGTTAGAGTGTTTTTTAAAGTATTTTTTTAAAATTTTTTCTTTGATTTGGGATAACATTTCTGATATTGATTCAACTTTAAGTACTATAGGTATTGCTATAAGCGCAGTTGGCTGTATAGTAATTCGTTTAAAGAATAAGCATAATAGGTTAATTTGTTTTAATTTAGATAAACAAACAAGACAATCTCTAAAATACTATGTTTCTGTGCGGGGATCAGATGTAGACCCATGTGAACAAGTTAATATTGCTAATAACTCGGGTTTTGAATTAATTCCCTTTTTTATGAAAGCATTTAAAAATTCTGAATCGCAATATTTTATTATTTTAGCCGATTCCGGAATGGGAAAAACTACTTTTTTGTTAAAGTTATTTTTTAAATATAAAAGGAAAATATTTAAAAAGTATAAAATAATATTAATACCTTTACCATCTAGCCAAGCATTTGAGGAGATCAGAAAAATCAAAAATAAACCGAGAACGATATTATTATTAGATGGCTTTGATGAAGATGGAGAAGCATTGAAAAATTGTGCAAGTCGGTTAAAGGAGATTTGTGATGAAACAGAATTGTTTTTTAAAGTTGTTATAACTTGTAGAACTCAATTCTTTTCAGATAAGGAAAGCGAACCCCAAATAACCGGAAAAATAAGATTTGGTGTTGGAAAAAAGAATATAGAATTTAAGAAATATTATATTTTACCATTTTTTGAGTTTGAAATAATTTCATATTTAAAGAAGAAATATAATCCTTTCTTCAAAAAAGAAAAGTATGAACAAGCATTAAATCTAATATTTAGATGTTACCAATTGGTTATGCGGCCAATGTTACTATCATATATAGATGATTTATTACAAGATAATGAAAAGGAATATTATAATGTTTATGAAATGTATGAGATATTAGTAAATAAATGGATAGAAAGAGAGGCATTAAATAACAATAATCTTTTATATGAATTTTCTGACAAATTAGCGAAATATATGTATGTTAGAAATAAAATTTACATAAAACCGAATGAAATTACAAACTTGTGTAAAAAATATGATATAAAATTGCAAAGCTTAGAAGCTACATCACGTTCATTGCTGAATAGAAATGCGAATGGTGATTATAAGTTTGCGCATAAAAGTATATTAGAATTTTTTTTGGCAAAGAATGCATCTAATAATTTCCAATTTCGTAAAATTATTGCAAAAAATGGATATGAAGGATACGAGATGTTAAAGTTATTTTTAAAAGAAATGGATCAAGAATATATTTACAAACTAATACGAGATGAGTTGAGAGGATTGAATGATATCTCTTTTGAATATTTTCAATTATCCGATATCAAATTATATGGAATGAGCATTATAGACTGCAATTTTACTGGGTGTAATTTACAGAGGGCTGAATTAGCAGGTGCTAGGCTTACTTATGCAAATCTAAGACAAGCAGATTTAATGAACGCAAATTTGTTAGGAGCAAACCTTAGAGAAGCGAATTTGGAGCAGGCAAAATTGTCAGGAGCAAAATTGAAGTTAACTTATTTACAGAGTGCGGATTTTAGTAATGCAGATTTATCAAAAGCAGATTTAAGAAGGGCATATATGAGAGATGCAAACTTAATTGGCGCAAATTTAGAAAAGGCTGATTTATCGGGGGCAGATTTAAGGCAGGCGAATTTGTTGCTTTCAAAATTGATAGGGGCCAATTTTACAAATACAAATCTGGAAGGGGTATTATTGGATGAAAATCAAGTAAACTGTTTAAGAAAAGAATGTGATTTAAAAGACACATGGGTATATGTTTTTAATACAAAAAAGATAATGAATTATCAAAGTTATTGTGAAGAAAATAAGTTATAACAATAGCGTAATGTTGAAGATTTTATATTTTGTAAAGCCAGCTTGCAGCTGATTAGGAAGGGAAACTCTTTTGAAGTGACATGGTAACGTCTGGAGCGGGGAACTTTTTTATTAGTTGTGTACGGTACAGTTTTTCAAGGTGTCTCCCAAAACACTCAGACTAACACCATAGGGCGATTAATGACCTGATTGAAAAAGAAGACATGGTGCATAACGAATACATGTTCCGTAAGATTGCCTGCGCCAGAAAGACATAAACGTATGGTGGGATTTGAAGCGGAAAGAAGAACGGAAATATCCCTTGACTATCTGATGCTGGAAAGATATTTTGAACTGTCTGCTATGGACAGATGCTTTGAGAAGCAGGATAAGCCGACTGTATTATTTGTGTTTAGAAAGGAAGTACCTGCCGTTGCTTGTGGGTAGTCAAGAGGATGAAATCAGTAGCTGCCCACAAACGCCGCTATATCTTCTTAACGTTCTGCATGGTCATAGATATTTTTCCCGATTGCTTAATACTGCTTTATGGCGAATAAACGGGGCTTCCGAAGTTTGATTGAAGTTCTACATTTGTTTCTTTTGGATAGAAGTTACAAGTAACATGATCATTACAATTACCAATATCAGACTGCCGATTGTCAAACTTTTGGACAGGCAGTGACGTTGAAAAATTAAAGCAGCAGTGCAAATAGGATATGGCAGAAAAAGTTGCGTAAGGTATCATTCCCGCAAGCCAGGTAATAAACCACTGGGAAACTGAATTTATTACAATAATTGAAAGTAATCCGGCTATTCCAAAGAGAACAAATGCAAATATCAGTATTTTCCATAGTGGTAATTTTTCCTGCCCGGCAAATGCACTTTTAAGTGAATATACTCCGTTTTCCTTTTTGCTTGCAGATAAGATTACGGCCAACTCCATTGGCACCAATATAACGGTTCCCAAAATACAAAATAGCGGTATATGCAGTATGCTGCAGAAATACCCCAATAACAAATAACTTAGACTTAAAGCTATTGTGGGTGTAAAAATTCTTAAAATAAGACCTTTTGCATCTATTTTGCACATTCGAAATGTCCTCCATGGAATACCAATTAAGCAAAAAGCAGTAGAAAGCAAGTCCTAATAGTAGTATTGTTAAATCACTACAATCAATAATCAAACAGGATCGACCTTTCCACTGCCTATGAAAAGAAGAACATCTTTCCGTTTGATTGACAAGCATGGGAAATCCTTGGTTTTGCTGAAGCGGAACTGTTGATATCAATGCACTGTCAGCATTGAACATCGTCTGCCATGTTATCAATCTGCTCTTATCCGACAAATTTAGACCTGGTGAATTTATGTGCTTATCATAGTTCCAATCGCATATAAATAACTTCTTGAAATCCTGCTGATCGAGAATTAAAGCCTATAGGATTTCTGCCATATTCAACAAACCCAGCCTTTTTATATATGGATATTGCTCTTGCATTTTCGGCAACCACATTCAGCTCAAGCTGGACATATCCCGCAGCCTTTGCACATTCAATACACGCTGTAGTTAATGCCTGTCCAATCCCCAGCCCCCAAAATTCTTTAGCGACACTGATGCCTAATTCGGCACGATGCCGTATCTTATATTTTTTCCAACTGCTTCGATTCCAGCGGTTCCTACAACTACATTATCGACTACGGTAACTATTTCGACTTCATTTTTACTTTCAGATTTCTCTTTTAGGAATTGACTTTCCTGCATAACATCAAAGCAGTTTTCGTCTGGATAGGTAAGTAAATAATCGGTTTCTCCATGTGTTAAATTAAAGTTGTCAAATACAGCTTGCCCATCATATTCCATTCCATTTCTCAAACAGCATTCAATACCGTTATTTAACAGTATCACTTTATTATATTTCATCGCTGATACCTCACAAATCAAGGCCTTTTTGGCGTATACTGTTTTTACCGTAGAAACAATAATCTTCAAAGGATGATGCCTTATAGAAAACAGTATATACCACTCTCAACCCCTTTACAACTGCTTAAAACAATATTGGAACGGCAGATGCTATTGTGGATAAAGACGAATTTAATGGAACACGGGATAATATAGAATATATAAAAAATGATGCTCAAAATTACATTGATAATTATGTAGATGGATTGATGGAGAAATCAACATAATACGATAAAAGGGGGTTTGATCGTGTATATGGGTATTCAACATTACAATATTTTCACAATGAGTTGGGGATAGATATAAGGAATAAAGACGCTGCCAAATGAAGCAACGTCTTATTTTAATATTATTATTGTGACAAAAAGTATATATGATAAAGTTAAAGGAAGGAGAAATTATGGTCACTCAGGAAGAAGTAAGGGAGAAATTGATTAAAAGGGCAGAAAGAGAAAAACAGACTTACATTGCCAAACAAATAGGAGTTCCTAAACAGCTTATCTCTGATTTTAAGTTAGGGAAAAAGAAGCTGTGGGAATCAACATTATTAGCCCCTAATGAATACTTGGATAGCGATTTATTAAATTAGTAGCAAAACTCAAAAGTAACTATCAATCAAGCAGGCACATATTAAAAATATCAATTAAATCTGATAACATTCAAGACGGCAGAATAATCAAAGCCGTAAAAACCAAAATAAAACAATTACAACTGAATAATGTAGAAAAACTAAATATGGGAAAGTAACTGGATCAGAAAAGGTTTTGCCAGAATATGCTTGCTAAGAAAGAATTTTTCTAGGAAAGTGTGAAAATGATACAGATGTATTTTGGAAGTGCGAAAGAAGTACAGAAAGATGTTGGAAGGAGTGAGATTACAAATGGTTTGGAGAAGTAATTATTAAGCAAGTAGAAGTTGGGTTTGAAAATATATGCTGGTAATAGTAGAATTAGGTAAATAAGGCGCGGAATGCCTTAGACCCACAAATTATGCAAAAAGTGACCAAAGTGACCAAAACATCATCCGGTTCGCAAAAATAAAAAGAGCCAAAAACCTTGAAAAATCAACGTTTTCGGCACTATGAGAAAATGCGGAAGATGGGACTTGAACGCATTCATGTTTCCGCAAATACAGTAAAAGAAAGGCTTTCAGTGCATCTCTATCAAAACGTGTTCAAAAAGGTGTTCAAATACAGACAAGACATTTCCTATAATGAAGTGGCTTTTCTTTTTGCTCGTTTTTGGCTCACAGGATATGCTTTCTTTACATCCGTACGTTCGATAAGGTAATCAGTGCTTGTATTATGAAAATCTGCTAACAAAGATAATATTTCCGTTGGAATGGCTCGTTCATCATTTTCATATCTTGAATATGTTCGTTGGGATATGTGCAAATACTTTGCAATATCTGTTTGTGTCAAGTCTTTATCTTCCCGAAGATTACGTATTCTTTCATATTTCATGTTGTCACCTCAATATAAGTATAAAAAGACCAAAATGGACTATTGATTTTTAGTCTAATTCGGTCTAGAATAGATGGTGACAGCACTTAGTAACTGCTATATAATTGGTATTATGTAGAAATACCAGAAACAAGAAGAAAAGGAGATAATAAGTTGATGAAAAAATTCAAAAGGTTAACAGTCCTGACACTTACTTTAGCAATTATCCTTGGTTCTGCTATGACAGCAAATGCGGCACCAAAGACCATGCCCGATGGTCAGACGTTTGATGCGGAGTTTTACGCAAAGAGCAATCCTGACGTTGTAGCCGCCCTTGGAACAGATGAAGCGACTCTTTACAATCATTATGTAAGCTATGGAAAAACAGAGGGAAGAAAGCCTTATGCGGATGCACAAACAGAGAAAACTCAAGGTACAGTAGATGTAAACTACTGGACAGACTATGAAGACCTCGGAGACGGAACATGCTTACAGCACCCGCTTCAGTGGGAAGTTCTCACACCGGGAGCAGAAATAACCGACACAATGGTTATTACTATGGCAAAAGACGTTGCACCGTCTGGAACAGAATGGGGCTACGAAACCTACTACGACACAATCTCAAACGTAACGGGCCGCAACATTGCCAAAAGAGGTCAGGGATGCCTTGCATTCGCATACTGGCTCACAGACGCAATTTACGGAGAAACCCCTATGGTCAGATACGAAAACACAGAAGAAAATCCTACCGCGTTACATGGATTTTCATACTACATGTACGATATCGTATGCTACACAACCACTCAGGGCACGTTCCACTGTGGCGTCGTAATGGGTGGCGACACTGCTACGCAGACGCTTTACCTTGCAGAGGGTAACGTAAACGGAACTGTTGACTGGAATCGTTCCATCAAAACAGATGACTCAGACGGAAACCTTATCGCAAGAGTGTATAGAAGATAATATAAAAGGACTGCCGCACTAAGTTAAGGCGACAGTCCTTACTAAAAATTTAATAAGTTTATCTAATTCTTTATCAAGTTTTTGTGTGTTTTTATAAGCAGTTAAACCGGGAGTATTGAATACATTTTTTTTATCTAAATTCTCCATAAAATAACCGTCTTGTAAAGCAATATTAAGCATTACTCTGGCTTTAATATCTAAAAGCATTGCAAATGTATTGTAATGGCTGATTCTGTTTAATATTTTTTCATTTAAATCCAAAAAACAATCGCTTAGTAATACTTCCTCTATATCTTTGTTTTGCAAAATTTTTAAGGTGTTAACTGCTTCTGTAGAATCATTAATTTTAGAAAAAATTTTTCGGTTAAAAAAGTCAAAGTATTCTCCTTTTACTGCATGCCAGAAATTATCAAAAGCAGATATAAATTCATGATAACATGCGGAATGACCATCTAACATTATCATGGAATATTGTCCTTTATAAATTATAAAATTTTCTATTAGATTTTGGGTTCGATGCGTTCTTTCAATATAAGTTTGCTGTATTGCTTCGGGAATTGAATCCTCTGTTATAGGGTTTGGTTGAACACTGTTTATCGTATTATTAATTAAGTGAGAGATAAAATGTCTTGTAAAGTCATAATCTGACAATAGCATGATTCTCAGAATTATATTAGATATTTTTTCATACCTGCTATCAGTTTCACTGGCAAGACTTAAGTACTGGTCATAATTTTTTTCATTAATAAAAAAGCCATACTTTTCTAAATAATATTGTTCTAATGCATTTTGGTTTAATTCATTCCCTTTATTTTCTTCCCATTGAGGGTCAAACGATATTTCTTTTTGAATCCAATCATTTAAATCACCTTTTTCAAATGGATTAGCTTCCTTATTGTTCATCAGTATTGTAATAAGTATCATTTTTATAAAGTGTTCTCTCTCACATTCTTTTCCCCATATCAATTCAGATGGTAAAATTCCCATTTTTGTACTTAAAACTTCTATTTGTACAGGGAAAATGAAGAAGAACAGCTTATCAATACGGCTTTAAAACAATTTGAAAAGACAGAGAATACTGCATATCTTGGAGTTTGCCTTAACTTTACTTTAGCGTTGCGTGTTGGTGAAGTTGTCGCTTTAAAGACAAGTGATTTTTCAGAGACTTTAGTACATATTCAGCGTACAGAGATTAAACATTATGAGAAATTAGCTAATGGAAAAATTATTCGTGACGGTTATGAAATAGTTCCTCATGGAAAAACACCAAATGCTGACAGAGAATTATTTTTGACCCGTAATGCAAAAGCATTACTTTCCAAAATAATCAAGGCAAATGAACAGCGGAATTTTCATTCAGATTATTTACTGCTGGATAAAAACGGCGAACGAATGCATAATGATGCAATCAACAACGTTTTAAGGCGTTTAAATCGCATGATTAAGACCACACAAAAAGGAAATCATTCCATTCGTAAAACTTGTATTTCCAATATGGGTGAATCGGGAGCATTGTCTAATGAAGAGATAAGGATTTTTGCAGGACATAAGGATTTTTCTACAACAGAAAAATATTATATGCACTCCACGACTTCCATTGAAAATCGTGCTGATGCTTATGAAAGGGCTATTAACAGCAAAATCAATAACGTGTTCAAGCGTGTTCAAAATTTATGAAAGCAAAAAATGTGGGAAGCCAGTAAAATCAAGGCTTCCCAACACTTAAATCACTGCGGAAGATGGGACTTGAACCCACACGTGCGCAATGCACACAAGATCCTTAGTCTTGCTCGTCTGCCAGTTCCGACACTTCCGCAAATCACAAAAGTTATAATACCACCAGATGGTGCATTCGTCAATACCTATTTCAAATTATTTTAAGTAATTTTAAGTATTTTCTCAGGGATGTTCTGAAGGGCAACTTATTCCTGTTGGCAGCAGCACTTCCGTGGCAAACACACCTTCCTCCGACTGGCAGTCGAGGAAGCCGCCGTATTTTTCCACGATCCGTTCCACACGAATAAGGCCGAACCCATGCATCCCCTGGTCTGGCTTAGTGCTTTTAAACAATTTTCCCTGTTTTTGTGCTTTTCCGTCCATGCCATTTATGATGGAGATATAAAACTGATCCTGCAGGATATCAATATAGATCTTAATGAAACGATTCTGATCGTTTGTCAGCGCTTTACATGCTTCAATGGCATTGTCAAGCAGGTTCCCCAGAAGCACGCACAGCTCCGTGTCCGTGATCTGCATTTTGGGAGGAACATGGGCGGCAACTTCCGTGCGGATCTGGTGTTCCCGCATAAGGGCCAGCTTACTGTTTACGATGGCATCCGCCATCAGGTTTCCCGTTTTTATAATCTGGTCAATTTCATGTAAATCCTCATCCAGTTGTTTCAGGTACGTGGCAAGTTCATCATATTTCTTAAGCTCAAGATAAGAGCTTGCCGCCTGAAGATGATTGTGGTAATCGTGCCGCCATGAGCGCATGGTGCGATATATATTTTCTACCTCTTCATAATGCCGGTTTACCAAATCGCTTTGGAAATGTTCCGTCTGTTTATCAATGAGGCGGGGGATCCACCAAAAAGCAGCAATAAGCCCCAGTGCAAGGAGCGCTGCCAATAAGAATATCAGCATTTTGTACCTCGAAGTTTCTTCTTTAAAAGCTTTTCCTGAAATAGCGGATAAAAGCCTGGTTTAAGGGATGATAGAGTTTCCGGCTTAAAGGAACTTTCTGGCCGTCTGTCATGACGGCGTATTCCCGCCCGATGCCGGTCACCTGGGCAATATTGATAAGGTAAGAACGATGGCACCGGAAGGCGGCAAGACCTAATGCCTGCAACTGCTGTTCCATATCCGAAATCCCCTTTTTAACGATAAAGCTGTCAGACTTGGCGTACAGCTGGCAGGTATGTCCAAAGGATTCCAGGTAAAGGATCTCCTCTAACGCCACTCTTTTTTGACCTTCCGGCGTTTCCAGCGTCCAGAACCGTTGTGACTTTTTCCTGCGCAGTAGAAATTGGTCAATGGAATCCCACAGCTTTTCCTTTTTGAGGGGTTTTAACAGATATCGGAATGCTTCCACCTCGTAGCCTTCCGCCAGATAATCCTCATATCCTGTGATGAAAAATATCCCGGTATCATGGTCGGACTCCCGGATCTTTTTTGCGACCCACATCCCGTCCGGTTCCTGCATTTGAATGTCTAAAAGAATCAGGTCAAAAGGGTGCCTATTATGCATGTGGAGCAGATCCGCTCCGCCGGGAAAGGAAGCGGTTGTAACAGGATGGCTTTGGCGTGCCTGCCATTCATGGATGTATTTCTCCAGAAGTTCCCGTTCTATCTGTTCATCATCACAAATTGCAATCCGTAGTGTGTCCATCGGCTTAAATCTCCTATTGTTTTCATGACATGATATTGCCCAGTCAATTCTGCATGGCCGGGCCGGTATAATATTTTGCCTGTGCCTGCCACATCTGCTGATACAGCCCCGGCTGGCCGCGCAGCCCTTCATGGCTTCCCCTTTGGACGATATTCCCGTTTTCAAATACAAGGATCTCCTTGGCAAACAGGCATGCAGAGAGACGGTGGGAGATGAAAAGGGCTGTCTTATCTCCGATGACCTCATGGAATTTAGTATAGATTTCATGTTCTGCCAAAGGGTCAAGGGCGGCGGTTGGTTCGTCCAGGATTACAAAAGGGGCGTTTTTATAGATTGCCCGCGCCATGGCCAGTTTTTGCGCTTCACCGCCAGAGATGATAAAACCTTCCTCTGAAAAATCCCGCCCGATCATGGTATCCAACCCATGGGGCAGCCTGGACAGAAGTCCGGAAAGGCCGGTGCGGGATACTGCGTCCAGCGCTTTGCTTGTATCAACATTAGAGCCTCCGGCAATGTATTCTCCCATGCAAAACGGAAATACCTGAAAGTCCTGAAACACGACGGAAAACAGCCGCATATAATCTTCGCAGCGGTATTTCCGGATATCCACATCGTTTAAAAAGATCGTACCTTCGGTTGGGTCATAAAGCCGGCATAAAAGCTTAACGAAAGTGGTCTTGCCGGATCCGTTTGGCCCGACAAGAGCAACCCGTTCCCCAATCTCAAACCGGAGATTTAAGTTTTTTAACACATAGGCATTGGTTCCGGGGTACCGAAAAGAAACATTTTGAAATTCAATCAAAAATCGTCCGTCTTTCCGTTTTTGCACAGGGATGGTTCCCTGTTTCATGTTATCCGGCAGATCCAGATAGGCAAAAAATTCATCCATCCGATTCCGATTGTTATGCAGGTAATTCCAGCTGTCCAAAAGGTCGGTAAGAGCCTGGATCATCTGCTGTATCCCGCCTGCAAAACGCACGATGCTTCCTACGGGAATGCTGCCTGCGTAAGCGTTGATCCCGGCATATAAATAGACAATGACACCCAGGGCAGCTATCCACAGGCTATGCAGGGTATCATGTTTGATGCGTACTTTAAACACGTTATGTGCAAGCTCTTTTGAGTTGGCGATCATTTGGTTTCCGTACTCGGTAAGCAGTTTTTCCTGATGGAATAAGCGGATATCTTTCCCGCTTTCCTGGTCAAATGCAATTTCTGACATCATAAAGGTGTTCAGCCGTTCATTGTCCGCCTCGTCCTGCCAGATTTGATGGCGCATGAGCCCATCCCATTTGTTCAGTTTCTGTATGAGGAAAAAACCGGCTGAAAGGATGAGCACGGTTATGATTCCGATCATCTTTATAAAAGGGTGGTCCTTTGCGCTGATAGATTCAGCCTGTGCCATGAGTATTCCTATCGTGGCGGCTGCAAGAATCAGTTTCAAAAAGGCAGTGAGGAAAAGCTCTCCCCGCCAGATAAAGATATTAAATGCGCCATTGCCGTGTTTGCGGTATTCTTCCTGTCTGGAGCGCAGTTTTTGGACATTTTCATCCTCCAACAATCCATAGTCCATCTTCATGGCTTTTTCCATAAGGGGTTCCTCTGTCCGAAAACGCATACCCCACCAAAGTGTGTTTTTGTATTTTGCGGTAATGTGCCTTATGAGCGTGACGATAAGCGTTGTTCCGGCTCCCCCAAGGATCCACAGGATCATTTCGCGCAATGGTCTTTTTTCATAAAGTGCCTGTAGCAGCATGGAGGAGAGGTAAATGCTGATAAAGGGGTAAAGGGCGTCCATCAGGATCGTGATTCCCATGACCGACCACTCCCGGCTGTAGGTAAAAAGCAGTTTGATGGCTCTTCCATGGCTTTTGATATCTTTTCGAAATTCTGATTTCCCGCCTTTTAAGCTTCCCATGCAGTGTCTCCTCCTTTTTGATAGTATTGGCTCTGGATTTCAAATAAATGTGCGTAAGCGCCGCCCTTTTTAAGGAGCGACTGATGGCTCCCTTTTTCCGTGATCCGTCCTTTTTCCAGAAAGAAGATCCGGTCGCAGAAGCTGGTGCTGGAAAGTCTGTGGGAGATAAATAAAGAAGTTTTTCCCATAGACATATCCTGATACTTTTCGTAGATCTCCCGTTCTGACAAAGGGTCAAGGGCGGCAGTGGGCTCATCCAGGATAAGCAGAAGCGCCTTTTTATAAAATGCCCGTGCCATCCAGAGCTTTTGGCGTTCGCCGCCGGAAAGGTCAATGGCGTTTTCGCAGATCATCCGGCCAAGGGAAGTGTATTCTTTTTGGGGCAGCTTGTCTACCTTTTCCCAAAGACCGGAGAGCATCAGGCATTCTTTTACCCTGTCAGGGTCTATGTCTTTTTTGGGGGCTGAAGCTACGTTTTGGGCAATGCTGAGGGGCAGCAGTTTCCCGTTTTGAAATACCGCAGAGATCATCCGGTAATAAGCTTCCCTGCCATAATCTTTTATATTTCGCCCGTTTACCAGTATTTCGCCGGAGGTTGGGTGGTAAAGCCCGCATAGGAGTTTTACCAGCGTGGTTTTTCCGGCGCCGTTTAGCCCCACGAGGGCAATCTTTTCGCCTGGGCGGATGGTAAAGTTTAGATCCTGTAAAGCTGCGTGGCTGCTTTCCGGATAAGTAAAGGCCACGTTCCGAAATTCAATCTCCAGTGCATGTTGGCTTGTTGGATCATCCTGCATTGTGTTTTGAGTATCCTGCTTGCCTGAAAAGGCAGTGTCGTTCCAGTCATCCAGAAAGCGTCTGATCCTGCCATAATCCAGGTTCAGCCTTCCCAGCTGTTCTCCCTGGGCAAGGAGGGTGGCGCAGGCCTGCTGGCAGTTTGCGACCACCGCCATATACCAGACGAAATCGGATACCGCCATGTTTCCTTGCAGGATTTGGACAACAAGGAAAAGGTAAGCGCAGCTATCCCTTAAGAAATTCAAAATGGAATCAAGGCAGTTGGCAGCTAAATAAGCGTTTTCCCACTGCTTCACATAGCCTTCACTGATTTTGCGCTCTTTCCGTAAAATTCCAAGGAACCATCCGGGAAGCTGGAAGAGACGGATGTCTTTTCCGGCGCGGAAGTTAGAAGTCTGTCTTGAGATATAATCCATTTTCCGGTTGGAGGCTTCTGCTGAAAGACGCATTTTTTTATCGTAGGCCCGGACCTTTTTTTGTAAAAAAGATGTGAGAAAAGCGGGGAGCAGGGTCAAAATTGAAATCCCGATGCTCTGGGTCAATAAAATGCCCCCATAGAGGGCTGCTGAGATGGCAGCGATGAAAAATTCTTTCCAGATATGAAAACCGTTTTGCATTTCGGAGTGGTGCCTGTAAAGGGAGTCATAAGCAGCGTAGGCTTCATCATGGAACTGCTTGTTTTCCAGGATGTCATAGTCCACTGACAGCCTTTTTTTCAGGATGTGCAGGTTGAAGATATCAAGAAAGGGAATTGACATTGAGCCGATATAGGAGTCCGCCGCAGACCGGATGGTTCCTGTTATGGCAAGTAAAACCGCAAAGAAAAGGATCTGCTCAATAAATAAGGAAAGTGACCAATGTTCTTCCAGTCCTTTTAATACAAGCCGGGGCAATTTGGCATACCAAAAAGGCAGCAGGACGCCGCAGGCTGTTGCAGCCACTAAACACAGAGCAATTTTGGGATTCTGGTCAATGATTTCCTTAAAGTAGTAGTGTGTATTTTTAAGGAAGCTGTAATGCTTTTCTTTGCTTGGCATGTTGATCTCCTTTGACTTCAATGTTTCATTGGAATCAGTATATCAGGCGCTTTGGCCGGGAGCTAGCGTTTTGCACGAATTGCGCTCTGGGAGCATGGATTGCGGTGGGAAAAGTGATTTTATCATCTTGACAAGTTATGTTTTTATTTATACTATTTTTTTAAAATGATTGCTTGGGAGGCAGTTGGTCATGTGGCTTTTATTTGCAATTTTATCCGCGGTATTTGCGGCGCTTACTTCCATATTGGCGAAAATAGGCATAGAAGGCGTTAATTCTAATCTAGCGACAGCCATCAGGACGGTGGTGGTCGTTTTCCTGTCATGGGGGATGGTTTTTTTGACCAATACCCAGGGAGGAATAGCGCAGATCAGTAAAAAGAGCTGGATATTCCTGATATTGTCAGGATTGGCAACCGGTGCGTCATGGCTGTGCTATTACCGGGCGCTGCAGATGGGGGAAGCGTCTAAGGTTGTACCGATCGACAAGCTGAGTGTTGTGATCACGCTGCTGTTAGCTTTTATATTCCTTCATGAAGAATTTTCTGCAAGATCCCTGGTTGGCTGTGTGCTGATCGGTGCGGGAACTTTGGTCATGGTTTTATAAGGCTGCGTATCATCGTTTGATCAATAATACGGCAACATCATTCACGTTCGTGCCGGTAGCGCCGGTCTTGATCAGTCCGCCTGTTTTTTCTAAAGCCGTATAGGCATCATTATTTTCCAATGTCTGATAGATGTCGATCCCCATGGAAGCTAAGAGGTCTTTGGTGCGGGTGTCACAGTAGCCTCCGGCGGCATCGGTGGGCCCGTCTGTTCCGTCGCTTCCAATACTGAATATGGCGGTGTCGGTAAGCCCGGAAATGCCCGGCGCCGCGGCAAGTGCCAGTTCCTGGTTCCGGCCGCCCGTTCCGGTGCCTCTAAGGTGAACGATGGTTTCGCCGCCGGCCAAAAAGGCGATGCTGTGAGAGGCATCCTGATGTGATTTTGCGATGGAAGAGAGGAAGCTGCCCGCTTCTTTCGCTTCACAGCATAGCTGGTCAGTTAAGATTACCGCCTGATACCCCAATGATTCGCAGGTCCTGGCGGCAGCGCGGCACAGATTTTTAACGCTTCCGGTGATCACAGTCTCCACATTGTCCAATTCTTTTGGTGTTTCTTCCTGTAACAGGTTTCCTGCCCGGCTGCTTAGTTTCAGATGGTATTTTTCCGCAATCGCTAGGGCCTGGGCGCAGGTGCTGCTATCCGGGTAAGCGGGCCCGGAAGCAATCATGTCAAGGGGGTCGCCTATAATGTCGCTTAATACGATGCTGAAGACCTTTGCAGGGGCGCAGAATTGGGCAAAACGTCCGCCTTTTACGGCAGACAAGCGTTTGCGTATGATGTTGATTTCCGTAATATCCGCACCGCAGGCAAGAAGCTGTTTTGTAATGTCTGCAAGTTCTTCTCCGGGCAGCAGCGGTTTTTCAAAAAGTGCGGATCCGCCCCCGGACAACAGGAAAATAACAGTGTCTTCCTTTTTCAGGCCGCCGGCCAGGTCTAAGGCTGCCCGGGTACCGGCAAAAGAATGATCGTCGGGCACGGGGTGCCCCGCTTCATAGCATGAAACTTTCGGGATGGCTCCTTTTACGTGGCCGTATTTTGTAATGCACACGCCGCTTTCCAGCCGGTCTCCCAGTATGGACGCCGCAGTTTTTGCCATCTGCCATGCGGCCTTTCCTGCGGCAATCAGATAGAGATTTCCGGTACTAAAATTTTTTCCGTTTAAAGCCTGTATGACCGCTTCGTCCGGCATGACCTGCCGTAATGCGGATTCAATGATATGATTGGCGTCTTTTCTTAAATTCATTTTGATACCCGTGCCTTTTTTATTTTTGCATTGTGTGATGATAGTCTGCTGCATCATTATCATAACATGTCTGCGGCCTGCTGAGAAACAAAATTTTGTGCCGGCAGGATATACTTTTCTTACTGATTGATGGATATTTATTTAAAAATATGCTATGCTATAGCCAATGACAAAATGAAGCATTTTTGTTACTGGCTATAGGTACATAATCATTTTGGGGTGGAGAAAAAGGCTTCTGTGGACTAAGACAGGGGCTTTTTTATTTTTTAATGTTTAATCTGTTTTAGTCTTTGGTTACTTATGGTAAAATTACCATGGTAATTTTATCATGTGTATATCCTGGATGATGATATTGAGGAAAGAAGGGCAAAATGAGTTCATTTGTGGAATTTAAGAATGTGGGTAAGGTATATCACATGGGCGAGGTGGATATTGAAGCGCTGAAGGATGTGAATTTTACCATTGAAAAAGGCGAATTTTGTGTTGTGGTGGGCGCTTCCGGTGCAGGGAAGACAACGATCTTAAATATATTAGGCGGTATGGATGGTTTATCTTCGGGGAAGGTATTATTAGACGGGGAGGACATTTCCGCTTATAATAAAAAGAAACTGACGGCTTACAGGCGGTATGACATCGGATTTGTGTTTCAGTTCTATAATCTGGTGCAGAATCTGACTGCTCTTGAAAATGTGGAACTGGCGGCTCAGATCTGTAAAGAGCCTTTAGATGCCATGACCGTTCTTTCGATGGTGGGGTTAAAGGAACGGGCAGGAAACTTTCCGGCGCAGTTATCCGGTGGGGAACAGCAGCGGGTTGCAATCGCGAGGGCTCTTGCCAAAAACCCGAAGCTGTTGCTTTGTGACGAACCTACGGGGGCCTTGGATTATAATACCGGAAAGGCGGTATTAAAGCTTTTGCAGGATGCCTGCAGGAAGCAGGGGATGACGGTGGTCGTGATCACCCACAATCAGGCGCTGACCGCTATGGCGGACCGGGTCATCACGGTTAAGAGCGGAACGGTATGGAGTATGGAGTTGAATGAGCATATTGTGCCGGTAGAGGAGATTGAGTGGTAAAGAACTTTTTGCAGGAGTCATATGGATGAGGAGCGGAATGTTTAAAACAACCATCAGGGAAATCAAAGGAAGCCTTGGGCGTTATATGGCGATTTTTGCAATCGTGATGCTGGGGGTTAGTCTTTTTACAGGATTAAAGGTAACCACGCCTGCTATGATCGTTACGGAAAATGATTATCTGGAGGAGCAGGATTTTTTTGATTTCAGGCTTTTGTCCACCATCGGATTCGATATGGAACATGTGGAACAGTTTGCAGGGATGAATGAGATCGCAAAGGCGGAAGGGGCAATCTCTGTAGACGCATTATGCGACCTGGGAGAGGGGAATGAGTCTGTTTACAAGTTCCATACGGTGCCGGAAGCGATCAACCGTGTGGTGGTGACGGCAGGCCGGATGCCGGAAAAAGAGGATGAGTGCGTGCTGGATGCGGCAAAGTTTGACGAAGACGCGATCGGCATGCAGATTACCGTCACGGATAATAACGAGGAAGATACTTTGGAGATGTTTAAAAACCGTACCTTTACAGCGGTTGGGGTGGTACGGTCTCCTTATTATATCAATTTTGAGCGGGGAACCACTTCGATTGGGGATGGAACGGTGTCCGCTTTTCTTTATGTGCCCAAGGAAGCTTTTGACTGCGATTATCTGACGGAAATATACACCACCACCAAGTTGAAATATAAGGTTTATACGGATGAATATGTGGATTATATCGACAGCTTACAGGGGAAGATGGAGGATCAGACAAAGCTGTTGGCCAAAGCAAGATATGACAGGCTTATTATGGAAGCCCAGGAAAAGATCGATGATGCCCAGACGGAGCTTGACGATAAGAAAGCGGAAGCAGAAAAAGAGTTGGATGACGCATGGCAGAAGATCCTGGACGGTGAGCAGGAACTACTTGACGGAGAAGCGGAGATTGCGGATGCCGAGAAGAAGATTGCAGACGGGAAAAAGGAAATTGCGGAGCATGAACAGGACATCATTGACGGTGAGCAGGAACTTCTAGACGGGGAAGCGGAGATTGCGGAGAAGGAAATAGAGATAGCGGATGCGGAAGAGGAAGTCAGCTACCATGAATGGGAAATTTTTGCCAATGAGCTGGATCTTGCCTACGCATGGGATAAGCTGAATGAGGGAAAAGAAGAGCTGAGGGCCCAGGAAGAAAAGCTGCTTTCCAAAGAAGCGGAAGCGCTCGCCAAGGAAGAAGAACTGAAAAGGACAAGGGATGAGCTGCAGGGGCAGCTGGATGCATTGCCGGGGCAGAAAGCGGAGCTTGAGGCGCAGGCAGCAGGGATCCAGTATGCGTTAGACAATATAGACAGCATTTATGCGGATGAGATAAATCAGGGCAGCACTCCCGATGAACAGGCGGCTATCCGGGCAAAAATCGAAGGGGAACTTCAGGCAAACCTTACCTATGTAAATGGTTTTTTAGCCCAGCTGCAAGGCGCGCAGCCTCAGCTGCAAGCCGGCCTTGCCCAGATAGGCTCCGGTCTTTTGCAGATCAGTGCCGGAAAAGCCCAGATCAGGGAAGGCAAAGAGCAGATAGAGGAGGCAAAAAAGGAAATTGCGCAAAATGAATATGCGCTTATGAAAGCGGAGGAGGAGCTTGCATCAGCCAAGGCGCAGGTAGCAGATGCAAGGAACGAGCTGGAAGACGGAAAGGTAAAGCTGGAAGAAGCCAGGGCAGAGCTTGCAGATGGCAGGAAAGAATTAGAGGACGGAAAGGCAAAACTTGCCAAAGCAAGGGCAGACCTTGCGGATGCAAAGGTAGAGTTAGAAGACGGCAGGGCGGATTTAGAGGAAGGAAAAGTGGAGCTTGCGGACGCTAAGACAGAGTATGCGGATGCAAAGGAAGAATTTGAGGAAGAGGCAGCGGATGCCCAGCAAAAAATTGACGATGCAAGGGCAGAGCTTGCGGATATAGAAGAGCCGGAGGAATATGCGTTAACCCGGGATACCAATATCGGTTATGCCTGCTATGAAAGCGATTCTAATATTGTGGCGGCTATTGCCAATGTGTTTCCGGTATTCTTCTTTTTGGTGGCAGCATTGATCTGCATGACCACCATGAATCGGATGGTGGAGGAGCAAAGGACTCAGATCGGTGTGTTAAAGGCACTGGGCTATGGGAATGCGGCCATTATGGGAAAATACTTGTTTTATGCAGGTTCTGCGGCAGCAGCAGGCGCAATGGCCGGGTGTATAGTCGGTACATGGCTGTTCCCGAAGGTGATCTGGATGGGGTACGGCATTATGTACAGCATGGGAGATATCCAGTATCTGTTTGATATCCCGATGGCGCTTTTATCCTTGGCGGCAGCTCTTTTCTGCTCGATGGGGGCAGCATATTTATCCTGCAGGCATGAGCTTTTGGGAGTGCCCGCAAACCTGATCCGGCCCAAAGCGCCTAAAAACGGGAAGCGTATCTTTTTGGAAAGGATTCCTTTTATTTGGGGCAGACTGAAATTTTTGCATAAAGTTTCGATCAGGAATATCATCAGGTATAAAAAGCGGTTTTTCATGATGATATTGGGCATCAGCGGATGTACGGCACTTTTGCTGACCGGTTTCGGGGTAAAGGACTCTGTTACCAATGTGGCGGATATGCAGTATGATGAGATCCAGATCTTCGATATCGGCATCACGTTTTCGGATAAGCTTGAGGAAGCGGACATGGAGGAATTATCCGGCAGGATGGAGGATAAGCTGGAGGGGATTTCCTATCTGTGCGAGGAAAGCGTAGACATTGAATTTGGTGGGAAGATCAAATCCATTTATATGGATATTCCGGAAAATGAAGATGAAATCAGTGCGTTTTTGGATCTGCATACGCCGGAGGGAGTAAGCATACCGTATCCTGCCAAAGGGGAAGCGGTGCTTACCGAGAAGGTGGCGGAAGGCCTGGGCATTAAGATCGGTGACAGGATAACCCTTTATGATAATGACAGGAACAGCATTAACGTGAAGATATCGGCGCTGTGTGAAAATTTTGTGTCAAATTATATTTATTTGAATAAAGAAACTTATAAGGAGCAGACCGGCAGAGAGCCGGAGTATAAGAGCGCCTATGTAGTGGTAAGCGAAGATGTGGATGTCCATGGGGCGGCGGCCATGATTTCGGACATGGATTCCGTGCTTGCGGTATCGGTTACTGCGGATATGCGGGAGCGGATCGTATCGATGATGGAAAGTATGGACTATATCGTTTTACTGATCATATTTTGTGCCGGAAGTTTAGCGTTTATCGTTCTTTATAACCTGACGAATATCAATATTACGGAGCGGCTCCGGGAGATTGCCACCATCAAGGTGCTTGGGTTTTATGCCAAAGAGACGGCGGATTATGTTTTCAGGGAAAATCTGGTGCTGACAGCCATGGGAGCTTTGGCAGGGCTTTTGCTTGGAAAATGGCTGCACTGGTTTGTGATGTACAATATTAAGGTTGACATGATCTCCTTTAAGACCATCGTGGAACCGATCAGTTATGTTTGGAGCCTTTTTCTTACCTTTGTTTTTGCTATGCTGGTAAACGGGATCATGTTCTTTAAGCTGGAAAAGATCAATATGGCGGAATCTCTCAAATCAATAGAGTAGGAAAAAGAAATTGACATTGCGGAATCTGCCGGCAAATGATAAGATGAAATCAAAAAGAGGTCTTCCAATGATAGAAAACATACAGGATTTTATAAAAGAATTATGCCAAAAAAGCGGTGAAAGCGAGCTCTTTGCAGGGCAGTTTAGGGATGCGCTTTTGGAGGATGAAGAGATTTTAAGAGAATTTGCTTATTATATGGAGCATAGGGATTTTGCGTGCAAAGCAAAGGTTAGCGGGTACACGGTAGTGGATGTCATGGTCTGGCAGATGGACCATTTTAAGGCAAGGCTTGACCGGGATAACACAGGGTCAAGGGAAAACCCGGCTAAGATGGTGCTTATGGCATTTGACACCCTGCTTAAAATGCGCAAGGATCCGGAGCGGTATATAACAAGAATGAGCCAGGAGACAGGAACGGATTATGAAGGAAAATATTGATGAAGTGATCAAAATGTTAGATGGCATGGTAACAAATGAGATCAGCCGCATGAAGATAGAAACCTCCAGTGAAATGGAGGAAGGCGTTTCGAGAAAAGTATCTCACCACGGGCGCTGCGACGTAGGAAGCCCTTTTGCAAGCGGGAAATTGTTTGATTTAGAGGCACCGGAGTGCGGGGAGTGATCAAGGCTTCCGGATTTAAAAATGGAGCCGCCGCCTTACCGCATCCCGAAGCCGCCGGGTGGATAATATGGTGACAAGGAGCACAAGGATCACGCTGCATACGGTCAGGACAATGGCTGACCAGGACAGCAGCAGCCGGGAACCGGCATAGTGCCGGATCAACAGTTCAATGGCCGGGCACAGTACGGCAACTTCCGCAAAAAAATATAAGGAAGTGGTCAGGAAAGTGGCCGGGAAGGAACGGAGCAGCAGGGCAAATATTTCTACCAGTATGGTGGCCAGCGCCACGATTGGCAGGGCAAGCCCTAAAAACCACTTGTTACCGGCGGTGTTAAAGGTGATCAGGTACAGGTAGATGCCTACGGCGACCCCGTCAAATAACAGCGAGATATAGATAGGGAGCTTGGTGTAGATCACGGCAGGAAAAACCAGCACAAATAATACCAGACAGGCCCCGATAATGAATAATGACCAGAGACTGCCGGAAAAAACAAATAAATTAAGCAAAAGACAGCTTAAGGACGTGGCGCTCAGCACGATAGAAGTGACGATCCCAAAGTCCTTGCGTTTTACCACGTCCACATTTCCTTTTTGGGTGGGATAAGGGGATACGGCTCTTAATTTCTGCAGTTCATTTGGATTAATAACAGGTGTGTTGCATAAAGGACAGCTTGTTAAGGACGGCTCTAATTCCACACCGCAGTTTACACAGTAGGACATGTTGTTCTCCAATCTTTTTGATCAATGTAATAATGCTAATATAGTTGGCGGTTGCTTTCAATTTTAACATGGATTCCGTCGGAAACCAGTTTGCGGAAGAACAGCCGTTCCACGTCGGATTCGATAATGCTGCTTGCAAAGTTGATCGTCAGGGTATCCTCAAAGCTGACAATAGCGCAGTTGGTCCGGGAGGAAAAAGGCTGGCCCATGTAAATATCAAAGCGGTCGATAAAAGGTTTCATATCTTCCGGAACCTGTAAGGCGCCCATGTTGGTAAGTCCGGCGGAAGAGTTGCGGTCCTGGACTTTGGTGTAGAACATCCGCACCACAAAGTCTTTTAAGAAAAGGGGAACAATGCGGATCAACGGATTTCTCTGGGTGCTGGCATTGGTGGTGATATCCCCCCGCAGGAACTTTTTGTTGATATAATAGCGCATATAATGATGCACCTGGGTAATGATTTCCTCAAAAGTATAATCGCCAAGCCTGGGATCTATACTGGGAAAGACCATGGTGATGAAATTCCTGAGGGTCTCCGAGGGGAAAAACCGCCGCAGGTTTACCGGCATGGCTATTTTCACCGGGCGCAGTTTTAGATGCCACTCGGATTGCTGCTTTTGAAGCAGCGCATATAGAAGCACGGAATTGAAATATTCCGTGATGGAGGCATGGTACCTGGCACAGACAGCCATCACTTCTTTCACGGACATGATGCCGTCAATGACATTAAATGTGTAAAAAGGCTCCTTGGTGCCTCTTATGCTGTAAGCTTTCCCACCGGGGCGGGCAGGGCATACCTTGGCATTGGCATAGCGCATATAGGCATCTTCAAGTTCTCCCGGTGAGGGCGATTCCTTGATGTCCTTAACGAAGCCGCCGTCGGAAATCGGGCGCCCTAAAAGCCTTAAGTAAACGGCCGTGATGGTCTGGAGTACCGCCATTCCTCCGGTGCCGTCTCCAAGGCAGTGGTGGGCTTCTAAGGAGATCCGGCATTCATGGTAGTAGATGCGGATCAGATAGCGGTTTCCGGCTTTAAAGGGCATGGGCATACAGAAATTCCGGATATCTTTTTGGACAAAAGGTCCCGGTCTGTCGTTGGGTTCTAAGTAACGCCAAAAAAGCCCTTTCCGGATAGCGGTCTTATAGGTTGGGAAACGCGTAAGCGCAATATCCACTGCTTTTTGCAGGATGTCAGGACAGACAGGCTCTTTTAAGACCACGGATAAGCGGTATACGGAAGAAAAGTCGCGGCGCTGTAAAGTAGGGTAAACAATGGCGGAAAGATCCAGCTTATACCAGACTTTGTGTTCTTTCTTCCTGGCGTTCCCGTTATTATTTTGATTGGATTTATTTTTTGCATGATTTATGTTTTTCATATACATTTTATTATATCACAATTTACAGGAAAAGGGAGAGATTATGGCAGTTACGTCAAAAAAACTTTTAAGTAAGAAAGCAACACCGGAATCTGTCAACCAAAGCATGATGACGCTGATCAGGAAAGTCCATGGCATGATCGAAAACCCGGATATTGAAAAGCACCGCCAGTCCCAGGATCATGTAGGCGCGCTTTTGGGCAATTCCCGGGATATTTTGATGAGAGATGTGATGATACAGGATATGCCAGGGGAGTGGGTATCCGTAAACCGCGCTCACATGAAAAAATATGTGATCTTGTACTGTCATGGGGGCGGCTATTCCACGGGAAGCCATATTTATGCCAGAACGCTGACTACAAAGCTGGCGGCAAGCACTTCTATGGATGTATTGTCCTTTGACTACCGGCTGGCTCCGGAAAATCCTTACCCGGCGGCCCTTAAGGATGCCATGAAGGCATGGGATTATCTGATGCTGTTAGGATACGGGGCAAGGGATGTGATCATTGCGGGAGATTCGGCAGGGGGAAACCTGGCATTGTCTCTGGTTCTTAAGCTAAAGGCACAGGAACGGCTCCTGCCAAGGGGGCTGGTATTGATGTCTCCCTGGACGGATCTGACGGCATCCGGCAAAAGCTATACGGAAAAAACGGAATTAGACCCGGTATTAAATGAAGAGTATCTGAATCGGATGATTGAAAATTACGCAAAGGACGTGGAATTAAATAATCCCCTGGTTTCACCGCTGTTTGGGGATTTTACAGGATTTCCGCCAACTTATATCCAGGCGGGGGATAATGAGATCCTGCTTTCCGATTCGGAATTGCTCCATAAAAAGCTGATCCATGCCAATGTGTCAGTGAAGCTGGATGTTTTTAAGGGGATGTGGCATGTGTTTCAGATGTCTCCTTTAAAGACGGCTTATGAGGCTATGGAAAAGAATGCGGAATTTATTTTTGATATCTGTAGATAAAATTAGAAGGATTTTGGAAGTTCACGCCGAATATTGATATTAGGAAGTAGTTTATTAAAGCGGGAGCAGTGAATGAACATACGAGAAAATCTGGAAAATCTGGAGCTTGAGAATTTAAGCCCTTATGCGGCCCACAGTGCGGTATCTAAGGGAAGGCGGCGGGAGGAAGAGCAATGCGATATCCGGCCCGTGTACCAAAGAGACAGGGACAGGATCCTTCACTCTAAGTCTTTCCGCAGGCTGAAGGATAAGACACAGGTCTTTTTAACGCCGGAGGGGGATCATTACAGGACCAGGCTGACTCATACCCTTGAGGTTTCCCAAAATGCCAGGACCATCGCCAAGGCGCTTCGGATGAATGAAGACCTTGTGGAGGCCATTGCGCTTGGCCATGACCTTGGTCATACACCGTTCGGTCATGCAGGGGAGCGGGCGTTAAATGCGGTCTGCCCCTACGGGTTCTGCCACAGTGAACAGAGCGTTCGCACGGTGGAGCTGTTAGAAAAAAACGGCCAGGGGCTTAATCTTACTTATGAGGTTAAGGACGGGATCCGTCATCATCAGACCAAAGGCAGGCCGTCCACGTTAGAGGGGAAGATCGTCCGGTTTTCGGATAAGATCGCCTATATCCATCATGATATGGACGATGCGGTCCGGGCGGGCATATTAAAGGAAAGCGATATTCCCCGGGAAATTGCGGATGTGATCGGCTATACCACGGGGGAGCGGCTTGACCATTTTATCCATGACATTGTGAGTACCAGCTACGGCAAGGATGATATTTTGATGTCAGAGCCGGTGGCAAAGGCCATGCAGGCCCTGCGCCGGTTTATGTTTACGAATGTATATCAAAATAAGGAAGCAAAAAGTGAGGAAGGGAAGGCAGAGATGCTGATCCAGACGCTGTACAGCTATTACCGCCACCATTTAGAGCTTCTTCCGGCAGATCTGACTGCTCTGACAGAAAAAGGAGAGCCGGAGGAAAAGATCGTCTGTGATTACATAGGGGCTATGACGGACCGTTTTGCCATTGCCAAGTATGAGGAGATTTATATCCCCAAGTCATGGCACGGCTGAGGATGCGGTAAGGAATGGAGACAGAATGTATTATCCTGATGAATTGATAGAGGAAGTACGGATGCGCAGTGACATCGTGGATGTCATTTCCGGGTATGTGAAAATCCAGAAGAAAGGAAGCAATTATTTCGGGCTATGCCCTTTTCATAATGAAAAATCGCCGTCCTTTTCCGTATCGCCCTCCAAGCAGATGTTTTACTGCTTCGGGTGCGGTGCAGGGGGGAATGTATTCACGTTTGTAATGCAATATGAAAACTACTCGTTTCAGGAGGCGGTAAAGCTTCTCGCCCAGCGGGCAGGAGTGGATCTTCCCGAAGTGGAGTATACGGAAGAGGTTAAAAAAAGGGAATCCCAAAGGGCAAGGCTTCTTGAAGTCAATAAGGAAGCGGCAAAATATTTTTATTATCAGCTCCGGGGAAAAAACGGACAAGCCGGGTATCAGTATTTGAAAAAACGGCAGCTTTCCGAGGAAACGGTGAAGAAATTTGGTTTGGGGTTTGCCAATGTGACCAGCAATGATCTGGTTTTGTACCTGAAAAACAAAGGATATGACGACCGTTTGATCACGGAGGCAGGCCTTGGGAGTTTTGATGAAAAGCATGGGATGCATGATAAATTCTGGAACAGGGTGATGTTCCCCATACAGGACATCAACCACCGGGTGGTCGGTTTCGGCGGAAGGGTCATGGGGGATGCTAAGCCGAAATACTTAAATTCTCCGGAAACGCTTATTTTCGATAAGAGCCGGAACTTGTATGGGCTTAATTATGCCCGTACGGCCCACACCAATAACATTATTTTATGCGAAGGATATATGGATGTGATCGCCATGCACCAGGCTGGTTTTTCTCAGGCGGCAGCATCCCTTGGAACTTCTTTTACGCCGGGCCAGGCGAACCTTCTACGGCGTTACGCAAAGGAAGTGATCCTTGCCTACGACAGCGACGGGGCAGGGGTAGCGGCGGCCTTACGAGCCATCGGAATATTAAAAGAAGTTGGATTATCCGGAAAAGTGCTGAATCTGGAGCCTTACAAGGACCCGGATGAGTTTATGAAAAATCTGGGAAAAGAAGCTTTCCTGGAGCGCCTTTCTAAGGCGGAAAACAGCTTTTTCTTCGAGCTCCGTATGCTGCAAAGGGATTATGACTTAAACGATCCGGAGGCGAAGACCAGGTTTTACAGGGAGATTGCCAAAAAGCTCTGCGGTTTTTCGGAGGAAGTGGAAAGGGAAAATTATATAGAAGCCGTGGCGGACAAGTACCGCATTGGTTTTGACAATCTGCGCAGGCTGGTTTATAATTATGCGGCCCAGACAGGGTTTGCCGCACCGGCAGTAAGGCCCAAATCAGGGATCCAAAAGAAAAATGACCCAAAAGAAAATAAGCAAAAGCCCCAAAAGCTGCTCCTTACCTGGCTGGTGGAGGAACCGGGGCTTTGGCCAAAGATAAAAAAATATATTTCTGCAAAAGATTTTACAGGAGAACTGTATCAGACAATAGCGGAAAAGCTGTTGGAGGACTTAGATGCAGGAAAGGTCAATCCGGCTGCGATCATCAGTTTGTTTACCGATGAGGAACAGCAAAGAGAGGCGGCCAGTGTATTTAACACGAAAATAATGGAACTGAATACCGGGGCGGAGAGGGAAAAGGCATTTCATGATATTGTTCTTGCGGTGAAACGCAACAGCCTAGATTACTTCTCCGGGCAGCTTGGTTCGGACGTTTCGGCGCTCTCTAAGGTGATTGAAGGGAAAAAAGCACTGGAAGAACTTAGCAAAACGCATATTTCATTGGATTAAGGCTAATAATGGTAATGCGTACATGACTAAAAATAGGAAGGATGGAAATCTGGAATGGATGAAAACACACAGGCAAAATTTGATGAGAAGCTTTCCGCGCTCCTTGCAATTGCCAAAAAGAAAAAAAATGTCTTGGAATATCAGGAGATTACCGACTATTTTGCGGATATGGCATTAGGAGAGGAACAATTTGATAAGATCATCGAGACTCTGGAACAAAACAGCGTGGATATTCTGCGCATTACCGAGGAAGATGATGTGGACGAAGAAGAGATCATCCTTACGGAGGAAGATGAGGTAGATGTGGAAAACCTTGATCTTTCCATACCGGACGGCATCAGCATTGAGGATCCGGTAAGGATGTATTTAAAAGAGATCGGGAAAGTACCCCTTCTTACGGCTGAGGAAGAGATCGAGCTGGCCCAGCGGATGGAAAATGGCGACCAGGACGCTAAGAAGCGTTTGGCGGAAGCCAATTTGCGTTTGGTGGTCAGTATTGCCAAACGGTATGTGGGCAGAGGGATGCTTTTCCTTGATCTGATTCAGGAAGGAAACCTGGGTCTTATTAAGGCTGTGGAAAAATTCGACTGCAGGAAGGGTTTTAAGTTTTCTACCTATGCAACATGGTGGATCCGACAGGCGATCACCAGGGCAATTGCGGATCAGGCAAGGACGATCCGTATCCCGGTCCATATGGTGGAGACGATCAATAAATTGATCCGCGTCAGCAGGCAGCTCCTTCAGGAATTAGGCCGTGAACCTACCCCGGAGGAAATTGCGGCGGAAATGAATCTTCCGGTAGAGCGTGTGCGCGAGATTTTAAAGATTTCCCAGGAACCGGTGTCCTTAGAGACGCCTATCGGCGAGGAGGAGGATTCCCACCTAGGGGATTTCATTCAGGATGATAATGTGCCGATCCCGGCGGATGCGGCAGCATTCACGCTGTTAAAAGAACAGCTTGTGGAGGTGTTAGGCACGCTGACGGACAGGGAACAGAAGGTACTCCGCCTTCGTTTCGGGTTAGATGACGGAAGGGCAAGGACCCTTGAGGAGGTGGGGAAGGAATTTAACGTTACAAGGGAACGTATCAGACAGATTGAAGCGAAGGCGTTAAGAAAGCTCCGCCATCCAAGCAGGAGCAGAAAGTTAAAGGATTATCTGGATTAATGGCGGGAAAGATTTCATTGTCTGCAAGGATGCAGGCAGTGGCGGATATGGCCACATCCGGAAACCGGGTGGCGGATGTAGGCTGTGACCACGGGTATGTGCCGATTTATCTGGTACAGCAGGGAAGGGCTGCGCATGTGATCGCAATGGATGTGAATGCCGGTCCGCTTGAGCGTGCCAGAAGGCATGTGGAAGAAGCGGGGCTTTTGACCTACATAACGTTACGGCTTTCTGACGGGCTTACGAATTTTTGTGCCGGGGAGGCGGATACATTGATCCTTGCGGGGATGGGGGGAAGGCTGATGCAGCGGATCCTTTCAAGGGAGCCGGAAAAAACGGCATCCTTTCAGGAGTTGATCCTGCAGCCCCAATCGGAGATCGCTGAGTTTCGTTTTTTTATAGAGGATGCGGGATATTTCATCGCCTTGGAAAATATGATATGGGAAGAGGGGAAGTTTTATCCGGTGATCAAGGCGTTAAAGGGAAATGGAAAAGAACGGCTTTCTGAGGAGGAAGCGAGGTTCGGCCCGGTACTGCTCCAAAAAAAACATCCGATATTGAAAGAATATCTGGCGGATCAGTGGAACAAACTGTGTACGCTGCAGGAAGAACTGTCTTTGGCCGGTGAGGGGGAGCGGGCTGTAAAAAGGCGCATGGAACTGCAAAGAGAAATAAATTATGTAAAAATGGCGGCAGAAAAAATGGGTATGCCAGTGTAGATGCTGCGGAAAGGTATGGGTGGGTATGGTTACGATCACAATTAATGGGGAAAGAAAGCAGTATCCAAGGGGAACACGATACGAGGAAATTGCCAAAGAGTATCAGCCTTCATATAAGGATATGGTAGCGCTTGTTATTGAAAACGGTAAGATCAGGGAGCTGATCAAACCGGCGAATAAGAACTGTGAATTATCTTTTTTAACGATACGAAATGATATTGGACATAAGACTTATGTCAGAACAGCCATCATGACCATGGTAAAAGCGGTATATGATGTGCTTGGCAGGGATAAGGTCAAAAAGGTCAAAGTGGAATTTGCCATTGGGCAGGGGTATTACTGCCTGGTCAAAATGGACGAGAAGCTCACCGACCGGCATGTCAAGCAGATTGGCAGGCGGATGAACGAGCTGGTAGAGCTGGATCTGCCGATTACCAAGAAATCCTATCCCATTGATGATGCTATGGAGATCTTCCATAACAATAATATGGCGGACAAAGAAAAATTGTTCCGGTACAGAAGAAGCTCTTTTGTCAATGTGTATTGCCTAGATGGTTATTATGATTATTATTATGGCTATATGCTGCCCAGTACGGGATACTTGAAGTATTTTGACGTGATGCATTATGAAAGCGGGATGCTGCTTCTTATTCCGAGTGCCCAGGCACCGGATAAGATTGATTATTTTGAGCCGAAAGAAAAATTCTTCCATACATTGATGACCTCCGCAAACTGGGGGGAAATGATGGGAATCGATTCGGTAGGGGATTTAAATGACAGTATCTGTGAGGGGCAGATCCACGACATGATCTTAGTGCAGGAGGCGCTGCAGGAGAGAAGGATCGGGGAGATCGCCAAGGATATTGTGGATAAGGGGAATGTAAAGTTTGTGCTGATCGCCGGACCGTCCTCTTCCGGAAAGACGACTTTTTCCCACCGTCTTTCCATACAGCTTCGAACCTACGGGCTGATTCCGCATCCGATAGCTCTTGACGATTACTTTGTGAACCGGGAAGACACCCCCAGGGATGAACACGGGAACTATAATTTCGAGTGTCTTGAGGCAATCGACATCAAGAAGTTTAATGAGGACATGAACCTCCTGTTAAAGGGGGAGACGGTAGAGCTTCCTCAGTTTAACTTTAAACTAGGGAAAAGGGAATATCACGGGAATTACAAAAAATTAGGGCCTGAGGATGTGCTTGTTATTGAAGGAATCCATGGGCTGAACCCGGCTGCTACAAGATTTATGCCTGATGAAAATAAATTCAAGATTTACATCAGTGCCCTGACAAGCATCAACATAGATGAACATAACAGGATCCCCACAACGGATGGAAGGCTTTTAAGGCGTATGGTCAGGGATGCCAGGACCCGGGGAACCTGCGCAAGAAGGACTATCGAGATGTGGCCTTCGGTAAGGCGGGGAGAAGAACAGTATATCTTCCCCTATCAGGAAAGCGCGGATGAAATGTTTAATTCTGTTTTAATCTATGAGCTGGCGGTATTAAAGCAGTATGCCGAGCCCCTCTTGTTTGGGATTAAGAAAGATGAACCGGAGTATTACGAAGCGAAAAGGCTTCTCAAGTTCCTGGAATATTTCCAGGGGATCGATAGCAAGAATGTGCCGTCTAACTCTATTTGCAGGGAGTTTATCGGCGGAAGTTACTTTAATGTTTAATAGTTAAATCAGGATTTATCATATATGACGGGTGGAAAGTAAAACATATCTTCCCGATGAAAACGTTATAAAAGCAAGTAGAATAAATGATCGCGGCCGGGGCAGATGCCCCGGGTGAGGAAAGTCCGGGCTTCACAGGGCAGGATGCCGGATAACATCCGGTGGAGGTGACTCCAAGGACAGTGCAACAGAAATATACCGCCCGGGTATCCATGTTTCATGGCATGGAAAACTTAGAAATTTGCAAGGCTTTGCTTTGCAGACTTCAAGGCAATCACGCAAAGCGTGATTGCCTTGGGTAAGGGTGGAAAGGCAGTGTAAGAGACTACCGCCTGCACGGTAACGGGCAGGGCACATGTAAACCCCATTCGAAGCAAGGCCAAACAGAAAGCGATAAAGCCGGCCCGGCGAGCTTTCAGGTGGGCCGCTTGAGGCTGCCGGTGACGGCAGTCCTAGATAGATGATCATTCACGACATAACCCGGCTTATCGTTCTGCTTGCTTTTATCATATGAAAAGGTTAAGAAACGGAAAATGGCCAATAACTGGAAAAAGAAAATACTTTGTGCTTTTCTGCCTGCTTTGGGAATGTGTATGGTGTTATTTTATTCTTTGGACAAAAAGCATGTAACGGCAGGGAAGGATGTCTGCGTGGAAAGAGAAGTACAGGAAGAAGACGTGCTTGGAAGCTGTGTCAGGATTCAGGCAAGGGGACATTACGGCAGCGGAAGCATATTAGCGATAGATGAAAATAAAATAACGATTGTTACAAACAGACACGTACTGCAATATTGGGATGAAGACAGTTACGTGACTTTTTTTAATGGAGCGGTAAGAGAAGGAAGGGTGGCCGGGATTTCCAGCCATGTGGATGTGGGATTCCTTCAAATTTCCGCGGCGGAAGTTGATCCGGGAGAATTGGAAGGAATCAGGGCCGTTGAAATCCCGGATACAGGTCTTAGCCGGGGAGATTGGTTTTTTATGGGGGATCTTGCCACGGATATCTGGAATCCGGTGTTTTATAAAGGACAGGTATTAGACCCCTCTAAATATCTGGAGGAGTTTGGCATGGAGATGGTCTACGGGGATTCTGCTTTTAAGGAAGGGATGTCCGGATGCGGGGTCTTTGACGTAGAGGGAAAGTATGTGGGGATGCTTACCGGCGGTACAGACCAAAATGAGATTGCGGCAGTTCCGGCCGGGGTAGTGGCAGCTTTATATGAAGATATAATAAAAAACCCAGTCCAAGAGAGGGGATGAACCGGGTTTGTCAGTATCAATAGTTATATTGTCAATAAATTAGGACCACTTAAGCCATCTTGTTTACGGCTTGCGCTAAACGTGATACTTTTCTTGAAGCAGTATTCTTATGATAAACGCCCTTTGATGCGGCTTTACCAATAGTAGATGTAGCAGCGATCAAAGCAGCATTTGCAGCAGCCTTATCGTTTGCTTCAACAGCAGCAGTTACCTTTTTGCAGGCTGTCTTAACGCTGGACTTAATTGATTTATTTCTTGCAGCCTTGGTCCTGTTTACTAAAATTCTCTTCTTAGCAGATTTAATATTAGCCACGATGTACACCTCCTGTATAAAATGATCGGTTCACTGAGATGTTTCATTAAAGCCGGAGACACGGACGTTTTAATGTAAACATACGACTATTATTGTAGAGTGGAAAATAGCTTTTGTCAATACATAAATCATGAATATTTGGAAAAAATGTAAGTGTGAATGTCGAAAATAATGATTGGAGCATGGAGGCGGGATGAGCAGTATAAGGGTCAGGACAGATCTGGCGCTGGAAGCAAGGGAAAACATGGAGGAAAATGCGGAAGCGTTAAGAGGTGTCTATGTGGAAGAGGAATATCATGAGGAAAGTGAGATCAGGGTCACCAGGGTTGTGATCGAGACAAAAAACGGATCAAAAGCGATGGGGAAGCCTATTGGAATTTATGTAACACTGGAAGCCCCGGCCATGGCTTTGCCGGATGAAAATTATCACAGGGAGATTTCCGACGAACTTGCTAAGCAGCTTAGGCAGATCATTCCCGGAATTGACCAGGAACTGTCAGTGATCGTGGTGGGCCTTGGAAACAGGGATGTGACTGCGGATGCGCTGGGCCCTAATGTGGTGGATAACCTGACCATTACAAGGCATATGGTAAAGGAGTACGGCAGGGCGGCTTATAATCAGAAGAAAGTCCATATGATCAGTGCGCTTGTGCCTGGCGTTATGGCGAAAACCGGTATGGAAACTCAGGAGATCATTAAGGGGGTGGTGGAAATGACAAAGCCGGACGTGGTGATGGTGATCGATGCGCTTGCGGCCCGCTCCACAAGGCGGCTTAACCGGACCATACAGATCAGTAATGCAGGGATCCATCCCGGTTCCGGAGTGGGAAATCACCGGAATGCCCTGACGGAGGAAACGCTGGGGGTTCCCGTCATTGCCATCGGCGTTCCCACGGTGGTGGATGCGGCAACCATTGTAAGCGATGCCTTTGAAAAGATGATGCGCCTGGCGGGAGAAGAGCCTTTGGAGATCCAGGATGACTTGTTTACGGGGCTGGATGAACTGTATAATATGTATGTAACGGGAAAAGATGTGGATTATGAGATCAAGCAGATCAGCCACATTATTTGTAATGCGCTGAATGATGCGTTGGAAACATAAGTAACCGATGTTTCACGCCGCAGGGGAATGAATGTCCTCAAAAAAGCATATATTTCCCTAGTGGGGTGCATGCGGTGAAGAGGACAGGATGGAAACAAAAAGTCAGAAAATGGGTGATTTTGCTGCTTCTTGTAATGTGTGTGGGCGGTTTTGTGCTAAATCTCCCGAAAAGTAAAATGGGCATAGAAAAGAAAGAACAACAAAATATGATCGGCGGTTTCTTTTGCAGGCAGATGGAAAATGCTTATTTTCAGATTCCCGCTTTTTTGGAGGAAGGGGAAACGGAGCATACGGCGGAAGAAAAAATGGCTTCCTGCATGTTAAAGGCCCTGCCCTTTTTTTATTATGCGCAGACACAGGCAGATGTGGAACTTGAATCGGAAGATTCACTGACGGCGGAACTGATCGTGCAAAAGGAAGGAATCGATGAAGATTACAAGAATATAGAAGAAGAGAATCTGGACTACGGGAAGGATGCGCTTCATATAGAAAACAGTGTGTTAGAAGAGATGGAGCGGGAAAATAGTTTACATAACATAGAGGAAGAAGAATCGCCCGAACCGCCAGTTGAGCAGGCAGAGAACGTGGAAGGTGTTTTTCAGGAGGCTTCTTATCCGGCGTATACCTATGACTGGTCGGAGAACTGGGATTATGAAGCGCTTATCTCCAACTTTTATGCGGTGGACAGTTCCACTTTGCTTGTAGAAGAATATGCGGATTTGGGAAAGCTTCTTGATAAGGATCTTACTGTGGATAAAACAGTAGAAGGACCCCAGATTTTGATCTACCATACCCATGCAAGTGAAAGTTTCATAGATTCCGTGGCAGGGGACCCGTCCACGACAATTGTAGGCGCGGGGGATAAGCTTGCCGCACTTTTGGAGGATAAATACGGGTTTCAGGTAATGCACCATGCAGGGGTCTATGATACGGTGCGGGAGGATGCTTATGCCAATTCCCTTCCGGAGCTGGAACAGATCCTGCAGGAAAATCCTACCATTGAGGTTGTCATCGACCTGCACAGGGATGCGGTATCCGGGGATCGGAAGCTGGTGATGGATCTGCAGGGAAGGCCCACCGCAAGGTTCATGTTTTTTAACGGGTTAAGCTATATCCGTAAAAGCGGGGAGATTGAGTATCTGGAAAACCCCCACATTCAGGACAATCTGGCTTTTTCTTTTCAGGCCCAGGTGGCCGCAAACGAATATTACCCCGGGCTGGCGCGGAAGGTATATTTAAAGGCGTACCGGTATAACCTCCACCTAAAGCCAAAGAGTATGCTGATCGAACTTGGCGCCCAGAATAACACGGTGGAAGAGATCATGAACGCCTGCGATCCTCTTGCACATATTCTTGCCATTGTGCTGGATGGTGTGTTATAGTATAGTAGCCGCAAAAGAAAAACAAGCGGCTGTGCCTTAGGGCGCAGACATTTGTTTTTCTTGCGGCATTAATGAGCAAACGTCCGATGAAATCGGACAAGAAGCGCATAAGCGCGGGTTTGCGAGTAAAAAAGCCGCAAAAGAAAAACAAACGGCAGGAGGAACAAGCATGGCACAGATCGATCAGAGTAAAATCAGGAATTTCTGCATAGTGGCCCATATCGACCATGGGAAATCTACTTTGGCGGACAGGATAATAGAGAAAACCGGGCTGCTGACCAGCAGGGAGATGCAGGCCCAGGTATTAGATAACATGGAGCTGGAAAGAGAACGTGGCATTACGATCAAGGCTCAGACGGTAAGGACGATCTACAAGGCAAGAAATGGTGAGGAATATATTTTTAACCTGATCGACACGCCGGGGCATGTGGATTTTAACTATGAGGTCAGCAGGAGCCTGGCGGCCTGTGACGGCGCAATCCTGGTGGTGGACGCGGCACAAGGGATTGAAGCTCAGACCCTTGCCAATGTATATCTTGCATTGGATCATAATCTGGAGGTCTTCCCGGTCATCAATAAGATCGACCTGCCCAGTGCGGAGCCGGACCGGGTGAAAGCCGAGATTGAGGACGTGATTGGCTTAGAGGCGCAGGACGCACCGCTTATTTCCGCCAAAAACGGGATCGGGATAGAGGACGTGTTAGAAGCCATCGTGGAAAAAATCCCGGCTCCTTCGGGAAATGCTCAAAATCCCCTTAAGGCTCTTATCTTTGATTCTATTTATGATTCCTATAAAGGGGTGATCGTATTTTGCCGTATCATGGAAGGCACGGTAAAAAAGGGTACAAGGATCCGCATGATGGCAACAGGGGCACAGGCAGACGTGGTGGAAGTGGGATACTTCGGGGCAGGACAGTTTATTCCCTGTGAAGAGCTGACGGCCGGCATGGTAGGTTATCTGACCGCTTCCATTAAAAATGTGAAAGATACGTCGGTGGGCGATACGGTGACGGACGTGGATTTTCCGTGCCAAGAACCGCTTCCCGGCTATAAAAAAGTAAATTCCATGGTATATTGCGGCGTGTACCCGGCAGACGGCGCCAAGTACCCGGATCTTCGGGATGCGCTGGAGAAATTACAGTTAAATGACGCATCCTTGCGGTATGAGCCGGAAACATCCATAGCTCTTGGCTTTGGTTTCCGTTGCGGCTTTTTGGGCCTGCTCCATCTGGAAATCATTCAGGAGCGTTTGGAGCGGGAGTATAATCTGGATTTAGTGACAACCGCACCGGGGGTTATCTATAGAGTTTATAAAACGGACGGGGAAATGATAGAGCTGACCAATCCGTCAAACCTGCCGGATCCTTCTGTCATTGAGTATATGGAAGAGCCGGTGGTATCGGCGGAGATCATGGTCACCACGGAATTTATCGGTTCGATCATGGAGCTTTGCCAGGAACGGCGTGGGAAATATCTGGGTATGGAGTATATGGAGTCTGCCCGGGCGATGCTGAAATATGAGCTTCCTTTAAATGAGATCATATATGATTTCTTTGACGCATTGAAGTCCCGTTCCAGAGGTTATGCTTCTTTTGATTATGAATTAAAGGGCTATGAGCAGTCCGAACTGGTGAAGCTGGACATTTTGGTCAATAAGGAAGAGGTAGACGCTTTATCTTTTATTGTGCATAAGGACAGCGCTTATGAGCGGGGGCGGAAGATGTGCGAAAAATTAAAGGATGAAATTCCAAGGCACCTCTTTGAAATCCCCATACAGGCTGCGGTAGGCGGCAAGATCATAGCCCGGGAAACCGTGAAAGCAATGCGGAAGGACGTGCTCGCCAAGTGTTATGGCGGTGATATCACCAGAAAGAAAAAGCTTCTGGAAAAGCAGAAGGAGGGGAAGAAGCGTATGCGTCAGATCGGCAGTGTGGAGATTCCCCAAAAGGCATTTATGAGCGTTTTGAAGCTGGATGATGATTGATGATGGATAGGACAAGAGAGTTAAGTATCTATATCCATATTCCTTTTTGTGTACAAAAGTGCCTGTACTGTGATTTCCTCTCTGCCCCGGCCTCCGATCAGGTGCGAGAGCGGTATGCGGAAAGGCTGGTGCAGGAAATCAGGGAAGAAAGCAGGTGTTATGGAAACTATAGGGTAAAGTCTGTTTTCCTGGGCGGGGGAACGCCTTCCCTTCTTACTCCATGGCAGATAACACAGATCATGGACAGCGTTCGGGAACATTATCTTTTGGAAAAAGAATGTGAGATTTCCATAGAGGCAAATCCCGGAACGGTTTCAGCGGACAAAGTGACGGCCTGGAAGGATGCAGGGATAAACCGGGTAAGTATCGGCCTGCAGTCTTTCGTTGATGAGGAACTCCGTTTGCTTGGCAGGATCCATGATAGGGAAGATTTTTACCGCACATACGACTTGATTATTAAATCAGGATTTAGCAATATCAACATTGACTTAATGACGGCAATCCCGGGGCAAAGTAAAAAAAGCTGCCTTGCCACCTTGCAGGCGGTGGCGGCTCTTGAGGTAAAGCCGGTCCATGTTTCTGCCTATAGCCTGATTATAGAAGAGGGAACGGCCTTTTATCGGGAACGCCCTGTACTGCCGGATGAGGAGACGGAGCGGGAACTGTATAAAATAACATGTGATTTTCTGGAGCGGGAAGGCTATCAGCGTTATGAGATATCCAATTACGCAATGCCCGGCTTTGCCTGCAGGCATAATCAGGTCTACTGGAAAAGGGGGAATTATGCCGGGTTTGGCATTGGCGCCGCTTCCATGGTGGAAAATGTACGTTTTTCAAATGGGAGGGATCTGGCGTCTTATCTGGAGTGCGGACCGGTAAAAGAACAAATCCAGAAGCTTTCTGTGGAAGAACAGATGGAGGAATTTATGTTTTTAGGGCTTCGGATGGCAGAAGGAGTCAGCTTCGGGGAATTTTATCATATGTTCGGGGAAGAAATCGAGAAAGTATATCCCGGGATCGTGGAAGGATATGTGGAGAAGGGGCTGCTGCAATATTTGTGCGGAGCTGACGGGAGAAGGGAGCGGATCGCGCTTACGAAATCAGGTATAGATGTAAGCAACGTGGTGATGGCGGACTTTTTACTGACATCTTAGCGCGGGGCTTGCACTTTTTGTAGAATAAATTTTGGGAAAGGCACTAGAGAAACCCAACGGTCATAGAATAATAAAAATGACTTTGGGGGCGCCCTTGTGAAAACTTTCAGGCAACCTTTATCAGCAGCGGAGGAAGCACACTACATACAGGTGCTGAAAATGGGGAATGGTGACGAAGCTGCTGCGGCCAGAGAAATCCTGATAGAGAGGAACCTGCGTCTGGTGGCCCACATTGCCAAAAAGTATCAGAATGTTGACGAGGATATGGAGGACTTGATATCCATCGGTACCATCGGGCTGATCAAGGCGGTATCTTCTTTTGATGCCGGAAAAGGGAAGCTTAGCACATATGCTTCCAGATGTATTGACAATGAATTGCTGATGCTGCTCCGCTCCAAAAAGAAGAGTTCCAGGGAGGTTTCACTGTTTGAGCCGATCGGAACAGACAAGGAAGGCAATGAGATCAGCCTTTTGGACATTATCGAACATGACCAGGAAGATATTACGGAGCAGATGGAGCTGTATGAAAATACAAAAAAGCTTGTAAGGCTGGTCAACCAGGTGCTTACGGACAGGGAAAAAGAAATCATCTGCCTTCGGTACGGACTTTTGGGGGGGAGGGAAATCACACAGCGTGAAATTGGAGCCGCACTCCATATTTCCAGAAGTTACGTGTCAAGGATTGAGAAAAAAGCACTTTTAAAGCTTCGGGAGAAGTTTGAGCAGGGGTGAGTTTACGGGAAAGATAAGGAAATGTTCTAAGATGAGACAGAGTCAGTCCGACTGAGGGAGGCCGAACTGATTCTGTCTTACTTATGTCTGGCGGGCTGTATGATTATTTCGGGAATTTGACGTGATTTTCTTGTGGGTTATATGAGAAGCATGTATAATAAGTTTTACTATGAAAGAAAGGAAAGATTTTATATTTAAGGAAGCAGTCTAAATTCTACAACAGGGGTGACACCGAACCGATGGGTGTGGTTTCTGATGTTGATAAGAGTGAATTTGTGAAAATATGAGGAAACTCCTAGAGAAACAGATATTCTTGCATGCTCAGCTACTTTGACAGTGGGAGAAATCCCTCCATGGAGCCGCAGCCGAAACGGATAATGCTGTAACCATAGAATTTAAAGTCAAGGATTTTGGCGAAGAGAAATCTTTGGAGGACACTGTAGATGCTGCGCAGAAACAAATTGAGGAACAGTGGTATAAGGTGGATTTGGAGAAATAGGAAATCTCTGAAGAACGGATTTGGAAATATGGATTTGCTTTTGAGGGGAAAGAAGTGTTGATAAAAAGCAACTCATTTTTACCATAGATGTGAACAAAGGAGAACATTAATTATGGAAATAAACCAATTAATAAATCATATTTTGGACGGAAATGCAGTCCTCTTTTTGGGGGCTGGTTTTTCTAGGGAGGCCACAAATCAACTAAACAAGAAGATGAAAGATGCCAATGGCCTTAGCAGAGAACTGTGCCGAGAGTTGGGCATTCCGGAAGACGATGATCTCTCTGGTGTATCAGACTTGTATCTGGGGAGTAAGGATGAACGGAACTTTGATGTTAAAGCCCAGAAACTAATCACGAAATTGCAGCAGAATTTTACCTGTAAGAAGTTTGCTCTTTCACAGCAGATTATCGCACAGCAGAAATGGATACGTGTTTATACTACAAATTATGATGATGTGCTGGAAACCGCAGGGGAGAAAGTCGGCAGAATTTATACTCCCATGCTACTAAGCGACACGGTAGAGAGGATTAATTGTGTGGAATCAGTGGTACATATGAATGGCTATATCCGCAATCTGGACAAGAACAGTCTGGAGAATGAATTTAAGCTATGTACCAGAAGTTATCTGATACAAAACCTAAAAAACAGTCCGGTATTTGGTTTATTTAAGAAAGACTTAAAAGAGGCCAGAGCCGTTGTATTTATCGGAACATCTCTAAAGTATGATTTGGATATTCAGCAGGTGCTGTTTGCCGAATCGGATTTTCGGAATAAGCTAGTATTCATAGATCGTGTTGCGGATGCCACAGATAAGACCATTGTCTTGGAAGATAACAAGAAAAAACTTCTGGGTATCGTACACCATGTTGGGCTGGAGGGATTCGCGAATCAGATTAGTAATCAAAAGAAATGCTATTTTCCCGATGAGGATAATTTTGTTCTTCGGAATTTTGAAAGAATCAATTCAAGGGATTATGCGCATAATCCTGGCAGTAGGATGGACACTTGGCGTCTATTTGAAAGTGGATCTTTGGAGCGGGGGCTTGTATATTCGCATATGGATGACGACACCTATGTGGTGCGAAGAAGCATAATAAAAGATATCAAGACATCATTAGAAAAAGATGAATTTACAGTTCAAATTATCCATTCCAATCTAGGAAATGGTAAGACATGCCTTATAGAATATTTAATGTGCCTTTTCTCAGACAAGTATGATGTATATTACTTTAAACAGCTTTACGATGATTTAGAGCAGGAACTACGTGTAATTGAAAAAAGGCCGGGGAAAAAAGTACTTTTTATCGAAGACTATAACTTATATATTAAAGTGTTGGCGAGCATAAGATATTACTGCAACAGTGACTGGAGCATCGTGGTCAGCTGTAGGACATATATAAATAACAACTCCATATACAAGTTGTGTGATGCCTTGGGAAAAAATATTGACGAAATCGAGGAGTATGATATCAATTATTTTACTTCCGAGGAAAAGAAAAAAATAGTCGCATCACTACAGAATGTTAACCAGGCGGACTTTAAAGATTTAAATGAGCCGAAGGCTTTGAAGCTGTTGGACAGTAAATGCAGGAATTGCTGGTCTAACACAGTGATGTTTATGTTTAGGTCTCGTTTAATAGGGGAAAAAGTGGAGCGGGTATTCCAGAATCTGCGGAAAAACAATAGTAATATGGAAGTGGTAATGGCTGCGATTGTGAACAATATTGTAGGGATGAATTTGTCATATGGACAATTACTGGAATTGATTCAGATTCCCCAGTCCAGCATCAGTTGTATTCGGAATCAGGATGTGGCGGAACTGCTGAGCATTCGGGACGGACGTATTGAAATCAAATCTTCCGTATTGTCTCTCTATGTGGTTCGCAAGGAAAAATTATATTCGGAAATCATAAAAGTAATGGAAAAGATGGTGCGAAATGCCGATATCCTTTTTGACAATGACTCGGAAATGGTAAAAAGGTTGCTTATCTCCATATCTAACATCAGCGAATTGTTTTATAAGAAACTGCCCTATTATAGCGAAGAGGTGAGCAACGAGGAACTGCACCAAGAGATTCTCCGCTATTTTGATGATGTGAGCAAGGTAAAGTATTATGAAAATAATGAGTTCTTTTGGCTTCAATATGCTATGGCATGTATGGCTATGCAGGAATATCGATACGCGGAGAATCATTTTGCTCTGGCTCATGACTATGAAAAGAAAAAGGGCAATGAATCATACCAGATTAAGGTACAATATGGGCGTTTCCTTCTGGAGAGGGCTATATATGAAAAAGATGAACGAACGCCGTACAGTACATTGAAAAAAGCAAATACAGAGTGGAAGACGGTGCTGTTCAACAACGAAGCGCAAAAATTTTATGTATATAAGCAGATGTATCTATACCCTTTATATATTGAAGTATATGGCGGGCAATTTACTGAAAAAGAATACAATAATACGGTTAAAATGCTGGAAAATATGAGCATAACATTAAGAAAAACAGCGCATACAAAACATCATTTGAAAGAACGGGAACAGGCAATCAAATATCTGGAAAAGGCACAGAAGCTACTACTCAAGACAGTAATAAAAAGATAGAGAATCAATACTAATACAAGTGTGAGCTGGGGTGAGTCTGCGTGAAAGATTGGGAATGATGTATAACCAAGATTAAAAGAGTTTGCAGGCTAATATACTACAAAATAATGGTATGGATGAAATAATGCAGTTGTCATTGCCGTTTGGGTTATAGTGCTTATGTAGTTGGACTAACATATTTTTTGTAAATGAGAGTCTTTTGAGTATGGAGGATATATTGCCATGGCGAGAACCGTAGGAATAGGGATTCAGAGTTTTGAGAAGCTGATAATGGGAAACAGCTTTTATATTGATAAAACAGATTTTATCAGACAGTGGTGGGAAAACAGAGATGATGTGACACTGATTACCCGTCCCCGCAGATTTGGCAAGACCTTGAATCTGAACATGTTGGAGCGGTTTTTATCTGTACAATATGCGGGGCAGGGAGAGGTGTTTAAGGGTTTATCCATATGGAAGAATGAGAAATACCACGAACTTCAAGGAAGTATGCCCGTAATTTACTTAAGCTTTGCGGATGTAAAAGCCAATACCTTTGTCTCGGCAAGGGAAAAGATTTGTATGCTTATCGAAGAAGTATACCGCAGATATGATTTCCTGCTGACAGGAGGGAGCCTAAAGGAAGGGGAAACAGAACGTTTCCGAAAGGTTTTGGTAGAAATGACGGATTCTGAGGTTGCGTACGCTCTTAAAAATCTGTCGGGTTATCTATCAGGTTATTACGGGAAAAAAGTTATTATTTTGTTGGACGAATACGACACGCCTCTTCAGGAAGCCTGGGTGTATGGTTATTGGCATGAAATGGTGGAACTAATGAGAGGCCTATTCAATTCTACATTTAAGGCGAATCCTTATCTGGAGAGGGCGGTTATGACAGGAATCACAAGGGTAAGTAAGGAATCGATTTTCTCTGACTTGAATCATTTGACAGTTGTGACATCCACATCCGAGATGTATGCGGATTGCTTTGGCTTTACGGAGGAAGAGGTGTATTCTGCGCTGGAAGAGTATGGGATGCAGGATAGGCGTACTGATGTCAAAAGATGGTATGATGGATTTACTTTTGGAAAATGCAGAGATATATACAATCCCTGGTCCATCATCAACTATCTGAAACTGGGACGGCTTTCCACCTACTGGGCCAACACCAGCAGCAACGGATTGGTAGATAAGCTGATTCGAGAAGGAAGTGCAGAGATAAAAATTTCCATGGAAAACCTGCTGAAAGGCAGGCATCTGTATAAGGAAATTGATGAACAGATTATTTTTGATCAATTGGATGTAGATGAAAACGCAATTTGGAGCCTGTTTCTGGCCAGTGGATATGTGAAAGCTGAGAGTTACACGTTAAACGAGGAGACAGGAGGAGATTTGTACGAGCTTGCTTTGACAAATAAAGAAGTGCATGTCATGTTCCAAAAGATGATCAGAAAATGGTTTTCTGGTACGGGAACGGTCTACAATGGGTTTGTTAAGGCATTGCTGCAGGATGACGTAAAATCCATGAATGCCTACATGAACTGCGTGGCCCTGGCCACATTCAGTTATTTTGACAGTGGAAGAAATCCTTCTGTGGAGACGCAACCGGAACGGTTTTACCATGGCTTTGTGTTGGGGCTGTCCATAGAATTGGCAGACCGTTACATCATGACATCCAACCGGGAGAGTGGTTTTGGAAGATATGATGTGATGATGGAGCCGAAGAACGGAACGGACAATGCTATAATCATAGAATTTAAAGTTAGGGATTCTGGCGAAGAGAAATCTCTGGAGGACACTGCAGATGCTGCGCTGAAACAGATTGATAAACAGCGGTACCAGGCAGAGTTGGAGAGCAGGGGATTCCATGGTGGCCGTATTCGGAAATATGGCTTTGCCTTTGAAGGAAAGGAAGTTTTGATAAAAAAATAGATAAAAAAATATAAAAATTTAATTGATTTTTTTGCAGATCTCCTATATTATTAGAAATATCTGAAATAAGGAGATCTGTTTTTCTATTGGTTCAGTGATTCAGGTTTATCAGAAACGATCCCGGATTTGTAATGCACATAACGGATAAAGGAGGTGCCGGTTGTTTAGTACGGTCTTGTCAGGCGCTGTCTATGGAATTGACAGTTATTTGGCTCATGTGGAGGTGGATCTATCCCCAGGTCTGCCCTGTTTTGTAATGGTGGGGAATTTAAGCAGTGAGGTAAAAGAGGCAGGGGAGCGGGTAAGGATCGTCCTTAAAAATTCGGGTATCCAGATTCCGCCCATGCACATAGCGGTGAACATTTCCCCAGGGGAAATCAGAAAAACGGGAACCGGCTTTGATCTGCCCATTGCGGTTGCGGTGTTAGCCGCTTTAGGCAGGATTCCGGCAGACAGTATTGCAGGAAGGCTGTTTTTGGGGGAATTAAGCTTAGATGGCGGGTTAAAGCCTGTGAGAGGGGTTTTACCCATTATGGTACATGCGGCTGCGACGGGGGTTACCCGCTGCATGGTGCCGGAGGAAAATGCCGGGGAAGCGGGGGCTGTGGAAGTGATGAAAGTGGCAGGTGCCCAAAGCTTTACGCAGGTGATCGAGTACTTGAATCTGCCTGAGGATAAGCAGGAGAAATTATTGTTTTCCGGGCAGATGGCGCTAAAGGGCGATGGGGTGTCATTTCCCGGGAACAGCCGGGATAAGAAACCCCATTCCGGTAAAGGAAAAGGGGGGAAAAGGCTTGACTTTGCCCAGATTCAGGGGCAGGAATATGCGAAACAGGCAGCCCTTATCGGGGCGGCAGGCTTTCATCATATGCTGATCATAGGTCCGCCGGGGGCAGGAAAGACTATGATTGCCAGGCGGATCCCTACCATTCTCCCGCCCCTTACCAGGGAAGAAAGCCTGGAAGTTTCTTCTCTTTACAGTATTTCCGGAAAGCTGCCGAAAGAAAATGTGCTGATGAGGGAGCGGCCTTTTTTAAGTCCTCATCACAGCATATCCCCCCAGGCGCTTTCAGGCGGCGGGAAGGTGCCAAGGCCGGGAATGGTCAGCCTTGCTCACCGAGGCGTCCTTTTCCTGGACGAGCTGCCCGAATTTAAAAGGCAGACCATCGATCTGCTCCGGCAGCCCTTAGAAGATAAAGAGATCCAGATTGCAAGAAGCAGCGGATTTTTTAACTATCCGGCGGATGTGATGATGGTGGGGGCCATGAACATCGCAACAACGAAATTGATACAATGCAGAGTTGAGGAAATGCCTGAAAATAAGGCATTTCAAGGGATTGGTAAGGTGGGTTATTGGATTTTGGTTTCTGTTGCGGTAAAATGGAATCAGTCCTATTTAGCACTTTGCACCTCTTTTTAACGATAGCTGGGCAATCGTTAAATCTTTAGAAAGCGATTGTTGTCTGGCTTTTAATTCGTATTTTTACATAGGAGACCGTTATGATAACGAAAGAAGAGATAAAAGAATTGGAAGGAAATTATTTTGAGGTGCTGCAGACAGGGGCTTTTGCAATCACTTTGAAGTCAAAAAACACAGGCCATTATTGGCACCTGCTTGAAAGGGAATATCCCACGTTCCGTCATTTCGCAATATACCATAAGCATAATGCTGCTGATGCGTATCATGGCCAAGGGACGGCTTGTAATCTGGCAACGGCAGTATCCGGAATCATGTCACATGATGAATTTCAGATGAACGGGCGTAAGAAGGCCCACAAAGGAAAGGGGAAAATATGAGTCAGGAAATATATTTCGCTCTTGTTAATGTGCGGAAATACCTGAGGGAGGATAGGATGACAGGGGAAAGAGAAATCGTGCCTGTTACAAACCGGAACGCACTGTCAGTGGAGCATCATATGGAGTTGCTCAACTTGAATGATGATGAGCATATTTATTTGGAGTGCATAGAGGACAGTTTTGATAATTTATAGTAACAAAAACATATCGAATTTTATAATATTAATGAGGGTGCTGTTGAGAATACGTTAGCCTCCTTACATTAATATAAAAAACTGGTGTTAAATATTAATTAATCTCATTAAACTGATTGATAAATTGCCTTTTCCGTGATATTATAAAAAACGTAAACAGCTTGATTTATAAAGATGAGGAAAACGATATGGATATGATTAATCAGGATAATTATATCAAGTTGGAAGACGCAGCTGAGTACCTTGGAATTAAGCCGACAACCTTGCGTAGTTGGATAAAAGATCCTAAAAATGAAGTGCCAGCACACAAGATAGGAAGAATGTGGAAATTCAAGCGTTCAGAAATTGATGCTTGGGTGAATAGCGGTAAAAGTGCAATTGATGAATAATTGTATTTATCCATATTTATAGATTGGATGGATAATATATGGGCTATAGGTATATAGGATCAAAAGCAAGAATAGCAAATGAAATAATAAAATGTCTTGGAGCGCCTACGGCAGATGACAGCTATTTTATTGATGCATTTAGCGGAACAGGTATTGTGGCAAGCAAAGCAGCTGATTTGGGTTGGAACATTAGAATAAATGATATGATGATGAATGCTACCGTTGTATCGGAAGCTCATCTTTTGTCGGAGGAAGATGTTGATTTTTCCGCTCTTGGTGGTTATGTCGAAGCAGTAAAAAAATTAAGTGTAGTAAGGAAAGAGGGATTCATATGGCGAGAATATTCGCCTGCGTCAGCGTTGCAGGTTGGGATAGAAAGAAGATACTTCAATGAGGATAATGCACAAAGAATAGACGGTGCAACGAATCTGATTCATGCATGGAAGCGAGAGGGCGTTATTTCGGATAAGGAGTTTTCGTTGTTATTGGCTACTCTCATTTTTGCGGTAAATGATGTTGCCAATATTGCTGGAACATACGGTTGCTTTTTGTCGAAATGGACACAACAATCGATGAATCAACTTAATATTGTACCGTTGGAATTGAGAAGAAATGCAGTAAACTATTCTGTCAGCAATCTTGATGTGTTTCAAGTAAACAGTAGGATGTGTGATGTAGTATATTTTGATCCGCCTTATACAAAAAGACAATACGCATCATACTATCACATTCTTGAAACCATTGTGAGAGGCGATGAGCCGATAGTTGAAGGAGTAGCTGGATTGCGACCTTGGAAAGATAATGCATCTGTGTTCTGTTATAAGACAAAGGCTCTTAAGGCACTTGTAAAATTGGTTATTTCTCAAAAGGCAGATAGAGTTTTGATTTCGTATAGTAACGATGGACATATTCAGTTGGATGAATTAAAAAAGGAATTAGAAAAAACAGGATATGTGGAAATAACCGAAATTGGAACAATAGGTAAATATCGTCCCAATCAAATCGCGAGCTCAAGCGGATCAGATGTTAATGAGTATCTGATTGAGTACAGAAAGTTCATGGGGGATTAATAATGAGCAGACCTCAGACATATGAACAAACGCTTTTAAATAAAGCTGAGCAAGTGCTATCACATTTTTCCTCAGATTATGAGGAGAAATTACTGGTACTTGAGGCTTGTGCATCTATGTACGGCAATTTTGACATAAAAGATTATTGGTCAGCTTTTGGCATTATTACTTATAAATTTGAAGAAGTTATAAAAGCAGGACAAGATTTGTATGCAGAAATAAATGCTACTGGCATTCCTCCCGCCATGGTAATTTCAAGCCTTTCAAGGGAACCTATTTCTATAAGCGAGAAGAAAAAGCAGGGAGCATTTTATACAGATTTTAGGCTCGCTGAATTTGTAGCAGATGACTGTGAAATATATATAAAGAAAAATTGTGATTTGGCTGATATTGCGGCAGGAACAGGAATATTATTAGTTGGTGTTGCAGAACGATACTACGCAAAATATCCTAAGAATTATGATAACTGGCTGTCTGAACATGTTTATGCTTTTGATTTATCTTCCTATGCTTTGCGTGGCGCAAGGGCTGCATTGGCAGTTCATACATCATCAGTTCAGACATTAATCAAGATGAATGAAAATTGGGAAATATGCGACAGCTTAATTTCTGATAAATTGGATGATTTAACATTCGATATTGTAGTTGGCAATCCTCCTTGGGGAAAAACCAAATTATCGCTTCATTCGTTTGTAAATAGTAATGGTGCAAATCATGTTTATGGTTCAGAATACGAGAAATTTGATGAAACTGAATTTGAGACGCACAGGATAAACCAGATTGGATATAGCAAATGCCTAAAAGAAAAATACACCTTGTTGGGAGATTCGGAACCAGATATGTATATGGCTTTTTTACAAAGAGCTATGGCTTCAATCAAACCCGGTGGTCATATGGCGTATATTGTTCCTGCCGGATTGATTCGTTCACAAGGAACGGAAACACTAAGAAGATACCTCATTAAAGATAGCAATAAATTAAAGTATATCTTACTAGATAATAAAGCCCGCTTTTTTGAAATCGATTCAAGGTTTAAGTTTTTAATCATATCTCATGATAAAGTGAATGTGAAAAAGAAAAGGTGTCCTGAGATAATACTCTCAATATGCTCTACTAATGGAACTCAAATTACATATGGAAATGAAATTGATTTTAATGTGAATGACCTAGAACAGTTTCGACCAGACCTAACTATTCCTGAATGTCGCACTATACAAGAAAAAAATCTATTTTTCAAAATTTGCAAAAATGGACGTTCTTGGAAAGATGATTGGTTTGCTAATATTTCGAGAGAAGTCGATATGACAAACAATCGTTCAGATTTTTGTAGTGAAAAGTCGGAAGGCGATATTCCTGTAATTGAAGGAAGAATGGTACAGCAATTCCGTTTCGGTGCAAAAGCATATAAATCCGGGAGTGGAAGAAGTGCAAAATGGATACCGACAGCAGGTGATGAATTGCAGCCGCAGTTTTATATGGCTAAAAATAAGTTAAGTAGCCAGCTTCAGAATAGAATAGAACAATGTCGTGTGGGCTATTGTGATATAGCGGGTCAAACAAATGAAAGAGCTATGATGAGTGCTATCATTCCACCAATGGTTGTATGTGGAAACAAAGTTCCAACAATATGCTTCGAAGGAAATAATAGCGATGATTATATGTATTTTTGGCTAGGGGTGACAAATAGCTTTGTGTTTGATTGGTTATTAAGGCGGGTTATTTCGACAACGGTAAACTATTTCTTGCTGTTTAGCATGCCTATGCCGGATATTGATATAGAAAGTAGATTAGCGAAAGCTATTATTGAAAAATCAAGAAAAGTATCTGATATGCGCGCAGATTATTATACTGGGGATAGAATGGAAATACTGCGAGCGGAGATAGATGTCCTTGTTTCAAAGGCGTATGGCTTGGACTTTTCTGACCTTGAATTACTTATGATGGACTTCCCGCTATTGGATCGAGCTCAAACGGCTTTGAATAAAGAAAAGCGATCATCAGTTACAAGAGATTTAATGCTATCTTGTGCTGAAAAAGAATATAACAAAGATGAAAAAACGTACACAAATCGGTATAAAGAGGAAAAGAAGCTGAAGGCAAAAGCATATATTCCTACAGAAATGGCTGATTTATGTAGATAGGAGGGGACAATGGATACATCTTCGAATAATTTAGACGTGAAACTTGTAATTTACAAGAAAATTGTAGAGGGGGATTTGAGCAAATTTACTGCTACTTCAAATATCACACCGAGCGGTGGTGGAGCAAGAGATTTGCGCTTTAGCCCTGCTACCGAATTTTTTCCAGTATTTCAGCGGATGTTTACTCAGAATGGCCCTATTTTGAGTGGTTATTTTTCGTGGGTTAATCACGCTGATACGAGAGTTGAGATACATCCTCCAACAAATGCTCGTCCAAATGAGGTTCGTATTGGGAGAATCCATGAGTGTTTCCCGCAGGATGTTATTCCCAATGATTCATCTGATTGCGTCCTTCTTATTATATTGGATAGCACTGGAAGGGTAAGCCCTTATTTTACAAGTCAGGCCTCTTTGCAGCATGAAGCCTGGCATCCTGCCATAAGGGGCCCTATTTTGAGTGGACTAAATGCTCAAAGAAGTGTAAATTCGACTGCCATGGGTTATGTGGATATAGAAAATGGAAGGAGCTATACAAATGGACGCGTTTAGTATTCTCGCAAGTCTCCAGGCCAAAAAGAATGTTTTATTAATGGGCGCTCCTGGAACTGGGAAGTCTAAGTTAATGAATGATGTTGCCAGGACATTTGAAGCTGCAGCAAGTGCTACGGCGACTCCGGCTCATCAACCTGGGGCAGCCATTCCGATTCCTGCTGTTCCGGCAGTTAATACAATTGGGAATTTACCTATGATGCAAAGAACCAACCGAAAAGTGTTTAGGACAACACTACATCAGAATTCAAAATATAGGGATTTTCTCACGGGAATAACACCAAGACTTGACGGAAATAAGGGATATCAGATTTGTGAGGGGATTTTGTATCGAGCAAATGAGTATGCAAAACAAGATGACAGTGCAGCTCTTTTGATTATTGATGAGTTGAATCGTGGTCCGGCTATTGAGGTTTTTGGAGGAAGTATTGTATCAATAGAAGCAGATAAGAGATTAGCAGATGATAACTCTCCTGCTACCAATACTCAATACTTTGAAATCCTAAGTCCCAATACTAATAATAATGAGGAATACGCTTTTTCACCGCATTTATATATATTGGCAGCGATGAATCAAGCGGATGTCTCTGTGGCTCCTTTGGATGTTGCATTTATGAGAAGATGGATGAGCATCATGTTATATCCCGACTATCAGCCACTTTATGATAAATTTGGAGTCACAAGCGGAAATGTGATACCAGATATGAATCCTACAGTTCAAGATGTATACCATGTTGCAATTAAGGGGTTGGAATCTATTAACAAGAAAATTATTGCTGGAAGAGGTGCAGGATACCAACTTGGGCAAGGGGTGTTTATGTCTACCGAACCGCATGGTACAACTACGGCGGATGCGTTGGATTTTATTCTGGACTGCTGGTCTATGATATATGCGCATATCGATGAATTATTTTTTGGAGAGCCTAATGCGTTGTCCTATATTTTGAATGCTGAAAAGGATGAGTCACCATATTCCTTAGAAGAAATAACATTTGCTGGGGATACAAAGTTTGTTCTTACACATGCAACAATTGATCGCAATAATATATATGCATTGTATCGTTCGTTATTGGAGGACGATTGATGAAAATATCACTTGTTGAGTACGGTAGCGGAATTATATTAGATAATTTATTCGCGGGAAACGTTACAATTCAGAATTTAAAAGTTCTATTAGATAGGGCTAATATTGTCATTCAGCGGTCATTAAAAACAAATAAGAGGGTATTGGAGATTTCAGATGGAAAACTTCGTGCATTGGGCATCGCTGGGGCTATAAGGCTTTCAAAAGAAATTGAAATTGAGATAGTACCGAAAATGCTCAATGATTCCCAAAATGGAGATTGGAAGGAATCACTTTTTTTACTTGCGGCGCTTTCAAAGTATGGAAATATCATTACAACTGAACATATTCATTCTAGCACAGCATATAAAGATTCACTTTACGATATTGCCGGAAGAATACTTGCACGGGAGTATCTAAATAATAAAAGAAAGCCGATACGTCAATATAGAAGAGAGCGATTTGCTGATTTTGCTATTGATGGGGAAATTGATTTCGAGAGAGCTTTTGAAAAGAACCCAGACGGAATTCCCCAGAGCAGAGTATCGTTTGATAAAATAAACCCATTAAATGCCACAATTCGCTCTGCCATGCAAATTGTGTTACCCTACGTGAAGGACGTTTCCATTAAACAGATCATTTTGCGTGCAATTCAAGAATTGGGTGAGCAGCCGTTGGAATCAACAAATAAGTTAAGGGTGCCTGCTCGAAATAAGGAATGGACAGAGATTTATAACCTTTCTTTTGATATTGTTTCTGGTATGGGAAGTTCCTTGGAAAGCGGAGAAATAATGTCGCCAAGTTTTATAGTAGATACGTGGAGAATATGGGAATGGCTTATAACAATTGCATTGAAAATAGGACTTGGCAATAGCTATAAAACGATTCCACAAGCAAAAACCGCTTGGGGAGTGAAGAAAATTGATGAAAAGAGCTTTAAGGTGAATGTTTTTCCTGATATAGCAGTCGTTAAGCGTAGCTTATCTAATATACCTCTTTTCTTGGTTGATGCAAAGTACAAAGTTTTACCAGAAGGGGGTACTGTAGAAATTGAAAGATCCGATTTGTATGAGGCATTTGCTTTTTGCCGTGCTACGGGGGCAAAAAAAATATTTTTAGCATATCCGACTGCGACTTCATGCGATCGTGAATCTGGAAGTGTTTCATGCTTATCAGTGTATGAAATTGAAGATATAACAATAGCTGTTATTAATGTGGCCTTTGGAACAATAACAAAGCAGGGAGATATAACGTTTTTCTGCCGAAAGATGGCCTCTGATATAATGGCTATTATATAACAGAGTCCTAAATGTATTTGGTAAATTTTAAGGATAATAGTATGGTTGTATGGGACAAATTAAAGAGATGTAAGGGTAAGGACAAGTAAGAAAAGATGCAATTACTCCATATGATTATTTGCATTAACGGGAGAGGATAAAACTTTTTCAAAAAAAATGATTGACATTCTCTCCCATTTTCTATATACTCAAATTAGCAGGTTAGCGAACAAGCAAGCGTGCTAAAATATTAACACCTAAAAAAGAGAATACGAAAAGAAGAACGAAAAACAAAACGAAGAAGAGAGAAGAAAAGGTGAAGAGTATGATGTATGCGAATTTTGGAGAATTCATAAGCCAGAAGAGAGTCGAGAAACAAATTACATTAAGGAAGATGGCAGATATGCTTGGCGTATCAGCTCCATTTTTAACAGATGTGGAAAAAGACAGGCGAAACCCTTTTGATATGGAGAAACTTACCCAACTCGCAAAAATATTAGATTTGTCAAATGAGGAACGTGAGCTTATGTTCAACTTGGCCGGTAAGAAACGGAACGCTGTGGCACCCGACCTTCCTGAATACATCATGGAGAGAGATTATGTCAGTGCTGCGCTGAGGACCGCCAGGGACTTGGATGCAGGAGAAGAAGAATGGAACCAGTTTGTTGAAGAACTGAGAAAGCGAAAGGGGTAAGAGCCTATATATGTATAGACCAGTTATAACAAGAAAAAAATCGGGAGCTCCGGTATTGAGCAGGAAAGAAATAGATTTGATCGGTGAGAATCTTGTCGGGGATTTTATGCCGGATGCTTTGGAAACCCCACAAGAGATTGATATTGATTCATTTGCGCAGAATTATCTTGGGATGGATCAGGACTTTCAATATTTATCGCATTGCGGAGTTTATCTTGGAATGACGGTTTTCAATGACACGGACAAAGTGCCGGTTTACGACCCGCAGCGAGAATGTGCAGATTATATCAGTGCAAAAGCCCATACCGTGATCATTGACAAGACTCTTTTAGCGGAGAACCAGGAACACCGGTACCGTTTTACCATGGGGCATGAGGCAAGCCACGAGTTCCTCCATAAAGAGTATTTTGCTTATGATCCTAATCAGATGACAATATTTGATTATATCGGGGAAGCCCCGATACCAATGGTGCAGTGCCGGATAGACACAAAGAAAATGGATGCAAGGAATTCGGAAATATGGACAGACAAGGACTGGATGGAGTGGCAGGCGAATGCCTTATCTTCCGCAATCCTTATGCCTGTGTCAATGGTAAGGCAGGTTGCTGAAAGCGTAAAAACCACTAAGGCAATTTTCAGAAATTATATCACTGCGGCCAGGGTTTCAAATGTGTTTAATGTGTCTTTTGAAGCCGCATCATACCGGCTGAAGCAGCTTGGCTATATACCACAGGATGTCCAGATGAGCAGTGATGTGCTGAATATGATTGCCACACAGCTTTGCGTATGATTTCTGACAGGAAGTATGCGGATTGCCACAGTCCGCATATTTTTTTGCCCAAGCAGTTAGCAAGTTAGCGAACAAAATAACACAGAAATTATTTTAGAAAAGAAAGCATTTCAAAATAAAGTATATGAAAAAAATTCCAAAATATGAAAATAATTGCAGTGGACATGCATATAATAGAGCAAAGAAAAATGTCGAAAGCAGAGGTGTGTGCAGTATGGCGCAGGGTGTAGTACATAGATGTACTAGGGTATGCCCTTGGCATATAGCTTGAATGCCAGATATGATGGAGTGTTAACAATTTATATCTCAGAAATGTTAGCAGACGATATTTATTGTATCTATTGCTTACAGAACGGAATTTGATATAATGTTATCAACAGATATGAGAAACAAGCGATTGTTTACAGCTGCCTGTTTTAGTATCAAATAGCAATTGATAACAGGAGGTATACAGCATGGATGTTGGTTTGAATGTAGATTTTGACGGTAAGAAAAATATTGTGATGATGGGCGACATCATCAATGTATATCCGGTTGGCGGTATGGTTTGTGAGTACGCAAGACTTCGCCCCACAGAAATAAAGCCTCTCATCATGGAGAATCCCTATTTCCACGATACAGATTTGAATGGAAATGGCAGTCATGCTCTTATGAGTCTCTATGAAGTCTGTCTGGCAAAGTTTGGGGTAGTCACCGCAGTCATGATCCTCACAGATTTTTCTACTTTCATAGCTGATTTCATACGGGAAAATGAAGAGAAATTGAAAGGTCCTATTGCCCTGATGAATGGGGATAAGGACACAAGCCAGGTCAAATCCTTCATTTTGGAGAAAACAGGCTTTGATGAATTTGGTATCGGCACCATCGGTCAGACTTTGTTGTCTGCCTATGCTGCGTATGCAGACAGCTATGTGGCATTCAAGCACTCTTTTAATATGCTGGTATCCGGCGAGGAATACGAAGAGGATCAGGTGATGGCATTCTGGGGGCTGTATGCGACTAATACAGATTTCCAGCACATTGATTTCCACATTATGTTTTTTGATGACTCGTTCCACTCCATCTACACGATTAAGTCATCCATATCGCTGATTTTGTTTGAGGCTGCCCATGCTATGGATGCCAATACAAAGTTTGTGGAGTGTAAGAATTGTGGAAACTACTTTGTGCCAGTGGGAAGATCTGATTCGGTGTACTGCGGATATCCTGCGCCCCAAGACGAAACAAAGGCATGCCGGGATGTAGGAGCCAATGCAACCAGAGTCAAAAAGATGAAGAATGATATCCTTACCAAAGAATACCGTAGACTGTATATGCGGCTAAAGATGGCGGTCAAACGCCACCCGGATGATATTGTATTGCGTGAGCGTCTCACGGAACTTACAGAAGGGATGAAGGTAAGAAAGAAACAGAAAGAGGACGGAACGGTTTCTGTGGATGGAATACTGGAGTGGCTCACTTCCTTTGATAACCATCTGAATGGAGACTGAGGAACGGAAATAGGGATTTTACGTTCCTCGCTAATATTGCCTTTTAGCGTTAGAATATCTCATAGAAAGGAGGCAGAATGCCATGAATGAAAATAAAGTCAGCCTGCAGGCTATATACGATGAAATTATCCATCACTACAGTTGGGAAAATTATGAAGAAGCCAAGAAACGCTTGCTTCGTAAGAAATACTCTTTTTTGCAAAAGAAATTGGTGCTATGTAACCCAGAGGATTTCAAAGAAAAAGGCGCTAATTATGTTCCCACTAACGATGCTGCTATTATTCGGGAACTTTTGATTGAGGCGGTCAACGATAGTGAAGAGAGCATGGTTGTTGATTGGTTCAATGGGAAAATCGATACTAGAGATTCCCAAACTGCGGCACTGCTATTCATGCAGCTTAAACCACTTATCATGAAACCACTCATGATGGGGGAAACAGATGATGTTACAACGGATGAATGGCTGAACACAGTCTCAGCAGCTATCAATTACAATACTGCCAGAAATACTCTTGCACTAAAACGTAATCTGGAGAAGTTCCGCAATACATCACTTCCTCTGGATATGAACATAAGTTTTGGCGATGTAGTAGCCACATATGAGGATGGTTCTCGCGTCTATGGTTTGAAGGCAGAAAAACAACCGATTGAAATCAAAGGTAAGACCGTAGAGCAGATTTTAGATTCTGTGGTTACCCAGGACGATTACTTTTCCGTTCTTGAACAGATGCTTAAGCTGTTTGAGGATCACGCCAAAACCAAGGCACGGGAAAACATCGAGTGGTATGCAGAAGCCAAGGATTTATTTGAGGCGGAGAAGGCCGATGATGCCTTTGAACGTTATTCAATTGCATCAGAGTATGTTATTTGGTATCAAAGGATATCTGAATTTTTAGCTCAGAATCCAGAAATATGCAGTGAAATTGAAAGGGAAAAGAAAGTCACTGGTTTGGTAGAGTTTTTTCGAATGCAAGAACGGTAAAGGTGGAATAAAATGTACGTTTGATACCTTTATGCAGGATGATTTTGACGGTGAGAATGAAGAAACACCATTTGGTTAAAAAGGAGGGCTGCTAAATGAAGAGAGGAATTATAAGGGATAATCGGAGCGACAATCAGATTAAGCCAAGAATCATGGATTACATTAGAAATGATGATGGGGAGGAACTACTCGAAGTAAAAGACGGGAATGTAAGAAAAACAATACTCTTGTCAGATTTAGAGAGACAGATTGAGGATATGAGAGAAAAAATATAACAACATCTACCGAGCCAAGGATCCACATTGTTGAGATACCAAATTGCCGGAGTTGTTACTAAGCCACAGAAGTGGCAGAGGTAATAGCTCCGGTTTTTTTATTTGATGCATATTCGATTGGGAACAAAGATGCATAATTGAGAGTTTACTCTTATGTAAATTTACGTTCACTTGCGTTAGTCAATCGTTTGAAGGGCGGACAATTTGCAAGGGTTTAATGTAGTCAGTGGCTTTATATTTATCAACGAAGTCATGATATTTTTCTGTTTTATTAAAAACATCGTCAAAATAACTTTTGACGATATCCATAAACGTTTCGCTTATGGCATAGTCAGACTGCTTTAAATGAATAGGTGTCAGAACAGGAAGATACTTCCAAAACAAAGCATCAAGTTCAGCAGCACGCTCAAAATTAAAGCGGTCTAGATAATCCATCAATGATTGTGCAGCTAATAAATTAGTCAAGGATATTGGTTCTTTTATAGCATTATCAGGATCCTCATGTATTGCATTTCGCACAGAAATGTATGCTTCTCTTAGCATTGAACGGTCTTTCTCTTTTTCCAATCCCTTTTGAAGAAGAGAAAGAGGACGCCTCCTTGAGAGAAAATCGGAAAATTGTTCTATGTTTTGTATAAAAAAATTCAGAAACGAAAGGAGCACGATTTTCCACTCCTGATCAAGAAAAAACCTGTATGGATTATAACTATCAGGAAGTTCCGTCCATGCCCTTTCTGATGGCATGGAAAGTTCATCAGAAAATAGTTTTTGTAGAATATTGATGCTGTCTTCTGTCAGACCTATGGTGCTGCTTATATCTGTCTTGGCTTTTGTCTTTTCGGACTCAAGACAAAGGATGTATTCAGGAGAGCATTCATACAGATCGGATAAAATTGACAGGCATTCAAGCGATGGAAGAATATTTTCCCCCGTTTTATAAAACCACCCTTTTTCCCATGATTGAACGGTCGGTTTTGATTTTCCCGTTTTTTCTTCCAAAGCTTCCAACGTTAAATTTGCGTTTATGCGCTCATTGTGCAAAAGGACAGCAACTTTAGCGCGGTGTTCTTTTGAGTTGATTTCATTCCATGATAAATAGTTAAACAAACTTAACCACCTCCGCTTTTTAATGAAATAAAGTGATATATTAAGTTAATTTTTATTTACTGCTAGTTATTGTACTATAAGGACATGAAAAAAACAAGATTAACGTGTGCTCTTGATTAATAGGCAATTTTGGATGGCGCATGATTAGATGAATTTATTCTTCACTATATGAAATGTACAAAAGTCATATAAAGAAGAGATATCGATTGAGTATTTGCAATTTAGCAGAGCATATGTGCTCGTGGGATATTGCAGCAATATGCATTTGACCGTATAGCCTCATATTAAAAGTCAAAATAGGACAAAACGGTAGAAGCATTGTGGCTACATCAGTGTAGCCGGTCTAATGATTAAAAAAATAGGAAAAATTGTCATAGCCGAGGGAAGTACAACCAAGGCGAGGGATACATACATGAATCTGATGAAAAGTAAAAGTATTTTTTGCAGATTTATGTTGGTAGCCTTTGCTTCGTGCGTCCTTTCGGAGTCAGAGACAACCATATGAATTTCCTTGCCTTTCGGCTTTTGAGAAAGGTAGGGGAATTTTTATGTGGTTACATAAAAGCAGCCGGGGCGGTAGAATTTGCCATTTCTGTAAGGTATGCCCCAGGAGCCGCGGACCTCCTTTCCAGTCTTGAAACCCATTTAACAAATTTCAAGACTGGAGGAATTTATATGAAAATTAAATATGAGTTTGCAGACGGGACTATGTCGGAGGTCGAGGTGGAGGAGTCCATTGGTGCCGTCATCATTGAATCAAGGCGCAAAGAGGACAACCTTGCCCGGAAAGAACGCTACCACTGCTATTCGATGGACTCGGTGCAGTTTGAGGGTGATGAGTATGGCACGGAAGAAACGCCGGAAACGCAGATGGAGCGGGAACTGGATACAGAGCGTATCGCCCATGCATTGGACGGGCTGTCGGAGGTGCAGAGACGCAGGCTTCTGAAATTTGCGGAAGGGAAGTCCATGCGGGAGATCGCCCGGGAGGAAAAGGTACAGCACCGGGCGGTCATGAAGTCAATTGAGAGCGCAAGGAAAATTTTCAAGAAGAATTTTTAAATGCGGGTATCCAAAAGGGCATCCAAATCTCCGTATAGTGAAGGGCATGAAAACAGCAGCCCTTCGGAAATGGAGGTCATGGGAATGGAACACACATTGAAGATCAGTGTTTCAAAAGAGCCGGTATCCGGCGGGATTGTGAGCTGCCGCCATATCTCCGTGAGGGAGCGCATCGCGCGCTTTCTCCTTGGGGAGAAGCGGAGGCTGACCATCATCGTTCCGGGTGATTCCGTCCGGGAACTGGCAGTGAGTGAAATCATGGAAGGAGGAAACGTACATGGGAAAAGTGAAGTTACTACTTGAGGTGATTGGTGACCTGCGTTCCCTTGCTGACAGCCTGCAGGCCGTTGCGGATGCAGTAGCGGATAACGGGGCTGCAGAAGCAGGGAAGCCGGATGCAAAGGAACCGGAGAAAACGGGAAAGGCCGGGAAAGCGGCAAAGAAAGAGGAAAAGCCTGCGGCAAAGCAGGTACAGGAGGAGAAGCCGCTGACGCTGGAGGAAGTCCGGGCAGTGCTGGCAGAAAAATCTCGCGCAGGACACACGGCGGAGGTTCGGGAACTGCTGAATAAGCATGGTGCGGATAAACTGTCAGAGATTGATCCGGCAGAGTATGCGGCACTGCTGGCGGAAGCGGAGGTACTGTGATGGGAAGACACGCCTTACTTTCCGCATCCTCCAGCTATCGGTGGCTTGCCTGCACGCCGTCTGCAAGGCTCTGTGAAAATTATGAGGATACGGGCAGCGAATACGCGCAGCAGGGCACCGATGCCCACAGCCTATGTGAACACAAGCTGAAGCTGTCTCTGGGCATGGAAACGGAAGACCCGACAGAGGGGCTTGCCTTCTATGATGAGGAGATGGAGGAATGCGCCAGCGAGTATGCAGAGTATGTCCTTTCCCTGGTGGAGGAGGCAAAGAAAAACTGCAGAGATTCCGTGGTGTTAATCGAGCAGCGTTTAGACTTCTCCCGGTTCGTGGAGGAGGGATTCGGCACAGGCGACTGCATCATCATTGCAGACGGGACTCTGTATATCATCGACTACAAGCACGGAAAGGGCGTGGAGGTTTCCGCCGAGGAGAATCCGCAGATGATGCTATATGCTCTGGGAGCGCTGGAGCTGTTTGACGGCATCTATGACATCGATACCGTCCGCATGGCAATCTACCAGCCGCGCCGTGAGAATGTCAGCGTGTATGCCATGGCGAAAGATGACCTGCTCCAGTGGGCAACGGGTGAGCTTGCCGAAAAGGCAAAGCTGGCCTATGCCGGGGAGGGCGAGTTCTGCGCGGGGGAACACTGCAGGTTCTGTAAGGCAAAAGCAGTCTGCAGAAAGCGGGCAGAGTATAACCTGGAACTTGCCAGGTATGACTTTGAGATGCCTGTCACGCTGGAGGATGACGAGATCGCGGCGATCCTTGTGAAAGCGGATGAACTGGCGGCATGGGCGGCGGACGTGAAAGAGTTTGCATTGCAGCAGGCACTCAGCGGCGTGAAGTATGCCGGATTTAAAGTTGTTGAGGGACGTTCCAACAGGAAGTACACGGATGAGGATGCCGTGGCGGATACCGTGAAGAAGGCGGGCTTCGACCCGTATGAGCCGAAGCTGCTCGGAATCACAGCCATGGAAAAACTGCTCGGTAAGAAGAAATTTGCGGAGATATTAAATGGTCTTGTGGAAAAGCCACAGGGTAAGCCGGCGCTTGTACCTGAGACGGATAAGCGCCCGGAAATGAATACTGCACACGAAGATTTCAAAGAAGATTAGGAGGAAAATCATATGTCAAACACAGTCAACAATCCAACAAAGGTTATCACCGGACCTAATACACGGTGGAGCTACTGCAATGCATGGGAGGCAAAGTCGATCAATGGGGGCGCACCAAAGTTCTCCGTGTCGCTCATCATCCCGAAGTCAGATAAGAAGACCATCGCTAAGATAGAGGCGGCCATTGAGGCGGCATACCGTGAGGGCGAGGCAAAGCTGAAGGGGAACGGCAGGAGCGTCCCTGCGCTCTCTGTACTGAAGACCCCGCTGCGCGACGGGGACACGGAGCGCCCGGACGATGAAGCCTATGCGGATTCCTATTTTGTCAATGCCAACAGCTCCACGGCTCCGGGAATCGTGGATGCGGACCGCCAGCCAATCCTTGACCATTCCGAGGTGTACAGCGGCGTGTACGGCAGGGCGAGCATCAATTTCTATGCTTTCAACAGCAATGGGAATAAGGGTATCGCCTGCGGGCTGAACAACCTGCAGAAGATCCGCGACGGTGAGCCGCTTGGCGGCAGGTCCCGTGCGGAGGATGACTTCGCTGACGGGGATGAGGATGATTTCCTGTCATGACCAGATAAACGGAAGCATGGTCGCCGGGTGGCGGGGAGAGGGCACCTGCCTTTTCCCTGTCGCCCTTAAGGCGGTGAAAGGAGCTGGTGGAATTGAGAAGTATCAGTATTGATATCGAGACATTTTCGGATGTGGATTTATCCAAATGCGGCGTTTATAAATATGCATCCTCACCCAATTTTGAGATCCTACTGTTCGGCTACAGCGTGGACGGCGGGGATGTGCAGGTAGTTGATTTATGCCAGGGGGAGGAAATCCCTGCGGATATCCTGGCGGCGCTCTCGGATGAATCCGTCACCAAATGGGCGTTCAATGCCATGTTCGAGAGGGTGTGCTTATCAAATTACCTTGGGGAATGGCTGGAGCCGGAATCGTGGAAATGCACCATGGTGTGGTCGGCTACGCTTGGCCTTCCGCTGTCTTTGGAAAATGTGGGCGCAGTGCTTGGGCTGGAAAAGCAGAAGCTGTCGGAAGGGAAGGATCTGATCCGGTATTTCTGTGTCCCCTGCAAGCCGACCAAGGCGAACAGTGGAAGGACACGGAACCTGCCAGAGCATGACAGGGAGAAGTGGGGGCGGTTCAAAGCCTATAACCTGCGCGATGTGGAGGCTGAAATGCAGATACAGCACAAGCTTGCCAGGTTCCCGGTTCCAGATTTTGTGTGGGAGGAATACAGGCAGGACCAGGAGATCAACGACCGGGGCATCGGGGTGGATATGGAGATGGTCGCGAAGGCGATTGCCATGGACGGACGCTCCAAGTCAGAACTGTCAGCCGCCATGCAGGAACTGACGGAACTGGAGAACCCAAATTCCGTGCAGCAGATGAAGCAGTGGCTTTCGGAGAATGGGATGGAGACGGATTCCCTTGATAAAAAGGCGGTGGCGGAACTGTTAAAGACTGCGCCGGAGCCTTTGGGGGAGGCGCTTGCCCTGCGGCAGCAGCTTGCAAAGTCCTCTGTGAAGAAATACCAGGCGATGGAGAATGCGGTGTGTGCGGACAGACGTGCGCACGGGATGTTTCAATTCTATGGAGCCAATAGAACCGGCCGGTTCTCCGGGCGCATTATACAGTTGCAGAACCTTCCCCAGAACCATATCCCCGATCTGGCACAGGCACGGGAACTTGTGAAAGCCGGGGATTTTGATGCCCTCGCCATGCTCTATGAGGATATCCCGGATACGCTCTCGCAGCTCATCCGCACGGCTTTCGTGCCGCAGGACGGGAGGAAGTTCATCGTGGCGGATTTTTCCGCAATCGAGGCGAGGGTGATCGCATGGATTGCCGGGGAGCAGTGGCGTCTGAAGGTGTTCGAGGGCGGCGGTGACATCTACTGTGCATCAGCAAGCCAGATGTTCCATGTGCCGGTTGAAAAGCATGGTGTGAACGGGCATCTGCGGCAGAAAGGTAAGATAGCGGAGCTGGCCCTCGGATACGGCGGGGCAGCAGGTGCGCTGGTTTCCATGGGCGCGCTGGAGATGGGGCTTGCGGAGGAAGAACTGCAGCCGCTTGTGTCAGCATGGCGGGATTCTAACCCAAGCATCACGGAGTTCTGGTGGGCGGTTGACCATGCCGTGAAGGAGTGCATCAAAAAGAGGGCGCCAACAGAGACACACGGCATCCGCTTCAGCTATGAGAGCGGGATGCTGTTCATCACGCTTTTTTCCGGAAGGCGTCTTGCGTATGTGAAACCGAGAATCGGCGAGAACCGGTTTGGCGGGGAGTCCGTCACTTACATGGGCGTGGGCGGCACGAAGAAATGGGAGCGGCTGGAAAGCTACGGCCCCAAGTTTGTGGAGAACATCGTGCAGGCGGTGAGCCGGGATATTTTATGCTATGCCATGCGGACGCTTCGGACCTGCTCCATTGTCGCCCATGTGCATGATGAGATCATCATCGAGGCAGACAGGAGGATGTCCCTTCCCGCCGTATGTGAACAGATGGGAAGGACGCCGCCCTGGGCGAAAGGCTTACTGCTGCGGGCGGATGGTTATGAATGTGATTTTTATCAGAAGGATTAGGCAGGGGGTGCATGATGGAACGGTTGCGGATCGAATACGGGACGGGATACATGGAGCTGAACGTGGAGGCGTTCTTCCCCTGCAAAATGCCGGCGATGAGGAAAGCTGCAAGGCTCATCAATCAATATTGTTCAGATGAGGCAAGGGCAGAGCTGCTTTCGGAACTGCGGGAGATGGCGGAGGGGTACACGGCCCTCTGCGGTATGTACAAAGAGATAGAGGAGGCGCTTCCAGCGGATACCCCGGAGCGGAAGCACTGGAGGGCGCAGTTCAACAAGACGGAAACCCTCCGGAGAAGGATGGAGGGGAATATTATTTTGATTTCAGGAGGAAGAAAAGATGGGTGACACAAAAATGCCGGAATGCAGGATGCATAAGGACTGTTTTGCAAACCGTGGCGGGCGGTGCGTCTGCCTGAAAAGTAATGACTTTGGCGGGAGGGGCTGCCCGTTTTATAAGCCTGCGGCAGCAGTCCGGGAAGAAAAGGATGGCAGGCGGAATGGAGGTAAGGTTTATGGGGATCGGAATGTATAACAGCGAGGGGTATCATGACCCCACAAGCTATGCGGCGCTGTCGGGGATCATGAAGGAGGAAAAAGCAGCAAAACGGGCAGCATACCGGCCGCTTGTCTATATATGTTCCCCGTTTGCCGGGGATATGGAAGGGAACACGCAGCGGGCGAGGAGGTACAGCAGGTTTGCGGTAAGGAACGGTGCGATTCCGCTTGCCCCGCATCTGCTGTACCCACAGTTCCTTGATGACGGGAAGCCTGCGGAGCGGGCAATCGGCATGTTCATGGGGATGGTGCTTTTGGGGAAGTGCGAGCAGTTGTGGGTGTTCGGGAAGGACATATCCACGGGAATGTCGGCGGAGATAGAGAAAGCGGAAAAACGGGATATGGTGATCCGCTATTTTACAGAAAACTGCGAGGAGGTTGATCTGTTTTGAGGATGACATTTTATACGGCGAACAGTAGGGGGAACGCAAAGAACAGCCTGTACCCCAATAAGCGCGTCATTGACAATGAGGATGACTGTCTGGAGGTCATGGCATTCGACCATGTGTGCGCGGAGTTCAAAAACTGCCGCAGGGGCGGGGATAACTTCCTCTCCTGCGATGTGGACGTGATGGACTGCGACAATTCCCATTCTGACAATCCGGCAGACTGGATTCATCCGGAAGACCTGGAAAGGGAGATCGGGGAGGATGTGGCATTCATCGTGGTGCCGAGCCGGAACAACATGAAGCTGAAAGACGGGAAGTCCGCAAGGCCGAGGTTCCATGTGTACTTCCCGCATGACCCAATCACGGACGGGGAGGCGTGTGCGGCTCTGAAGAAAGCCATACAGCAGAAGTTCCCGTTTTTCGATGCCAAGGCGCTGGATTCCGCACGGTTCATCTTCGGGCATCCGGCGGATTCCATCCTCTGGCATGAGGGCGAGATCACCATAGACTGCATCGTGAAGCCGCAGGGCGGCAGGGAGATACCGCAGGGGCAGAGGAACGCCACCATGTCCCATTTTGCGGGGCGCGTGGTGAAGCGGTACGGCGCAACGGAAAAGGCGCATGAGATTTTCATGGAGGAAGCCAATAAATGCAATCCGCCTCTTGAAGATGCGGAGCTTGCCATGATCTGGCAGAGCGCCTGCAGGTTCGCGGAGAAAGTGCAGGGGCAGGAGGGCTATGTCGCCCCGGATGCGTACAATGACGAATTCGGGCGGGAATCGCTGAAGCCGGGTGATTATTCCGATATCGGGCAGGCGAAGGTGCTGACCAGGGAGTACGGCGTGGAACTGCGCTATACTGCGGCCACGGATTACCTGCGTTTCTGCGGCCAGTATTGGGTGGAATCGAAGCAGCAGGCAGTAGGCGCGGCGGAGGAGTTCCTCGACCTTCAGCTTGCGGACGCGAAGGATGAGATCGCCCGGACGAAACAGGCGCTCATGGATACCGGCATTTCGGAGGATGCCATCGCTTCCGGCGGTAAGTCGCTGGAAAAGAAAATAAGCGGCGGGCAGATGGATGCCTACCTTGCGTATATGTCCGCTTTAGGCTACAAGGCGTTCGTGATGAAGCGACGGGATATGAAATACGTGGTGTCTGCACTGCAGGCGGCAAAGCCGATGCTGGAGATCAGCGTTTCCGACCTTGACAAAGACGGATTCCTGCTGAACACGCCGGACGGCACTTATTACCTCCCGGACGGTCTGGAAGGGAAGCGCGACCACAGCCCGGAGGATTATATCACTAAGATAACGGCGGCAGCTCCCGGCGATAAGGGGGAGAAACTGTGGCTGGATTCCCTGGACACTATTTTCTGCGGGGATGCGGAACTGATTGATTATGTGCAGCAGATTGTGGGCATGGCGGCGGTCGGGCGCGTCTACATGGAATCGCTGGTTATTGCCTACGGGGAGGGGAGGAACGGAAAGTCAACATTCTGGAACACTATAGCCCGTGTGCTTGGCACCTACAGCGGGAATATGTCCGCCGACACCCTCACGGTCGGGTGCAAGCGGAACGTAAAGCCGGAACTTGCCGAAGCGAAAGGCAAGCGGCTTATTATTGCTGCGGAGCTGGAGGAAGGGATGCGCCTGAACACCTCCGTGGTGAAGCAGATGTGTTCCACGGATGAGATTTTTGCGGAGAAAAAGTATAAGGACCCGTTTTCCTTCACGCCGAGCCATACCCTTGTGCTTTATACCAACCACCTGCCGAGGGTAGGCGCAAACGATCCTGGGACGTGGAGGCGCCTGATCGTGATCCCGTTCCATGCCAAAATAGAGGGTGCCGGGGATGTGAAGAACTATGCCGATTTCCTCGTATCGGAGGCAGCGCCGGCGGTCATGGCGTGGATCATTGGGGGTGCGCAAAAGGCAATCAGCCGGAATTTTCACATCCCCTGCCCTTCCTGCGTGGAGGAAGCCATCAAATCATATCGGGAGGACAACGACTGGCTTGGGCATTTTATGCATGAGTGCTGCGAGGCTGAGAGGGGCAGCATGGCAAAGTCCGGCGAAATGTATAAGGAGTACCGTGCGTACTGCCAGCAGACCGGGGAGTACACCAGGAGTACGGCCGATTTTTACAATGCGCTGGAAACGGCAGGGTTCAAAAAGCAGAAAAAGAAGGACGGCGCGTATATTATCGGGATACGGCTGAAAACCGCTGATTTTGTGGGCTGAACGGTCCAAGGGTGACAGTCGTTGACGGTCGCAGTATAAACCCCCTTTAGGGCAGTTTTTTCAGTAAAAAATCACTTATAGAGGAGTTTTAGGTACGAGTGTCAACGACCGTCACCCTAAAGCCTGGAACACTTGAAAAATAAAGGGATTGGAGGCATTTGCATGAGAGAGAAGACCATAGAGCAGAAATTCAGGGCGGCAGTCAAGGCCGCCGGGGGCTTGGCACTTAAGTTCACATCGCCGGGTTTTGATGGGGTGCCTGACCGTTTGGCACTTCTCCCCGGAGGGAGGATGGCATTTGTGGAGGTCAAGGCTCCCGGAAAAAAGTCCCGCCCCCTGCAGTTGGCACGGCACAGGCTGCTGCGGCAGTTGGGATTTAAGGTGTATGTGCTGGATGACGAGTCGCAGATCGGAGGGATGGTTGATGAGATACAGTCCACATGAATACCAGAGATATGCAACGGAATACATCGAGGCGCATCCGGTGGCGGCAGTCCTTCTGGACATGGGGCTTGGAAAAACGAGCATTACGCTGACGGCCCTGAACGATCTCCTGTTTGACAGCTTCAAGGTCCGCCACATTCTGGTGATTGCCCCGCTGCGTGTGGCACGGAACACATGGGGAGCGGAAATTGAAAAATGGGACCATCTGAGAGGGCTCCGCTATTCAGTAGCCGTCGGGACGGAAACAGAAAGGATGGCGGCACTGAAACGGGAAGCGGATATTTACATCATCAACCGTGAAAACGTTCAGTGGCTGATCTCCGAGAGCGGAATCTCCTTTGATTTTGACATGGTGGTGATCGATGAGCTGTCCTCTTTCAAGAACCACCAGACAAAGCGGTTCAGGGCTTTGATGAAAGTCCGGCCGAAGGTAAAGCGCATCGTGGGGCTGACCGGCACGCCGAGCAGCAACGGACTGATGGACTTATGGGCGGAGTTTCGGCTGCTGGATATGGGGGAGCGGCTTGGCCGGTTCATCGGGCAGTACCGCACCTCCTACTTCCGGCCGGATAAGCAGAACGGGCAGGTGGTGTTTTCCTACAAGCCGCTGCCGGGGGCGGAGAAGCAGATATACGGCAGAATCTCAGACATCACCATTTCCATGAAGTCCACCGACCACCTACAGATGCCGGAACTGATAAATTCCAGATACACGGTGTATCTTTCCGAGAAAGAGGATTCGCGGTATGAGAATTTGAAGAAAGACCTCGTCCTGCAGTTGCCGGACGGGGACATCACAGCCGCCAACGCCGCATCCCTTTCCGGGAAGCTGTCGCAGATGGCGAACGGCGCGGTGTACACGGATGCCGGGGAGACAGTCGCCATCCATGAGCGGAAGCTGGACGCTCTGGAGGACATCATCGAGGCGGCGAACGGCAAGCCGGTATTGGTGGCTTACTGGTTCCGGCATGATCTGGAACGCATTGCAGAACGGCTCCAAAAACTGAAAGTCCCATGTTCCCGGCTGGACACGGACAGCAGCATCCGGAAATGGAACGCCGGGGAAATCCCGGTGGCACTGATCCACCCGGCATCCGCAGGACACGGCCTCAACCTCCAGAGCGGAGGGAACACCCTTGTGTGGTTCGGCCTTACCTGGTCGCTGGAATTATACCAGCAGACGGTGGCAAGGCTGTGGCGGCAGGGGCAGGCATCCGAGACCGTGGTGGTGCAGCACATCATCACGAAAGGCACCATAGACGAGCGGATCATGAAGGCATTATCCGAAAAGGACACCACGCAGGCCGCACTGATCGATGCAGTAAAAGCAGACTTGAAGCTGTAAGCGGAAAAGCCGCCAGTCAAAAATGCAAATTTGAGACAATCAATGAAAACCAACGACAATCTTTGAAAATCCGGGGGAAGCAAATATATTTTGATTGGAGGCATGGCTTATGAGCATTATCTGGAAGTATCTTGACAAGCGGTCGGCTGCCGTGGATGCACTGAAAGATTACAGAAATATGAAATTCATCATCGAACACACGGATGATGAGATAAAGGCGGCATATGAGAAGATGGGCGGCGTCAGCAGCCCGCAGTCTGACGGGATGCCCCACGCACACAACCCCCATGCTGCGGAGGACAGGATTATAAAGGGCATTGAGGAGATTGACATCTTACGGGAGCGTTACCGCCAGGCAGTGGAATATATGGGGTGGTTCCTTCCAGCCTGGGAGGAGCTTTCCGAGGATGACAGATATGTGCTGGATGCATTTTATAGTGAGGATAACGAGTACGGCAGCGGTTCGGCAGATGATGTCGCAGACTATTTCGGCATCGAAAGGGCATCTGCATACAGGAGGAAGAACCGGGCGCTGGCGAAACTGACCACCCTGCTGTTTGGCAAACAGTAATGTCCACTTTGTGAGATGATTTATCTGTTTGGACGTGGTATGCTTATAGCATGAAAAAATGTCAAGAGGGCCTCATGGGAGAAATCCTGTGGGGCTTTTATTGTGGATGGAGGTGAGACAGATGCCAATGAAACCGAAGAGGCCGTGTTCCTTCCCAGGATGCCCGAAGCTGACAGAGGGACGCTTCTGTGAGGAACATGAGAGACAGGAGAACCGTCGCTATGAGAAGTACGACCGCGACCCGGCTGTACGCCGTAGGTACGGCAGGGCATGGAAGAGAATCCGTGACCGATACGCCGCAAAGCACCCATTCTGTGAGGAGTGTTACAAGAAAGGACTGCTGTGTTCGGTGGAGGAGGTACATCACAAGCAGCCATTGGCAGAGGGTGGGACGCATGACGAGGAAAACCTCGTGTCGCTGTGCCAGTCCTGCCATGCGAGGATTCATGCGGAGCGTGGCGACCGTTGGAATAAGCATTAATTTGTTATGTGCGGGTCCTTTGTGGAGATTTCTGCCAGCCGGGAGGGGCGGGCGAAATCTCCACAAGGGACCCGCCGGGGAACGGGCGTGGGGTCAAACGCATAAAAACTGGAAATCAAACGGGGGATTGCCTCCTTTTCAATTTCCGTATTCCATAGGCTTTCTACGGTGCTGCGGCGTTTGATTCCCGCAGTATTTTTTCAAAAGAAATCAAAGAAACGGGGGTGAGGGGAGTGGCAAAGGACGGCAGCAACCGGGGCGGCGCAAGGCCGGGTGCGGGGCGCAAGAGGAAGGCGCTTACGGAAAAGATTAGCGAGGGGAAGACGGCGGCGGTCATGCTGGAGCCTGCCGAGCTGGAGGGCATGGAAGTGCCGCCCGTGAAGGACTTCCTCAAATCCCCGCAGAAGAGCGGGCGGGAGCTAGTGGCGGAGGAGGTTTACAACGAAACGTATGTCTGGCTGAAAGCGAGGGGATGTGAAAAGCTGGTCACTGTTCAGATGGTGGAGCAGTATGCCATGAGCGTGTCCCGTTGGATACAGTGCGAAGAGATCGTGTCCTCCACTGGCTTCCTTGCGAAGCATCCGACCACGGGGGCTGCTATCGCCTCCCCCTATGTCACCATGAGCCAGTCCTACATGAAGCAGACCAATTACTGCTGGATGCAGATATACCAGATTGTGAAGGAAAACTGTTCGGTGGAATTCCAAGGGAACACGCCCCAGGATGATGTGATGGAGCGGCTGCTCCGTGCGAGGAAAGGGGTGTAGGTTTATTTGCAGATTGGCAAATATGGCTGAAAACGGATTAATTTTCTGTAAAGCCTTGATAATTATCTCATCGGTGCTATAATGTAATGATTTAGCAAATTAATGCTGAATGGGCGGCTTGGGAATAAATGAAAAAACACAAAGGAGTGAAAAGCTATGCAACATGATTTCCATTATATTTCCAAGAATGACCCCAAAGTAAAAAAAGCCTATAATGACATTCTGGATATCCTCAAGGAAGCCCAGGACTTGGTAAGAAAGAAGTTTACATTCAGGTTTGATGTGGTAGGGAGCTATAAGCGGAACATGATTACCTACGATGCCAAATCAAATATAGGGTATGACTTTGATTTCAATATCGAGGTCAATGATGGGGATGGAAAGTATAAGCCAAAACAGCTAAAGAATATGCTTCAAAATGCAATAGGTGCTGTTTGTGTGAAATACGGATATGGTCATCCAGAGGACTCAACACGCGTCCTGACAATCAAGATGAAGGACAGGAAAAACTCCAGCATTCTCCATAGCTGTGATTTCGCAATCGTAAACAACTATATTGACGATGACGGATATGAAGGCCAGGAATATATCCACTTTGATAAGCCGCACGGGAACTATACATGGTGTGAACAGCCGGATGGATATTATATGTTGCCGGATAAAATTGACTGGATCAAAGAGAACGACCTATGGGATGTTATGCGGAAGTTATACATTGAGAAGAAAAATGGAAATAATGATCCGAATGTGCATTCAAGGACTATCTTCGCTGTAACTGTTCACGAGATATGTCAGAAATTCGGGTTTTATGAAGAAGAGAATTAAATAAAGATATGGCAATTAAACCAATGCCGTCCAGCAGAAATGCCGGGCGGTTTTTCTATGCATTTTTTGGAGGTGAAAATGAAGACCACGACTGATATGCAGCTTGTACCGCTCTCAAAATTAGTGCCGTATGTGAATAATGCGCGGACGCACTCGCCGGAGCAGCTTGCGAAGCTCCGCTCATCCCTGCGGGAGTTCGGCTTCATCAACCCGGTCATCATCGACCGGGATTTCAATGTCATCGCGGGGCATGGCAGAATTGTGGCGGCGAAGGAGGAAGGGATCACGGAAGTCCCGTGTGTGTTCGTGGACTATCTGACGGAGGCGCAGAAGAAAGCCTACATCCTTGCGGACAACCGCATGGCCCTGGATGCCGGGTGGGATGAGGAGCTACTCCGCATCGAGATTGAAAGTTTGCAGGGCGCGGATTTTGATGTATCCCTGACAGGCTTCGGTGAGGATGAGATCGCAGACCTTTTCTCCGGGGACAGTGAAAAAGATGTGAAAGATGATGACTTCGACCTTTCCGCAGCGTTGGAGAAAGCGGCGTTCGTGGAGCGGGGCGACATCTGGACGGTTGGCAGGCACAGGCTGATGTGCGGTGATGCCACCAGTGCGGAGGACGTGGCGGCGCTCATGGACGGGAAGAAAGCAAACCTTATCGTGACGGACCCGCCGTATGGAGTTTCCTTCAAGAGTTCCGGCGGGCTGACCATCCAGAATGACAGCATGAAGGGGGATGAATTCTACACATTTCTGTACAATTCGTTCTCGTGCATGGTGGAGCATCTGGAAAGCGGCGGCGCGGCTTATGTGTTCCATGCGGACACGGAGGGGCTTAATTTCCGTAAGGCTTTTGTGGATGCGGGGTTCCACCTTGCCGGGGTGTGCATTTGGGTGAAGAATTCCCTGGTACTTGGGCGCTCGGACTACCAGTGGCAGCATGAGCCTGTGCTGTACGGGTTTCTGAAGAACGGGAAGCATCCGTGGTATTCCGACCGGAAACAGACCACCATCTGGAACTACGACAAGCCGAAGCGGAACAAGAACCATCCGACTTCCAAGCCGCTCGACCTGCTCGGCTACCCGATCAGCAATTCCTCCCAGGAGAACGCCATCGTGCTGGATACTTTCGGAGGGAGCGGTTCCACGCTAATGGCGTGTGAGCAGACGAACCGCATCTGCCACATGATGGAGTTGGATGAAAAGTACGCATCCGTCATCCTGCGGAGGTATGTGGAGGATACCGGGGATTCGGAGAATGTGTATGTGGTGCGCAGCGGGGAGAAAATCCCGTACTCTGCGCTGGTGAAGGAGGTGGAGACGGAATGAATGCAGACGCAATATATATCCATAGTAGGGAGTGCGACACTGGCGGCGGAGACACACCGGATTCGCAGACTGCGGATACCCGCTTGACCCTCGGCAGCCTTTTTGACGGCTCCGGGGGGTTCCCTTTGGGCGGGCTGCTTGCAGGCATCACCCCTCTGTGGGCTTCGGAGATTGAGCCGTTCCCCATCCGGGTGACCACGAAGCGGCTGCCGGATGTGAAGCACCTGGGGGATATCAACAGCATCCACGGGGATGAGATAGAGCCGGTGGACATCATTACCTTCGGCTCTCCCTGCACGGATATGTCGGTGGCTGGCAAGCGGGCGGGGCTTGGAGGGCAGCAGTCCTGCCTGTTCTACCAGGCAATACGGATCATAAAGGAAATGAGGTGTGTAACAGATGGAAAATATCCAAGGTTTATCGTGTGGGAGAATGTCCCCGGCGCTTTCTCCTCCAACAAAGGGGAGGACTTCAAGGCCGTCCTCGAAGCGGTCTGCTCCGTCAAAGGCGGGGATATTCCTCTTCCTGAACCTCCAAAAGGGAAGTGGGCAAGCGCAGGAAATATTGTGGGAAACGGATTTTCCCTCGCATGGCGCGTCCTTGACGCCCAATTTTGGGGAGTCCCCCAGCGTAGGAAACGTATCTACCTTGTCGCAGATTTTGCAGGCGGGAGTGCCGGAAAGGTATTATTTGAGTCCGAAGGCGTGTCTGGGTATTCTGCGGAGGGCTTCCGTGCGTGGCAAGGAGCTGCCGGAGGTGC
>CAJULP010000093.1 GCA_910587295.1 uncultured Lachnospiraceae bacterium | reverse complement strand
ACTGGAAAGTATGGTAAACTCACACATGACATAACTCTTTCCGTGGTGTTTGTATCTTTCTTAAGTGTGGTAACTTAAAGATACCATAAATCCATGTGGAAGAGTTATTTTTTATGATAGAACTTTTTACTCTCAAGTATAGTTCCAAGTGCATTTTTTTAAGAACCTGCTTTTTTACACCTTAAAGTAATCAAAGTCCGCATATTTTCCAAACCCGGTCAGGTCCTGGCAGCAGATACCGATCATCGCCCCTGTAAACCATCCTTCCCGGCAGGCTTCATCAGACAAAAACCCGGCGTTTACATAAGGACCAATCTTTTGCATCCCTTCTTCTGAATAACCATAATAAAACTGCGCCCAGTTTTCCTCTATCATCAGTTTTAAATAAATGGCCCTATCTTCCTTAATGGGCAGGTAATCTGCCAGATATTCATATTTCTTATTTTCTGCTTTCAGGAGGGTAATACACTTTCCAACCTCCTCATCCTTTGATACATGGAGGTACAAATAATTATCCGTATCATACAAAAAGATAAGGCCCGCCATCTGTTTAAACACATCAGGCGCAAACTCCATGCAGGCAGACGCCTCCATATGGTACTCTGTCATCCTTCTGGCGATCAGCGTCTGGGAAAATCTGGAGGAAAGCCCGCTTCTGCCATACATCCGAAGCCACCCCGGCCGTGCTTTAAGAGAAAGATAATGATCATCCATAGGGATCCGCAGCGACTGATAATCCAGATCCAGCGTCTCCTTGTCAAAATCATCCCGGATCAGCCTTTTTGCTCCTCCCGCCCAATCCATATCCGCCAGTTCCTCCCTGGAAGAAGCCTTCACGGGAGCTTCCACTTCTTCTTTGGGAAGATTAGTTCCATCATCCAGAATCAGCCAGTCATCCTCCGTCCAGCGCATCTTCTGAATCGCCGTCTCCCTCCCGATCATATAACGGCGGCTTTCCGGAAAACGCTCCGCATCTTTTGGGTTTTTATCCTTAGACGCCCTGCCGCACAAATGGACAGCATACCATTCCCCATCCTTGGTTTCCACCAGATCGCAATGCCCGCTTTTTTGCAACAGCAGATCTTCATGATGCCGGCTTGTCAGGATGGAATAAGCTTCTCCCTCCTCCGTTCTTTCCATAAAGTCCGCCTGAAACATTTCGTAAGGCCCCCACACGCTTTTTGACCGCAATATAGACTGACCATGGCCTTCCCCGGTTCCGGTATCCGCCGCAAACAGGTAGTACCAGTCCTTACGTTTAAAAATATGAGGCCCCTCCAGAAAAATCCTGTCCGCCTGATAAATATCCTTCGCCGGACCTGTCATAGCCCTTTTGACCGGATCATATTCCTGCAGCAAAAGCCGCCCGGCATATTTTTTCGGTATACGGTGGTCCGTCACCATACTGACCATGTATTTCCGTCCGTCGTCATCATGGAACAAAGACGGATCAAAACCAAAATTATTAAGAGGCGCCGGCTCCGACCATGGCCCGCGGATGTCCTTTGCCGTCACCAGATAATTCTCCGTGTCATACATATTGCAGTAAAATGATTTTACAATCGTATATACCAAATAAAAAGTTCCCTGATCATAAGTAAGGCAGGGTGCCCAGACTCCCTGAGAAGCCCCTACCCCCCGTAAGTCTAACTGGGAAACCCGGTTTAGCGGATACCCGATCAGCTCCCAATGTTTTAAATCTCTGGAATGGTGCACACGCACCCCAGGCCACCACTCAAAGGTAGATGTGGCAATATAATAATCATCCTCCACCCGGATGATGGAAGGATCCGGGTGAAATCCCCGCAAAATCGGGTTTTTAATTACATCCTTCATCTCTAGTTTCCTTTCCTTTTACCAGAGCAGGATCCCGGTTCCTGTCAGCTTATACAATGCTTCTATAAAATAGTAATCCGCATACACCATGGTAAAATGATGCTCCGGGCTGTGATAAGCGCTGGTACAGTTCTTTACAATGGCATCGCAGTCCTTTCCCCAGTCGGCCCTTGTTTCCGCGATCGCTTTTAAGATCTTCACCGCTGCGTTTACATACATATCCTTCTCCAGCTCCGGAACGTGCTTGGCAATCTCCAAAAGCCCTCCCGCAATCACGCAGGCCCCACAGGAATCTTCCCACGCAGGCTCTTTGGGCTGCCTGAAATCCACCGGGATAATCCCGCTTTCCGGCAGATTGGCAATACAATAATGAGCGCACCGTTTCGCCGCGTCTAAATACTCCTGCTTTCCCGTATGGGCGTAGCTGTTGGCAAAACCGTATACCGCCCAGCCCTGGCCTCTCGTCCAGGCGGAGCCTTCTTCATACCCCTGCCCGCCGTAGCTTTTTACCATATCCCCTGTCTCCGGATCAAATTCCACGATATGACGGACCGAACCGTCCGGGCGGATAAAATTATTAAGCGTCGTGTCCGCATGTCTCATGGCGATATGCCGGAACCTGGGATCCCCGCTTTCCTCCGAAGCCCAGTATAACAGGGAAATATTAAACATACAGTCGATGATCGCCCAGCCTCTGGTATCATCGTTTCCGGTCTGGTTCCATGCCCGGATAAAGTTCCCCGCCGGGTTAAAGCGCCCCGCCAAGAGGTTTGCCCCGTGCATGGCAAGCCTTTTGGCTTCCTTATTTCCGGTAAGCCGGTAATCCGCCACTGCCGTAGGAAGGAACATAAATCCTACGTCATGGTGCAGCCCATAATAGATTTCAAAACACTTCGCAAGCTTTTGCTCCGATATCCTTGCGATATCCGCATATTTTTCTTTTTTTGTATCCTGGTATAAAAGCCACATGATACCGCCCCAGAACCCGTTGGTCCACCAGTTGATGCCGTTATCAATGCTCCATTCCTTCGTTTCATCCGACCGGTCGTCATAATTCCCTAATCCGTCCGTGGTATAAGGAATCTTATCCCTGTTTTTCTCACTGCACCAGTCCATTTTTTCCCGCACTTTTTGAAGGACGCCCTCCGCCCATACCTTGTAATCTTCCATTTTTTCTCCTGCTTTCTTTTCTTATTTTTCCGTGGATTGCTTCCCCGTCACAGAAACTATTCCGTTAAGACCATGATAACCCTTTGACACTTTCCTTACAATGACTTACAATGTAATCAACTGATATTATCTGCTTTTATTTGTTTCAAATTTATGCCATTCGAAAAGGAAAACACACGTTATGATAACTGTAAACACCTGTGGGCACGATTCCCACCACCCTATTCCATGTAACATTGAACATAAGGAAGGTGTTCCTGACTATCTTATCCTGCTGATCAAACGGGAATCATGGATCATGCTAGAGGGAAAGCGCCATTTTCTGCATCCGAATGCGCTGATCTTATTCCCGCCCGGTACCTATATTCATTATGGCTGTGACATGCCCGGGTATAATGACGACTGGATACACTTTATTCCGGACGGGAAAGACCTGTCTTTTCTTAAAAGCCTTTCTCTTCCTTTTAACCGGATCCTGTACCCTTTTGATTTTCACAGATTATCAGAGTATGTGCGGATGATGTCAGACAGTTATCATTCATCCTCCCCCCACAAACAAGAAACTCTTGACTCATTTATGCGTATATTTTTATATTCTCTCAAGGAATCGCTGGAAAAGCAGTTTGATTTCCCAGGCAGCCAAAAGTATTACCCGGATTTTTCAAGGCTCCGCACCCAGATCTACAATGACCCTGCCGCAAAAAGAACCATACCAGAGCTTGCCGCATCTCTGTGCTTAAGCCTTTCTTATTTCCAACATTTATATAAACAGTTTTTTGGTCTCTCCTGCCAGCAGGACATGATAAACGCACGGTTAAAATTCGCCAAATATTATCTGTTAAACAGCAACATGAGCATTGGCAGTCTTGCAGGGTTTTGCGGTTATGAAAATGAACTGCATTTTATGCGGCAGTTTAAAAAATTTACGGGGTTAACGCCCAGTGAATACCGGCGCAGGGGTTGACCTGCCGGAAAATCTTACTGTGCCCCCGTAAAAAGCATGTAGGAATCGCACTCTGCGTCCTTACTGTAAGCCAGCGCAATGGCAAATGGATTATGGATCAGTGGGAAATCCCAGTTTTCCTTTCCATAAAATTCGTCCGGGTCATACTGGGCTTCTTCAATCTGACAGGTCGTGTCAACCTTAGCTGCCAGATAACGCACGCGCTCTAAGACATGCTCTTGCTCCTCCACCGGTTCCACACCGATAAATTCCGCTGTCATATTGTCACAAAGACGATAGAATGCCGCACATTTTACCGTGCCGCTCTTTCGATAAAGCAGGAAAGACAAGCCATAAAGGCTTTCACCATTATCCAGCCTATACCGGTAAAACCGCAGGCCTCCTATTGCGCCGCCGCAGGTGGAAAAGGCGTTATTTCTGATACGCTCCTTTGCCGCCTCCCAATCCGCACTCCAAAAATCCCCTTCCGGGTTTGCATCCAGCCGGTAAAAGATACGGATATCCGCCGCCGGGGCATCATGCCCTTTTTCCAGATCCTTAGGCCACAGGGTGTCCACCCCGAAATTAGCGTCAAAATGCATATTTCCATAGTACCAGTCCACAGGCTTTGCGGCAAAATAACTGGTAGGACAAGACTCACCGGAAGGAAGCCGGCAGTAAGACCAGGTAAATCCCTCTTCGTCATTTTGGCACAGCAGATAATAGTCTTTATGGGGTACCAAAATTTCCTCACCCGGGATGAGCATATCCTTTGTCTCCGCCATCCCGCTCCGCTCCAACAAGCCGTAGAGATTTCCATCCCCGTAGAACTTTTCCGCAATACTCCAAAGGCTGTCTCCAGGTGCCGCTTCATACCTCACATCCTCCGAAGGCCCAAATTCCAAATGAATGTAATCCTCCTGGTCCGTTCCCGCATAACCGGGCAGCTCTGTAAGCAGTTCCCAGGTATCCGCGTCCTCTATCCTTTTTTCCCCGGAAAGATATGCCGGAAAATCCGGTGTATCCGCCAAAGAAAGCTTATACACGCCAGACTGACGGTAATCCTGGGAGACGTTTTCTTTCAGGTAATAGCTGTTTTTCGTCACGCCGTCACTGGGATTGACCGTGTTGCAGGCAATTCCGTAAATTGGGGCATAAAAACTCAGGTACTTCTGTTCAACACCAACCTTCCCTGTGTTCAGGCAGGTGTCCACCACACCGCCGTTGGATGCGCAAATCCCCGCACTGATCAGAGATTCTGTATATTCTCTTTCTACCTGCCCAACGAAAACATTCCCATTGTTGCTACATTGGCCGATCGTTCCCCAGCTTGCCCCGGCAATCCCTCCTGCAAGCTGGACGGATGTGACCTTTCCCATGTTTTGTGAATTTTCGACGGTTCCATCCTGCCCCAGCCGTCCGGTGATTCCCCCTGCGGCATAAGCCTCCATGGGAAAAGCATCAGAAAGCGTTTTCAACGTCACCGTTGCCTCATTGATGCAGCCGCGGATCCTTCCATAATTGGAACAGCAGATTCCGCCAGCATATAAAGTACTGACGGCCAAAGGTTTTTCGGGCAGCTCCGTGCTCTGATCCGTTCCGGCCTCCAGGGTTCCCGTAAACCGGCAGTTTATCATTTCACCGTAATTGATGCCGGCAATGCCGCCTGCTTTCCATGCCCCCACCACTTTTCCCTGCACGTCGCAATTCTCTATGAGACCGTAATTGGTGTGACATAAGGCGGCGGCAATGACCACATCAGTCTCCTCATCATTGTCTTCATATCCGCTGTCCTCCAAGGTCGTATAAAAGACGCTGTTACGGATTTCAAGGTCCGTGATCCTGGCGTCCTCCTCCAATATGGTAAAAATTGACGCCAGCCATTTCCCGTTTCTGGCATTGTATCCTTCCAGCGCATACCCGTTGCCATCAAAATGTCCATTATAATAGGTCATCGGGGCATAGCCATAATCCGGAGGGGTATCCGCCCAGTCTTCCCACCGATCCGTATCGTTCAAAATAAGATCCCCTCCCAGACGGACGTTAATATCCTGGTTTCCATCATTGACCGTAGTGGTAAACCAGCGGAAATCGTTCCTGGTGTACAACAGATAGTAACCGTCTTCATCCATAGAAGGTTCGGTTTCTTTTCGTTCCTTTCCCAGACTGCCAAATAAGATGAGTCCCGGCAGGCTGAGCACGGCAGCGGATAAAAGCAATTTTTTCCGGAAATGTCGTAACTGTTTTCTCATAGATACTACCCCTCTTTGAAAGACGATATTGTTCTTTGCTTACTGTACAATACCGGCACATCAAAGTTGCATCATTTTGGCATCAAAATTGCATCATTTTCAAAATCTCCGCTCCCCGGGCCACCTTCTTTCCGTCTGTCTGCCAGATCTCAAACTCGCTAAACGCCGGAAGGCCCATGGGAACATTTTCTTTCCGGTACTCCATCTTACTTGCCAGCACCTTTTTGCCGGACATATGAAAATGCCGGATTCCCGCTTCTTCATGAAGCTGCTTCATATTATCCGGACATACGCCGCTTCCCGCCATGATAGAAATCCTATCTGCCGCTGCCGCCGTCAATTCCTTTAGGCAGGATAACCCCGTCAGGCAGTCTTTTTCCTGTCCGGAAGTCAAGATCGTATTCACCCCAAGCTCCACTGACTGTTTCAGTGCCTCATAAGGAGCCCGGCACACATCAAATGCCCTGTGCAGCGTCACATGCTTCCCCTCCGTCAAAGCAATACACTCTTTCATCCGCTCACAGTCAAGGCTTCCGTCTGCTTTCAGGAAACCGATCACCACACCGTCCGCACCTGCTTTCACAAACTGCCGGATTTCCCCTTTGATCACCTCATACTCTTTTTCACTGTAGCAAAAATCCCCAAACCGCGGCCTGATCAGCACATTGATCAGGATATCACAATTTTTACGGATCTCCTCAAACAAAGCCAGGGTAGGCGTTGTACCGCCAATGACCAGATTAGAGCAAAGCTCCAGCCTGTCAGCGCCGTTTTGCGCTGCAATACAGGCACTCTCCGCACTGTCCACACAAACTTCCAGTAAGTAGTTTTTCATAGCTCCGCCTCCATTTCCCCACCGCGTACCGCGGAAGAATATGTATATTATGTCATATACTTACGATTTTCACAACGTAAATTTGTATCAGGATCATACTTCTGCCTAATAAAAATGATCCGCCTGCACCATGCAGACGGACCATTTTTATTTTCATTTACAATTCTTATCGAAAAGCCGAAGTTACTTCATCTGTTCTTCTTGCTTTTTGATCATCCTACGAACCATCTCGCCACCGATAGAACCTGCTTCCTTGGATGTTAAATCGCCGTTGTAGCCTTCTTTTAAGTTAACACCAAGCTCAGAAGCAACTTCTGTTTTGAAACGATCCATAGCAGCCTTAGCTTCAGGAACTTCTACTCTATTCGTCTTGTTGCTTGCCATCTTCTTTCACCTCCGTTATTATTTTTGACCCAATGTTTCGGTCTCTTCAAGATAAGCTTTCCGAATTGCTTATCCTGAAGATTTTCTTCGTTCAAAGCGTTTTCGTATCACTTATCTTGTTCATAGTATTAACGGTGTTCCAGAAAATATTATGGTAACTTTTTCCTTAACTTTTAAAAGCTCCGGAGCTTGTCACTGCCGTCGTCTTCCGTATTTTCAATTGACTTAACGATCAGATAATATCCGTAGCTGTCATTGACCTTAACATACACGCGGTCGCCTGCTTTATGGCCCATAAGCGCTTTGCCGATGGGCGATTCCACGCTGATCAAACCTTCTAAAGAATTGCCCCGCATGGTGGTCACGATCTTGTACCGCTCGATGGTATGATCCTCTTCAAACTCGACTTCCACCGTATTGTTCATGCCGATCTCATCTTCCTTCGAATCATCCGGTATGACTTTTGCCGTTTTGATCATCCGCTCCAAAAAACGGATACGGCTTTCATTTTTATTTTTTTCCCTTTTTGCGGCGTAATACTCAAAATTTTCGCTCAGATCACCATGAGCCCTTGCCTCTTTTACCGATTCTAAAAGCTTGGGGCGGACCACTAATTTTCTTTCTTCTATTTCAGCTTCCATGGCTTCGATATCTTTTTGGGTCAACTGATTATACATTCCTTACCTCTTTTCCGCTCTGCCCCACAAGCATTGCCGCCTTTGCCGCCATCAGCCTTGACGTCAGATACTGAATGATATCTTTTCTTTTAATAATACCGATAAAGCATTGCTCTCCGTCTACCACCGGAACAAAATTCTGGTTCATGGCCTTATTGATCAGGTCATCCATATCCGCATCCGCTTCCACCGGTTCGTTATCACGGTTCCGCTTTACTTCCATAACCGATATGTATCTTGCGTCTTCCAGTGAATAACGATCGCTATTTTTGATGTGCCAAAGCAAATCCCCTTCTGTCAACGTACCAAGGTACTTCCCACTTACTTCCCCAATGATCGGAATGGCCGAATACCTGTGGCTTTCCATCTTTTCCAACGCCTGCGCTAAAGAATCCGTATCGTAAAGATATGCCACCTCACTTTTAGGTGTCAAGAAAAATAAAATGTTCATTTAATAACCTTCCCTGCCTACATACTTTAAGACTGATAAACAATCTTTTCCGCCATTTCTTTTGCCGTTTCTTCATCTGTCAAGTACTTCAAAATTTCAAGTGCAAAAGGAATGGAACATCCCATACCCCGTCCTGTTATGATGTTTCCGTCCCGCACCGCAGGCTCATCCACAACCTGTGCGCCCGTAAGCTGGTCTTCAAAACCCGGATACGCAATCGCCTTTTTTCCTTTTAAAATCCCCCTGTGTCCTAAAATGGAAGGCGCCGCACAGATTGCACACACCATCTTTCCGTTTCCCGCAAACGCGTCTACCTGCTCCATCAGCGCTTCATTTGCTTCCAGATTCTTCGTTCCGCCAAGACCTCCCGGCAGAATCAGCACATCCACACTGCCAAAGTCCACTTCCGAAAGCAGCTTGTCCATGACCACCGGAATCTGGTGGGAACCCATTACTGTCCGCTGATCCATCACGGACACCATGTCGGTCTCAATCCCAGCCCTGCGCAGGATATCCACCACCGTTAAAGCTTCAATCTCCTCAAAGCCTGTACCAAAAAATACACATACCTTGCTCATGTTACACCCCATTTCCGTGCGATTTCTTCACACACATATCTATGTTATTATTTTACCACCACAGACATTGATTTCCAAATTAAATATTTCTAAACAAGGCCCATGCAGTTTCCCCTATTGATTTTGCCCGCAATTCATTTTAAAATAGAGGTATTCTAATCTTGAAAGGAACTCCCATGGAAATCGAACGAAAATTTTTAATCCAGAAACTGCCAGACGATCTTTCTTCCTACGAATGTCTCTTCTTAGAACAGGCCTATCTATGCACCGACCCGGTGATCCGCATCCGACGTCAAAATAACGACTACTATATGACCTACAAGGGAAAAGGGCTTATGACCCGGGAAGAATACAATCTTCCCCTGAACGAACAGGCCTACAGGCATCTCCTTCCTAAAGCAGACGGCACCATAATCTCTAAAAAGCGGTACCTGATCCCTATTGAAAAGCCTGTTTTTGCGGAAGGATTTTCTGTGCCCTTGCAGCCTTTAAACCTGAAAATAGAACTGGATATTTTTGACCCGCCCCTTTCTCCCCTTGTCATTGCGGAAGTGGAATTTCCGGATGAAGAGATGGCAAACGCCTTTCTTCCCCCTTCATGGCTTATGGAGGATGTGACAAATGACCCCAGATACCATAACTCTAGTATTTCAATGGCAGGCCGTTCATAGGATCCACCTTCTTTTCCTGATGGCCGCCTTCGAAAACAACATCCCCATCCGGCGGCTTTGCCGTGGATTCCCGCAGGATCAGCTCTCCCGGAAAGATGATCTGCTGGTGGGCTGCCTTGCCGGAGATCACATTTAATAACAACTGTACTGTTTCCTTTGCCATCCGCTCCACCGGCTGGCTGATGGTAGTCAGCTGGGGCGTGTAATACTCCCCGATCGCAAGACCGTCAAACCCGGCAACGGAAACATCCTCGGGAACTTTAAGCCCCGCTTCATAAAGCGCCCTGCACACCCCCACCGCCAAATGATCCGCAATGGCAAAAACCGCAGTGAACCGTGTTTTAGACCGCAAAATCTCTTTTGCCATCCGATAGCCGTTTTTCATGGTATAAGGATCGTCTTTTTCCCGTACCTCATAAACCAATGTCTCGTCCACTGTGATCCCCCGGGCCTCATGGGCGTCCCGATATCCCTGAAGGCGCAGCTGTCCTACCGACTCCCCCTTTGCCCCTTCGGTAATGATCGCAATCCTCCGGTGGCCCATCTTTAACAGATGATCAACTATTTTCATGCTTTCCTTCCTGTCATCCACCGCAATATTGGAATAGGCCCGGTTTTCTTCTGTCTCCTCAGCCGTTCCGATGGTACAAAACACAAAGGGAACCTTCAACATAGAGAGCTGTTCCTTATCATGATGATAAGACCCTCCTAAAAAAATGATTCCCCGGAGCCTTTTTTCCTTCACAAGCTCCAAGGCCGCTTCCAGCTCATTCTCATAAGACTCCACATGCTGCATGACCATGGTATACTTCTTCTTTTGGACTTCCTTTTCTATCACCTTCACCGCAGAACTAAAAAAGGGATTCGTGATCCCTTTAACCAGCACCGCAATGCATCTGGCGTCCGTTCTTTTTAAGTTCCTGGCGCTGTTATTGGGAACAAACCCGGTTTCCCTAATTACATCCATCACCATCCGTTTCGTGTCCGGATTGATATCCGGATGGTTATTGATCGCCCTTGAAACCGTGCCGATCCCCACGCCACACCTTTTCGCAATATCTCTAATTGTCATTTCACCCATGAAATGTTCCTTCTGTTTGCCGGATCCTTCCGTACAACTTGCACATCCCAAAGATCCTTTGGGCAAGTTCTTTCGTTGCCTGGTCTTTTGTCATTCTCCACTTCCAGTTATCTCCCAATGTGGAAGGTGTATTGATCCTTGCTTCTCCGCCAAGCCCAAGGTAGTCCTGCATGGGGATGACCGCCGTGTCCGATACGCTGGAAAGCGCCGCACGGATGAACACCCATTCCACTTCCTTATTTGACCTGATAGATAGGTACCGTTTGGCAAAACTCCGGTCCTTCCTTCCTATTGACCGGAACCATCCGACAGTCGTGTCATTATCATGTGTTCCCGTGTAGACCACTGAATTTTGTGTGTAATTATGGGGAAGATAGTCGCTTTCCTCCCTGGAGTCAAATGCAAACTGCAAGATCTTCATCCCCGGGTAGCCAGTCTTTTTCACCAGTTTAATGACCGATGGAGTCAAGAAGCCAAGATCCTCCGCAATCACCTGGCGGCTGCCAAGTTTCTCTTTCAGAACCTTAAACAATTCAAATCCCGGCCCCTTTTCCCATTTTCCAAACTCCGCCGTCTTATCCCCGTAAGGAATATTGTAATATTCGTCAAATCCTCTGAAATGATCAATCCTTACCACATCATACAGCTTAAAGCAGTATGCAATTCTCTCAACCCACCATGCAAAACCTGTTTCCTTGTGGTAATCCCACCGGTAAAGCGGATTTCCCCAAAGCTGGCCGGTAGCTGAAAACGAATCCGGCGGGCAGCCGGCAACTCCGGTAGGAAGCCCGTTTTCATCAAACTGAAACAGTTCCGGGTTCGCCCAGGTATCCGCACTGTCAAAAGCAACATAAATTGGAATATCACCTATTATCTTAATTCCCTTGTCGTTGGCATACTTCTTAAGCTTCATCCACTGTATCGAAAATAAATATTGCTGAAACTCATAAAAGAGAATTTCTTCCTTTAGTTTCTCTTTATAAGAAGAAAGTGCGCAATCCTTTCTAAGGCGGATATCCTCATCCCACTCTATCCAGCTGACACCCTCAAAAGAATCTTTCACTGCCATGTACAATGCATAATCTTCCAGCCAATGCGCATTACTCTCTACGAAGTTCCGGAAATCCTCATTCCTTTCTATACCGCTGTTTTCAAATGCAATCTTAAGCACCTTGAACCGGGAACGGTAAATCTTCTCGTAATCTATGTATTCCAGGCTTCCGCCCCAATCACAGGCTTCGCACTGCTCTTTTGTCAGGATTCCGTCCTCGATCAATTTCTCCAGGTCAATATAATATGGGTTTCCTGCAAAGGTTGAAAAGGACTGGTACGGTGAATCGCCGTATCCGGTCGGCCCTAAGGGCAGTATCTGCCAGTATCTCTGTCCTGCCTCCTCTAAAAAATCAACAAATTCGTACGCTTCTTTTGAAAAAGTTCCGATTCCATAGGAAGAAGGGATGCTGGATATCGGCAGTAAAATTCCACTAGCTCTCATAATTCTCTCCTGTTTAAAAAATCTTATTGGTAACGTTTCCAATTCCAATAAAAGAATACCACCCAAGTGACAAATTTGCAAGGGGTATTCCAAGAAATTCCCGTTTAGTTGGATTAGTTAGGTTGGCTAAATGGACGAAAAGAAGGCAATAAAAATCTACGTCGCCACGCTTGATAATACGTTTGCGAAATGGCTCCTTAAGATTTTTATTGCCTTCCCTTCGGATATTTAGACAACCCTTTTAACCCAACTAAACGGGAACTTTAAAAACACCAATACCTCTTTTCCAAATTACTTCTTCCCCGGCAAACTGTTCCCCTCCGATATAGGAGTCCTGATCTATAAGCGGACATCTACCGGCTTATAGCGCACAAACCCGTTTTCTTCTTCCTTTTGTGCCTCATGCTTCGAAGCCTCTTCCTGTTCTTCCTTAAGGTCATCTGGTTCGGAACCTGCCAGGGCCTTTTTCTCATTCTCAGGTGTTTTTTTCGCTTCCTGATCTGTCTTTGCTGCCTCATTGGCTGTCTGATTCGCTTTGGACAGTGTGTCCAACTGGAAAGACGCAGCATTTGCCGCCTTTTCTTTCACCTCGGCAAGTTCCGCTTCCTTTGCTTCCGTAGAACCGCCCCGTGCGGAATCAAGCTTGATCTCCGCCTCCAGCACACCTGCCTTTCCATCCATCCTACGGGCTGCGCTCCCTGACACTTTAGCCTGCTTCATGGATCCGTCTGCAGAAATCATCGCCTGCATGCGTTTCCCGGATAACCCGGATCCCTGTTTTCCTTTTACCTCGTCCGCCTTTTTTCCTGTTCTTGCCGGATTCTCCTGACCGGAATCCTGTGATTTTTGCTTTTTTGCATTTTCCGCCGCTTCCCGGCGCATTTCCATTTGGTGCTGCCTTAATTGACTATTTAAGTCACTGATTTTTTTTTGCAGTTCCTGCCGCTTTTTCATCTTTTCTTCCGCACTAAGATCTTCATTAGAAGAAAGCTCCTGCAGTTTCTTTTTCGCATCGTCAATCTGTCGAAGCAGATCTTTGCTTACCGGGTCCGATGCCGGGTTCATTCCCATAGCCCCTGCCTGGGCTCCTGCTCCATCTGCGCCGCCAATCCTGCTTATCATCATACGAATACCACCTTTCTGAAATTACCACTGCCGCCACAAAAGCCGGTGCGGTATGAAAATTTATTCTCTTAAACTATTTCGGTAAGCTATCCTTCCCCAAAAAGCGCCCTTGTCTGAAACGAACTTTTTTTGATGTGAATAAAACATCAGGCTTATTTTAACATCAGCATCACGTAAAGGAGGAACTCCTTCCCATTTTGTTCTATCTCCATATCCCCGAAGTATTTCCTGGCAACCTTCCGGATACTGGAAAGTCCGTACCCATGTTCCTTTTGGTCTTCTTTCGACGTCACCGGCAGCCTGTCCTTTTCACTGAAAATAAGTTTTCCATTAAAGTTATTCCTGAACTCTATCATATACACATTTTTCTTATGATAAGAACTGACATTAATATAGGAATCCTGACATGATGCTGCCCCTTCTATGGCATTATTCAAGGCATTACTTAAAATAACACTAATATCAAATACATCAATGGCGCTTCCTTCCGGAAAATGAAAATCATGGCAGAATGCAATCCCCTTCCTAGCCGCTTCTTTCTCCTTTTCCATAATAATAACATCCGTTACTGGATTTCCGGTCTTAAGTTCCTCAGCCGTCTCGTGAAATTCTGTCTCCAATTTTAGCAGATATCCCATGGCCTCCTGATGCAGATCCTTTTGGAACAGATTTTCCAAGATCACCACGTGATTTCCCATATCATGTTTTAACCTGCGGATATCCTGATATAATACCTCCACTTCGGACAGATAGCGTTTCATGCTTTCCATCTGCTCTTTTAATACCGCACCTTCCTTCTCCTGCCTGTGGCTTTCCTTTATTTTCTGGAAAAAAACAACCACAGAAAAAATAGCCCCAAAAGACACCACCTGATACAATGCCTTAATCCAGTTATACTCCCTGTGGATATCCTGAATATACCGGTTCATATCCGCCAGATAAGTTTCAAAGAAAAAAGTAAACGCAAGATATCCTGTCATTACAGACAAAGGAACAGCAAGCAAAAGACCCAGCTCGCCTTTTCCCATAGCTTCCTTTTTATAAATATAAGCCCGTTCCATCATATAGGACAAATAGTACATTAACACGAAGCGTAATGCGAAATATGTTATTTCAATGATCAGATACAGGCCAAAATAGACAAGTTCAGGCTGGCTTAAGAAAGTCGATGAAAATAAAATCTCCTGGTATAAAACTTCCCGAAAAGGCAATATAATCCCATGGGCAAACCATTTGATCAAATACACGATCACAAGCAAAAATATTTTTTGACCACATTGGTCACCTTTTTCCCGCACATATAAGACCGCAAACACTGCCAGAAGCGCAGCCACATCCGGAACCATCCCCAGCACCTCGTAAGGAATACAATAAATAATCAGCATAACAACAAAATAAACGGCTCCGGCCTCCCACGCATATCTGCCGTTATTCAAAAATGGTCTCATAAACCACACGATAAGATACGCTGTGGCCAGGATCACTGTAATACTGAACATGACAGATGCCAGTCCGTAATAAATATCCATCTGTTCCATTTTATGATCTGTTCCTTTCCTGCCGGATGTACTGCATGTATCGTTTCACAAACTGGGAATATTTCTGCTTGGCCATGAGCGCAGCTCCCATATCTGTTTCTACCATTGCCGCATCATACCTTACCACATACTTGAAATGGACCAAATAAGCCCTGTGGGTTCGGAAAAAATTCTCCCCAAGCTGCTTTTCCAAGTCTGAGAGCCTCCCGTAGTACTCAATATTCCCTTCCCTGCCGTGTATCGTCACCTTCCGGTTAAATACCTCCGCATACATAATATCATCAAAAAACACTTTTGTATGGACGCCTCCTGCTTTCAGCAGAAGATACCTGCCCTTTTCAGGCTCCTTAAGCTTTTCCTTTTCCCTGTACTGTCCTGCCGCCTTTAACAGTACTTCCTTAAATTTTCTGTCATCAAAGGGCTTTACCAGATAATGAAATGCCCCCACATCAAAGGCCTGGTACACATATTCTTCTAATGCCGTCACAAAAATAATAACTGTATTTTTATTTGTTTCCCTGAATGTTTCCGCTGTTTCCATGCCGCTTTGCCCCGGCATATGGATATCCAAAAGTAAAATATCAACCGGATCTTCCTCCCGAAGCAAGTCTTTCCCGGATTGGTAATACCTGATTTCCGCCTCTGGACACACTGACTTTACCTTTTTCCCTAAAAACATCCGCACTTCCTTTTCATCATCACATATCCCGATCAGCATGTTTTTTCCTCCAAAAATATTCTACTTCATAACTATATCGTAAAGTATCACCGATTTCCAGAAAGCAATGTTGTGAAATGAACTTTTTTTGCATTAAAAAGTACCGCCTGCCGGCGGCACTTCATCTTGACTTTATCTTGATAACAGATTTAATCACAGCAGTTTTTTTAACAACATGATATGATACTCCTCATCCAGGATAATCCTTTTTAAAACCGCATTGACACAATCATCCTGAATCATTTTCATATGGGCTTCATACTGCTCTATCGCGGCCCTTTCTGCCTCAATATCCGCAATGATCATCTTCTTCATACAAACCGGGATCGTCAGATAAGCCGGAGTCCACATTTTCCCCTGTCCATTACAAGTCCTGGCGGTAAAGTCAATATCCCCGCCTAAAAGCACGATCAGTTCACCTAATTTTTGCAAATGCATCATCTCTGCCATGGCAATCCCCAAAAGGGTCTTTGCTATCGTACATTGCTCCAGTGACAGACGGTTTTCATTATTAATATACTGTGTGATCGCAGACAGCTCTGATACAGAACCACAATAGTCAACGCTCAGCAGATCCGCATACCGCCTGTTTTCTCCCCTGACCCGGATTGGCGGATAAGGCAGATCTGCCATGATGGGCCTGCCCCCTGCAAAGCTGCAGGTATTTTCAAGACATTTCCCTTCCATAGAATCCAATACCTCCTATGCCCTCTCTACTATTCTATGGAATTTGTGCACATATGTGCATTCGGCCGGATGTCTTTACCCCTTCACCATATCCTCTACCCGCATAATTCCTTTTTCCACCGGCGGTAAAAATAATATAACAATCGTAATTACTGCTTCCATCCCTATGTATGATCCATTATATATGAGTGAATACACAGGTGCGGTCATGCCATAACTCGCAGCATAGCTCCCAAAAAAGATCATCCCGGAAAGAAACGTAAAGAAATACCTGCCAAGCACCCCCAGCAGGTACCCTTTGACAAGCCCCTGCTTTTTACCATGGAATATCCCGGACAAGCCCAGCGCCCCAAATGCAAAAATATAGTCTGTCAGCATTTGAGGGATGCTGATGATATACGGGTCTGTCACCAACTGCAAAAAACCATAAGCCACCGCTGCAAAAAGCCCTGTCTTAAGCCCGAACATATAGCCCACCAGACAGATAAACAGCATACTGCACAAGGTAACGGAGCCCCCCATCGGCAGATCAAATAGTTTGACCATAGAAGTCACTATTCCAAGCGCCATTGCCATTGCGGAAAACACCAGCGCTTTGGTACTGAATTTTTTCCGCTCCCCTGCATTACCGATCAGACAGGCAAATAAAAGCATTACTATCATCACAGCGATCAAAGCGCCATACCCGGCACCGGTGAGTTCAAAATAATTTCCCCACTCTTCATCTACAATTTCCGTTACAAAAATAGACATAAAAAATCCTCCTTGTTTTATCACAGGAGGGAACAAATGATTTTCATAAACAAAAAACACACCATAAAATAAATATGCAGCATCTTCCCGTTTACAAAAATCAGCTTTCCTACGCCGGCATTATCCGGTTCAGGTAATGAGGGTCAGCGGGCATCATCAACATAACACACGCTATCTCAGCAACTGCTCCCCTAGCGATTTATTTCTTATTAAAGATATACCCGTTACCGGAAAATGTCAAGCCCTAAATTCTTTCCCTAACGCAAAGGAATAGATCACCTTTTCTGTCACTTTCTTTCCCGTAAGCCGCTCTAAGGCTTCCCCGTAGTAATCAAGCTGGACTTGATACCTGTCGATCAGTTCTTCCGGCGTTTTCACAACATCTGTTTTGTAATCCGCCACGATTATGTTCCCGTCCTCCTCGAAATAAACATCTATGATCCCCTGAATCAAAACCTGCTCCTGTTCCGGATACTCCGGGTCAAGACGATTGGCGGATAACCCCATCACAAAGGGCTGTTCCCTGTGAAGCTTTCCGCAGGCCCCGGCCTTACGCATCCGCTTCGCCAGGCTGCTTTTTAAAAATATAAGGATCTTTGCCGCTGACACACTATCCCGCCATACACCGGTCAGCTTTTCCTCTTTCACAAACAAGTCAAGCTGCCTTTCAACCTCCTCAATTGTAGGATTCTTTTCCGCTGCGTCTAAATCAAAAAGCTCCATCACCTTATGGTAGGCGCTGCCCCTGTCCGTTCCGGACACCCCTTCTCTGCCGCTGATAAAAGATGGGATATAGGGAACGATCTCCGGCTCCTCAAACATCTGCCTGGTAAATGCCCCTTCGCAATTCCTGCTTCCCGTACCATCTATTGACTTGTCCAGTCTATCCTGCAGGTTCTGATTTCCTGCAATCATAGCCTTTTTCTTTAATTCCGATACTGTGGTTTTCACATATAATCCTGATAAATACTGGTATTGATAACTTTTTCCAAGTTTTTCCGTCAGTATTGTCATAACCTGTTGACTGCCTTCCCCTGTTAAGAGGTTTTGCTTCCTTTGCATTTCCCCTGCAGCCCCTTTTACATCGCCAAGCATTAAATCTTCCGGCCGTATCAATTCCATCTTTGTAACACAGGGGAGGATAAAGTCCAGATAGCAGGATGCCCCGGATAAGACTGAGAACGGCGCTTTCCCCTTACCTTCCACATCCTGAAATTCCTTTTGTCTTTCCATGCTTTCTCCAAACTGTTCAATATCAGGTGTTACTGCTGTCAGAATGAGCTTCTCTCTTGCCCTGGTCATTGCCACATACAGTACCCGCATTTCCTCTCCTAAAGCTTCCAGCTTCATTTTCCGGGAAACGGCGCTTTTCTTCAGGGTTTTGCCCTGGGTTCGGAGAATGTTGTCGATATCATCCACGCCAATCCCAAAATCCGCATCCGCAATCAGCCTTTTTGACATGTCCTGCATATTAAACCGCTTGGATAAGCCTGCCACAAAGCACACCGGAAATTCCAATCCCTTACTTTTGTGGATGCTCATGATGCGGACCACATCCGCATTTTCATCCATCACATCCGCTTCTCCATAATCTACCTCGTACCGCTCTAACTGCTCGATATACCTTAAGAAATGGAATAATCCGTAATAGCTGGTCTGCTCGAAGGAAGCCGCGCGGGTCAGCAGCATCTCCACATTTGCCCTCCGCTGTTCTCCTCCCGGCCTTGCGGATACATAGTCCAGATAGCCGGTGTCGGTGAGGATATCCTGGATCAGTTTATGGATAGGCGTGTAGGCCGTCTTTCTCCTGTAAACAGAAAGCCGGTGAAGGAAATCCTGCACTTTATCTTCTAACGGGCCCTGGTAAGAGCCAAGCAGTTCAAAAAAAGCCACTTTACGCCCCCCGGCGCGTATTTCCGCAATCTCCTCCCTGGAAAATCCCCCAAAAAAGGATTCCATTGTGCCATACAAAGGGATATCCTGATAAGGGTTATCAATGACATGAAGAAGCTGCAATAAGGTCTTGATCTCAACTGCCTGAAAATAACCTGTCCTTGAGGCCACATAGGCAGGAATCCCTTCCTTTTCCAGAATATTTTTAAATTCCTGAGCCCACACGGAAGTAGTCCTTAATAAAATCACCATATCCCGGTACCGCACCGGACGGAGCTTCCCGCTTTCTTTGTCCGTCACCTGCAGGCTCACATACAGCTTTCGGATTTTCTGCGCTATGGCAGCCGCTTCCTGTTCCCTGACAGATAAAGGGGAATGATCGTCTTTCCCGATCACAAGATATTCCGTCCGGTAAGGATCATCGCCCCCATCCCCATCCTCAAATACCGCTCCGGGATAAAGGGCCGCTTCGTCATCATATTCCACTCCCCCTAATTGATTCCCCATGATTCGGGCAAAAAGTGCATTCACACTGTCTAACACCTGACTCCTGCTGCGGAAATTCTTATGCAGATCAATTCGTTGACAGAGTGAGTCAACCTTAGAATAACAATTGTATTTTTCCATGAATAGCTCCGGTCTTGCCAGCCGGAAACGGTAAATACTCTGTTTTACATCCCCAACCATGAACCGGTTGAAGTTCCCATCCTCTTCCCCTGAAATGCTTTTTAAGATCAGCTCCTGTACCAGATTGCTGTCCTGGTACTCATCAATCAATATTTCTTTAAAATGCTGTCGGTATTCCTTTGCCGCCAAAGAAGGCTCCACGCTTCCCTCCGGCTGCTTTTGCAGTAAGATTTCCAGCGCAAAGTGCTCCATATCATGAAAATCTATGATATTATCCCGGCGTTTCCTTTGATCCACCATCTGCTTATAAGAAAGCACCAGCGACAATAGCTCCTCCACAAAAGGAGCCGCCTTTGCCATACGCTCCGCAGCCTGTTCCGGTGAACAAGCAAAATAGGACTTTTCTATCTCCCCTAACCGCTTTTTCACGTCCTGTCTCAGCTCTTTGACCCGTTCCCGAAGAAGAAGGTTTACCGTTTCATCCTTTTTAGAAGACAGCCTTCCGAACCTGACCGTTCCGAATAACCTGTAAAGATCCGAAAAACGCTCTCCGGACGAAAGCTTTTTCAGCATTTCCAATTCCTGCTCCAATATCTCCCCATACATATAGGGGCCGTCCGGCCTTTCTGTCAGGGAAAGAGACATCTGAAGATCCGTCACACATTCCGCTAAAATATCCCTGACATAGGAGACTAAAAACCGGCACCACTTTGTTTCTTCCATTTCCGCAACACCGGCTATTTTATAATCTTCCTTGCATTGACTTAACCAGTCTTCCGGCCAGGGATAACTCATGGAAAACTCATACAGCCTTTCTATGTACTCTTCTAACAGCTTATCATCGCTGCCGCCTGTAACATACTCTACACAGCCTATAAATTCCGGTCTTTTTTCCTGATACTGCTGCTCCAATAATTCAGAGAGCACATCCTGTCTAAGCAAAGTCAATTCCCCTTCGTCCGCAATCCGAAACCCGGGGTCAAGACCGATATCATTAAAATTATTTCTGATCAAAAACAAACAGAAACTGTCTATCGTGGTGATCTGGGCATTGTGGAGAAGAGAAAGCTGTTTTTGCAAATGCACATTTTCAGGCGCCGACTCAAGCTGCCTGCTAAGGGCAATCCCGATACGCTCCCTCATTTCTGCCGCCGCCGCGTTCGTAAATGTCACTACCAGCAGCCGGTCGATATCTACAGGTGAAATATCATCCGTTATCATACCTACAATACGCTCTACAAGCACTGCGGTCTTTCCGGATCCTGCTGCGGCGCTGACCAATATATTTCTATTTCGCAGTTCAATCGCCTGTTTCTGCTGTGGGGTAAATTTCGTTGCCATCTGTGCCTATCTCCTCATTCATTCTTTTAAACAGTTCATCCGTCGGAAGATTTGCCAGCATCCGGGTCTCATAACCGCTTACTCCTGCTTCAAACTCACAAACGCCCCGGTATGCGCAATAGGTGCAGGAGTTTCTCCCCCCCTGTTCACAAGGGTTGACCGCCACATTCCCATTTAGGATCTCCCGCCCAAACTGCCGGATCTTATGACTGACAAACTGGGATACAATCTCATAATCCTGCCTGTCTATCACACTTGATCTGGCAGAATAAGTTCCGTCCTTTTTCCGCTCAATCGGCACTACCAATGACTGATCCGTAAAGTTTTTATCCAGCAGACTTATCACTTTTTCATCCTGATTGACAATCCCGGTGGTCCGCAGCTCTTTTAATAACGCCTGATTGACCTCCTCCGGCGTCATTTCCCCTTCTGTCTTAATCAGGGGATCCGCCACATGATAATAAAGAAGAGCCCCCGGCACCACCTCTTTATCCGGGTGCTTTGCGGCAGTGATCTGCGTCGCCACGTTCATATAAACCACCAATTGAAGCTGCAACCCGTAATAAAGGGCGGCAAGGTCAAACTTTTTATTCCCGGACTTATAATCGATCACTTTTACATAAACGTGTTCTTCATCTTCATAGGTATCGATCCTGTCTATCCTGCCTCGAAGCTTCATTTTCTCATCCTTTGAGAGGGCGATGTTGACTGCGTCTAAATTCTCCACTTTCTGGAAAGACATCTCAAAAGATGCAGGCACAAAATCTCCTTCCCGCAGCTGGGCCTTCAAAGTTCTTACCGTTCTCTTTAAAATACGATACATCCGCTCTATCATGTACTCATAACGTGCGTTACTATAAAGGATGTTTTCCCCATACTGCAAGGTACACTCCTGTAATGCGGCATATAAAAGCTTATCTCCCTCTTCCTCGGGGAAGTCAAACCAGGTATATTGATTTTCTGAAAGTTTTCCTGCAAAAATTTCCAAAACGCCGTGAAAAATATTTCCCAGATCCGTCTGTTCAAAATTAAATTCCTTCCGTTCCTTAAGTTCCAGTCCATATTGCAGGAAATGAGAATAAGCACAGGCTCCGTAACGCTCAAGGCGGCTTACACTGTTTTCCAGCATATTCCCGTAAAGCGCCCTGGCTACCGCTTTTGCAAGAGGCTTGTGGTTATACCGCTCAAAGGCAGCTTCTGCAAGTTTTCCTGCATAACAACTGTATTCTTCATCCAAAACATAGAAACGAAAGAGGCTTTGCAGCTCTTTTTCCGTCAAATCCCCTTCTCTGCCCACTGCATATTCCCGCAACTCCTTTGCCAGCAGCGTAAGACCATCCCTTTTTCCCACCATTTCCTCAAAGCCGGCCTGCCCATCATCCATCCGCCCGATCGTAAGCCGGGGAAACATCCTCTCAATCTGGGTGATGAGATAAGAAGGACGGATGCTCTTTCCCTGGCTGTTGATCCGGGAAAAAGAAATATGAAGCCGCTCCGATGGCTTGGTCATATTCATATACAGGTACAGCCTCTGGATATACATCTGCTGCCTGGGAGTAGGGGCCAGCTCAAACTCCGATTCCTGCAGAAATTCCCTGTCAATGTCAGAAATGATCCCGCCCTTTGAGCTTCCCTTTGGAATATTACCGTCGTTGACGCCTAAAAAAAACAAAACCTTCACCTGTTTTAACCGGCTTCTCTCCATATCTCCCACCACAATGCGGTCCACACTGCCGGGAATAATCCCCACTTCAATTTCTCCAAAACCTGCGTCCAAAATATCCGCAAACTCCTGCAAAGTCATTGATTCCTGGTCCAGCAAGGCTGTCACCTGTTCCAAAAGTTCCATCACCAGCCGGTAAATCTGAGCATACTCCCTTGCACGCTCCGGTTCCCCGTTTTCACGAAATTCCTGCTCATATACCGCCAGCTTTTCCTGGATCCTGCCTGCCACGATAAAATCATACAACGCCCTGACCAGTTCCCCAGCCGTCTGCTTCCTGCCAAGAAGGGGCACAAACTGTTCCATCATGTGTTCTCTTGTCTCATTGAGCGCTTCCAGCTCTCTGATCCCTTCTTCCCCTTCTTTTCCTGCCCGGACAAAAGCCTGCGACCAGCGGCGCTTCCCTTTTACGCCACAGGCAAGGACATAATTTTCCAGCCGGTCAATCTGCTCCGGCAGAAAATCCAACAGCCCGCACCTTAGATAATGGAACACCGTCTCGTAAGAAAAATTCTGCAAAACTACCTTTAAAGCGCTGCGGATATATTCAATCAACGGATTCAGCCTGAGTCCTCTGGTCCTGTCCACAAAGACAGGAAGATCGTAAACATCCGCTTCCCTCTCAAAATAATCCCCATAGGTTTCCAGATCCCCTGTGACTACCGCAATGTCACGGTAGCAATACCCTTCGTCCAACACCAGCTTCTTGATCCGGATACAGACCTGCCTTACCTCCATAGCAGGATTTAAGGCCTCCGACATATAAATAGAAGAAAGGACCTCTTCCTTACAGGAAATCGACGGATAGCGGAACAGATTCTGCTCCAGATGAGCCATCTCTGCATTCCCCTTAAATCTCGGATAAGGCGCATTTTTAATATAAATATCATCCGTTCTTCCAACATCCGCCTCTTTTGCCAGTTTACAAAGATCCCGCACTGTTTTCTTACTTAAAAAAAATAATTCCTGTTCTCCTCCAATTTGAAACGGATTTTCACGAATATCAATCGTTATGGAGACGATCACCTGCTTCGTCAGCCGCAAAAGTTCCTGGATCAGCCGATACTGAATCGGCGTAAACCCGGTAAAACCGTCAAAGACTACCACACTGCCTTTTATGATATGGGATTTCCCTACGGCCGCCGTCAAAAGCCCCAAAGTTTCCTCCGTTGTGATAAACTGCTCCTTAATATAGTCATGAAACCCCTGATAGATCAATTCAAGGTCCTTAAGCTTCCGCCTAAGCGCCCCCCGCCCTTTTGCGTATTCCGCCAGTTCCCCGACCTGTAATGGTGAGATTCCGTACTGCATAAATTCAGAAACTGCCGATTTCACCTCATGGATATAACCAATCTTATTTAAGTTTTTTCCGATCACCGGCATATCATCCGCAAGTCCTGCCGCCACCTTCCGAAGCACCAGGCTTTTTCCGGTATCATCCAGCACTTGCTTTGATCCATATCCGGTCTCCTCAAAAATACGATGTGCCAGCCTTCCAAAGCTAAGCACATCGATATTCATAATGCCGCCCTTCGGGCTGGCATTCACCAGATCCACTTGTGTCTGCATGGTAAACTGATCCGGTACCAAAAATAAGAAATTCCGATCCGGCTCCTGATCCGCCCAACATGTTATTAATTCATGGAGCCTTCTGCTCTTCCCGCTGCCGGATCCGCCAAAGCAAAACTGTAATCCCATTAAAGTAACCATGCCTTTCTTATAACCTGCGAATTTGGGGCTGTAGTTCCAAATTCGTGTGTGAAAAATTTATTTTTCACACTAATCTCTTCCTCTTCCCAACATTTACAAAAACGGAATCATCTCTTTAACAGAGTCGAAAATTAAATCAGGAATTATTTCTGATTGATTCACATCTCCCATTCCCGCTTCTCCGCTAAGCACCAGAATACCAATACATCCGTTATTTACCCCGGCTGCCACATCCGTATAGAGCCTGTCCCCCACCATAGCGATCTTTTCCTTTTCCATACCAGCCCTGTCCGCCAGATAATCCATAATTTCCCCGTTCGGCTTCCCAACGATGTAATCCGGATAGCGGAAGGAAGACGCATGGATAAACGCATGAATCGCCCCTGCGTCCGGGATAAACCCGGTTTCCGTAGGGCAGTTAAAATCAGGATGGGTAGAGATATAAGGAAGTCCTTCCCTGACAAAGTCGCACACCTTACACATCTTTTCATAATTTAATGAAGTGTCAAACCCTGTCACCACCACTTCCGGTGTCCGGTCATCCAGGCAGATCCCCTCCTGTGCAAACTCCTCCATAAGCAGTTCATTCCCAAGTAAAAACACCCGTTTCCCCGGAAACTCCCGCTTTAAATAAGCTATGGCGGCCTGGCCGGAAGTCACGATCTTAGAAACATCAACGGGAAGCCCCATGCGTCCTAATTTTTCCACATAAGCCTGTGGATTTTTAGAGGAATTGTTGGTCAGGAAATAGTACCTTTTCCCGCTTTTTTCCACCGCCTTTAAAAAGTCCTGCGCACCTTCGATCCATCGCTCCCCTAAATAAATGGTTCCGTCCATATCCAGTGCAAAACACTTGATATTTTTTATCAACTGCTTTTCGTCAGCATTAATTTTCCGTATCATAAATCCCCTATCCTTTTAACAAAGCTTTATTTTATTATAAAAGAAGAAATTATTTATGACAAGTAAGTATCCTTATTATATATAATATTTTGAGTTTCCCCATTTTTCTGGACAATAAAAATGCAAAAACACTGCCAATCTGTTATAATTAAGTCATCACAAATAATAAAAACAGGGGAGTGTTTTCGCATGATTAATTATAACAGATTAGGGTATGAAATTAAAAGGGATTTGGCTAATTTT
>CAJULP010000092.1 GCA_910587295.1 uncultured Lachnospiraceae bacterium | reverse complement strand
CCAGGTCGACAAATTGAAAGTTGTAGCATAAAAATTATTAATTCCATTTAAAAAAGGTAAATTAGAAAACGTTATGTAAGATGAAACAGATGTAGACTGCAAGAAAGGAGGATCCCCCAATGACTAACTTCGATTATCTGAAATACGAACCTAAATTTGAGAGCTTTTCAGATGCAGCTATATCAGCGGAGAAAATAGTCAGGATAGACTATGATGCCTGTATTTTAAATTGTAGGAGGGCGATGGAGTTTGCGGTTAAATGGATGTATTCCGTGGACACTGTGCTGGATATGCCATATCAGGACAATTTGGTAAGCCTGATCAATACAGATGAATTTCGGGGAATCGTGGATGCGGATTTATGGAGACGTATAGACGCAATTCGGCGTATGGGGAATCATGCGGCGCATGGCGGCAGAAAATCTACTTTTGATGAGGCGGCATTATGCTTACAGAATCTTTTTATTTTTTTGGACTTTGTAGCCTATTGCTATTCAGATTATTATGAAGAACGTCATTTTGACACTGATTTATTAAAAGCAGCATCAGCGGATGAAGCAATAGAAGTTTATTTTGATGAAAAATTTGCAGATATTGACCTGAAAACATTGATGGCTGAGAACAAAGCGTTAAAAGAGGAATTGACTGCCCGAAGGGAAAAACAACGGCCTGAATATGTACCCAAGCCTCTTGACTTGTCGGAGTTTAAGACCAGAAAACTTTACATTGATGTTATGCTGAAGGATGCTGGCTGGATAGAAGGGAAAAATTGGCAAAATGAAGTGGAACTGATGGGGATGCCGAATAAATCCGAAACCGGGCGGGCAGATTATGTGCTTTATGATGACGCCCATAAACCGCTTGCCGTTGTGGAAGCGAAGCGGACTTGCACAGATGTTGCAAAGGGGCGCCAGCAGGCGAAGCTTTATGCGGATATCTTAGAAAAGCAGTATAAAAGACGCCCGATTATTTTTTTGACAAATGGTTTTGATACGCGGATCATTGATAACCAATACCCGGAAAGAAAAGTGTCAGGTATTTATTCTAAGCGCGATATAGAAAAATGGTTTAATCTTTTGACGATGCGTATGCCTTTAAAGAATATTGTCGTGGACAGGAATATTGCCGGCAGGTATTATCAGGAAGCTGCTATTAAAGCAGTATGTGGTAGTTTTGACCAGAAAAACAGGAGAAGAGCGCTCCTTGTAATGGCTACGGGTTCCGGGAAAACGAGAACTGTTATTGCGCTTTGCAAAGTGTTGCTTCATGCAGGATGGGTAAGAAATATTTTGTTTTTAGCAGATAGAAATTCATTGGTCACGCAGGCGAAAAGAAGCTTTGTGAATTTTCTGGCAGATGATTTGCCGGTGGCAAATGTCGTGGAAGAAAAAGATAATTATCATGCAAGAGGTATCTTTTCTACTTATCAGACTATGATGAATCTGATTGACAGTGCGAAAGATGAAGAAGGGAAGATTTTTTCCTGCGGTCATTTTGATCTGGTAATCTGCGATGAAGCCCACAGGTCGATTTATAATAAGTATAAAGATATTTTTACATATTTTGATGCACCATTGGTAGGGCTTACGGCAACACCCAAAGATGAAATTGATAAAAACACATATTCTGTTTTTGAATTGGAAAATGGAGTGCCGACATATGGGTATGAACTTGCACAGGCGGTGAAGGATGGATATCTGGTTGATTATTTATCGGTGGAGTCAAAAGTTAAGTTTATTGAACAAGGCATTATTTATGATGAATTGCCCCAGACAGAGCGGGAAATTTATGAAAATACTTTTGCGGATGAAGAAGGGAAAGTTCCCGAGAGCATTCAGGCATCAGCTATAAATACATGGCTTTTTAATGAAGACACTATAAAAATGGTTCTTCATGTAGTTATGACGGAAGGATTAAAGATAGATTATGGGGAAAAAATCGGAAAGACCATTATTTTTGCTAAGAACCATAATCATGCAGAAAAAATATTGGAAATATTCAATAAAGAATATCCGCATTTATCCAAAGAAGGGCATAGCTTTGCAAGTGTGATAGATAATTATATGACTTATGCCCAGAGTGCGATAGATGAATTTTCGGATGCAAAGAAAATGCCGCAGATAACAATTTCGGTGGATATGCTTGATACGGGGATCGATGTGCCAGAGGTATTGAACCTTGTTTTTTTTAAAAAGGTAATGAGCAAAGCAAAGTTTTGGCAGATGATCGGACGGGGAACAAGGTTATGTCCGGGATTGATAAACGGAGAGGATAAGAATAAATTTTACATTTTTGATTTTTGCGGGAATTTTGAATTTTTCAGAATGGGTGATGGCAAGACTACCGCCAACAGGATGGCATTGCAGAGTGCGATTTTCAATTTAGAATTTCAAATTGCGTACAAGCTTCAGGATGTTGATTGTCAGGTAGAGCGTTTGATGGCATATAGGTCCAGGCTTGTGGAAATGATGACTGGAAAAGTACGACAACTGAACAGGGAAAGCTTTGCTGTGCGCCAGCATTTGAAATATGTTGATTTGTATGTGGATGCTGAAAATTATAAAACGCTTACATTTGAGGATACCAATATTGTCAAAGAGGAAGTAGCGCCTTTAATCTTGCCTGACAGCGATGAAGCAAGTGCGGTCCGGTTTGACGCTTTAATGTATGGAATAGAGCTATCATATTTGATGGGGAAAAAATATACAAGGGCAAGCAGGGATCTGTTAAATTGTGTCAATGCCGTGGCCGGTATAGCTAATATTCCGGAAATCCAAGTGAAATCAGAGTTAATAAAGAAGATTTTGCATACAGATTATTTAGACCATGCAGGAATAGAGGAATTTGAGTTTATTCGTGAGGAATTGCGTACTTTGATGAAATACATTTCTCATGAGGTTAATAAGTATGAGACAGATTTTGCAGATGATTTACTGTCGATTGAGTGGAAAGAAGCGGAACTGGAAAATGATGACCTTAAGAAGTATAAGGCAAAAGCAGAGTATTATGTTCGCGCGAATCAAAATAATATAGTAATAGCAAAATTAAGAAACAATAAACCGTTAAATAATCAGGATATTCAATTTTTGGAGAATATTCTGTGGAGTGAACTGGGAACCAGAGAAGAGTATGAGGAGGAATATGGTACAAAACCTCTTGGGGAGTTTGTCAGGGAAATTGTCGGGCTGGATATGAATGCGGCAAAAGAAGCGTTTGCGGGGTATCTGGATGATATCAATATGGACAGCCGTCAGATATACTTTGTAAACCAGATCATAGAGTATATTGTCAGAAACGGCATGCTAAAGGATCTTTCAGTGCTGCAGGAATCCCCGTTTACAGATAAAGGGAGCGTAGTGGAAATATTTAACGATATGGATGTATGGCAGGGAATCAGAAAAGTGATCGATCAGATCAATGCAAATGCGGTTGCATGATGCTTTGAAAAGGGCAATGCCCAACAGGAGCCGTTGCCCTTTCAGTAACACCTTACGGGATTTTAACTCAGCCTGTGCAAAAACAGCCCGCTTCTAAGCTTTGGCTCGAACCATGTGGATTTTGGGGGCATCAAAAGCCCTGCGTCCGCCACGGCCAGCAGTTCTGCAATGGAAGTAGGATACATGGAAAATGCCACTCTCATGTCTGTGTGGACACGGCGCTCCAGCTCGGCAAGCCCCCGGATACCGCCGATAAAATCAATCCGCTTATCAATCCTTGGATCCTGAATGTTTAAAACGGGATTTAACAAATGATCCTGAAGGATAGAAACATCCAGTCCTTTTACGGGATCTTCACTATGGAGTGTTTCATCTGCAGTGAGCAAATACCATTTCTCCTCAAGGAACATACCAAAAGTTCCCTTTTCACATGGAGAGACTTGTTCGTTTCCTTTGCATACAATGGAAAATCCTGCTTGTTCCACCGCGTTTAAAAATTCCGCTGGGGTCATTTGGTTCAAATCCTTCACTGCCCGGTTATAGGGCAGGATGGCAAGCTGGTCATCTGGGAACAGAACCGAAAGGAACCGGTTAAATTCCTCTTTTCCGGTATAACCGGGGTGGGCATCCCGGCGCTTCAGGCCTACCTTTACGGCGGAAGCACAGCGGTGATGGCCGTCTGCTATGTAGGTACAGGGAATCCGGTCAAAAGCCTGCTCAATCTGCTTAAGTTCTTCTTTTTCCGAAATGCGCCATACACGGTGGGCAATTCCGTCGATAGAGGTAAAATCATACAAAGGAACAGTTTGCCGCACTTTTTCTACGATTTGGTTCAGCTCTTTATCGGAACGGTACACCAGGAAGATTGGGCCGGTATGGGTATCCGTTATATCCACATGGCGGATCCGGTCAAGTTCTTTGTCCTCCCGGGTGTTTTCGTGTTTTTTGATGATCTGGTTCTGATAATCGTCAATGGAGGAACATGCCACGATCCCGGACTGGGAACGATTCCCCATGACCTGCTCATAAATGTAGTAACAAGGGAACTCCTCGCTGATAAATGATCCGTCAGCGGTCATGGAATCTAAAGTTTCTTTGGCTTTTTCATAAACCCGTTGGTCATAGGTATCTACATTGGCGGGGAACTGCGTTTCCGCACGGTCTATTTTTAAAAAGGAAAGAGGTTCCCTTTTTACTTCCGCAAGGGCTTCTTCCCGGTTGTAGACATCATAAGGCAGAGCGGCAATGCGGTCTGCCAGCTCTGGTGTGGGGCGTATGCAGCGAAATGGTGTGACTCTAGGCATGTCTGGTCTCCTTATCAGGCGTATTGTTTGTGTTCAGTGAAATATATGATAGTGAAAGCTATGGTATGATTATACGTTGGAAGGAGACGGGAGTCAATGTATTCCGCTTTACCCGTGTCACTTCCGGCAAAGGAAACGGCAGGGCTGAATTGCTATAAGTTTATTCAGAATTTATCAGTATCGTATTGACAGTAAAAATATATTTCTGATATTATAAACAAAAGCATATTTTCTAACGTTGATCTATCAAGACAGTCTGCTAAAAGCATCCTGTCTTAACATCTAAAACATATCATCGGCAGGTTATGCCAGCCTTTATAAGGCAAACGCAAAGCACGAAAATGAGATCAAAACAAGTGAGGTAACGATCACTTTTATCAGCCGCCATTACCCATATAAGCTGGAAAAGTATCTGATCAAGCACCGCCATTACCGCTTTGTGAAAAGTGGGGAAGGCATCTACCAGATTGTAGGGAATGATTTTACCATGCAGTTCATTGTCACATCCAGGGTTTCGAAAGAGGAAAACCTTTGGATATGGGGGATAAACAATCCGGTTGACGGCGTGATGGCGGAAAAGTTAGTTAAGGAATATAGGAAGAATAAGAGCAGCCGGCATTATGAGTCGGTCATGGATATTATTGTTCGTGCTAATGAAAAAATATTTGGGAGGAATAAAAAGATGTGCAAAGCAATGGAAGAAATTATGGAAGACCGGATCGTTGAAAGGGAGCAGAAAGCGAGGGTAGAAGCGAGGACAAAAGCAAGGGCAGAAGACATTTTGGTACTTTTAAAAGAATGTGGGAACATTCCGGCAAAACTGCGGAAATTGATCTTGGGTGAGTCGGATATGGCGGTATTGGAGCGGTGGCTCAAGATTGCGGGAAAAGTAGATTCTATTGAGGAATTTCAAAACGCTATTTAGCACGAAAGGGGGCAAGGGTATGAGGGTGATCATGATTGATATTGACACTTTGCGGGCAGACCACATGGGCTGTTATGGTTATGGCAGGAACACGACTCCTGTTATGGATGAGGTGGCCAGGGAGGGTGTGCGGTTTGACAACTATTACTGTCCTAACGCACCCTGTCTGCCATCACGGGCGTCGATGGTAAGCGGGCAGTATGGTATCCACAACGGGATCGTGGGGCATGGCGGAACCGCGGCGGATATGCGGCTGCAGGGAAGGAGTCGGAGCTTTACGGACGAGCTTTCCGAAAACGGTCTGTTTATGCAGTTCCGTAAGGCGGGAATGTATACGGTATCTTTCTCTACTTTTGCGGAGCGGCACAGCGCATGGTGGTTTAATTCCGGTTTCCATGAATGCATTAACGTGGGAAAGCGGGGGCATGAGCCGGCGGATATGGTGACGCCGAAGGTGCTGGAATGGTTAGAACGAAATGGGAAAAAGGATAACTGGATGATGCATGTGCATTATTGGGATCCCCATACGCCTTATCGGACGCCTGTAGATTACGGGAACAGTTTTGAAGGAACGCCTATGCCGGATGACTGGATCACGGAAGAGATTTTTAAGGAACATCTTCTTCATGTCGGGCCTCATGGCGCAAATGAGATCAATATGTGGAATGACGAAAGCTTTGCCCATCTGCCGAAGCATCCCGGAAGTTTAAAGACGCTGGAGGAGGCGAAGCGATTTTTAAACGCTTACGATGATGGGATACGCTATACGGATGACAATATCGGACTTATCATCAACTGGATGAAAGAGAACGGACTCTACGATGACGACCTGGCGATCATCATCACCTCGGACCATGGGGAAGATTTGGGTGAATTTGGGGTGTATGCCGAGCACGGCATGGCAGACGATCCGGTGTGCCGTATCCCGCTGATCGTCCGCTGGCCGGGGATGCGCAAAAATGCGGTGGTGAAAGGATTTTATGACAATACGGACCTGGCGCCTGCTATACAGGAACTTTTGGGAACATCCATGACGACATGGGATGGTTTCCGCTATGACGGTGTATCGTTTGCAAAAGAATTGAAGGACGGGGTGGATTGTTCCAAGCCTTATGTGGTGTTGACCCAGTGTGCCCATGTATGCCAAAGAAGCGTGCGTTTTGATGATTACATTTACATCCGCACGATCCATGGCGGCTATCACCTTTTACCGGAAGAGATGTTGTTTCATGTGAAAGCAGATCCCCATGAACTCCATGATCTGGCGCCGGAGCATCCGGAATTGTGTGCAAAGGGGGCCAAGATGATCCTGGACTGGACGGAGCGTATGATGAGATCGTCCAGATCGGATGTGGACCCTATGTGGACTGTCATGCGGGAGGGCGGGCCGGAGCATTGCCGGGGAGAACTGCGCAGGTACATGGACCGTATTGAAGGAACCCCTCGTTCATATGGCATTCCGCTTCTGGAGGAACGGTACGGAACCCCCGGACCTAAAAATGGTTTTCAATCGTATCTTTAAAGGATTGGCTGATATCAGGCCTTTTCGTTAAACAACGGACAGTACGTAAATCGTGCTGTCCGTTATTTTGAGTATCCTGCACCTTGACCCGGAAAAACTGCATCCTGTGGGAAAGTGGATTGCACCGGTTTGCGAATCTGTTACAATACAATTACAGAAAGGAAACGTTATGAAGCTGACGATGAACAAAATCCTGCAAGGGGAGGATGAGGTGATCATCCGATACCGTGAAATGAATGAACAGATTGAAATGCTTGCGGCTCTGGTGGAAGGGAAAGCGCCAAGGGTCAGTGCCAGGTGCGGGGATGAGACGATCCTGATCAGTCCGGAAGCCATCCTTTACCTGGAAAGTGTGGACGGAACGACCTGGGCATATCTTGCGGATCAGGTGTGCAGAATTTACGAAAGCCTGGAAAAGGCTGCACTGGCGTGGGGGGAGCGGGGGTTTTTCCGATGTTCTAAATCCATGGTCATCAATATCTACCGGATCAGCACCTTGAAAAGCGAACCGGGAAACCGGATATTGGCTAAGATGGAAAATGGAGAGCAGGTGGTGATCTCCAGAAGGTATGCCAGGCAGCTAAGGGGGATTTTGAAGGGAGGGGCGGAGGATGAAGAATAAGGAAAGCCGAAACGGTATTTTTAAGGAAAACTTTCTGCGTTTTCTGGGGGCGGAGATCTGGATCGAGTACAAGGCCTGCCTGTATTCCTTTTGCATGATGGTTTTTTATTGCATTTATCTTCTTTGCGGGGGAATTTATCAGGCAAGTATTCTCATCCTGGCCGAAATGGTTCTTGCCGCCTATTTTATGGGGTATGTGCAGGTTTATCTTTTGAAGAATTTTGATGAGTCGGATCGGCTGGGGAAGCGCGAGGTATGGAGCATCCTGCTTTGCAGTTTTGTCTACACACTGATCTCCTTTGTGCTTGCGTGGTTTGACAAAAGCCTGCCTGCCACCGGACTGTTCTTTTTATTCATGTTGTTTAGTTTTGGGTGCGTCTGCATGGTGAACAGGATGCGGAGAGCGTATGATACCCGGAATTTAAATAAAATGCTGGAAGAATTTAAAAAGGGGGAGCAAAGATATGATAAATGCAATTGAGATCAGTGGCCTGACCAAAAGTTACGGGAGGCACCGTGGAGTGAAAAATATTTCCCTGCAGGTAAGCCGTGGAGATATATTTGGTTTTTTGGGCCCGAATGGGGCAGGAAAATCTACCACCATCCGAAGCATCCTGGGTCTTTTGCGTTTTGGACAGGGGGAGATCAAAGTTCTGGCCATGGACAGCAGGAAGCAGCAAAAGGAGATTTTAAGCCGGATAGGGTATATGCCTTCGGAAGCTATGTTTTATCCGTCTATGAAAGTAAGGGATGTGATCCGGTTTGCGGCGGATATGCGTAAGCGTGACTGTGAGGAGGAGGCAGGGCGGATATGCCAGGCGCTGGAGGTGGACATGGGAAAAAAGATAGGGGAATTGTCACTTGGCAACAGGAAAAAAGTGAGTATCGTCTGTGCGATGCAGCATAAGCCGGAGCTTTTGATTCTGGATGAGCCCACGTCCGGATTAGACCCGCTGATGCAGGAAGCTTTTTTTAAGCTGGTCCTGGATTATAACAGCCAGGGAACTACCTGCTTTTTATCTTCCCATGTGCTCTCAGAAGTAAAGCGTTACTGCAAACATGCGGCGATCATCCGGGAAGGGGAGATCATCCGGACAGACACGGTCGAAAATCTTTCTAAGTCAAATCTCCGCCGTGTGCGTGTATGGGAAAAAGGGGAGGAGCGGAGCTTTTCCTATACCGGGGATATGAAGGAGCTGATCCGGGAATTGAATGAGACGTCTCTTTCGGATGTGCTGATCGAAGAGCCGGGGCTGGATGAACTGTTTATGCATTATTATTTGCCGAAAGATGATATTGTATCTTAGTGGAAAGGGAGAAGGGGAAGGATGACGCTGTTAAAACATGAAATAAAAATGAATCTGAAATCAATTTTAATCTGGGCAATCAGTGTGGGGGTATTGTGCGCAGGCTGTATTTTATTGTTTGAAAGCCTTGAGGAGAGTATGAAGGAGATGACGGATGCTTATTCGGATATGGGAGCGTTTTCCGCGGCGCTTGGGATGGATAAGTTGAGTATCAGTACTATGGAGGGGTTTTACGGAACGGAAATTGCGCTGATGTTTGCATTGGGCGGGGCCATGTTTGCGGCAATGACGGGTGCAGCTATGCTTTCCAAAGAAGAGGAAGGGCATACCTGCGAGTTCCTTGCCACATTGCCCTTAGGGCGGGGGCGTATTTTCTTTTGGAAATATGCGGCGGTGGTTTTGCTGGTGCTGCTGTTTAATCTGATGACGGTGCTTTTGATTCTGGCTGGTTTTGCCGGGGCAGGGGAAATGCTGGATGGGAAAACCTTTGTCCTGTATCATGGGGCTCAACTGATCATGCAGCTGGAAGTCGGCAGCATTTGTTTTTTGATTTCGGCTTTGTCTAAGAAAAAGCAGATCGGGGCTTGTTTAGGATTTGCCATGGTGCTTTATATCGGTGATTTGATGTGCCGGGTCATCCCGGATCTGGAGGGCCTTAAATATGTGACACCGTATTATTTTTCCAACGGGGCGGATATTTTTGCAAGCGGGGAGGTCCAATGGGGGATGGCAGCGGCTGCTCTGGTGGTGATGGTTCTGTCCGTTGTGGCAGCAGCGGTGGTATATCAAAAGAAAGACCTGGCGTCATAGCCGTTAAATTTCATAGATGAGACATATCGTCTGCCTGTGGACTGCCGCTTCTTAGCTTGACATTGTTCGTTGCTTTGAGTGTTTTTTTATGATAGAATGGATAAAAATTATAAAGAAAGGTATGGTTGAGCGGATGAAAAACAAAAAAATTGCGGTTGTCATGGTGGTTTTGGCAGCATTTTTATGCCTGGCAGGCTGCGGAAAGAAGATTGATGTTGCAAATTGGAAGGAATATACTTCGCCTGACGGAACCTTCAGTGTCAAAGCGGACGAGGGCTATGAGATTGTAGACATGCAGATGGATAACTGGCTGGCATTAGAGGCTCCCGACGGGCGGGATAGCATCCTTGCAATGCAGTTTGCAAAATCCGGCGGTCTGGTAGGTGGTTTCGGAAGTCTTGGGGAAGCAATAGCCTTTGTGGAGGAATCTAACCAGCTTTCCGATAAGACGGAGGTGGAAAAGCCGGAAAGTACAGTGCTTGCCAATATAGAAGCCTATACTTACAAGATGACACAGGACGGTTATACGGAAGAGTTTACAGTGGTATATGGTGAAACGGATTTTGCCCATTATATGCTGATGTATTCAGAAGCAAAGCTGAAACGTCATGGCAAGGGGTATTTTAATGAGGTTTGTGCTGCTTTTAAAGAAAATGCGGACGTGATCGAAGAAAAGCAAAGCGCTTCCGCACAGATATCGGATACTCTCCGCTGGTTTAATGCATCCAACTCGATCCTGATCGCGGTAAACGGATGGGATTACAATCTGTATGGGGGGATGGAGGCAGACCAGGCAAGCCAGATGGCTGCGGCTCAGGTTTTGGATAACAGCTGGGGCGTCACGGATAAGGCTGCCGCAGACGAGACATTAGACTGGCTTCTTTCGGAAGGGCACCGGGTAGAGTTTGCAGGGGAAATGGAGTACCTTGCGGAATGCGGGATGAATGAGGTAAGCGAGGAAGAAAGGGAAGCTTTTTTTCTGGAGAACTTTGAAGTAACGGCAGAACAGGCCGAAATCTATGCGGGATGGTACGGCGCCTATACGGAGAGGCAGGAGGATGCCGCTTCGGGCTGGGATTATAACCGCGCATTAAGCCAGATCGCTAATTTTTATCTGGCAGGATATTATACGTTAGAGGAAGCTCTTGACGCCTCCATGGATGTGGCGGAGATTATTCAGTCCAGCTTTGATTCGTGGGATGATTACATGGAAAGCTACTTTATCGGATATGAATACTGGGCTGATGAGAGCAGCGCGGAGAGAAGGGAGCTTTACGAACAGATCAAAAGTGCCGGGGATAGCCCATTTAGCGTAGATTTCAATACAACGCTGGAAAAAGACTGGTAGTGCTTTAATAGTTCAGCTTAAGGCAGCAATAGGATTGTGACAGCTGTTTTCCTAAAATCCATATGCCTATCATTTGATTTTAAAAACTATTGATTTTTTGAAATAAAAAAGCTACAATAGAAGCATGACAAATGAAAGGGCGGTAATCTTTGTATGGCTGATAAGATGGACGGGAATAAATTGGGAAAATATGATTTGATCCATAATGAGACGGGAATGGCAGCGTCTGGTGGCAGATTGTACTACCAAACTTATATTCCGGCAGATTTAAGCCAGGCATCGGAGGAAGAACTTTATTCGGCGGACGTGTTAGACGGCGTGAAAGCTATCTATCAGGAAATCGGAAGGCAGCAGGGATTTTGTTTTTTTGAAAAGGAATTTCGGCAAAAGGATTTAAGTAGAAGGAATGATCTGTTTTACCGGCAGGAGATCGCTGCCCTTCTTGGGCTCAGCGACGGAAAGGTGGAATTGACGGATATTTTCAGCGATCAGCCGATCAGCGGGATTAAGAAAAGACTTCCTTTATATGAATATGTGGAGCAGGATGGGGAGGCGGGCGGTCCAAAGATCTTATCGGGCAGGGTACAGGTCGGGAAGCGGCGTTACCCTTTCCGGAATACCCAGATATGGGAAGAGGAAAAAGTAAAAAGGATCAGCTTAAGGGAGCATAATCCACCGGCACCGGAGCGCATTTCGGAACTGATGAAGGAATTGGAAGGCTACAGGGCAAAGGAAGGGCATAAGGAGACTATGGTCACGGCAGGTCTTTTGTGCTACCAGTTTCTGACGATCATGCCCTATCAGGAAGATAACGAAATATGGGCAAGCCTGCTGCTTAATTGTTTCCTGCGGGAGAAGGGTGTGGATCTGGAATACTATATTCCTTTCGGAAGATATTTTTCCCAACAGTCGAAGGAGCGGAAAGAGGTTATGAAGCAGGTCCGGGAAAGCGGCGATTACGGCCATTGGATCCGGTTTTACCTGGAATTGGCAGATAAGGCGTTAGCGCATACGAACAGCACCGTCATGCGGCTTGAACAACTCCGCCGTGACGCACTTTCTTCCATATTAAAAGAAAAGCAGAAGGAACTTTTGAAAAATATCATTTTGTACATGGAAGAAAATCCGATGTTCATCATCAGCGATATTGAGAAGAAGTTTGAAATTGCCTATAATACGGCCGCAAAAATGGTATCCATTCTGGAAAAACATGGTCTGGTCAAAGAAATCTCCAAAAAGCAGAGATATCGGATTTACTGTTATGAAAAGTATGTGGAGGAAATACTGAAATAAATTAAAAAAATTAATATTTTGCTTGCATATTCCCAAAACATCATGTATACTATCAAGTGCTGTGGCATGATAGCGTTGAAGCGTGAGGTTGCTGCCCTGCCGAAAGGCACTGCAGGTTTTCCGTGGAGCGAATGTCAAGAAGGCCGGTTTGGGCCGGCGTAAGAACCTGACGGCAAGTCACTGTACAAACATAGTCTGTGAGAAACAGAAACACGTGTGTTAAGAATGTTTTGGGAAATGTGAAGCGATTCACAGTTATTGTGTGAAGGAACAGGACACACACGGAAGAGTGTACAGTCACCGCTTGTCGTACTTATCAAGTTAAAAGTGCGAAAAGGAGGCGACTTTTTTTATGGCAAGTCAAGTAATGAGAATCACACTCAAGGCTTATGATCATCAATTAGTAGATGCATCTGCCAAAAAAATCATTGAAACAGTCAAGAAGAACGGATCACAGGTAAGCGGACCCGTACCCCTTCCCACCAAGAAGGAAGTTGTTACCATCTTAAGGGCGGTCCACAAGTACAAAGATTCCAGAGAGCAGTTCGAACAAAGAACTCACAAAAGACTGATTGATATCATTACACCCACGCCTAAGACGGTTGATGCTTTGCAGAGACTGGAAATGCCGGCTGGTGTATACATTGATATCAAAATGAAGAATAAATAATTCTTCGCGGTAACGAAACCCCTACACTAGAATGGCCCGACAGCGGCCCGCTGTAGAAACAAATGGAGGTAAAGAAATGAAGAAAGCTATTTTAGCTACCAAAGTCGGAATGACACAGATTTTTAGCGAAGACGGAACGTTGGTTCCCGTAACCGTGCTTCAGGCCGGACCCTGCGTGGTAACACAGGTTAAAACGGTTGACAACGACGGTTACAGCGCAGTACAGGTTGGCTTTGTTGACAAGAAGGAAAGAATCACCAACAAAGACAAGAGCGGAAAGAAAGAGATAATCCACAGACATGGTGTTGGCAAGGCTATGAAAGGCCACTTTGACAAAGCAGGGGTTTCCTGCAAGAGATTTGTCAGGGAATTTAAGCTGGATGATGCGGAAAGCTACACCCTTGGAAGCGAGATCAAGGCTGATGTGTTTGCGGCAGGCGATAAGATCGATGCCTCTGCTATTTCCAAAGGAAAAGGTTTCCAGGGTGCGATCAAAAGGCACGGCCAGCACAGAGGGCCTATGACCCATGGTTCCAAATTCCACCGTCATCAGGGTTCTAATGGCGCCTGCTCCTCGCCCAGCCGTGTGTTTAAAGGAAAGGGAATGCCTGGACATATGGGGTGTGTGAAAGTGACAGTTCAGAACCTGGAAGTTATAAGAGTTGATGCTGAGAAGAACCTGCTTCTTATCAAAGGTTCCGTACCCGGACCTAAGAAAGCATTGGTTACGGTCAAAGAATCAGTTAAGACAATGGCATAAGCAGGCAGGATGAAAGGAGGACCATTCAGATGGCAAACGTATCTGTTTTAAATATGGAAGGCAAGGAAGTCGGCACGATTGAATTAAACGATGCGATATTTGGTGTTAAGATAAATGAACATCTGGTACACATGGCAGTTGTGCAACAGCTTGCAAATAATCGTCAGGGAACTCAGAAAGCAAAGACACGTTCCGAGGTTTCCGGCGGCGGAAGAAAACCCTGGAGACAGAAAGGAACCGGACATGCAAGGCAGGGTTCAACCAGGGCGCCCCAGTGGAAAGGGGGCGGCGTTGTGTTTGCGCCGGTGCCGAGAGATTATTCATTCAAGCTTAACAAAAAAGAAAAGAGAGCAGCCCTTAAGTCAGCCCTTACAAGCAGGGTGCTGGACGGCAAGCTGATTGTTTTGGATGAGTTGAAGCTGGATGAGATCAAGACAAAGAAGTTCAAAGCGGTTATGGATAACCTGAAAGTAAGCAAGGCGTTGGTAGTACTTGCTGATAATGATAAAAACGTTTTTATGTCTGCAAGAAATCTGCCGGCGATCAAGACAACACTGACCAGCACAATAAACGTTTATGATATCCTTAAGGGTGACACATTGGTGCTTACGAAGGATGCAGTAGCTAAGATCGAGGAGGTGTATGTATAATGGCAGCAATTCAATATTATGACGTAATACTGAAACCGGTCATTACAGAAATGAGTATGGCTGGCATGAGCGAAAAGAAATATACTTTTTTGGTTCATCCGGAAGCAAATAAGACCATGATAAAGGAGGCCGTTGAAAGAATGTTTGACGGCGCCAAGGTGAAAAAGGTCAACACCATGAACCAGATCGGCAAGGTGAAAAGACGCGGCATGACCGTAGGACGTACCGCTAAGACCAAAAAGGCAATCGTATGGCTTACAGAGGACAGTAAGGATATTGAAATCTTTACCGGCCTGTAAAAACGGCGAAACGAAGTTTTAAATTGCTAAAGGACAGCAATTAAGAACAACTATGCTTCGCATTTTCTGCCACGATTTAAATATCAACTATGCACAGGAAAAGTGCGACATGAAATAAATGAGACTTGAAAGGAGAAAAAGTCATGGGAATTAAGACGTATAACCCATATACACCTTCCAGAAGAAATATGACCGGCTCTGATTTTTCGGAGATCACCAAAAAGAAACCTGAGAAATCACTTGTTACTTCTTTAAATAAAAATGCCGGCCGTAATAATCAGGGCAAGATTACAGTAAGGCATCGCGGAGGCGGCGCTAAGAGAAAATACAGGCTTGTGGATTTCAAGAGGAACAAAGAAGGCATTCCAGCAACGGTTATCGGGATCGAGTATGATCCTAACAGATCTGCAAACATTGCGCTGATCTGCTATGCAGACGGCGAGAAATCTTATATTATCGCACCGCAGGGTTTGACGGACGGCATGAAAGTCATGAACGGCCCGCAGGCGGAAGTAAGGGTTGGAAACTGCCTTCCTTTATCAGCGATCCCTGTTGGTACCCAGGTACACAACATTGAGTTATATCCCGGAAAAGGCGGCCAGTTGGTGCGCTCAGCCGGAAACAGTGCACAGTTAATGGCGAAAGAAGGAAAATACGCAACTCTCCGTCTCCCTTCAGGAGAAATGAGAATGGTGCCTATCGTCTGCAGGGCAACGATCGGTGTTGTCGGAAACGGCGATCACAACCTGATCAAGGTCGGTAAAGCAGGCCGTAAACGCCATATGGGCTTCCGCCCTACAGTACGCGGTTCCGTTATGAACCCGAATGACCATCCTCACGGCGGTGGTGAAGGCAAGACCGGTATTGGTCGTCCAGGTCCGTCTACACCTTGGGGTAAGCCAGCTCTTGGTCTTAAGACCCGTAAGAAAAACAAAGCTTCTAATAAGCTGATCGTAAGAAGAAGAGACGGCAAGGCCATCAAATAATTAAGGAGGAGAGAAGAAAATGGCTAGATCACTAAAAAAAGGACCTTTTGCAGATGCAAGTTTGCTTAAAAAAGTAGATGCACTGAATGCAGCAGGACAAAAGCAGGTTATTAAAACCTGGTCCCGCCGTTCAACAATCTTCCCTTCTTTTGTGGGGCACACATTTGCAGTGCATGACGGAAGAAAACATGTGCCTGTATATGTTACGGAAGATATGGTAGGACATAAGCTGGGTGAATTTGTTGCAACCAGAACTTATAGAGGACACGGTAAAGACGAGAAGAAGTCAAAAGTAAAGTAAGATAGGAGGTTTCATCATGGCAAAAGGACATAGATCCCAAATTAAAAGAGAAAGAAATGCGCAGAAAGATACAAGACCTTCAGCTAAGTTATCTTACGCAAGAGTGTCTGTTACAAAAGCATGTTTCGTATTAGATGCCATCAGGGGCAAAGATGTGGAAGCTGCATTGGGAATTTTGGAATATAACCCCAGATATGCTTCCGCCCTGATCAAGAAATTATTGGAGTCTGCCCGTGCAAATGCTGAATATTTGTACAGTCAGGATCCCGCAAAGTATCCGAATCCGGAGCACCTTTACATTGCAGAATGTTATGCAAATAAAGGACCTACAATGAAGAGAGTAAAGCCTCGCGCACAGGGAAGGGCTTACAGGATCGAAAAGAGAACGAGCCACATTACAGTAGTACTGGATGAGAGATAGGAGGAAAGTTATTTATGGGACAGAAAGTTAATCCTCACGGCTTAAGAGTCGGTATTATTAAGGATTGGGATTCTAAGTGGTACGCAGAAGAAGAGTTTTCTGATTTCCTCGTAGAGGACTACAACATCAGAAAATTCCTTAAAAAGAAATTATTCAGCGCCGGGATTTCAAAGATTGAGATCGAGAGGGCTTCTGACCGTGTGAAAGTGATCATTTATACGGCAAAGCCCGGTGTAGTGATCGGTAAGGGCGGTGCGGAAATCGAAGTGACCAAGAAAGAACTTTCCAAGATGACAGGAAAGAAGGTATTGGTCGACATTAAAGAGATCAAGAGGCCTGACAAGGATGCACAGTTAGTTGCGGAAAATATTGCCCAGCAGCTTGAGAACCGTGTTTCTTTCAGACGTGCTATGAAGTCCTGCATGGGAAGAACCATGAAGGCAGGCGCACAGGGGATCAAGACTTCTGTATCAGGGCGCCTTGGCGGTGCGGATATGGCCCGTACAGAATTCTACAGCGAAGGTACTATTCCCCTTCAGACACTGCGTGCTGATATTGAATATGGTTTCGCAGAGGCTGATACCACCTATGGTAAAGTAGGTGTTAAGGTATGGATCTACAAGGGCGAAGTACTTCCTACAAAGAAGAATGAAGAAAAGACAGTGCAGGAAGGGAGCGATAAATAATGTTAATGCCTAAAAGAGTAAAACGTCGTAAACAATTCCGCGGCAGCATGAGAGGAAAAGCTTCTCGTGGTAACATGATCAATTACGGTGAATACGGTATCGTTGCATTAGAGCCATGCTGGATCAAATCAAACCAGATTGAAGCTGCCCGTATTGCTATGACACGTTATATCAAGCGTGGTGGTAAGGTTTGGATCAAGATTTTCCCTGATAAACCGGTAACAGCTAAACCAGCAGAAACACGTATGGGTTCCGGTAAAGGAACACTGGAATACTGGGTAGCAGTGGTAAAGCCCGGCCGTGTAATGTTTGAAATCGCAGGAGTGCCCGAAGAAATCGCAAAAGAAGCTTTACGTCTTGCAACTTATAAGCTTCCTTGCAAGTGCAAGATCGTTTCTAAGGCAGACTTGGAAGGTGGTGCATCAAATGAAAACTAGCAAGTATGTAGAAGAGTTAAAGGCAAAAACAGTTGCAGCGTTGGCAGAAGATTTGGTTGCAGCAAAGAAGGAGCTTTTTAATTTGAGATTCCAGAATGCAACGAACCAGTTGGATAATACCGCAAGAATTAAAGAAGTAAGAAAGAATATTGCAAGGATTCAGACCGTCATCACACAGAAGAATAAAGAGGCGTAACGGATGGCGTTGCAGGAATGTCAAAGAAAGGAGACAAACATCGTGGAAAGAAATCTGAGGAAAACACGTATCGGTAAAGTGACCAGTGATAAAATGGATAAGACAATTGTTGTCGCTATTGAAAATCACGTTAAGCATCCTCTATACAAAAAAGTCGTTAAGCGCACATATAAATTAAAGGCTCATGATGAAAACAATGAGTGCCGCATTGGCGATACCGTTAAGGTTATGGAGACAAGGCCTTTGTCCAAGGACAAAAGATGGAGACTTGTTGAAATCGTAGAGCGGGCAAAATAAAATTTTTTTCGAAGATTTTATTTATGTAGAGATAGGATTAGATTGGAAGGAGAATTGGCATGATTCAACAGGAAAGCAGACTGAAAGTCGCTGACAATACAGGTGCAAAAGAAATCCTTTGCATCAGGGTTATGGGTGGATCTACAAGAAGATATGCAAATATCGGCGATGTGATTGTTGCTACGGTCAAAGATGCAACACCAGGCGGCGTTGTAAAAAAAGGTGATGTCGTAAAAGCTGTAGTTGTCCGCACCGTAAAGGGAGCGCGCCGTAAAGATGGCTCTTATATTAGATTTGATGAAAATGCTGCAGTTATCATTAAAGATGATAAGACTCCCAGGGGAACACGTATTTTTGGACCGGTGGCAAGAGAGCTTCGTGAAAAACAGTTTATGAAGATCGTTTCTCTGGCTCCGGAAGTATTATAGGAGGTGCTTAGCATGGCAACTTTAAAGATTAAAAAAGGCGATACTGTTAAGGTGATCGCCGGCAAGAATAAAGGAACAGAAGGAAAAGTAGTTTCTGTTGATGCAAAGAAGCATAAAGTTATCGTTGAAGGCGTCGGCATGGTCACTAAACATGCAAAACCTTCAGCAGCCAACCAGAATGGCGGAATTATTCAAAAAGAAGCTCCTATTGACATCTCAAATGTAATGTACCTTCACAAAGGAAAACCTACAAGGGTCGGCTTTAAGTATGAGAATGACAAGAAGGTACGTTTTGCAAAGTCAACAGGAGAAGTAATTGATTAATTCTAGGAAAGGAGAACTGGAAGCGTGAACAGACTGAAAACTATGTATAATGATGAGATCGTAGATGCTATGATCAAAAAGTTCGGATATAAAAACGTAATGCAGGTACCGAAGCTTGACAAGATTGTTATCAACATGGGCGTAGGCGAAGCAAAAGAAAACGCTAAAGTGTTGGAGTCAGCGGTAAAGGATCTTGAGATCATCACTGGCCAGAAGGCAGTGACCACCAAGGCGAAAAAGTCCGTAGCTAACTTCAAGATCAGGGAAGGCATGGCAATCGGATGTAAGGTTACACTCCGCGGTGAAAAGATGTATGATTTCCTGGACCGCCTTGTAAATCTTGCTCTGCCCCGTGTACGTGACTTCAGGGGTGTAAACCCTAATGCGTTTGACGGCAGAGGGAACTATTCGCTGGGTATCAAGGAACAGCTCATTTTCCCTGAAATTGAGTATGACAAGGTAGATAAAGTAAGGGGTATGGATGTTATTTTCGTTACAACAGCCAAGACAGATGAAGAAGCACGTGAATTGTTAAGATTATTCAACATGCCATTTGCGAAATAGGAGGAGGTAAATTCATGGCTAAAACATCAATGAAGATCAAACAGCAGCGTAAACCTAAATTCTCAACCAGAGAATATACTCGTTGCAAGGTGTGTGGGCGTCCACATTCTGTTCTTAGAAAATACGGAATTTGCAGAATTTGCTTCCGTGAGTTAGCCTACAAGGGCCAGATCCCCGGCGTGAAAAAAGCAAGTTGGTAAGAATATAGGAGGAAGTAAAATGACAATGAGTGATCCTATTGCAGATATGCTTACAAGAATCCGTAACGCAAATACTGCAAAACATGATACAGTAGACATTCCCTCTTCTAAGATGAAACTGGCTATTGCAGACATACTTGTGGAAGAAGGATATATCAAGAAATATGACTTGATCGATGAAGGCAGCTTTAAGACGATTCGTATTACCTTAAAGTATGGTGCGGACAGAAACGAAAAGATCATCAGCGGGCTTAAAAGAATTTCCAAACCGGGCTTACGTATTTATGCGGGTAAGGACGAACTGCCCAGGGTACTTGGCGGACTTGGTATTGCGATCATTTCCACTAACCATGGGGTGGTGACAGACAAGAAGGCAAGAGAGCTGCAGGTAGGCGGCGAAGTGCTTGCGTATGTATGGTAAAGTAAAGGCAAAGCTTAAGTTGAAACGATAAAGTTTTTAAATAATAATAGGAGGTACGGGCATGTCACGTATAGGAAGAATGCCAATCGCAATCCCTGCAGGAGTAACTGTGGATATTGCAGAAAATAATAAAGTGACTGTAAAAGGTCCTAAAGGAACACTGGAAAGAGTGCTTCCGTCAGAGATGGAAATCAAGGTCGAAGGGGCAGAGATCCATGTTACCAGACCGAATGATTTAAAGAAAATGAAAGCTTTACATGGCCTTACAAGGTCACTGGTCAACAATATGGTAGTTGGTGTGACAAGCGGCTATGAAAAGAAGCTGGAAGTAAACGGTGTTGGTTACAGGGCTGCAAAAGCAGGCAACAAGTTAACCTTATCTTTAGGATACTCCCACCCGGTTGAGATGATCGACCCTGAAGGGATCGAGACTGTTTTGGAAGGCCAGAACATTATCATCGTAAAGGGTATTGATAAAGAAAAAGTTGGCCAATTCGCAGCCGAAATCAGAGACAAGAGAAGGCCTGAGCCTTATAAGGGTAAAGGTATCAAGTATGCTGATGAAACGATCAGGCGTAAAGTTGGTAAGACTGGTAAGAAATAGATAAGGAGAGTGTAAGGATGGTTAGGAAAGAGTCAAGACAAAAAGTTCGTGTTAAAAAGCACATGAGAATACGTAACCGTTTAAGCGGCACAACTGAAAGACCCCGTCTTGCAGTATTCAGAAGTAATAATCATATGTATGCTCAAATTATTGACGATACAGTTGGAAATACCTTGGTTGCAGCTTCCACCGTTGAGAAGGAAGTAAAGGCCGAGCTTGAAAAGACCAATAACGTTGATGCAGCAGCATACCTTGGAACTGTAATCGCAAAGAGGGCAATTGAAAAAGGTATTGATACCGTTGTTTTTGACAGAGGCGGCTTTTTATATCACGGTAAGATCGCAGCGTTAGCTGATGCGGCCAGAGAAGCTGGCCTGAAATTCTAGGAAGGGAGAAAACTTAACATGAGACATACAATCATCGATGTCAGCGGCATGGAATTAACAGAAAAAGTAGTTGCCATCAAGAGAGTAACCAAGACTGTAAAGGGTGGACGTAACATGAGATTTACAGCTCTTGTAGTGGTAGGTGACGGCAACGGACATGTAGGTGCCGGACTTGGCAAGGCTGTCGAAATTCCTGAGGCTATCCGTAAGGGAAAAGAAGATGCCATGAAGCATATCGTTAAGATTGCCATGGATGAAAACAATTCCATTACGCATGATTTTGTCGGGAAATACGGTTCAGCAAATGTTCTTTTAAAGAAAGCTCCCGATGGTACCGGTATTATCGCAGGCGGCCCTGCCCGTGTGGTCTGTGAGCTGGCAGGCATTAAAAATATCCGTACCAAATCACTGGGATCAAACAACAAGCAGAACGTAGTACTTGCAACAATCACAGGTTTAAGCCAGTTAAAGACACCGGAAGAGGTGGCAAGAAATCGTGGGAAATCTGTTGAAGAAATCATGTCATAGGAGGGAAAGGTAAGATGGCAGAGCAGAAAATGTTAAAGATCACATTGGTAAAGTCTACTATCGGTGCAGTTCCCAAGCATAAAGCTACTGTACAGTCTATGGGACTTAGGAAACTGAACAAGTCTATCGTATTACCGGATAATGCGGCAACGAGAGGCCAGATTCAGCAGATTAGACATTTAATTAAAGTTGAAGAAGTTTAAAAGATAAGGAGGTGTCAACAGTGAGTTTGGAATTATCGAATTTAAGGCCTGCAAAAGGTTCTAAGCATAGTGATAATTTTAGAAGAGGTCGTGGACACGGATCAGGAAATGGTAAGACTGCCGGTAAGGGCCATAAAGGACAGAAAGCGCGTTCAGGAGCGCCCAGGCCGGGCTTCGAAGGTGGACAGATGCCTTTATACAGGAGGATTCCTAAGAGAGGTTTCACATGCCCGAATGCAAAAGAAATCGTTGCGATCAACGTAAGCGTACTCAATGACAAATTTGAAGACGGCGCTGTGATAGACGTAGATACAATGATCGAGAGAGGCATTGTTAAAAACCCGAAAGACGGCGTTAAGATCCTCGGAAACGGAGAAGTTACCAAGAAGCTTACAGTAAAGGCTAATGCTTTCAGTGCATCCGCAAAAGAAAAAATTGAAGCTGTTGGTGGAACTGCAGAGGTGATGTAAATGCTCACAACCTTGAAAAATGCATTGAAGATCAAAGATATCAGAAATAAACTGTTATTTACCCTGGGTATGCTTGTTGTGATCCGATTAGGGTCACAGCTCCCGGTACCGGGTGTAAGGATCGACCAGTTTACTAACTGGTTCAACCAAAAGATTGGCGATGAGTTCAGCTTTTTTAATGCTTTTACAGGTGGATCTTTTGAAAGAATGTCCATTTTAGCATTGAATATTACACCTTATATCACATCTTCCATTATCATGCAGCTTCTTACTATTGCAATTCCTAAATTAGAGGAAATGCAGAAAGAAGGCGAGGATGGAAGGAAGAAGATTGCTTCTATCACCCGTTATGTGACGGTTGCGCTTGCTTTGATCGAGTCAACAGCTATGGCTGTCACTTTCTGGAACGGAAACCTTTTGAATGACAAGAAAGTTTTGGATGCAATTACAATTGTTGCAGCCCTTACAGCCGGAAGTGCATTCCTTATGTGGGTAGGTGAGCGCATTACGGAAAAAGGTGTAGGGAACGGTATCTCCATTGTGTTGGTCATTAATATTATTTCGCGTATCCCACAGGATATCAGCAATCTGTTCCAGCAGTTTGTGTTAGGCAAGGCAATTGCGGTTGGTGCCGTTGCGGCGATCGTGATCATTGCGATCATGGTAGTGATGGTGGCGATGGTAGTTGTATTAAATGCGGGTACCCGTAAGATACCTGTCCAGTATGCGAAAAAGGTACAGGGGAGGAAAATGGTGGGAGGACAGACCTCGTCAATTCCTCTTAAGGTTAACACGGCAGGAGTTATCCCGATTATTTTTGCATCTTCTCTGATGCAGCTCCCGATCATCGTATGCAGCTTCTGGGGATATCAGGGAACTGGTTTTTGGGGCCATATATTGAAGGGTCTTAATTCCGGAAATTGGTGCAATCCCAATGAGCCTGTTTATTCTATCGGGCTTTTGGTGTATATCATGCTGGTGGTCTTCTTCGCTTACTTCTATACATCAATTACATTTAATCCGATGGAAATATCAGAGAATATGAAAAAGCAGGGTGGTTTTATCCCGGGCATCAGGCCTGGCAAACCTACCAGTGAGTATCTGACAAAGATATTAAATTATATTATTTTTATCGGCGCTGTCGGACTGACGATCATTTGTGTGGTGCCATTCTTCTTTAATGGTATCTTCGGCGCACAGGTATCCTTTGGCGGTACCAGCCTTATCATTATTGTCAGTGTTGTACTTGAAACGATGAAGCAGATTGAATCTCAGATGTTGGTAAGAAATTATAAAGGTTTTTTAAATGATTAAATGATTGAAATACAATTAGAGGTTAAAGGAACAAAGGCGTAGGTTCATAAACAGGCCTTATATTCCTTTGCCTCTATATTAGTATGAAAGTGCTGGATAATCGGCTTTCATTTCAATAAAGTATAGGAGAGCTAAAATGAAAATTATTATGTTAGGCGCACCTGGGGCCGGTAAAGGAACACAGGCGAAGCTGATCGCAGAAAAGTATGGCATCCCCCATATTTCAACGGGTGATATCTTCAGAGCCAACATTAAAGATGGCACGCAGCTTGGCAGGGAAGCGAAAGAGTATATGGATAAGGGACTTTTGGTGCCCGATGAGCTTACCGTCAAGATTCTTCTTGACAGAGTAGCAAAAGAGGATTGCAAGGACGGTTATGTGTTAGACGGCTTTCCGAGGACGATCCCCCAGGCTAAGGTACTTGACGCAGCCCTTTGTGAGATTGGCGACCAGGTTGATTTTGCGGTCAATGTGGATGTGCCTGATGAGAATATCATAAGGAGAATGGGCGGAAGGCGTGCCTGCCTAGCTTGCGGAGCGACATATCATACGGAATATATCCCTCCTAAGAGCGAAGGGATCTGTGACGTATGCGGCAAGCAACTTGTTCTTCGGGATGATGACAAGCCGGAGACGGTCAAGAACCGTCTGGACGTATATCATAAACAGACCCAGCCGCTGATTGATTTTTATCAGGAAAAGGGGATTTTAAAGGGCGTTGACGGAACGGTTCCCATGGATGACGTATTTGCGGCGATCACTGCAATACTGGGTTAAGGGAAAGGCTGGTCGGTAAATGGCAGTAACAATTAAGTCAGAACGGGAAATTGCATTAATGCGTGAATCCTGCCGTCTGCTAGCGCATGTCCATGACAGGCTTGGTGAAATGATCAGGCCGGGAATCTCCACCTGGGAGATTGATGCGCTGGGCGAAAAGCTGATCCGAGAATGCGGCGGTGTGCCAAACTTTCTAAATTATAATGGATATCCGGCATCTATCTGCGTATCGGTAAATGAGGAAGTGGTACATGGGATTCCCTCTAAAGAACGGATCTTAAAGGAAGGGGATATTGTCAGCCTGGATGCGGGGCTGATCTATAAAGGATATCACTCGGATGCCGCAAGGACTTATCCGGTGGGGAAGGTCAATGACGCAGTGGCACGGCTTCTTCGGGTCACCAGACAGAGTTTTTTCGAGGGGATCAAGTATGCCAGGGAAGGATGCCATTTGCACGATATTTCCTTCGCAATAGATAGTTACTGTACCAGATATGGGTATGGTGTGGTCCGGGATCTGGTGGGGCATGGGATTGGAACGAAACTTCACGAAGAACCGCAGGTACCAAACTTTAAGCAGTGGCGCAGGGGAATCAAACTGAGGGCAGGTATGACCCTTGCCATTGAACCGATGGTGAACATGGGGGGATGGCGGGTAAGATGGCTGGATGATGATTGGACCGTGGTTACCCAGGACGGATCATGGTCGGCGCATTATGAAAATACAGTGCTGATCACCAAGGGCGAACCGGAGATTCTTACTTTGCCCTCTGGGATGACGTGACGGGAGGAGAGGCAATATGCTTGGAATGTTTGCAGTATCAAAGGCAGGGCATGACAAGGGCCGGATGTATCTCGTTATCAGGGATGAAGGCGATGCGGTCTATCTGGCGGATGGAAAGATTAGGACTTTGGAAAACCCAAAAAGGAAAAAGAAGAAGCATCTGCAAGTCATAAAAAGGGATATTGACCAGGTGCTGATGCAAAAGCTTATCAATGAGCAAAAGCTATATAATGAGGAAATCAAGCATGCTATTAAGATCAGGGCAAATAAGGAGGTAACATATGTCGAAGGCTGACGTAATTGAAATCGAGGGAACCGTGGTTGAAAAGCTTCCTAATACGATGTTCCAGGTAGAACTGGAAAATGGACACAGGGTATTAGCGCACATCAGCGGAAAGTTAAGGCAGAATTTTATCAGAATCCTTCCCGGCGATAAGGTTACATTGGAATTATCTCCCTATGATTTAAGTAAGGGGAGAATTATCTGGCGAGACAAATAGTAAGATAAATATTCCATTTTATCTTGCATTTGTAGATATACCATGCTATAATGTAAAACGGTCTTTTTTGAAAGGAGGTTTAACATGAAGGTTAGATCATCAGTAAAACCGATTTGCGAGAAATGCAAAATCATCAAGAGAAAAGGACGTATCAGAGTAATCTGTGAGAATCCGAAGCATAAGCAAAGACAAGGATAATCCACTGTGGGTACCGCTTTGCGGGATGCAGGAGGGTTCTTGTCCAATTAATATGAAAGCGGCTGCAGTCCGGCTTTTGGGCCGAACTGATTTCCATATAATTGTACACGGAGCCTGCGTGATTACTTCTTGATTCACGATTTGTTCGTGTAAGATCGGAAACGTCCGGTTGGGCAGAAAGCCCCAATCAATTAGTAGAAAATGGAGGAAATGTAAATGGCTCGTATTGCAGGTGTTGACTTACCGAGAGAAAAACGTGTTGAAATCGGATTGACGTATGTTTACGGAATCGGCAGGGCAAGTTCAAACAAGATTCTTGAGAAAGCAAAAGTAAATCCTGATACTCGTGTAAGAGAATTGACCGATGAAGAAGTTAAGAGAATCAGTGAAGTAATTGACGCTGAGTACATGGTGGAAGGTGATTTACGTAGAGAAGTTGCCATGAACATCAAGAGACTTCAGGAAATCGGCTGCTACAGAGGGATCCGTCACAGGAAAGGTCTCCCTGTACGTGGACAGAAGACAAAAACAAACGCAAGAACCAGAAAAGGTCCTAAGAGGACAGTTGCAAATAAGAAGAAATAGGAAAATTTTTGAGAAAGTAGGTTAGTTTAAATGGCAGCAAAAAAAGTTACCAAAAAAGTGACAAAAAGACGTGTCAAGAAAAACGTTGAACATGGACAGGCACATATCCAGTCTTCATTTAACAATACGATTGTTACATTGACAGACAATGAAGGAAATGCTTTAAGCTGGGCAAGTGCCGGTGGTCTTGGATTTAGAGGTTCAAGGAAATCTACTCCCTATGCAGCACAGATGGCAGCGGAAACGGCTACTAAGGCTGCACTGATACATGGATTAAAGACAGTTGACGTTATGGTAAAGGGACCCGGTTCAGGCCGTGAGGCTGCAATCCGCGCACTTTCCGCATGTGGGCTGGAAGTAACCAGTATCAGGGATGTGACACCTGTTCCGCATAATGGGTGCCGCCCGCCGAAGCGCCGTAGAGTTTAGTGTCTACGCATGTTTGGCGCAGAGGTTCGCTGTGCGTAAAATATGTGCATGAATGAGGATTATGTCTCATAAAAAGATAAAATACAGTTGGAAGAAGGCGCAATGCGCTGTAAACAATATTTCAGGAGGAAATTGAAAATGGCAGTAAACAGAGTTCCGGTATTAAAAAGATGCAGGTCACTTGGCCTTGAGCCAGCATACTTAGGATATGATAAGAAGTCCAACAGGACAAATGCAAGGGCGGGGAAGAAGGTCAGTGAATATGGCCTCCAGCTCAGAGAAAAGCAGAAAGCAAAATTCATCTATGGTGTACTTGAGAAACCTTTTAGGAATTACTATAAGAAAGCTGACAGAATGAAAGGGATGACAGGTGAAAACCTGATGATTCTTCTGGAAAGAAGGCTTGACAGTGTAATCTTCAGGATGGGATTTGCAAGGACCAGAAGAGAAGCAAGGCAGGTTGTTGGCCATAAGCATGTTTTGGTAAATGGAAAGCAAGTTCAGATTCCTTCTTATCTGATCAAAGCGGGAGATGTGATTGAGATCAGAGAAAAATCAAGATCTTTGCAGAGATACAAAGATATTCTTGAAGTGACAGGAGGAAGACTGGTACCTGAATGGATGGACGTGGATCAGGAAGCATTGAAAGGAACAATTAAAAACCTTCCGACCAGAGAAATGATTGATGTTCCTGTAAATGAGATGCTTATCGTCGAGTTGTATTCTAAATAAATAAAAACAAGAGAAGAAATTCTTAGGCAGCCCGTTAGAGACTGCCTAAGGATGTCTATATTTTGTTTCGCAGGAAAGATATGTCAATTGTTCATAAAGGAGGGTATTTGCAGTGTTTGAGTTTGAGAGGCCGAATATTGAGGTAGCAGAAATCTCTGAGGATAAGAAATATGGCAGATTTGTCGTGGAACCTTTGGAAAGAGGTTACGGCATTACACTGGGTAACTCACTTAGAAGGATTATGCTCTCTTCACTGCCTGGCGCTGCTGTAAGCCAGGTGAAGATAGAAGGTGTGCTTCATGAATTCAGCTCCATTGAAGGCGTGAAAGAAGATGTGACGGAAATTATCATGAACATCAAAAACCTTGCTATCAGAAACAACAGCGATACGAATGAGCCTAAGACAGCATATATTGAGTATGAGGGTGAGGGCGTGGTGAAGGCATCCGATATTCAGTGTGATCAGGACATTGAGATTTTAAATCCTGAGATTACCATTGCAACCCTGAATGGTAAGAATACCAAGCTTTATATGGAGCTGACGATCACCAAGGGAAGAGGATACGTAAGTGCGGATAAGAATAAGAGCGAAGATCTGCCGATTGGTGTGATAGCAATTGATTCTATCTATACACCGGTTGAAAGAGTTAACGTAACTGTTGAAAATACGCGTGTCGGGCAGATTACAGACTATGATAAATTGTCTTTGGATGTGTATACCAACGGTACACTGGTACCTGACGAAGCAGTCAGTCTGGCTGCAAAGGTACTCAGTGAACATTTAAGCCTTTTCATTGATCTTTCTGAAAATGCAAAGACTGCGGAAGTTATGGTAGAGAAGGAAGAAGATGAGAAGGAAAAAGTACTGGAAATGAGCATTGACGAACTGGAATTGTCAGTACGTTCCTATAATTGTTTAAAGAGAGCCGGCATCAATACAGTCGAAGAGTTAACAAATAAAACTTCCGATGATATGATGAAAGTCCGTAATTTAGGACGTAAGTCGTTAGAAGAGGTTTTGGCTAAATTAAAAGAACTGGGATTACAGTTAAATCCGAGTGACGAACAGTAAATTTTATTTGGTGAAGCACTGTTGCGGTAAAACCAAAGAGTACGCAATGTGTTCTCATAAATGGATCAGTAACTGCATCCGGTATGTAAGTCCAAAGAGCGTGGCCGGGTGTACCATGAAGGGCACAGCCCATTGAGAAAAGGAAATGAAGCGATAACAGCGGAATCCTTTGGAAAGGAGCCATAATGGCAAAATACAGAAAACTGGGAAAAACATCAGACCAGAGAAAAGCATTACTTAGAAATCAGGTAACCGCCCTTATCTATAAGGGAAGGATCATTACCACACAGGCAAGGGCAAAAGAAGTTATGAAGATTGCAGACGGCTTAATTGCACTGGCAGTGAAAGAAAAAGACAACTATGAAACAGTTAAGGTTTCCGCAAAGGTTCCTGTTAAGGACAAAGACGGAAAGAGGGTAAAAGAAGTAGTTGACGGTAAGAAGGTTACCAAGTTTGAGATTGTTGAGAAAGAAATCAAGAAGGATCTGCCTTCCAGACTTCATGCGAGACATCAGATGCTGCGGGTTCTTTATCCCGTGACGGAAGTTCCCCTTCAAAAGGCAGGAAGGAAAAGAGGAACAAAAGAAATAGACCTGGTTGCTAAATTATTTGATGAGTATGGGCCTAAATATGCAAGCCGTAACGGCGGTTATACCAGGATCATTAAGATTGGCCAGCGTAAAGGTGACGGCGCGCTGCAGGTAGTTCTTGAATTAGTTTAAAGCGTGATGAAGCACCCGTGGAACCCACGGGTGTTTTTGCAGTATGGGAAACAACCAAAGTTATTTCTCATACTTTACACCTGAAAGATATTGGGTTATACTTTTTCTATGGGATGCGGCAGGAAATAAAAACATAAGAGTAACTGAGAGTGTGGAAATGGATAATATTTATCAGGCAGTGAAAGGTTTTGTCAGATCAATCATAAATTTATTTGTGGCAGTCATTGAGTTATTTGCGGGGATCATTGACGGGATGGCGGTCATCTTAGGGAAATTAAGGCCCAGAGCGTCCAGGCGGTTAGATGAGATTGTACAAAGTAAAGAAGGCTTGGCAAAGCACGGGATTTTTGGTAATAACAGGCTGCGGGAAGCTCCGGGAAATGATGAGGAGCTGGTTAAGGAAATCCGCAGCGAACTTCAGGAAAAGGTGACCAGCCGGGAGTGCTATTACTATTTTTTTGCGGAAGCTGAAACCAATGGCGGCGGGTTTTATGCGGTGGCGCTGTCAGCTTTTGCCCTTATCCTGATCCTCTCCGCCATGCTTTTTCGGCTTCGGCTGTCAATAGAGGTGTGGGGTTTGGCAGCGGCGGTGATGACGGCTGCCTGTGCGGTGGTCTGTATCCTGGCGGCAAGGCATCAAAAGAAGATGAAACGAAACCGCATTGCAAAGCTGATTCTGGAAAATGAGTTCCGGGATATTGAGTGGGGGAAGATCCACCCAATCCGGGAAGTGGTAAGGGATGAAGATATTGTGGAAAAAAAGGGCTAGCTATTCCACCACCTTCTGGAAGTGCTGGTAATCCTTACTGGAGTTCCAGTTTCCGCCCCAGATAAAGCCATGTTCTGTAAAAAGTTTATAACATAAGTCATTTTCATCGATCTTATACGGAAAATTTTGGGAGCGGTCCGCATATCTTTCACTGCCCTTGGGAGAGATATAGGTTTCACCGCTTCCATTTTTGTTATAGACCACATAGGGGTTATAAAAAGGATTGATATCAATGGCACAGCCAAGGGCGTGTTTGGACAGGCTCGTAGTGCCGTCCACCACTCGGTAGTTAAAGCAGGAGGTGTTGTTATCCTCCATGGAGGCCGTATCGTCGCCCCCATACTCGTCGATCAGCCGTATCTTTTCGATCTGATATTCATTCAGGTACAGTTCGTAAAAAATTTCCACCAGATCCTGTGCGATCCCTTTGTTGCAGATCAGTTCCCCGGTTTGGATTTCTCCTTCAAAATCATAGTACCGGACATTCATATAGCACAGATCCTCATAAGAAACAGCCGGTTTGTCGGTGTCTGCGATTACGTTAACAACATCTATGGAAAGGGTAGGGGCAATGCTTTCACAGACAGGATAAGAAAGCCCGGTGATCCGCGCAGTGACGACATCGGACAATGGCTGATAGAAAAAACCGTCCATATAATGGGTGCTTTCCGCTGATTCTTCCTCCACAGGAATAAAAGGTTGTTCATGAGCTGCCAAAGCTTCGGAAGGAACAGGGGAAGCCGTAGGGGCAGCGGTGGGCGAGGGCACCGGTTCCGGACTGCGGGAAGGGCTGGGCACTTGTGTTTTTTGAGGAGTCGCATAGGCGATCTCCGGATTTTTTTCGGCGTATTCCGCTAAAGTCTCCCCTCCGGAAAGAAGCCTTGCGATCAAGGAAAATATGAGGATCAATATTGCAAGAAAGCCTAAGGGCTTTAACCATTTATCCATATTTGCTAAAAACCTTTCTCTTTTACTCATAATCTTTATCATACGTCAAAATACATTCTATTGCAAATGGAAACAACATAATGTACAATAAAAAATTGAAAGATTTGGAGCAGTTCATCTGTCTGCATGATTGCAAAGATGGGAAGAGGATGTGCCGATGGGAATCATAAAAACAAAGGACCTGGTTTTTGAATATATCCGAAGGGATGAAGAGGGAAATGTGGAAGGGATCACCAAGGCGGTGGATGAGGTAAGCCTTAATGTGGAAGAGGGGGATTTCGTGGCTATTTTGGGACATAATGGTTCCGGAAAGTCAACTCTTGCCAAACATATCAACGCCATACTTTATCCTACGGAAGGAACGGTATGGGTAGACGGCATGGACACCACGGATGAGAATAAGCTTTGGGAGATCCGGCAGGAGGCCGGAATGGTGTTCCAGAATCCGGATAACCAGATCATTGGGCAGGTGGTGGAAGAAGATGTGGGGTTTGGCCCGGAAAACCTGGGCGTGCCCACAAAAGAAATCTGGGAACGGGTGGAGGAGAGCCTTAAGGCGGTAGGGATGTATGAGTTCCGTAAATACTCCCCGAATAAACTGTCCGGAGGGCAAAAGCAGCGGGTGTCGATTGCCGGTGTCATCGCCATGCACCCCAAATGTATCATATTGGACGAGCCTACTGCCATGTTAGACCCCAGCGGCCGCAGGGAAGTGATCCGTGCGGTGAGAGCGTTAAACGATGTGGAGCGCATCACCATGATTTTGATCACACATTATATGGAAGAGATTATTTATGCCAATAAGGTGTTTGTGATGGATAAAGGCAGGGTTGCTATGGAAGGAACGCCCAGGGAGATTTTCAGCCAGGTGGAAAAGCTAAAGGAGCTTAGGCTGGATGTGCCGCAGGTCACGCTGCTGGCTCATGAACTGAAAAAGAGCGGATTAAACATCCCGGACGGGATACTGACCACACAGGAACTTGTAAAGGCTTTAGGGCTGTGATATAAGGGGAATAAAATGTCTATTATTTTGGATCATGTAAGTCATATATATGAAGCCGGAACGGCGATGGAGTTTGCGGCGCTTAAGGATATCAACCTGACGATCCCGGAAGGACAGTTTATCGGACTGATCGGACATACCGGTTCGGGGAAGTCCACGCTGGTACAACATTTGAACGGGCTATTAGCGCCTACAGGCGGAAATATTTATTATAACGGGGCGGATATCCATGACAGTGATTTTAACCGCAAGGAGCTGCGCAGTAAGGTAGGGCTGGTATTTCAGTATCCGGAACACCAGTTGTTTGAAATTGATGTGTTTACGGACGTATGTTTTGGCCCCAAAAACCTTGGCCTTGATAAGAAGGATGTAGAGCTTAGGGCCTATGCGGCGTTAAAACAGGTGGGGCTGGAGGATGAGTATTTTTATCAGTCACCCTTTGATCTGTCCGGCGGGCAAAAAAGAAGGGTAGCTATTGCCGGTGTGCTCGCCATGAAACCGGAGGTGCTGATCTTGGATGAGCCTACGGCAGGGTTAGACCCTAAGGGAAGAGACGAGATTTTAGACCAGGTGGCAAAGCTCCGGGAAGAAACGGGTATGACGGTTATTCTGGTCTCCCACAGCATGGACGATGTGGCAAAGTACGTGGATCGTATCATTGTGATGAACAGGGGGCAGGTGATGTTTGACCAGGAACCAAAAGAGGTCTTTGGCCACTATAAAGAGCTGGAAGAGATAGGACTGGCAGCGCCACAGGTCACTTATATCATGCAGGAGCTTCGGGAAAAAGGGCTTATGGTGGATACGGGCGCCACAACCATTGAAGAAGCTAAAAATTCGATATTAAGCGCATTAAGGCGGCAGAGGTAGCAGGATGTTAAGAGATATCACGTTAGGACAATATTATCAGACAGATTCGGTCATACACAGGCTTGATCCAAGGGTAAAGCTGGTAACTACGTTTTTTTATATCATTTCCCTTTTCATTGTAGATAACTGGATTGGATATCTGGCTGCGGGACTGTTTTTACTGGCAGTCATAAAACTGTCCAAAGTTCCCTTTAAATTTATGGTAAGGGGCATGAAGTCGATCGTGTTCCTTTTGTTGATCGCGGTGGTGTTTAACCTTTTTCTGACGCCCGGAGAGCCTCTTGTCACCATCTGGAAGCTGCGGATCACGAAAGAAGGGATAAGGCTGGCAGGGTTTATGGCGGTGAGGCTGGTGTTTTTGATCATGGGGTCTTCCGTGATGACGCTGACCACCACCCCAAACAACTTAACGGATGCGCTGGAAAAGCTTTTAAAGCCCTTAAAGTTCTTTAAGGTGCCGGTACATGAGATTGCCATGATGATGTCTATCGCCCTTCGGTTTATCCCGATCCTGCTGGAGGAGACGGACAAGATCATGAAAGCCCAGATTGCCCGGGGAGCGGATTTTGAGAGCGGGAACCTGATCAAAAAGGCAAAAAGCCTTGTGCCGCTTTTGGTTCCGCTTTTCATTTCCGCTTTTAGGAGGGCAAATGACCTGGCCATGGCGATGGAAGCAAGGTGCTACCGGGGCGGGGAGCAGAGGACGAAGATGAAGCCGTTGATCTACAGGAAAAGAGATTTTCTGGCATATGGCACGGTGGTCTGTTACTTTGCGGCCGCCATCCTGGCAGGGAAAATCCTCTGGTAGGAAAAGGAGGCTGCTTTGAAAAGGATCATGTTGATAGTGGCTTACGACGGAACGGATTACCATGGCTGGCAGCTGCAGCCCGGTGTGCCCACGATAGAAGGCGAGCTAAATAAAGCCTTAACGGCGCTTTTAGGTGAGGAGATACAGGTCATAGGCGCAAGCAGGACGGATTCCGGCGTACATGCGCTGTGTAATGCCGCGGTCTTTGACACGGATACGAAGATACCGGCACAGAAGATCGCCTATGCCTTAAATCAAAGGCTGCCGGAGGATATCAGGATCCAAAAGTCCAAAGAGACAGAGCCGGATTTCCATCCAAGGCACTGCGCCAGCAGGAAGACTTATGAGTATCGGATATTAAACCGGGAATTTCCCTTGCCCACAAAGAGAAGATATGCCCATTTTACTTACGTTCCCCTTGATGAAGAGAAGATGCGGCAGGCAGCCGGTTATCTTAAGGGCGAGCATGATTTTATGAGTTTTTGCGCATCGGCTGCGGTTGTAGAAACCACCGTTCGGACGCTTTATGAACTGGAGGTAATACGGGATGGGGAAGAGATCATCCTTCGTGTATGCGGCAGTGGCTTCCTTTATAATATGGTGAGGATTATTGCCGGAACTTTGATGGAAGTAGGACGGGGAAATATAGAGCCGGAAAAAATGCAGGAAATACTGCAGGCAAAGGACAGGTCGGCGGCGGGGCCTACGGCACCGGCATGCGGTCTGACATTGGTCAGGTATGAGTGGCAGCAGCCATTCGGGAAGGTGTCAGATGTTCTTTAGAAAGTACATTTTCTTCAGAAAATGTGTTGACACACGAGGGTGCGTATAATATAATTATTCAATGTGACGAAGTTTGGTAATGCTTTGCCCGATGTGGCTTTTGGGAGCATATTTTATGGCCTGGGCTCCATCATTCCCTGACAAAGCGTTATGATAGAATGCTTTGGAGTATCGGACAAAATCACCGGCCCGGACATCCGGTGAGGATGAAAGATATCTGAAGGAACTAATTGAAAATTAGGAAAGGCATGGTGGATGAAATGAAAACATTTATGGCTAGTCCTGCTACCATCGACAGAAAATGGTATGTAGTGGATGCTGCAAATATGACATTAGGACGTTTGGCGTCTGAAGTAGCTAAAGTTTTAAGAGGGAAAAATAAGCCGATCTTCACCCCTCATATGGATACAGGTGACTTTGTGATTATCGTGAACGCAGAGAAGGTTAAAGTAACAGGAAGGAAGCTTGACCAGAAAATTTACTATCATCACTCTGGTTATGTAGGGGGACTGAAAGAAACCACTCTCCGCGAGATGATGGCCAAGAAACCTGAGAGAGTAGTAGAGCTTGCTGTTAAAGGCATGCTTCCCAAGGGACCTTTAGGAAGACAGATGTACAAAAAGCTTCATGTGTATGTGGGCCCTGAGCATCAGCATGCAGCGCAGAAGCCTGAAGTACTGACATTTTAAGGGACTGAAAGGAGAAGAATAAAATGGCTAAGTCAGCAAAATTTTACGGAACCGGTAGAAGAAAAAAATCTATTGCCAGAGTATATTTAGCACCCGGAAAGGGAGATATTGTAATTAATAAAAGACCTATTGATGATTATTTTGGATTAGAGACATTAAAGGTGATCGTCCGCCAGCCTTTAGCGGCAACAGATACGGTTGGTAAGTATGATGTGCTTGTCAATGTGCGCGGCGGTGGATACACAGGCCAGGCAGGTGCGATCAGGCACGGTATTGCAAGGGCACTGCTTCAGGTGGACGCAGATTACAGGCCGGTACTTAAAAAAGCCGGATATCTGACGAGAGATTCTCGTATGAAAGAAAGAAAGAAATACGGTCTCAAAGCGGCTCGTCGCGCTCCGCAGTTCAGCAAGCGATAATTACAAGCAGAATAAGAGATTTTATGAAACCCTTGAAAGTCCAGTATTTTCAAGGGTTTTCTTTAATCTAAAGTTTTCTAAAATTGTGGTAAAAAGTGCTGAATTTTGAAGCGTAGCACACAAGTAGCACACAAACGAGAGCATAAAAACCTTGTGTCTTGCGTAAGACTTTTGTATAATGCGGTTATTAAGAAAAGGGCGGTGTTTTCATGGATAGAACAGCGTATAAGAACCAGCATATCAAAGAGCATTACGACAGGATAAACCTTGTTATTCCCAAAGGCGAAAAGGACAGGATAAAGGGCATATGCTCTGAAATGGGGGCAAGCGTGAATGAATACCTTTATATGCTTGTGTGTAATGACCTTGCGGACGGTACAAGCAGGATGGCAGAAAAGAAGCAGGGATTTAATGCGGAACAGGAGCGTATGCTTGAAAAGTGGCAAGTGCCGAGAAAATATTATGAAATGATAGAAGATTTATCCTATACCAAAGGCGAGGGATATTTTATCTATCTGAAAAAGGGCTATATAAATGACGTGACAGGTAGCAGGAATATACATTGCATGAAAACATCAGAAGTGCGGCGGATTATTGGGAAAACGCATAAAAAGTAAAAAGGGCATCTGCATTTTACAGACACCCTTTAATATGGTTCTATGTAACGGTTATTGCTTATGCTTATAATATTGTGCCGGACAATAAGGAATAATCCTTTAAATGCTCTAAAATGATATTCTGGACATATTCAAGAATGGTAAAATCTTCGGCTATTGCCTTTGCTATGCTGTTTCTATTCATCAGCGGCACCGCCTTTCTTGACAGACAATAAGCCTATGATAAAGCTATATATGCTTTCGATAGTATCAAGACTTTCAATATCGTATATCATTCTTGCGATATTACAACGGTATTCTCCGGCTTGCTTTTCTTCTGCGGTCTGTTCCGGCTCTGGCTCTGCTTCCTTTGATTTTCTGTCCTCACGCTCTGCCCGGATTTCAAGCATTGGCTTTGTTATTCTCTTTGGCATAAGATAAAAACAATCTTCCGGCAGCAGATAGGACATCATACAATAGAAATATTCTGCACGATACCCAAAAGGCAGATAATAGACTAACTCTAAAAGTCGGCGGTGCATATCGTCTTTTACACGTTTATCAATCTTTGCTTTCCGTTCGGCTTCTGATTGCTTATATCCTGCCATAAAGCCATAATTGAAAAGGTCATAAATCAAATCAATAATGCTTTCTCTGTCTGCCAGTCTGAAAAGTTCTTTGTAATTTCCGATCTGTGCGGAATTAAAATCAAAATCAT
>CAJULP010000091.1 GCA_910587295.1 uncultured Lachnospiraceae bacterium | reverse complement strand
GGTAATATTGTACTGCATTCTCTTTAAACTGCTTATCAAACTGTTTACTCATGGAAAATTTCCTCCTGTATTCGTTTCTATTATACAGTTATTTCTGAAACCTGCCATGTTTAACTTGTACTATTTATATTCTAACACCAAGGCGTGTGCGTGCAGTATTAAGATGTGTAAATAAATTCCACCTGTGCGGCTGCGGTTTTTGGCAGGCCCGGCCGCACAGGTGGGATTATTGGGAAGCAGTACTGAGATTTATAGTGTATTTCCGAAAACTTCCGTGAGCAGCTTATTTCTATACGCCTTATCTTCTGTCGCTTTTCTTGCATCCTTGGTCCGGCCATTGCCCAACAGATACCTCATCAAAGAAAGGATGGTATCTTCTCCCTGAATAATTCCTTTTTGAATCCCCCTGTTCTCCACACAATCTAATACTTCACACATAGTCATCGTTCTCCTTTCCATATTTGTCAGTATGTGGCAAAGGCAAGAATACAATGTCCGCAAAACCTTTTCCAAGATGCATATTGTATGCCCTAACCCGGATAAACCGGAAAAGTTTTTTTGCATTTCCTCCACGTTTCAAGTACAATAAAGAAAACATTGGAGGATGTATTCATGTTACTTATGGATAAATACGCTGACAAGATTTATGGTACGATCACTTGCTATGACCGTATGATCATCCAGGGATATATCCCCGGATGGAGCCATGCCGAAGGCATGACCGGCTACCTGAATGCCAACAACATCCGTATTTTTGATTTTTCAAATTTCTCCCAGCCCCTTACAGAACAGGTTCGTACAAACGCCCAGCGTATTGCAGATGAAAATGGCATTGAAATTGAGTTCATCCGTAAACTGCGTGCTTTCCGCAAGGATGACCGGATTCAGGAAATCATCCAGAAAACCGGAAAGACCGAAGGGCTGGTCCACATCTTTTCTGCCATGGAACAGTGCAATACTTATAAGCCATGGCATGACAAGGCGACATAATAATCCTTTTCCACTACCGCAATACTCAAATTCATCCGGGCAGCAGTGTTTATAACCACCTCACGGAACAACTCCCTGTCCTCATGCAAATACATTTTCCAACCTCATTTCATAAATAGCTTTATATACCTTCAACGGTACCTGCGCAGCCCCCATCTTGTTTGCCAATATGTGCCCTGCATAATACCCCATAATGCGTCCCATCCTGGAAATATATTTATATCTGGCCACAACGTCTGGCGCAAGAGCCACCGCCCCCTCCAATCTGGACATTTGGGGAAGGTAATAAATCCCCTGGTCATACCGGGCTACCTCACCTGCTTCAGTCAGTTTCTTAATCCTTTGCCTGATGTTTGCATCTTATGTTTTTTACCCTCTCCTGTCAACAGATATTTTCCCAAATGCCATAGAGAAACTCCCGGTAAACCTCACCGGGAGTTCTCTCCAAAATCATTATAATCACTTGCCTGTCCCGCCAGCGGCATCTCCGTCATGCGCAGGTTGGTGCACCCATAGGGCTGGAGATAAACAGTCTCCGGTTTCCCCTGCGGAATCATGGAATCTGGTACAGGGGAACAGATTCCGTCTTTCTCCTTCCATGGGATACGCACCATTTCCGTTTTTAACCTGACAGGCACCTCTTCCGTGGAAAAGGGATAGGGTCCAATCTTTCCGGGCACAAGTTCAAAGGTTTCCGAAAAAATGCGTAATTCCACGCCGATTCCGCCCTAATCACATAGTCACAATAGGGGAACTTCCGCTCCACGCCGTCCTTTTCATATTCTACCCGCTGCACACTTGCCTTGACAGGAAGGGCGTAGACCAGCGGCCCGCGCACCACCACTTTCAATCCGTTTGGCCTATCTACAAGCTCTGTCCGGAATCCCAGTTTTACTTTTATGGCAGCCGTACTTTCCCATTTCCTTTTCAGGGCGTAATAAGTCCCCGGCCTGGACACTTCCCCGTCCACCCGGGCCGAACACGCAAATCCCGGAAAGGATATTCCGACAAAACCTTTACCCTGACAGGAACGCCCTGTAACACGGTCTCTGCCGAGGACGGGGCCAGCGTCTGGACAGCCAGCCCCCCATCACTTTCCATTATGGCGGCAAAGGCAAACTTCGGCCAGGCCTGGTTAAAGTTTGCCGTACAGCCGCCGAAATTAGGCTCCAGCCCAAAAATATTGGCCTCCCCGGAATTGGAGTTAAATGGAACAGAATGTTCCGGTATGGACCCGGCATAAATCTGATTGGCTATCTGCACATACTGATGGCACCACATGTCAGCCGTGGCGGTAGCCGGCATGGCATTAAACGCTTCCCTCTCCAGCAAAATCCCCAAAAAAGCAGTCTCCCCCTGCGGCAAGGAGCACCTCACAGGAATACATGGCTTCCGCCACACTGCAACACTCACTCCCCTGGATGGGGCTGTCACCGGAAAGGCATTCATCCCCGTAAAATGCCCGGTGTCCGTACTGTTATAACGGGTGATTTTCCGGTACATCTGGCGGGCAAACGCATTGGGGTCTTCCCCGGTCACATAAGACATCAGCGCCCGGCTCTTAAGGCCATGGCGGTATTGACCACATGGTTGATCTGCGTCCAATACCGGGAAGCGTGCGGTTTCCTGAAATCAAACCGTCCATACAACTTCACATAATCAATCTCCTCCGCTTCCAAAAGCGTGGCCATTTCCAGTATCCACTCCTCCGGCCTTCTCTCATAAAGCCACAGAAGGGGGATCTGGCATTCATACCACCTGGCAGCCCCCCAATTAAAGAGGGTGTTCACCGCTATATGCCTCATCAATTGGCGCATCATACGATATACCGCATCCTCAATCCTTGCATCCCCGGTACAGCCATGGTAAAGCACCAGCACTTTGCCAATCAGGAACGCCGCCCACACATCGTACCTGTTCCTCTCCTCTTTCGCGCATGGCAAATCCACCCGTCCGGCTCCTGCTTTTCCAAAATGGCATCCACATATTTTTTTGCTCTTCCCTTGAAATCCTCATCATCCAGCAGAAAAGCCAGCGGGATGAAACCGTCCAGCCCGTAGGGGACTCTCTCCCAGCCTTCTTTATCTCCGCCAATCCATTTGCTCTCTTTTACGTCCGGCCAGACAAGGTCAAGCTGGCCGGACAGACCCTCTGCCTGAATCTGCATCTGCCTGGCCAGCCAGCCTCCAGGACGGACCTGCCGGGGGCTTAACCCCCGGTATTTTCCTTTGCCCCGCATCTACCTACCCGCCTGTGCGTTCAGGTCATCCAAAAACGGCTCCCAGATGCCCCTGTTCTCTTCCCTATAATTTGCAATGGCACTCTCCACGTCTTCCCCATTGCATACAATCTGCAGCACCAGGTTCTTCAGGTTGATTGCACCGTAATATGCCGTCTTCAGCTCCCCGCTGTATGTCATATACCCCTGTGGAAGGGGAAACACCGTGCCGCTTGCCCGCAGCCTGTACAATTCCTTGCAGCGCTCTATCATCGGCATGTTCTCCGGTGGGGTCATCCTGCCACTTGCGACCAGGTCGTCCGCACACCACCCCAGCATGAAATAAGCAAGGCCACCTGAATAAAACTGTTCTCCTGTAATTGTTTCCACAGTCCCGTCATCATTATAATTCCAGTCGCTTCCCTCTACACCAATGTGGGTGATTACGCTCCCCTCCTCCGTGCAGGCCCAGTCCACGATATCCAAAATCCGCTCCATAGCTGCCTCATCGGTGCTTGGGGAAAACACTGTGCACAGCCAGTAATTGCCAACCTCATTTGCAAAAATATTCCCATTGTCATCGGTCACGCACACCACGGCCACCTTCCCGAACCCAGACCCTTCCTCATAACCTTCCATCTTCGTCACATCCTGAATGTTGCCCGGGTCCGCCGCATTGTACATACAAGGAACTTGCCCACTGAAAAACAACTCCTCCTGGTACTCGTTGGTCGTATCATTGTAAAAATCCGTGTCCAACAACCCTTCCTGATACCACTTCTGCACTTCCGAAACCATAGCCGGATAATTTTCATGATTTGGCAGCCATCCATAGCTATCACCATCAAGATAAAAGTCGTCATCCGGAACTCCAAAAACCCGCCGGAACATAAGCAATATCTCATTATTGGGTCCGCCAAGCACAGGGGTCTCAACCAGCCCCGCCGCCTTCACCTTCTGCAGATATTCTTTCAGTTCACTGATTGTAATCGTACCGTCCTCACAAAGCCCTTCCATCCCCACCTGATCCGCCAGGTCCGTGCGCATATAAAGCGAGGTATGTGCGGTTGCCACCCCCACATCCGTCAGCATCCCATAGACAGAATGTAAAAAACCGTACGTCCTTCCGTCCACCTCCAGGGATTCCAGATAGCCGCTCTTTTCCACCATATTGCCAAGGTTCGGCCAGCGCTCCTTCCAGTCTTCCGGAAGCGGGGCAAACAGCCCTTGGTCCACATACTCATAATAGGTTGACCAGTCAAAATTCAGCCACATGTTCATGTCCGCAAGTTCCCCACTGGTAGCTTCGATTGCAAACCGCTCCTTTGCGCCGTCAACGCCATTGGGGAGCACTTCAAATTCCACATTGAACTTGTTCCGGATACACTGACCTACCGCCGAGGACCCATAGTCCACCCCAGCCTCCGTGTTAACGCCCGTCATCGTAAAGGAAACCGTTTCGGCATACCTGTCCGTTTCCCCTGCACCGTCTGCCTCTTCCGGAACGGCTTCCCCGTTGTCTCCTTCCGTCTGTATGGGGCTTGTACTCCCTGTCCCATCGCCCCCGTCCGATGCCGTGCCACCACACCCGGCCAAAAGGGAAACGGCCATCATACTGCCCAAAAATAACGCAACCAATTTCTTTCTCATCTTTTTCCTCCTTTTTTCCTGTCTGTGTTTTGTATCGCAACCCTGTTCTCCAGGAATCGAAACCTTATTTTTATGCCTTTACCGCCCCCAAAAGAATCCCTTTGGTAAAGTATTTCTGCAAAAACGGGTAGACCAGCATGATTGGGAGCATAACGACAAACACGGACGCCATTTTTATGCCCTGGGCAAACCGCTGCTGCTGTGCCGCCATGCTCGTTCCCACCACATCATTTAAGATTGTATCATTTACAATATTGCGTAAAAACAGCTGTAGGACATTTTTGTCCCCCTTGGTCAGCATCAGCATGGGCCAATACCAGCTATTCCAATACCCCACCAGGCTAAACAGCGTAAAGGTGGCAATCAGTGGCTTTTGCAGGGGAAGCATGACCTTCCCGAAGATCACCAGGTCGTTTGCCCCATCAATCATCGCCGCCTCCTGCAGTTCCATGGGAGTCCCCTCAAACCCGTTCTTCATGATAATGATATTATAGACCGATACCAGGCTGACAATCACCACCCCCGCATAGGTGTTCAAAAGCCCCAGGTTCCGGTAAAGCAGGTAAGTGGGCACCAGCCCCCCGCCAAAAAACATGGTGAACACCATGACCCGGAACAAAAACTTCTTTCCCGGGAACTGCCTGGAAAAGGCATATGCCCCCAGGACGGAAACCGCCATCCCTGCCGCAGTCCCGAAAACCGTGGTGGTAAGGGTTCCCTTATAAGCCAAAAGCAGGGCGTCCCCCTTCGCAAACATTTCCTTATAATTATCCAGGGTAAATTCCATGGGGACCAGGGAAGCCGGGTACAGGCTGTACGCCCTTGCGGTCTCCAGCGAAATCACCACCGCGTTCCAGAACGGAATCAGGATAACCACGGCAAATACCAGCAAAAGAGCCGTTGCCAGGATCTGGACACCATCCCATTTTTTTCTGTGCTTATTTACAGTTTTCATAACATCCCTCCCTAGCTGAACATCTTATCACCGGTAAGCTTGTACACTACCTGGTTCGCCCCCAGCAGCATGAACAGGTTAATCACCGCCGTAAACATCCCCACCGCCGTGGTAAAGCCGTAATCGGGCACCGACCGGAAGGTAAGGTCATACACATAAATGTCCAGGATCCGGGCACTGCCCTCCACCATGGCATTGTTCAGGTTGAAAATCTGGTCAAATCCCGCGCTCATGATCCCCCCTACTGCCAGGATGAACATGATTGCAACAGTGCCCCGAATGCCCGGAAGCGTGATGTGCCAGATCCGCTTAAGCCTGGAAGCCCCGTCGCATTCCGCCGCCTCATAGAGGGTCGGGTCTATTCCCGCAATGGCCGCCATATAGATGATGGCGGACCACCCCATCTCTTTCCAGTTTGCTGTGGCGTACAAAAGAGGGCGGAATAAAGACTCATTGCCCAGGAAATTGACCGTCCCAATCCCTACCCCTGAAAGCAGCTCATTTATAACACCGCCGCTCCCCAAAAAATTACGCAGGATGCTGGCAACCACTACCCAGGAGAGGAAATGGGGGAAAGTCAACACCGTCTGCACCGCTTTCTTGCCCCGTTTCCCCGGCATCTCCGAAAGAAGAATTGCCACGATAATCCCCATGGGGAACTCAAAGGCCAAACGCCCCACGCTGATCCGGAGCGTATTGGCGATGGCTTTTACCGCCACAGGGGTGATGAAAATCCGTTTAAAGTTGGAAAGCCCCACCCATTCACTCCCTAATATGCCCAGCCTTGCACTGTACTTCTTAAACGCAAGGACAATCCCGTACATAGGCCCATACTGGAAAATCACCAGCCATACAAAAAGCGGCAGAAGGCAGAGGTACAAATACCGCGCTTTCCAGATTTCCTGCGTCAAACTTCCTTTTTTCTTCATGCGTTTCCCCTTTCCTGCCGCAAACCGGCCTGCAGTCAAATCCTGTTTTCATTATACCTGCGTTCCCCCGCCGCAGATACCTAACAAAATTATAATTTCCAGCACTATCTTTTCCTCTTTTGCATTTTCATTTATTTTTGTTTTTGTTTCCCCTATAATGGTAATAATTAGAATGACACTGTTGTTATCAGGAGGATATATTATGTTCAGGCTGCTGATTGTGGACGATGAATACCGGACCAGGAAGGGGCTTTCTTCCCTCGTGGAAAAAAGCGCCCTCCCTATAAAGATTGCGGGGGCAGCACCCAACGGTTTAGAGGGTCTTGCCCTTGCCAAATCCCTGCTCCCTGACATCATCCTGACGGATGTCCGCATGCCCCGGATGGACGGGATCCGGCTGTCGGAAGAAGTGCGGAAGCTCCATCCCGGCTGTCAGATTATTTTCATCAGCGGCTACGCCGACAAGGAATACTTAAAATCCGCCATCTCCTTAAAAGCGGTCAGCTATGTGGAAAAACCCATCGAAGAACATGAACTTTTAGATGCCCTAAAACACGCAATCCAAAACATAGAGGAAAACCGCCAAAAGTCCGACATAATCAGGCAAAACAAGCTCCTGCAAAAGCAGCAGCAGGACACGCTGCGCACAAACGCCGCGCTGGCGTTCACCCTGCCCGCCGCCGACCAATCGCATATGGACAATCTTGCCGCACTTTATCCCGGCTTTTGGGGGCATCCCCATTACCGCACCCTGATTTTGCAGCTTGCCTATAAAGATGACCTGACAAACCATGCCCAATATGTTTTCCCGAAACTTAACAACATCCTTGCCAGATACTGCGGTGCATATCTGTTTGCCCAGAAGAAACCCGATATCTTTATCCTGCACCTATGCGGCCAAAAACCGGGCCAGACAGATGCCGGCCAAACCCCGCTGCGCCAGGTTTACGAGGAGATGCTGGAAGCCGTCTCGCCATTTGCAGACCTCTTTGTGGCAGTGGGCAGTTCCGTGCCCGAGCCGGAACAGCTTTATGATTCCTATGTCAATGCCGTGGTCTGCCTGAAAAAACTCTTTTTTACCGGCTACAACCACATCTGCTTCTTTAAAGACGCAGACAGCCCCATGGGGATTCCCTTCTGCCCCGGGAAGGCATTGTACCCGGACTTTACCCGGGCTTTGAAGGACGGCGACCGTCAGAAGGCCGATGACCTTATCACCCGGCTGTTCCGGGAACTACGGCAAACAGCTTGTAACTATGAAGCAGGCAGCGTCAAAAACGTTTACTGCCAGCTGCTGATGGGGCTGGATTCCGTATGCCGAGAGCGGGGTTTGTCCGATATCCTTCCCTATGACGGGGATTTCATCTGGGAAAGCATATCCCGGAGCAATACCGTCTTTGCCCTGCATTCCTGCCTGACGGACAGGCTTTCCCTGTATTTTGACGCACTTGCGGACCGGGAAGGGGTCTCCCTGCTGTCCTACCGCATCCGGCAGTATGTGGAAACCCATTTCCGGGAGCCGGGCCTTTCCATCAACCAGATGGCAGCAGACCTGCACTTTACACCGGCCTACCTGTGCCAGATTTTCAAAAACGAGACCGGCATCACAATCAACACCTACATCAACATGTTCCGTGTTGGGAAGGCCAAGGATTTACTGCTGCGGGAAAACGCAAAATTATATGAGATTTCTTCCTGTGTAGGGTACAATGACCCCAACTATTTCTCCAGGCTGTTTAAAAAGCAAGTGGGGATAACGCCATCGGAATACCGGGAAAGGCATGCCTTATGAAAAAATGGTTGCGCAATCTATACATGATATTTCTGTACCGGATGCAGCTTTCTACAAAGCTTCTGCTTTCCTATGCCGTTTTGATCATCATCCCTCTTTTGTCCCTCACCCTCCTGTCCTATTCCCATGTATCCGGGACGCTGATCCGCCAGTTCCGGCATTCCATGGACTTATCCCTGCAGCAGACCGGCACCTACCTTGACAGGATCCTTTGCGACATCATCAACGCCACACAGCAGGCCGCCTACCACAACACCCTGACCGACCTCTACCGCAAAAACGCGCCATCCAACCAGCTGCTTGCGCTGCATCAGGATTATAGGACGGCTTACGACCTGCTTAACGGGATCTTTTCCTCCGATGACTTCTACTCCGCGGAAATATTTACCACCGGGAAATTTGTCTTTGCCAAAAGCAAGGGCTTAGAAGGGCTCTCCTTTATCAGCTTAGACTGTGACCAGGGCCGGATGCTGGACGAATCCCTGCAAAGCTTCTACGGGGATGTCTTGTGGTTCCCACCCCACACCATAGAAGACCCTGTCCTGCACAGGGAAACCACCGTGATCACCGGGGCACGGTACATGAAAGAGACCTCCATTTATAAAAACATCGGCATTATTACCGTGAACATCCCCCAGGAGCTGTTTAACACCATTGTCGGCCGCGCTTCCACCCTGCCTGGAAGCATTTCCCTGCTACTGGATAACGGCGGGAACGCCATAGCCATTTCCGATGAGTCATTGTTCCGGGATTATGGCCTGTCGGTAGGCCTTCTCCACGAGTGCATCGCATCCGGCCAACATATGGTCCAGGCCGGCGGCGATACCATGCTGCTGGGCTATACCCCTGTCGGCAGCTCAGGCTGGACTTTGATATCCCTTAACCCCTACGAAAAGATTCTTGAAACCGGCACTGACACCAGAAACAATATGCTGCTTATCATGCTGCTGGTCAGCATTTTGTTCCTTCTAACGGCCCTGTTCATCTCCCGGCTGCTCACCATGAGAGTCCGTTTCCTTGCCGCCAGGATGCGTGAGGTTCGGTTTGACAACTATTCCCCCATCCCGGCCCCTGCCGGGACCGATGAGGTCAGCGACCTGACCAACAGCTACAACTACATGCTTGACAAAATCAACGCCTACGCCAAATCCCAGTACCAGCTGGGCCTTGCCCTGAAAAATTCTGAATTAAAGGCCCTGCAGGCACAGATTAACCCACATTTCCTGTACAATACGCTGGACCTGCTCCACTGGCTGGCGTTGGACTATGAAGCTAACGAAATCTCCGAGATTATATCCCTGCTGTCTAAGTTTTACAAACTCAGCCTGAACAAGGGGCGGGACATGATTTCTCTCCGGGATGCCCTGTTGCACGTGGAAGTGTATGTAAAACTGCAGAATTTCCGTTTTGAACACCCCATAGGCCTAAAGCTGCAGATACCGGATAATATCCGGGGATGCAGCATCTTAAACCTGATCCTCCAACCAATCGTGGAGAATGCAATTCTCCACGGAATCCTGGAAAAGGAGAGCCAAACCGGGACCGTCACCATTACAGGCTCCGTATCGGAAAACACCCTTTATCTTGCAATTATCGATGATGGCATAGGCATGACGCAGGAACAGCTTGCGGCACTCAGTCTCCCCCCTCCCGATAAGCCAGCTTCCACAGGATATGGAATCTGGAATATCATGGAACGCATAAGGCTCTATTATGGGGCAAAATACAGCCTGACCTACCAGAGCTGCCCCGGAGAAGGCACAACTGCCTACCTTACGATTCCCTGCCTGGAAATGAAGGAAGATTCCCCACAAGATTTCTCCTGAGGAATGGCAGCCATGCCGGTTAAATCATCTTTTAACAGTTGTGAAAAATCAGGGAAACATGGATAGTAAAATTATGGAGACATGGATATGAAGCCAAAGACCGGTATCGGATACCAAAGCTATGCGGAAATGATGGAAAAAATATTTTTTATATAGACAAACCCCTGTTCCTCAGGGATTGGCGGGAATATGCGGACAAAGTTACCCTGGCCACCCGTCCCCGCAGGTTTGGGAAAACCCTCAACATGAGCACCGTGGAATATTTCTTTTCCATCAAATATGCCAACCGGGGAACATATTTGATGGGAAAGCCATCTGGGAAGGGAAATCCCCGGATGGCGGTTATGCATATCGGAAGCTGCAGGGGAAATATCCTGTCATATTCATGGGCTTTGCGGACGTCAAACCGACAAACAGCGCCGGTATGGCCGCGCTGGAAGAAATGAAGGCCATCGTGAAGCAGATCATCGCCAACGAGTATAAGAAATATAAAGAAATCATGGCGTCCAATCTGTTTAGCGATGACGACAGGGCGCACTTTGCATCCGTCAACAGGGATATGGACGACCTCACCGCATCCATGTCCATCATGATGCTTTGTTCCTATCTCGAAAAAATATTATGGTCAAAAAGCAATCATCCTTCTTGACGAATACTACGATACCTACCAGGCAAACACAAGCTCCAACGCCCTTGTAAGCACCCTGATGAAAACAGGGTCCGCCGCCATGAAACAGGTCGTGGAAAGTCACAAATATCCGGAAAACCCTATTTCCAAATGCGGGCCCACCAGAATCCCTGTCTTAGTAAGCTGATATTCATAAGCCCAATTTTCCCCCACAGTCCTCCATGCATCCGGACCACACCAAAAAATATTTTCATTACAATTGTGCAGTTGGCCAAACGTATTTTTCCTGTTTCCAAAAGCCTTTAATTCTAAAAGGTGGCTGCCTTTTTTGACCTGCGGGAAACAAACGCGGTATGGACTCAAAAAATACTCCTGTCTTTATTCAGCAACACTCCATAGCGCTTCAGCAATTGCCTGGAATCGTTGCGGATCACATTTGCCGCGGAGATTGATGTTCCTCTTTCTTCCGGGAAACCGTCCCCCGCCGGTTCCGGGGAAAATACCAGATAGCGTTCCCTGTACTCCGGGTGGATGGTCACCAGGCCGCCCCCGAATCCGGAAGGCCAGCGGTCTTCATCATATAACCAGGTCAGCATATTTTTTTCTGCAAACTGCTCATGTGCATAGGAGACCAAATCCAGGAATTCTTCACTCATATAAGGAATATCCATCCCTGTACGGCAGTGGATATGGGCGCCGCCCATTCCCATCTGGCGCAGGACCTGCGCCTGTTCTTCAATCTGTTTTCTGGTCACACGGCAGTTCCATGCCCAAAACGGCGTACCCCGGTATTCACTGGACGGATTTTGGAACAATTCTTCATCAAGCTGCTTTTCTTCCTTTCTCGGATATAACATTTCATTCACCCTTCTTATTTCCATTCTTTGCCGCAGTGCGGCAGCGCACCCCTGCATTGGGCCGAACACGGCACACACCGGATGATGGCCAGACTATTCATCCCAAAATTTTTCTTCCATGAGTTTGTCCAAAAGCTCTGCAAACAGCGTGTTAGCCCATGCAAACCAGGACCGCGTATACTGCTCCGGCATAGATGGGTGGAATGATTCATGCATATAGTAGGTTCCCGCATGGGTCCTGGCCAACATACCCAGGCAGTCCAATATTTCCTCCCTGCTGCCGGAAGTCAGTGCCTGCATCACAATGCCGATATGCCACACATACCCTTGCGGCGTATGGGGGCTCCCCATCCCCTTTGCAAGGCTCCCTTCATAATAATAAGGATTATCCGGGGATAAAAGAAACCTTCTGGTATTCTGGTACAGTTCATCCTCCCGGCTGCAAAACCCCAGATACGGCATAGCCAAAAGGCTGGGGGAATTGGCATCATCCATCAGGTTGTAATTTCCGAAACCATCTGTCTCATATGCATAGATTTTGCCATACTTGGGATGCTCCACAATCCCATAGGCCATAATCCCATCCAGGATTTCCTCCGCCAGCACATGGCATTGTGTGGCCAGTTCCTCATCCCCATAGCACTCTTTACAAATCTGCTCCCCATACCCAAGGGCAACCACCGCCATCATATTAGAAGGGATCAGGTACCCAAACTCACAGCAATCATCGGACGGGCGGAAACCTGACCATGTCATGCCCGTCATATTCACCGGCCGCCCCTTTCCCCTGCATGGCAGGGTATCCGACTTCACACAACCATACCGCCGGAAAAAGTATTCCGAATTCCCATGTTCCTGTTCCGTGGTAAAAGTCTCCACGACATGCTTTATCATTTCGTGCCAGGTGGGCGTAAAAATCCGATTGATCCCGGCAGCCTTCCAATAGGCATATCCCAGGTAAAGAGGTGCGCACAGCGAATCCACCTCGTACTTCCGTTCCCATACATGGTCATTCAGCTTCGTCTCATCCTGATGCCCCAAACCGCTTGCACTCTCATTGAAAGCATTGGCATACGGGTCAATACATACTAATTCCGCCTGCTTTTCAATAATGCCCTCCAATATTTTTTGCAATTCCGGCTCCTCTTTTGCATATTTCACATAAGGCCTAACCTGCGCCGCGGAATCGCGTAGCCACATTGCCGGAATATCACCAGTGATGACAAAATATGAACCATCTTCCAGCGCCGCTGCCCTTTCCTTCAAAATATTGGGAATTTTCATCTCCTTACTCCTTTCCGTTGTATCTCATTTCCCACAGGCACCAGCCAAGCGGCTGCCCGCCAGCATGTTTTACTGCTGCTTTTCCCGTTTTTCAGCCCCCCTCAAAAGGAGCGGCATAAAAATTCCGCCTTGTACGGTACGGTTCTGGAACCCATGCTTTTGGGCGCTTTTTGTCTCATACCAGTCAGAAAAAGGCGCCCTGTCAGGGCTTTTCTCCAAAAATTCTAAAATACCCCGGGCAAACATCTCCACATTATCCCCACTCTCATCTAACGCTGCCGCCCACATCATCCAGTCACTTTTCGTATAGTCTGCCCTTGAATCTAACGGCACGCCATAGCAATTACATTTTCCCCTGTAATATTCTGATTCTTCCAAGTAAAACACGTCATCCCAAAGACCGGACCCAAAGACCAGGTCCCACACAGCGTTATACTTCAGGCTCCAGCCTTCTTCTTTTCCGTCAAAAGTCAGCTTGGTATGCCCGGGTGCGCAAGCCCTGTCATACACATCCTTCGCCATCTTTGCTGCCTTCCCATGGTAATGCACAGCCTCCCCATCCTTCCCGGCCGCGCCCATCAGGATGGAGTATGCCTCCACACCCATAATCGCCTTTATGGCAAGGTTCACATTGTGCGCCATATGGCCTGCAAAATCATCGGTACATAACTGCTCCCCCGGGTCGCTGCCATATTGCAGGAGATATTTCACCCATTTTCCATACAAGGGCAGATTCTCCTGAAGGGTTTCCTTTTCGCCCTGCGGGTCCAGCCGGGCCAACGCTGCCGCAAGGATCAGCATATTGCCGCTTTCCTCCACGGGCATCTGATTCTCATAACAATAGACATCCGCATTGCCCGGCATCTGATAATACATTGGATAGACATAACCGTCCTCCTCCCCCCCCTAAATCCTGGGCAGCCTTCTGGTAAGCCTTTAAGCCATACACCTGTCCTGTAACATAGGGATAACGCCCTGCATCGTGGGGTGCAAAATCATATCCCCATACCGGCATCTTGGCAAACCGAAGCACCGGGCGCATCATCGCCCGGACCAATTCCGGGTTATAAAGGAAATAAAGCGGTGTGGAAGGATATGTCACATCCACAGTGGCGGCACATCCGTTGGAATGGCATTCTTTGGAAATGAAAACGGCTTTCCCCTCTTCGTCAGCAATCAGCTTATGCGCCGCAATGGACTGGCGGTAAGCTGCATGGCAAATTTTCGTATATGCTTCCCCAAATGCCCCCGTCCCTTCTTCCAGTTCCTGTTCAAAAGTCTCACACCGCCCCTGCAGAGAATCATGTTCCCGGATGGCTTCCATGATTGCCGTGAGGATTGTTTTTCCATCCCTTGCCCAATAGCCGGGAAGCATCCTGCCAAAATAGCAAATAGAAGCAACATCATCATACGCGGCAACCAAAGATGCGCTTTCACGCGTATCTCCATCCGGGGAAAACCGAAAGCTTGCACAGAGGCAGCGTCTCTCCTGGCAATAGGATACCGCCCTGCCCGCTTTTTCTTCCAATGCAAGATAGAGATACCCCCAGTCGATAGCAATGCTGTCGCCGCTGTGCCCCAAGGGCCTTTGCTCCCGAAGCCCGAGCCATGCTGCCTGCGCTGTTCCCAGCACATAGCTGCCGCCCCCGATTTTTTCCGTCTGCCCCTGGTTACAGCACAATTCCCCGGCAAATTCCCAGGAAATCTCCACCTGATGCTTCTTCCCGTCCAACGAACAGACTGCCATGTCCAAATAAGAGCAGGGCCTTGACAGCTCATCAAGGCCACTTAAGAGCAACGGCGTCCAGAAAGTAACTGCCAGCCCCACCCCCGCCATCTCAAAACAATATTGGGTAAAAAACGCTGTCACTTCAAGCTTCGTCTGTTCCATGGGCATGGCTTTCCCCCTTCCCATGAAACGGTAATCGTTTCCATCAATCCTGGCAGTGCCCGTTATCCTTTTCCTCTTCCCTGTCCAATGCACACTGTCCGTTTCATACAGCCGGTCACCAGCGGACCATACGCTGAAATAAGGGTCACAAGTAATCAGGGGAACTGCCGGAAGCCGCTTTACGGCCACTTTTTTCTCTCTTTTCATCGTTTTCCTTCTCCTCATATTGAATTTTCAAGCAGTTCCTTTTATCGCTTTATTCTAATTGTCTTGATTTCAAACGCCCGGAATGCCAATACTATTTTTCCGTCTGTTACCTCCAAATCTTCGATAACATTTTCCAACATGTCACACAGATAGGCATTGCCCATACCAAGCTGCAGGCTCACTTTTGTCTCTACCGCTGCCCTTTTCGATTCATACAAGTTTTTATATTATCATTTTTCAAAAGCTCCCTGGCTTTCTCCATTCTTCTCCGTATCAGATATTCCATAAAGCTTTCGCCTGTAACCTTCTTAAATATCTGGCGGACATAGTTATAGCTGAAAAATAATTTTTCTGACACGGTCTCCATACCAAATTCCTCATTATCCAGATTTTTCTCCACCAATTCCTTTACTTGGAAAACAATACGTTCTCCCTGGGACTCATTCATTTCGGAAAATTGCCTGCAGCACTTCTGCACATATGCCAGAATCGTTTCATATGCATCCTGGAGCGTCCCGTGCGCAAAATGTTCTCTGAAATATCCGATTACATTTTCATTCTCCCACAACTTTTCCTGAATTTTTGTTTTCATCATAATATCAGAAATATCAAACATTAATTCCGTCAGGGACACACTGACAAAATCTCTCCAGCTTACATTTAAGGTTTCATAATAATGCAAAATATCCTTCAGGCAATTCTCTGCTTTTTCCTTCTCCCCCATTTGTATGAACACAAGCAATTCCTGCTCAAATTTTTTCGGACGTTCCAGGAAACCACTGCTTTCTTTATATTTCAGGATCTCATCGTCAAAAAAAGCACCGTTCCGGCATTTTCATAATTCTTTTTCCATATAGACAAAATATTTTCATACGATTTCGATATCTGCTTCCAGTCTGCATATATTCCGCCAATCACACACCCTGCAAATATATCATAATAATGTCTCAGGCTTTCTAAAATTGCCATAATACCGTTTTCTATCGCTTTACGAAATATGCGTATGTTCTGATAATCTCCCAAAAACAGCAATATCATTTGCCTTTCACGTGTTCCGGAAAGGTATATGCGGCAATTTTTCTGAAAATAAGATTCAACGGTCACTGTAAGCAGCTCTTTAATGTCCCGTATCCGTTCTTGGCCATCCTGATATATCTGCAGTATCCCCGCGGCACACAATAAGCCTTCCGGGCATATCCCCGCTCTTTTTACTTCCTCCAAAAGCTTTGCCGCATTTTCGGTCCTCTGGACCAGTTTTTGCACAACATGCTCCTGAGAAATCCTGCTTGCATCTTCCAACTGGCTTTTCATATCTCTGATATTGTTCATCAGAACCTTTCTGCATTCCAGTTCATCCCGTATCTTATCCAGCACTTCATAAAGTTCTTCTGGAGAAAAAGGTTTTAAAAGGTAATCGGTAACTCCGAGCGTTAATGCCTGCTTCGCATAGGCGAAATCATCATATCCACTGATAATTACAGTTTTTATATTGCCGGAGCTCTGCCTGATATGACGGATCAACTCCAGGCCATCGACAAACGGCATACAAATATCTGCAATCAAAATATCCGGCTGTAGCTTTTCTACTAATTCAATGGCTTCTCTTCCGTCTCCGGCCTCTGCGATTACCTCAAATTCCTTTTGAGAACGATTTATATTTGAGGCCAGTAATTCTCTTACATATTCTTCGTCGTCCGCGATAATAATTCTATACATACTTATTCTTCCTCCGCCATAGTACGAACCGGAATTACAATCGTCACCCTTGTTCCTTTTTTATGCACGCTATCCATCATCAGCCCGTAGGAATCTCCATAGTATAACTTAATCCTCTCATTTACATTATAAATTCCATATCCCTCATCCCGACGGTCCCCCCTGCCTTCTAATAGATTCTCCTGAATGGCCTTGAGCTGTTTTGCTTCTATACCTTCCCCATCATCTTCCACATAAATTTGAAGTACCCCGATTCCTTCCCGATTTATGTGTCTCCTGATTTCAATCCGGATAATCCTGCCCCCCTTTTTTCAGCTTAATCCCATGATAAATAGAATTTTCTACCAGAGGCTGTAAGACCAGCTTGATGATATACAGCTCCTTCACATCTTCGGAAACCTGAATTTTATATTGAAGTTTATCCTTATACCTTATGCTCTGGATTCGGAGATAGCTGAGAACATGTTCTATTTCTTCCCCCAAAGTAATAACCTCCTTACCCTTGCTCAGGCTTATCCTGAAAAATTTCCCCAAAGAATTGGAAAGTATACTGATTTCCGAGGCTCCCTGTTCAGCTGCATACCATGTGATTGCATTTAATGTGTTAATAAAAAGTGCGGATTAATCTGCGCCTGCAGCGCCTTTAACTCAGCCTTTCTCTTCTGTTTCTGCACAGCCTGGACATTATCCTTTTCTACCTTCAACTCCTCAATATTTTCATTTAATTCCACAATCAACTGATTAATTTTTATAATCATAAAATTGAAACTCTTCGCCAGTTTCCCGACCTCATCTTTATAGGGATATTGAAACTGGCCCTGAAAGCATTCATCCTGTGTCACCTTATCCATAAGTACGGAAAGCTGCTCTAAAGGCATTGTTATATTACGGGCAAACAATATAATAACGACAATACTGATTACTGCACAAAAGCAAATTATCAAAACGATAAAATACCTCAGTTTCCCGAGATTTCCCACTAATGATTCCGCCGAACGGATTGCACAGATTTTCCATTCTGTGCCGTTCATCTCTGTATAAGTAGCCAAGTAAACCTCCCCGTCCAGTTCTATCTCCTTACAAACCGCATTTTTATTTCAAATTTCTTCCGAAGAAAAATAATTTAAAATGTTCTGTTCTTTTTCTTCACAATTTATAATGTTCCGATTATCTTTATCAGCAATAAAAATTTGATTATAGGAATCATAAACCTCTTTTAGATAGGAATCTATTTCCGATTGCTTTAGGCTGACCATTACAAAAATATCTCTGCGGTCCAGCCTAAATTTGTATACTACCGGAATAACTACTTCATTTCCCTGAAATATCGGAGAAACCATTGCCGGATACCAGCATATCGTCTCCTGCGGATTTTCATCAAAATATTTCTTCATGGAAGAGTCCATAAACTTGAAATCATGATTCTTAATCCTTGTAAAATTACTGAAGCTTCCAAACTCTGTCTCAATGCTGGCAGAATGAATATAACGGTCCCCCTGATATGACTCCGAAATAATATCAGAAATCTCACCCAACATTTTTACATAAGTCGATGAATCCTGCTTTTGCGCATAGTCAGATATCAGGCTGTAAAGCACCGTAGAATACATTGCGTGAACCTGCTCTGTGATAGAACGCATTTCATTCGTCAAATGCATTCGCATTTGGGAAACCATGTCTTCAGAGCTGGAATAATAATTTTTCAGCGTATCTTTAAACACATAATTATAATAAATACTTCCACATGCAATGCTGTTTAAAAGTAGAATTACAATACAAACCAGTATGATCCGGGTACGAAACCGAAAGTTTTTAAACAGACTCATATTCATTCCTCCTCTGCATTCAATATAACATAGTTTGCCTATCTCATATAGATTCCAGATAACTTTTTTATCCTTTCACAGCACCCGCCGTCAAACCGCCAATAAATAATTTATGGCAAAATGCGTACACAATCAATATTGGAACAATTGCAATTGTGGCCCCCGCCAACATGATATGCCATTCCGCCGCAGCATTAACAGAATATTTCAGCTGTACAACCGCAACCGTCAGAGTCCTCAGCTTAGGGAGCGATATGCTCATAATGAGGGTAGTGATATAATCGTTCCATGCATGTCTGAACGAAAACAAAGCAACTACAGCCAAAATAGGCTTGATTAACGGCAAAATAATCTGGAAGAAAATACCATATATCGTGCATCCATCAATCGTTGCCGATTCATCCAACTCTTTGGGAATACTTTTAACAAATCCCATTGTCAGTAAAACATTAGTAGACTGCCCGCCCACCAATGCAAGAATCAGCCCCACAATAGACTTATTTAAATTCATCTTAGCTAAAAGCTCATAAATAGGATAAAGCGTCACGGAACCAAGTGCGATAAACATTAGTCCTGTATGCATAACCAGCCATAGTTTTTTTCCTACAAACTCTTTTCTCGCAAATACGTAACCGGCTAAAGAAGCTGTAAAAACTGCCACAGCCAAAACTGCCAGGCTCACCACAAAACTGTTTCCGGTATACTTAATAAAATCTGCCTGAATAAAAGCCTGCACAAAATTTTCAAAATGCCATATTTCAGGAAAGAAATGCTCTCCCCGAGTCAACTCACCATTTGTTTTGAAAGATCCTACAATCGTATACAAAATTGGATATACCGTAAAAATTGCCATGATTCCAACAAACAGATAAGACCCTGCCAGGGCAGCCCTGTTTTTTGCCTTGCTCATAACCGCACCCCCTTCTAATATACAGCATCCAATTTTCGGGATAGCATCAGATATCCTACTGTTATCACACCCGCAATCATTGCAGAGATAACACTGACTGCCGCACCATAACCATACTGCGGTGTAATGGAACTGCAGGGAGACACCGGGAAAAAGAAACCATAACCATTGTTTCATTCGTCGGTCCTCCTTCTGTCAGTACCATGATACTACTCATATCTGAAAAAGCAGATGTAATCGACAACATCAGGATTATTTTCAAAATAGGCCCCAGCATAGGGATTGTAATATACCACATTGTCTGGATTCTGTTCGCACCATCAATCCTTGCGCTTTCCAAAGCTTCCTCAGAAATTTGCTGTAGGCCGGCAATAAAATATACCATATAATTGCCCACACCGCCCCATACCGCAGTAATTATCAATGTCTGCATTGCATGTTCTTTTCCAAGCCAATTAACAGGCCGGGTAACAATTCCCATATGTAACAAATACTGGTTTATCTGTCCGTTATAGACATTAAAAAGCAAATAAAAAACAAGTCCCATAACCGCTGCGCTCATGATTGTCGGCACAAAAATTATCCCCTGCAGTAATCCATTTCCTTTGGCCGGCCTGTTCAGGAAAAGAGCCAGTAAAAATGCAAGGGGGATAATAAACAAGATTTTTGCCCCTGCATAAACAAACGTATTTTTTACTGCTTTCCAATAAATATCATCTCTAAATACCCGCAAAATATTTTCCAGCCCCACAAATTTAGGGACACTGGAGCCATAACCACCATAACGGTAAAACACATATTTTAACGTCCATATTACCGGATATGCGGAAAATGCCAGAAACAATATCAGATTGGGCAGCAGCAAACTATAAGTGCGTAAATTATCATATATCATCCGTTTCCGCTTTAATGGGCTTAGCTTTTGTTTTTTTCTCGTCCCGGCCTCTCCTTTCTTTTTTCATTCTCCCAAAATAGAGAGGGGGATGCCACAATCGCTGTCCATTTCGGCATCTCCCCTGTCTATGCACCCCTGTAGCCGTGTGTTATGGGTTCATGGGGTCAAAATGATCAATTTTAATCTCCGAGCCGATTCCCTCCGCAATGCCCGCGTCCAGCGCCGCATTATAACGGTCAGTTAAATCTTTCAGCCCTGAAGCAATATCCGCATCCACATTACTCTCATGAGGAGTCATTGGATATACCTTATCCGTGTCGCAGATTAAAAGATCGGGGTTATCTATAAAATATTGCGCCGGGTTTGCCTTCTCAATCGCTGCCGGCACCGTGGATACCCCATACCCCTGCTCATAATACTCCGCCAGCATATCGACGTCTGCGAATACCGCCCGGTATGCCTTCCAGGCCGCCTCCAGATTTTCACTCTCCGCATTGAACATATATCCACCTGAGGGCTGGTAATGCTCCGCTCCTATTACGTTTCCGCCTGTTACCGGAAGCTGTGCGCATCCCCATCCCTGCTCCATCGGGAACTGGTTCGTATATACGCCGGGCTCTGCGTGGGAATAGGACATATACATACCAATCTTCCCATCCGCAAACTAGGTTCTGAGCGGGTCGATATCCAGAGATTCACATCCGGGGAACGCACATTCCTGCGACATCAAAGTCTTCCAGTTCTTGACCAGATTCTCATAACCGCTAAAATCATATCTTCCTGTCTCAAAATTATAGCCAAACTTAAGTCCCAGTTCTCTTTCGCCCTGCTTTATCAGTGAACGGCTCAATGCGGACGATGCGCTCTTCATATTTGCCGCAAACCCGTAAATCCCTTCCCCTGACAGCTCTTGAGTGATCAATTTTGCGTATTCCACCATTTCCTCTAAAGTTTCAGGCGCACCCTCCAGACCAACCCGTTCAAAAATATCCTTGTTGTAGAACAGGCGGCAAACGGTGGCCGTAGTAGGAACAAAGTAGCATTTCCCGTCAATCACATTAAACCCATCAATAAGATTTATCCCGAAAATTTCTTTATACTCATCGTCCATGAATGGTGTGATGTCAACCAGTTTCCCGGTATTCATATACTTCTGGAAAGGTTCTTCCTGATACACAAACATGTCCGGTGCTTCGCCGTTCTGAAATGCCATATCAATAACCTGCGGATAGTTATCTGTATATATTTCATACTTGATTTCAATATTATCCATGTTGGATGCATTGTACTCATTGATCATGCCCTTCATAAATTCTGCATCATGGCGGTCTTTTCCCCACTTTCCTTTTCACGGGCTTCACTCTCTTCTTCCGGAACCGTATCTTCTTTAGATTCCAAAATGCTGTTATCCTGAGATGATTGTGACGCTGTCAGCGAATCTGGCCCGCTATTCCCACATCCTGCTAATGCTGTGATTGACATCACCAATGCTGCTGTTAAAGCCAATACTTTTTTTAAATTCATTTTGTACCTCCCATATTTTCTTGGATGTTTTTCTTTATGGAGTTATTTTATCGAAACAACACCTTCCGGTAAATTCATCAATTGTCTCAGATGTGTTCAATTTTTGACGTATTATTTATCTTCTCTTTTTGCGTTCAAAGGAAAAAATGTTTGATTGGTTAAGAAAGCAGGTGATTGCATGGCACTTGAAGAACAAAGACTAACTTCCATTATCACGTATGCCAATCTAATGCGGACTAAGGCATGTGAAAAAGGCGGGAATAAAGAACTTGAATATTGATTCATACAACGGAAGCGCCGAAAACGGAGAGGCCATAGCATAACAGGATATCACTATAATACATCAGGACATCAGCCAGTTCCTCAACCAGCTCTTTCCGCAGTAAAGGGTCGGCGTCAGCCTTTTCTCCCCCATGCTTTTTGACAGTATCGACCACTTCCCCGATTTCGCCAACCATCCAAAGCAGCTGATTTTTTCCTTTCTCCGGGCAAAAAAGCGCCCATTGATCCCGGTCCTGGAGATTCTTCTGCATTTCCTGCATCTCATTAATACCAAAATCATCCATTGTATTTTTCTCCACAAATATTTGCCCTCTTGGCTTCTTTGACCTTCTTAACCACTAATCCGCGCTGAGATACTCTGCATACGCATCTTTCCAATCTGCTTCTGCCCAATACTCGGAACCGTCCCTAAGCCTCCCAAGGAAATGATATTGGTACATTTCCCTTCGTACTAACTCTATATCACCAAACGCAATATTCGACCTGATAATCTCATTGATTTCTTTTTCCGAATATATTCTGTTTCCGTCTATTTGTTCCGCAATTTTGGCAAGGGCAATAATCCTCATCGGTCTTTTGGACGGATATTGAAGTCTTTTCCATAACACCCGCATTTTTTGCTATTATACCATCCTGATTCCCATTATTCTACCAGATTTCATTATTCTCCACAGAAATCTATTTTCGGAACAGCTGATACAAGACATAACAGGAAAGCAGGTGGGAAAATGCCAAACGGAGCAGAGATTATAAGAGATGCATTGAATAATTTCCAAAAGGCACAGAAACGCATGTTATTGTTCAAGGAAGAAAACGCCACAAAAACATATGCCGACTTAAAAGACGATTATATATCACCAAAAGCCTTGCTTACAAGCTTGGGCGTTAATCTCACAGAGATTGACAAAATAAAAGAATGACAAAAAATGCCCTGCCCCAAACATCTGCGCGCGGAAACATAACAGTTGTTTGGGTCAGGGTATTTCAAGATAAATCTACTTTTAATATGTCTTTTCTATAATTCATTCCCCCGCAGTGCGTCATACACCCTTAAGATCTCCCCCACGCTCCAAGCCTGGGCAAAGCACCCCTTAGAGGAGACCGGGTTTCCACCGTCATAGATTTCCGGCAGCTGCCCGATGCACCCTTCCCTGAGCGCCGCTTCCATGGTTTCCAGCTGCCCAGACACATAAGCCTTTGCATCTGCCGAATATCCGTTCACCTTCAGGTACGCCAGATAATACGCGCCTAACGGGAACACCCACACCGTGCCCTGATGGTAGGCCATATCCCGGTCAAACTGCTTCCCACCATAGAAGGGATGGAACTCTTTATCTTCCGGCGAAAGGGTCCTAAGCCCATAAGGCGTATATAATCTCCGGAATACCACTTCCACTACCTGCTTCTCCCGCTCCGGCGAGAGCACCGAAAAAGGCAGGGACACCGCCCAAATCTGATTACAGCGGATCTGGCCATCCGCCGCCGTGCCGGAAAGCACATCCTTTAAACATCCGGCTTCCTCATTCCAGAATTTTTCCGAGAAGCTCTTTTTGACGTTCCCGGCAAGCTGCCCGTAATCCAAATCTGACATTAAATCATGATTTATTCCTGTGTTTCCGCCTTCCGAAAGCAGTCCTCTGAACTCTTCCATAATACGCAGCGCATTATACCAGTAAGCGTTGATCTCCACCGGTTTCCCGTGCCGGGGCGTTGGCAGGATTTCCCCAATCCGCACATCCATCCACGTGACCTGGTCAAAGTCACGCCCCGCCATGATAAGGCCGTCCTCATCCATCCTGATCCCAAAGTCCGTTCCCTTATGATACCATCCCACAATTTCTTCCATGGTCTTATATGCGCTTCCCACAAAGTCCGCATCCTTCGTCCGCCGGTAGTATTCATAAACCGCCAGGATAAACAGCAGAGATGCGTCCACCGTGTTGTACCCCGGCGCATTCTTCCCTTCCGGGAACAGATTGGGCATCAGGCCCTTCCGGCAGTAAGTCATAAAGGTTTCCAGTATACTCCTCGCCGTTTCAAATTGACCTGTAACGAGACAGCATCCGGTGAGGGCAATCATGGTATCCCTCCCCCAGTCCTCAAAAAAGGGGAAGCCCGCCAAGATGGTCTGTTTCCCGGTGGATTCCCGGTATGAGACAAACTGGCCTGCCGCCGCAGACAGCGCCCCCGGCACATTCCCGTTAAATCCTGCTTTAGTGCGCAGCCCTTCCCGGTATTTTTTCACCCCGTCACATAAATCCGCCACCGTGGGAAGTTCCTTCCCCATGCCGTACACCATCCGGAGCTCCCCCGTTTCCCCTGCCGGTACCCGGAAGGAAATCCTGTGGTTTGCCGCCACGCAGCCCCTCTCCCGCTTCCCGTCCATCACATCATAAGCGTAATAAAGGTTATCATGAAACCACAGCGGAACCGCTTCCGCTTCCCCGTTTGTGCGGAAATGAAGGATCTGCCCGTTGGAGCTTATCCGTCCGCTGCAGCCCGCCTTTTCACCGGAACCATTCTCCCCGGCTTTGCCGCCACCCGCAATCTCCACATCGAATGACTGTTCCCGGGAAAGCAGCTCCCCTTTCGGCACAAACTGCAGGTGTGGTATCACCTCCAAAACCACATCCCTGCCGGAGCGGTTTTGTATATCATAGGAGATTCCTACGGTGTTGACTCCCTGGCCTAAGACCACCCTCTTTTTTATTTCCGCCCCTTCCACCAGATAAGTCCACTCCGGATAATCCTCAAAAGAAAAGCCGTTTTGGTAAACAAAGCCTTCCTCTCTCTCTTTTTCTCCGGCAAAGTCCTGGCTGGAAATATGCACCTTTTTTCCCCCAATCCACAGCACCTCTTCCAGCCGGTGTATCATGTTATAACGATGGTTTGGGGAATGTACACAGGCCATAAAAAGCGCATGGTCATTCCTTCCACAGGATCCGATCATGGTCTGGGAAGAAAATCCTCCAAGCCCATTGGTCATAAGATAACAGTTTTCTTCCCCCCTTTCCAGCGTTTTCCAGTCCTGTTTCCCGTATACAAATTTCATCCTTCCACACCATACCTTCCTAACAACATACCGCTGCCAGCTCCCACCGTCACACTTGCCTGATCCTCCGGTACTTTCAAACGGCAGTCAGATACCTTTCCATCCGCCAAAATTTCCCACTTTCCTGCCGGCAGATCTAACTGATGCTCTTTTAGGGATGCATTGTAAATGATATATAATTCATCCCACTCTCCCGCCTGGTCGAAATCCCGGTTATCCACACGGAAAGACACCACTTTATCTGCATGAATGGATTTTCCCCTGATACGCAGTGCTGCGGACTTATGCTTGTCACAAAGCCCCGGCAGCTTTTTCCGAAGATGGATCAATCCTTTATAATAATCCACCAACTCTTTATATTCCACGGTTCTGCTCCATTTCAGCATATTCAGCTTAGGCCCTGACTGAAAGCTGTTCTCATCCCCAAACTTGGTCCTTGCAAATTCCTCCCCGGCCTGCATAAAAAGGCTTCCCTGGCAGGTAAAATAAATGAACGCCGCAAGCTTGTTGGCCGCTAGCACATCCTCATACCGGGTGGAAAAGTCCGATTCCCCGTTATGCATGGACAAGACCAGCTTATCCCATAGGGTGAAATTGTCATGAGCCGACACATAATTGATGATCTGGGCACAGCTCCTGGGCCGGAAAACGGCCCCGCCGTCCCTCCATCCGGTTACCGCATGAAGGATCAAAGCCTCAAGCCCGTCACCCCCGTTCACAAATCCGGGTTCTTCCTCACGGAACACATGCCCTTTGATGGCGTCCCTGGTATCATCGCTGAATATTCCGATCCCCTCATCCAGGCAGCCGGTATTTACCTTTAAAGCCGCCCTGGTTCCGCTTTCCATGGGAGAAGAATTGGCGCGCCAGGGTTCCCCGTAGATCAGCTTTTCCCCTGTGCCAAATTCCTCGTCCAGCTCCCGTCTTATCCGGTTCATCAGTTCCACCGTCAAAAGCCCCATCAGGTCAAAGCGGAATCCGTCCACGTGGTATTCCTTTGCCCAGTACATCACGGAATCCGCAATATAATTATCCACCATGGCACGGCCTGCCGCAATGTCATTCCCACAGGCCGACCCGTCGGAAAGACTGCCGTCCTCCTGATACCGGTAATAGTATCCCGGCACCATCCGCTCCAGCCAGGAATCATTCCGGTAGGTATGGTTGTAGACCACGTCCATGATCACCCGAAGACCGTTTTTGTGCAACGACTGAATCATCTCCTTGCATTCCCGGATCCTCACTGTTCCATCCGACACATCCGTGGCGTAAGATCCTTCCGGCACGTTAAAGTTAAGAGGGTCATATCCCCAGTTGTACTGGTTCCCGTCTCCCGCTTCGTCCACGGATCCATAATCAAAAAACGGAAGCAGATGCACATAGGTGACACCCAGCTCTTTCAAATATTCCATGCAGGTAGGATAGCTTTGTCCGGTTTTTTCTATAGTAAAGGCTTTGTATTTGCCGCGGTACACTTCCGGTATGCCGCTGTCCTTATCATAGGAAAAGTCCTTGATGTGAAGCTCGTAGATGATCTGTTCCCCTTCCACCGCCGGCGCCCTGTCTTCCGGGAAACCTTCCGGATCCGTCTGGCCAAGATCCACTACCATGCTCCTGCTTCCATTGCAGTTACAGCAGATGGCATAGGGATCCGCCGTCCTTACGTCCTTCCCCTCTATCCTTACCAGATAGTCATAATACATCCCGTGGAGGCTCTCCGGGAACACCCGCTCCCATACCCCCCGCTCCCCAAGGCGCATTTCCCTTTCCAGGAAAGGCTCTCCGCCGTCTTTATCATATAACCGGAGCAGGATCCGTTCCGCCATAGGGCTCCAGACCTTAAAGACCGTCTTTCCTTCTTTACAGTTGACCCCCAGATCTTTTTCATCATATCTGAATTTTTCATCAAACTCTTTATTTGTCATATACCCTTACTCTCTTCTTCTATTTAAAAAGGGCCGCCGCAAAATATAACGGCAAATGAAATTGACGTTTTTCCTATTTTGCAGCTGCCCTTTATCAATTACTTTACACAAACCCTATCCGGATGGATCTTTAACCCTTTACGGCCCCGGACACGCCTTCCACATAACACTTCTGGGTCAGCAGGAACAAGATCGCGATGGGAATGGAAATCACCACACACCCTGCATAGAACTGTGTATAATAATATTCCACAAATTCCTGCTCAAGCATGGTCCAAAGACCGATTGCTATGGTGTAATACGGTGTTTCATTGCCCATGATAACCTTGGCAAAAATATAGTCTACCCACGGCCCCATAAAGGCAGTGATCAAAGTATACGTAATGATCGGCTTTGACAAAGGTATGGTGATCTGGATAAAGGTATCCCACTTTGTGGCCCCGTCAATATAAGCTGCTTCATCAATACTTTTGGGAATGGTATCAAAAAAACCTTTTGCCATGTAAAAGCCAAGCCCTGCCCCACCGGAATATACCAGCACAAGAGCTACCTGCTTTAACACGCCGGTCTCCAAAAATCCAAGACCTTTTAAAATATAATAAACGGCGATCATGGACATGAACCCCGGGAACATTCCAAGGATCAGTGCGATATTCATAAATTTTTTACGCATTTTAAAGCGGAGCCTGCTCATAACATAAGACACGCACAATACAAAAAATGCGGAAAGTATCGTACTGAATATGGCAATGATAAAGGTATTCATAAACCATCTGGTAAAATCAATATTATTGTTCCCGTGGAACAGATTAATATAATTATCCAGTGTAAAGCCCCTAGGCCATATATAACTCTTATAAGAACCGCTCTCGGCACGAAATGAGGTCAATATGACATAAAAGATCGGCAATACCCAGATAATACTAAGCACAGCCAGTAAAATATGGCAGGCTGTATTGGTAATAAATCGTTTTGCTTTCATTATTGGAACGCCCCCTCATCTTTGTAAGAGCCTGTACGGCGGTAGGTGATCAGTGACAATACTGCTAAAATAACAAATACTAAAATACCGATGACCGCACCTAAGTTGTAGTCTTTTTGTGTGATTGTCAACCGGTAGAGCCATGTGACCAAAAGATCCGTCTTTCCTGCGTAATAGTAATCCAGCGAATCCGGTCCGCCTCCTGAAAGCAGGAAGATCACGTTAAAGTTATTGATATTTCCGGTAAAGGCAGTGATCAGGTTTGGCGTCATGACAAAGAGCATATAAGGAAGGGTGATCTTCCTGAATATGATCGGTGCGCTGGCGCCGTCAATCTTTGCCGCCTCATAAAGTTCTTCCGGTATATTCTGTAAAATACCCGTGGTGGAAAGCATGGTAAAAGGCACACCGATCCAGATATTGATGCAGATGATCGTGATCTTTGCATACAGCGGATTGGTAAAAAACGGAATGGATTCCGTCGCCCCGATTGCCCCGATCTCCCTTAAGATAACGTTTACAGGTCCGTTGGCGTTAAATATGGTCCTCATGCTCAGCAATGTGACAAACTGGGGAACTGCCACGGAAAGGACAAACATAAACCTCCAAAAGCCCTTTGCCCTGGTTCCCTTCCGGTTAATGAGAAGCGCCAGTAAAAGCCCTAATATGTAGCAGCTTACCGTCGCAAGCACTGCCCAGATCAGCGTCCATGATAAAACCGGCCAGAAGGTGGACGCCAGTTTGCTCCCCTGAGAGAACATAGCCTTAAAGTTGTCAAGTCCTACCCACTGGAACAAATTCCCGGGTGGCTGATGCTCATGGTCATAACTGGTAAACGCGATCAGGATCATGAAGATCAACGGTACAATGGTAAAGCAGATAATTCCGAAAATCGGGAAAGCCAGCAAAAACGCATGCAGGTTTTCTTCCAACAGGGATTTTAAGTCATCCCTGAAATTCGGGATATGCATTCCTTTTTCCTTGCGGACCTGGGTACAGTATGCGCTTTTCCCTGACATACATGCCACGAAGATGACTGCCGCTGTCAGTACCAGCGTAATCACACCGTACAAAAGGCAAAGCATGGAGTTATCGCCTGTGGAATATTCATAGATCCCTAACGCTTCATTATACACCTGCCCCTGTTCTACAGTGCCAAGGGTGATAAAATCACCCAAGGCACCAAGCCCAAAGGAGAGCAGGTAAGTAAGATATCCGATCTCTATGATCAGAAATAATAATCCCCTGACAATCTGTTTATTTGCAATGTTGCCAACCCCAAAGATAAAGAAGGATAACTTGGTCATGATATTGCCATTCTTAAACGCCTGCGCTGTACTGGCTTCCGATGGCTTTACATAAACAGACTGGTCTTTTTTTTTAAAGATTCCCATCTAAGCCCTCCTCAAATATCTCCATTATTTGGTCATTGATTCTACAAAAGCATCCAGCTTAGCCTGTGCATTGTCTTTTGTGATCTCCCCGCTTCTGATCTCTGTAGGGATTGCGTTTGCATAGGTCCAGTACCTTGCGCTGAACTCTGCGTTTGCAGGCTGTGCAACACTTGCTTCATTTGCTTCTTTTACGATGACCACTGCAAGAGGGTCTGCCTTCACTGCTTCACTCTCTCCTGCTGCCATGTTTGCAGGAATCTGTGCGGAAAGCTCATAACGCAGAACCTGGTTTTCTTCATTTCCAAGGAATGCCGCAAACGCTACCGCTGCCGCCATGTTCTGTGACTGTGCGTTAACACCGATACATTTAGAACCATAGAAACCAAGGAGCTGATGGTCTGTTCCATCCGGGTTAAAGGTCGGGATGATGGCCATGCCTAAATCATCGCCAAGGATTCCTTTGTACAGGTCATAGTTCCAGGAACCGTCGAACCACGCGCCAATCCTGTGGTCGCCTGCCAGCTCGGATACGGAAATCTCACCGTCATATGCACATTTAGGGTTGTTGATCAGGTCGATCAGGTAATTGGTAACCGCAAGACCGGTTTCGTTGTTCCAGTCAACGCCTGCCGCCACGTCGCTTCCGTCAGGTCCAAAGATGCTGCACCCTGCGCCGTAGTAATAGCATCCAAGCTTCCAGCCGCCTGCTGACTCAAAATAGAAGTTGTATACGTTGTCAGCGGTTTCTTTCGCCATGATCTTTTCTAAGCTGGTGATATCTGATTCATCCAGGATCGTCTTGTCATAAAACATGAAGAATGTATTGTGCGTAAAAGGGATCGCATAAAGAGCGTCATCCACTTTTGCCGTTGCGACAACAGATTCCGCAATAGTGCTATTTACCATTTCCTCTGTTGCGCCGCCAAGCCTTGCGATAGCGCCTGCGTCTACCATTGCGGGAAGCTGGTCACTTGCAAACATAAATACGTCCGCTGCCGCTCCAACATCCTTAAGCAGGGGTTCCTGACATTTATCCTCACCTACGATCTCTGTTGTCCATGTGATATTGTACTCCGGATGTTCTGCCGCAAACGCTGCCTGCTGCTGTTCCATAATCCCGGTGTCAACCTGGTTCTGAGGACACCATACCTTTAAAGAAATATCCTGTACTTCTCCGGATGCTGCCGCACCTGAATCTGCTGCGCCGGCGTCCTGCGTTTTTGCGCTGTCAGCCCCTGTCTCCGGCGCGGTACCGCTTTGCCCAGAGTCTCCTCCCTTACCGCATCCAGTGACCGAAGCCATAGTCATCGCTGCCAACAATAATGCGACTATAAACTTTTTCATTTCATTACCTCCTTAGATTTATTAAAGTTTTGTAAAGTTTCGCTAAATTAATATTAGCACAGACATATTTTTCACGCAAGGGCCATTTTTGTGCATTTTTGTCTATTTTCCTGTATCATAGCATTATCTTTGTGCAGTTTGTATATCATTTCGAAACTTTCACGCTATGCTTGTTTCGAAAATAATTTTCGTCAAGTTTCGCTTCCAATGTTTTCCAATGTGCGCATTTTACTGGTTTTTCTGCTGTATACCGTTCATGTGAGCGGACAAAGTTTAGACAGGCGTCTTGTTTTTCACGGTTTCCCCTGCTATAATTTTCTTATCCAAAAAAACAACCATTGTCAACTTTAACAAACTTTCAAGGGGGGGAAGAGGACCTATGGCAACGATCAATGACATCGCCGCAAAATTAGGAGTATCCAAAAGTACCGTTTCTAAAGGCTTAAACAACGCTACCGATATCAGTGACGAAATGCGCAAACGCATCCTGGAAACGGCAGTGGAGCTGGGATATGTCAACAAACGTCTGCAAAAAAAGGAAAAAAAGCTCTGTATTTTGGTGGAAAACATGGATTTTGACACACCAAACAAGTTTGGGCACGATATTATCCTGGGTTTTAAGCAGATGGCAGAACCGGAAGGATGGGTCGTGGACATTGTTCCCATCACCATCGACTTCCAAAAGCTGACCCCTTATGGCGTGTTCATGATGCAAAACGGCTACCAGGCCTCCTTTATTTTAGGTCTTTCCCTCTTAGATCCCTGGATGAAAGAGTTTCGTAGCTGCAAGATCCCTACCGTCCTTTATGATAATACCGTGAAGGAAAACCCTAACATTGCTTCCGTGGGCTGTGACAGTGAAGAAGGGTTTGAGCTTGCCGTAAAGCATTTGGCCTCATTGGGGCACAAAAAAATAGGCCTCATATCCGGCCCTTTGGAATCTTACATCCTAAAGGCAAGATACAATGCCTATTTAAACGCGCTGTATAAATTCGGCCTGGAAGTGAACGAGGATTACATCGGCTTAGGATACTATGTGTCCGAATCCACCAAAGAATACATTCCAAAGCTTCTCTCCCACGGAGTCACCGCCATTTTGTTTTCCCATGACGTACGGGCAATCTCCGCCATCACGGAATGTGATGACAGAAATATCCGTATCCCTGAAGATGTGAGCATCGTGGGGTTTGACGATCTGCCTATGACCGCCTACACCACGCCGCCCCTTACCACCATAAAGCAGGACCGCACCGCACTTGGCAAATGCGGCTTTTACGCCTTATCCTGCCTGCTAAACAAGGTGGCGATCGGCTCTATCCTGCTTCGGGCTACTTTGATCGTCAGGGATTCCACCGGCCCGGCGCCCCCGGTCTCATGACCGACGTACCGGGCACATTGCAAATACCTTATTTCTCATGGATCTCACTGTGCAGTTCCTGTAAGGATTTCACCTCGCTGCCTTTATGGGTTCTTAAATAGTGGATCCCTTCCGCCGTTACTTTTGCCGCCGCCACCGTGGTGATATAAGGTGCCTTTGCCTTAATGGCTGCCTTACGAAGGTAACTGTCGTCATGAACGCTGTCTTTCCCCACCGGGGAATTGATGATCAGGTCAAAATCACCGTTGGTGATCATATCAAGCACGTTGGGCCTTCCCTCATAAAGCTTTTTGGCTTTCACCGCAGGGATTCCCGCCGCAGTGATCAGGTTATAGGTTCCTTCTGTTGCCACGATCCGAAAACCGTCTTCTGACAGGCTCCTTGCAACCTCCACCGCTTCATCCTTATCTTTTTTATTTACGGAGATCAACACCGTTCCCTCAAGGGGCAGCTTTGACTGTACCGCTTCCTGAGCTTTATAAAACGCTTCACCGTAGGATCGGGACAGGCCCAAAACCTCGCCGGTAGATCGCATTTCCGGTCCTAAAACAGGATCCACCTCGGGGAACATATTAAAGGGGAACACCGCTTCCTTTACCCCGTAATTGGGGATCACCTGCTCTTTAAGCGCCGGGATCGGCGACGGCCGTCCGGTAAGCTCTGCGGTAATAATCTCTGTTGCCAGAGGTACCATACGCACGTTACAGACCTTGGATACAAGAGGCACCGTCCGGGATGCCCTGGGATTTGCCTCCAAAACGAAGACTTTCCCGTTCTCAATGGCATACTGCATGTTCATAAGGCCCTTTACATGCATCTCCTCCGCAATCTTTCTGGTATACTCTTTAATGGTCTCCACGCTTTCCGCCGGGATGTGCACGGAAGGAATGATGCAGGCGGAATCCCCGGAGTGGATGCCCGCAAGCTCGATATGTTCCATCACCGCCGGCACAAACGCATGCTCCCCGTCACTGATGGCATCCGCTTCACACTCCAGCGCATGGTTTAAGAAACGGTCGATGAGGATCGGGCGGTCCGGCGTTACTCCCACTGCCGCATTCATATATCCCGTCATGCTCTCCGCATCATAGACCACTTCCATGCCCCTGCCGCCTAACACATAAGAAGGGCGCACCATCACCGGGTAACCGATCCTTTCGGCAATGGAAAGCGCTTCCGAAACGGTAGCCGCCATCCCGGATTCCGGCATAGGGATGTCCAGTTTTTCCATCATGGTCCGGAACTGGTCACGGTCCTCCGCCAGATCGATGACAGAAGGAGAAGTTCCCAAAATCCGCACTCCGTTTTCCTCTAGCTGAGAAGCCAGATTTAAAGGCGTCTGGCCTCCAAACTGGGCGATCACCCCTAAGGGCTTTTCCTTTTCATAGATGCTTAACACATCCTCCAGTGTCAGAGGTTCAAAATATAACTTATCCGAAGTATCGTAGTCTGTTGATACGGTCTCCGGGTTACAGTTTACAATGATAGTTTCAAATCCCAGTTTCTTAAGAGCCATCGCCGCATGAACACAGCAATAATCGAACTCGATCCCCTGTCCGATCCGGTTAGGACCTCCGCCTAAGATCATGATCTTGGGCCGATCCGTATTCACCACATTCTTATCCGGCCCATTGTAGGTAGAATAATAGTAAGCGCTGTCTTTCGTTCCACTGACGTGGACGCCTTCCCAGCTTTCCGTAACGCCAAGCGCAATACGGCGGCGGCGTATCTCTTCTTCCGGCACCTGCAGAAGCTGGCTCAGGTACTTATCGGAAAACCCGTCCTTCTTCGCCTGGATCAGCATCCCGTCCTCCGGTAAAGCCCCTTTACACTTTAGAAGCTCTTCCTCTTCTTCCACCAGCTCCTTCATCTGCTCGATAAAGTATGCCTTTACCTTCGTGATCTCATGGATCTCCTCTATTGCGGCCCCTTTCCGCAGCGCCTCGTACATCAGGAAATGGCGTTCGCTGGATGGGGTATTCAGTCTCCTTAACAGCTCTTCCTTGGACAGGGTATCAAAATCCTGCGCATGGCCTAAGCCATAGCGCCCGGTTTCCAGTGAGCGGATGGCCTTCTGGAAAGCTTCCTTGTAGGTTTTACCGATGCTCATGACCTCACCTACGGCCCGCATCTGGGTTCCTAACTTATCCTCCACCCCTTTAAACTTCTCAAATGCCCAGCGGGCAAACTTGATCACCACATAATCGCCATCCGGCACGTACCGATCCAGGGTTCCATATTTCCCGCAGGGGATATCTTTTAAGGTAAGCCCTGCCGCCAGCATGGAAGAGACCAGCGCGATCGGGAAGCCTGTTGCCTTAGAAGCTAACGCAGAAGAACGGGAAGTCCGTGGATTGATCTCGATTACGATGATCCGGTCGCTTACCGGGTCATGGGCAAACTGCACATTAGTTCCTCCGATCACCTGTACCGACTCCACGATCCTGTAAGCCTGCTCCTGAAGGCGTTTCTGACATTCCTCCGATATGGTCAGCATGGGAGCCGAACAAAACGAATCCCCGGTATGCACCCCAAGGGGATCAATATTTTCAATAAAGCAGACGGTGATGATGTTGTTGTCCGCATCCCGGACCACTTCCAGCTCCAGCTCTTCCCAGCCGAGGATAGATTCTTCCACCAGGACCTGCCCTACAAGGCTTGCCTGAAGCCCTCTTGCACATACCGTCTTGAGTTCTTCCTTATTATAGACAAGGCCGCCGCCTGCGCCGCCCATCGTGTAAGCAGGCCGAAGCACCACCGGATAGCCCAGCTTGTCCGCAATAGCAAGGGCTTCCTCAACGGAATATGCCACTTCGCTGCGGGCCATTTCAATCCCCAGCTTATCCATGGTCTTTTTAAACTCGACCCGGTCTTCCCCCCGTTCAATGGCATCCACCTGCACGCCAATGACCTTCACATGATATTGATCCAAAACTCCCGCCTTGCTAAGCTCCGCACATAAGTTCAGCCCTGACTGCCCGCCCAAATTGGGAAGCAGCGCATCCGGACGCTCTTTTTCGATGATCTGGGTCAGCCGCTCCACATTCAGCGGTTCGATGTAAGTGACATCCGCCGTCTCCGGGTCTGTCATGATCGTTGCCGGGTTGGAATTGACAAGCACAATCTCATATCCCAGCTTCCGAAGCGCCTTACAGGCCTGGGTTCCCGAATAATCAAACTCACAGGCCTGACCTATGATGATCGGGCCTGAACCAATGATAAGCACTTTATGTATATCTGTTCTTTTTGGCATAAAACTCCTCCGTTCCTGCTCTCGTGTCCTCTATGGAATCATTTTTAACCTACTTTGCACCATTTTACCATTAGATGTACGGGAGTGTCAATTTCCTTTACCAGTTCAGCCATTCCGCAAAGGTAACGGCAAATCGAGCTGGCTCGAATTTGACGGAGCCTTTGCGGAATGAGGGAACGCCCTCTTTTGAGCCGGGATGTTGCAATGAAATTGCAACGTTAAGCACGCCAGTGCGCTCCCGGCGAATGGGCGTGGGCTGAACTGGCATTCCACCGGTTCCATGGCCGCAAAGGTAACAACAAACTGAGCTGGCTCGAATTTGACGGAGCCTTTTCGGTCAGTAAGCGATCATCGGAATCCCTTCCCCTTTCTGCCCAAAGGGTTCCTTCTCTCCTGCCGCCACCTGATAAATGCCGCCGCTGCATTCCTTTACCTGCCTTAGCATATCCTCATACGGCTTAGAGCAGACATCAAAAAGCCCAATGTTATAATTTTCCCCATCAAACCGCCCTAAAACAAACTGGTCACAGCATTGGAAATAATGGCATCCCACCCCGTTTGGATGTTTCACCGCCCGCTCGCAATAATAGCGGTACGCCGCTCCCCGGTCTTTCTGGGTCCGGACCCCTTCCAATCCCGTGGCGGTAAGCCCCGCATCCAACGCGCCGAAATGAAACTCACCTATCATTACCGGAAGATCCACCCCAAGGTCTACAACATTTTGGATAGCCGAAGCAGGGTCTACGGCATAGCAGTTAATAGAAAATACATCAAAGTTTTCCCACCCCGTCACAAGATCCGGATCTGAGATCCACGCCCACCTCATACCAAGGATCATGTGGTTCGGGTCGATCTCGCGGCATTCCCGGGAAGGAATCTCCACATAAGCCCGGAGCATCTTTTTGGAAAAGTCCTTTAAATCAGCCTTTGCTTCTTTAGACCAGCCGGATACCTCCTTTTTAGGCTCGTAAAAGTCATCAAAGCTTTTAAGCGCACATCCCCATGTTCCATTCAACGTTTCAATCGTTTTATACTTCTCCTTCAGATATCCGATCAGCTTTTCTTTACAAGCGGTTTTCGCCGGGTTATATAATACCTCATCGGCAAGTACCAGATGATCCACAAAAGCCCAGCCCGGCTCATTCCGTAAAAAATATCCCACCATCATTGGATCGTCCTTATGTTCCTTTAATAAAGAAGCACAGCGTCTGGCTTCCATTTGGTATTCTTCACTGAACACATCCGGAAAATCACGAAAGGTCTTAATCTTGGTAGCCGGAAACTCCGGCAGTGAGGTAACATAAGGAATGGCCCCATCGTCAAAAAGCCGGCTGTCACTCCAGTTGCCTAAGGTGTTCATTCCGTAGTGCTTTAACTGTCCGGTCATCATCTTTTTCCAGATCTCAAACCAGTCCTCTCCAAACACCCGGTACAGATTTGCCTGTATATAAGAAAACAGTCTCACCTTCCGGTTTGTCTTTGTTCCCTCATGCCCTTTTCTGTTTTTGGCAAACATAGACTCGTAAGGTTTTTCCCCTTCTTCCGGCAGCCATTCCAGCCACTGCTCCACACCGTCTACCCGGCAGTCCATGGGAACTCCCACGCAATCCGGGCCAATGCTTAGATAAGCATAGCCGTCCGGGTCAACAAGCCACCACGTTTCATTTTTCTTGTATTTTGTGAAATAACCGGTTCCTTCGCTCAATTTCAGCCTTTTCCATCCGCCATAGATAGTCCAGTCCTTTTGCTTATTCTGTCCGAAACAGTCCACAAGTTTTTTCCCGGGAAGATTTGGGGAAACTTCTTCTATGAATCCGGCTGGGATATCCGCCAGCAATTCCGGCTTTGACAGCCTCACCGCCACCTCATGAAAACAGGGAATCGTAACCAATTTAACGCGTTTTACCTGGCTTTTGTCAATCCTTCTGCCATGGCATACGATCTTTAATCCTCCGGGCAGCGCCTCGGGGAATAACACACTTCCGTCCAGCCAGTCCAGATCCATACAGATACAGGTTTCCACTTGGGGCAGAATGCCAAAACGGATCGTCATTACCGGCGTTTCCTTTGTCAATCAATCTGGTTTCTTCTGTTAATTTTGCCTCTCCAAAACTTAATTTCATTTTATTGCTCCTTTTTGAAATCTCCCTCTGCTTATCATGCGGACGAACTTGATTGTCAACATCCATAGCCCCCATCCTGCCACAAACAACAAAATCCCTAAAACAACGGAAAGAAAAAACGTTGGTAATCGGCAATACAAACAAACTCCCGACCCCGGCAAAGCTGTAAAACGCCACAACCGCACATAACTTTTTCAGGCTGAACCGGCTGCTTTTTGAAATCACTTCCCCCAAATAAGCCCCGGCAAGTTCTTTGGGCGTTCCCAGTCTTTCTATGATCTGTTCCGGAGACAGTTTTCCTTTTGTTTCCAGTTCCATCATTTCGCTTTTAATCTCATTGATAATATCGGCCCGCTCCGAAGCCGGCATTGGTTTTAAATACCTGTCTACCTTGTCCAAATACAAACTTAAACTGCTATCCATACGCCTTGCTTCTTTATTTCATTTTTTATTATTATTTTGAAATTATCCAATCGTGTTGACTGCTTCTATAAGGTTCCTCCATTCTACAGTCAGAGCGGTCTCGGAAACTCTTTAAGCCCGAATTTCCGCTCTTTTTTCATGTTCTTCTTTTTTGCTTTCCTCCATATCCCGGAAAACATTTTTGTTAAATTTTCAAAAAAGTATTGACATATAAGCCAAAATGTGCGGCGC
>CAJULP010000090.1 GCA_910587295.1 uncultured Lachnospiraceae bacterium | reverse complement strand
CACTGCTGATATATTATATCGTCAGCTGGAGGTGCCGCTGAACAGGATAGTCCGTGTGATGAAACTTATGCTGGTATTCACGCTGGCTGCAGGGGTGACAATTACTTCAATATTACTCTGTATGTGGATGAGGTCGAGAAAAAGGGAAATTGCTGTTTTTATCAGTATGGGAAAAAAGAAAACGGATATTCTTATGCAGGTTTTTATGGAAACGGCAGCCGTCTTTTGTTTGTCTGTATTTGGCGCCTGTGTAATAGGAAGTGGGATGGCAGGAATTATGAAGGAACTGCTCATGAAAGAAAATACGGCAGTTCTCCTGTCAGTTTCCTTACAGGCAGGGGATATTGCAGCAATGTTCTTTGCAGGAGGCTGTATAGCGGTTATTGCTGTCTGTATTTCATTGCTGCCCATTTTAAGGGCAAACCCAAAAGACATTTTATCAAAAATGGAGGGATAGTAAATGAGAGGTTTTAGTTTGGCATGGCGTTCTGTTATCAGAAAACCTGTAAAAAGCATCCTGCTGTTTGTAACTGTATTTACCATCAGCCTGCTACTGTTGGCTGGAATGAGCAGTGGAAAAGCAACTGTTCAGATGCAGGATAATACAAGGCAGGCAGTCGGGGCAGGGCTTCTGCTGGAAGAAAATGAGGCAGACCGGCATCGGAGGATTGATGAGTTATCAAGGCAGCTTGATCATAAGGAAGGCAGCCTGGGCGGATACCATCAGGAAAAAATTACAATAAACGGAGTAGAAAACTGGAGAACATGGACGGATAATTCTTTTGAAACCCTGTTAGTGGAGGATATCGAAAAAATAGCGGGTACAGAAGGAATTGCCGATTACAATATTACAACAGTGACAACGGCTGCAAGACCAGTTGGTTTTATCCGCATTGAGGACGAGGATGTGGATCAGTATAGCGACCTTGGAGGTGTGTCGTTGGTCGGGAACAAAGATATGTCCATGGATTCCAATTTTCTTTCGGGAAATGCTTTTATCATGGATGGCAGAATGATTAAAGAAGGTGAAAAGGATGTCTGTGTCATTTCGGCAGAGCTTGCAGATAAAAACCAATTAGAAATTGGAAGCAGAATAAGTTTTGGCAACTGCCGGGATAAAGAGGATCCTATGATTTATGAAGCAGAAGTTGTCGGTATCTATCGGGTAAACCAACCTATAGCTCCTTATATGTATGGGGATACTTACCGGTCTGAAAATATTATTTTTACGGATTTGGATTTCCCTGAAAAGGTGGATGGAAAGGCAGGCGACCCATTATATGAAAAGGCATATTTTAAGATTGCAGATGTGGATGAATATGAAGCTGTAAAGATAAGTGTAATGGGGGTAGATATAGCGTGGGAAAGGTATGACCTGATTGACAATAACGGAAATATGAATACCCTGTCCGCAAATTTTAATGAAATGGAGAAGTACAGCAGAATTTTAGTCTGGGTAATTTCAGGGGCAGGCCTGATTATCCTGTTCCTAATTTTTCAGTTCTGGATGAAAAGCCGGAATAGGGAAATTGGAATCATGCTGTCAATGGGAACTTCAAAAATACGGATTTTGGCCCAGATCATGGCAGAAGCACTTATGATTGCAGCAGTGGCTGTGTTGGTTTCCTTCTTGGCGGCACCGGGAGTGTCAGGCCTGACGGCGGATTATCTGGTAGAACAGCAGGTACAGAGTGCGGGAGAACAGGATTTACTGGATGAAGGGAAAGTGGCATTGTCTTATGAAAAGTCAGAGCAGAATGTGGTGGGCGTGCAGGCAGAAATTACTTCCGGGATGTTAATACAGGATGTTTCGGGCATTGCCCTGCTTATTGTGATATCTGTATGTGTATCGGGTATTGGCATATTGAAGAGAAATCCCAAGGATATCCTGCAGGATTTATAAAACAGTTTATGCGCGCAGGTGTAAATAAGGTAAGGAGGACAGTTGAAATGATATTAGAAGCAAAAAATATAGAATATGTATATAAATCCCAAAAGGACAGGAAAGTTTTAGGCGATATTTCTGTGCGGTTTGAAGAAAAAAAGTTTTATGCCATTATCGGGGCCAGCGGAGCCGGAAAAACGACTCTCTTATCTTTGCTGGCAGGGCTTGACAGCCCAACAGGAGGCACCATTCTATATGAAGGGGAAGATATCCTTGCGAAGGGTTTAAATTATCACAGAAAGAACCATGTATCCTTAGTTTTTCAGGAGTATAACCTGATTGATTATCTCACCACGGAGGAAAACGTAAGGCTGGGAGGAACAGATAAGCCGGGGGAACTGCTTACAAAAGTGAATATCCCACAGGAAGCATGGAAAAGAAATGTAATGAAGCTGTCCGGTGGGCAACAGCAACGTGTAGCGATTGCAAGGGCGCTGGCAAGCAATGCAAAAGTCTTATTGGCAGATGAGCCGACCGGGAATCTGGATGAACAGACGGCAGAGGGAATTATTGAGTTATTAAGGCAGACTGCGCATGAGTTGGGGAAATGCGTAATCGTTGTTACACATAGTAAATATTTGGCAAATGAGGCAGATGAAATTGTGCAGATTACGAATGGAATAATTGGCTCATAGAAATGAAGGAATCCTACAAAAGACAAACCGCCGCACTATGGCCTTCATCCGCCATATGCGGCGGTCTGCCTTTTCCGCAGGCAGGCCGGGCGGCCTGATTTGGAAAGCGGGGAAATAAGAGGTAATATGCTTACACGGCCAGTATGGGCTGTGCGCTTATAGTCATTTCGTGCAATTTATGGGAGTTTCGTGCAATGGGATTTGATAGGATACCCCATAATCCGATATAATTTATAGTGGAGAAAAACACAGAATTGAGGGAAATGCGATGAAGATAGCGGTCTGTGATGACAGCAGGGAGGACAGGGGCGCGCTACGGGCGCTGCTGGAAGCCTGCGGGCATGATTTTGAGATAAGGGAATACGGCTCTGGCGAAGAGCTGTATGCGGATATGGGATATGTACGGGAATGCAGCATAGTGTTCCTTGACATCAACATGGAAGGCATGGATAAGGCAGTTGTATTAGTGACACATGATCCTCATATTGCAAGTTACTGTAAGAAAATATATTTCTTGGATGAAGGAAGAGTAGGCCGGCCATGTGTCAGGAATGGTAATCAGGGTGATTTTTATGACGAGATTATACATCATATGGCTTCGCTTCAATAACAAAAGACAGCAAGGAGCTTATTCTTCAATGGTCTGTGGTGTTTTCTTTCTTGTCATTGTCGCTCCTTTCTATCTGCGGTATAGAAAAAGGACAGTCGAATTAACGTCGGCTGCCCTTATAAAATTGCACTTGGATTTTAAGGTGTTGCTCGATAAATTGTAGTTGTTTTACCTTTGTCCAGCTTGTGTTTCGCTTTTGATTTGTTCCATTTCAGTTGCTACATATTCAGCGGTTATCTTTTGATATTCCCCATTAGCTTTTGGGAAAGATACTGACTTGAGCAACTTGGCAGAGTAAGTCTGTGCAGGTTCATTTTCAAGGTCATTTGTGTATATTTCAACAACAGCATATCCAACAATGTTTTCTCCTTCGTGAATTATGATATTGATATATGCCGTAGTTCCCATATACCGTTCAAAATCGCTCTCGCCTGTTCGAGATAGGTTAGTCCAATATACAGTAGTATCATTTCTAGTGTTGAACGATGAGCCTAAATATGTTATTTTGTTGCCCTCCCAAAGAAGCAATGTCCCGCCATCAACTGATACTTCAAAACTTAAATCGTCGTATTCCGTAACGGATAGTTTTAATGGAAGTCCCGGTCGGCTGCTCATAGCAAGGCTCCACTTATAATCTGTTGGCAACCCTATACCTTCCTGCATGGTTATTTCTTCATCTGATGAAGCGGCATACACTGTGATTGTCAAAAAGCCCGGCGCAATGATAACGTCTGGAACAGAAATTTTGAAAAGCACTCCGGCTACCAAAGCTACGCATAAGCAAGCCGCCATAGCCGCCCATTTGAGCCAACCATTCTTTTTCTTCGTCTTTGTTTGAGCTTCCTCAATAAACTGATTATCGACATTCGTAATGCTGTTATACAGCTTTGAGATTTCCTTTTCTTTCATAGGGAATAGCCCTCCTTTTCAAGTTTGGATTTTAGATTTTGCCTAAGTCGGTACATTTTCTTCGCCATATTTGCCGGGGACATACCGCTTTCTTGTGCAAGTGTATTTACTGTTTCACCATTCCAATAACGACGCATGAAAAGAATACGGTCATTTTGCGGTAATGACGCAAGCCATGTGTTTATGATGTTGGTTAACTCTTGTTCTTCAATTTGGTGTTCAACAGTAGCAGGGGACGGTATGCAGTCCTCCAACTCATTTAGAAGCTGCTCCATGCCCGCATAGCGTTTTTGGCGGTGATTTTTCTTCCAAAGGTCAAAAGCGATATTTCGGACTACTTTACCAAGCCATGCGCCAAGTTTGTCGGGCTTCTGTGGTGGTATTGAGTTCCAAGCCCGCAAATATGTATCATTAACACATTCGTCAGCGTCGGAACTTGTTGACAGTATGTTCAATGCAATCCTGTGGCAAAAGGCTCCATATTTCGTTGCTGTTTCTGAAATTGCAGCTTCATCACGCTTAAAATATAAGCTAATGATTTGTAAGTCCTCCATTTCAATCCCCCTCCGCAAGAATTATGTTCTTGAAAGCTTTCACTTATAAAGACGACATTTCAGGAATGATATTCCCTGTACATTTACAAAATTATAAACTTTCTTTTTGAATATTTCTACCGCCAGAAAAGTAGAATACACAAAAGCTAAAGATGAATCGTACACTCCAGACAAAATCGCCGCATACAGTGTGGAAAATGGATATTATGTGGAAGGAACCGGCAGGCACATCATGGGCCTTGATGGAGGATTTACCAAAGCTGTATGGCATTAAAGTCTCATCCATAAGCTCAAGTGCAAATAATATGAGGGCAGTGCTTGATAATGGCGGAATCATCATATGTGCTATGGGGAAAGGGGATTTCACAATATCCGGTCATTACATTGTCATATATGGGTATGATAACGAAGGATTTATGGTAAACGATCCTAACTGTGTAGCAAGGAGCGGCAGGAGATGGGCATTCAGTGAGATTGAAAATCAGATTAAAAGTATATGGGTATATGACAAAGAGAAATAAACCTTAAGTTACATAGGATAAGGAGCAGTAAGAAAGGAACCATACAAAAGACAAACTGCCGCACAATGGCCTTCATCTACCATATGCGGCGGTCTGCTTTTTTCCCAGGCAGGCAAGGCGGCCTGATAACGGAAATTACTTGGAAAGCGGCGAAATAAGAGGTAATATGCTTACACGGCGGTTTGCGTTTCCCCCATATCGGACGAATGGCGAAATTGCATTTGGCGTTTTGGGGTGATGGGAGGAAAAGAATTCACGCTGTCAAATCCGCTATTCACGCTATCGGCGTTAGACTATTTCCCGTTTTTTACGATATAAAAAGTGAGAGCCGGAGGAGGTGGATTTTATAAAAATTGCGATCTGTGATGATGAAAAGAATATAAGGGCTTACTTATCCTCTCTGGTCAGGAAACAGGGGGCGGAGTGTGAAATTGCAGAGTATGCGTCTGCGGACGAATATTTGCTGGATCAAACGGAGTATGACCTGCTGTTCTTAGATATAGAGCTGGATGGAGCGGCATCCGGTATGGACGGGATGGAACTGGCAAGGCGGATAAGGGGCATGGAACTGGAGAGGCAGCCGGTCATTATTTTTGTCACGGGATACGAAAAGTATGTGTATGACGCTTTTGACGTGGGGGCATTCCAATATCTCCTGAAACCTATTGACGAACAGAGATTTGCCGAGGTTTTTGACCGGGCGGCGGCGCAGATCATATTTGAGGCGGAACAGAAAAAGAAAACGCTGGTCATCCAGTATGGGTGTGAAAGCAGGGCTGTACCAATTCATAGCATTTGTTATATTGAGAGCCGTAACCATAAGGTGGTGCTGTACCTCAAAGATGGGGAACTGGAATATTATGAGAAGATCGGCAGGCTGGAGGAAGAACTGCAGGGGCAGTTTTTCCGGATACACAGGGGGTATCTCGTCAACCTCGCCTATGTCGAGGGGTATGACAAAACAGAGGTGACGCTGACTGGTGGCATCAGCCTGCCCCTTTCAAAAAGATATGAGGACTTTGCGGCGGCATACCTTCAATTTGTGCAGTAAGGGGGGAAAAGAAAATTTGAGCGAAATGGGTTTTATGCTGTTTCAGCATATAGCGTCAGGGGGTGAAACGGTTTTATGTGCGTTCTGTATGGCTGTCTTTTTCCGCCCATATACGGCAGGACGCAAAAATAGGATGCAAAAAAATATTGCAGTTTTTCTGGCCTATGGGATGGTGTATTTGATGGGGGAAGCGTTTTCTGTTTCAGGCTGGCTGTGCATGGTGATCGTGATCCTCCTGTTGATGGCAGGCGGCAGATGGCTGTGCATGGAAAGAAAACAGGTTTTTTTGTATGGCATACTGTTCTTTTGCACCAGGGATATGGGCAGGCTGATAACGGAAAGCCTGTATTATCTTTTCAATGGGAAAATCGTGCAGGGGCTGGACAATGAAAATATGATATACCGTAATGTCGCGGCAGGGTATTCTGCATTCATGGTATTGAGGATCATACTGCTGCTTGCCATGCTGCTGTTCTTAAGTAAAAAACTGGAGAAGGGGCCGCCGGAACTGCATACAAAAGAACTATGCTATCTATGTCTGACGCCAGTTGTGGGCATTCTGTTTGAGAATATCATTTTCCGCCTGCTCTTTACTGTTAAGGAAAATGTGGTTTTCTCGCTTTATGGTCAGTACCCTGCATTTATCGGGCTGGTGCCGCTGATAGCAGTCCTGTTTTATGCAGGCATGGTGGTGACGGTGGCGTCATGGCAGGAGATGGTAGGGCTGCAGGAGGAGAAAAAGAAGTATTTCGTGGAACAGCAGCAGCTTGCGGCCATAAGGGAACGGATAGGGGAAGTGGAGCAGTTCTATGACGGGATACGCCGGATGAAGCATGAGATGAAAAACCATCTCACAAACATAAAGGGACTGGCGGGGAGCGGCAGTTATGAGGAAATGGAACAGTATATTGCCAGGATGGACGAGAGCATGGATGCGTTTGAGATGTCTGTCAGGACAGGGAACGCTGTTACAGATGTGATCGTGAATGACAAGCAGAAAGCCGCAGAAAGGATGGGCATACGGTTCAGGTCTGATTTCGTGTACCCGGCATCGGACAGGTATAATGCGTATGACATTGCGATCATTGTAAACAACCTGCTGCAGAATGCGCTGGAAGCCTGTGGGAGGATGACGTCGGGGGAAAGATATATCTCCCTTTCCGGCAGCAGGAAAAACAGATTTTTTCTCATATCTGTAAAGAATTCCTTTGAGGGGGAGGTGGTATTTGATAAAAGCACGAATCTTCCGGTTTCCACGAAAGCGCCGGATGTACCGGGAGGCCCGGCCCCGCTGCATGGCATAGGTTTATCGAATGTCAGGCGTGAGGCGGCGAAATACCTGGGAAATGTAGATATTAAAGTTAAGAAAAACGAGTTCAGCGTAACAGTGCTGTTACAGGAAAGGAGCAACCATGAATAACACGATCAATGTAAACTACATGACAAGAACGTACAGCAATTTCTTGAAAAACAATGAAGCAAAGGGCGGCAAGGCTGAAAGCCCGTCTTTTTGTGACAGGGTGGCGGAAAAAAGCCAGAATGTATCAGAAACGGGAAAGGCGGGGGCTGTTTCAACAAAGGACATGACAATGGATGAGTATAAGCAGTATATCCATGAAAAGATTTCACAGATTCCCATGCACCCGACCCGTATGTCGGAGAGCATTTCCATCCATATTTCAGAAGCAGGGTTT
>CAJULP010000089.1 GCA_910587295.1 uncultured Lachnospiraceae bacterium | reverse complement strand
TATTAGCCACGTACTCCAACTAAACAGTTCAGCCCACGCCCATTCGCAGGGCCGCACTTACGTGCTTTCCGTTGCCTGCGCAACTTCCCCTGCTCATCCACGGGCGTTCCCTCAGACCGCATAGCTTCCGTCAAATTCGTGTAAACACGATTTGCCGTTCACCTTGCGGTCTGGCTGAACTGTTAAACGGGAACTTAGTAGAATATCTGCGCAATCGGCGACGTCTCATCAACGATCAAGGTCTTATTATTGCCGGTCATGGTCTTTTTCGCCGCATCCAACGACCTGAGGAACAAATAAAAGTCTGCTTTTTCAGGGTCATTATAAGCATCGCTTAAAATACGCATATATTCCGCTTCGCCTTTCGCTATGATCTCCTGTGCCTGGGCATCAGCTTCCGACTGCATGACAATGATCTCCGCATTGGTATTATTGGAGATTTCCTTTGCTTCCTCCTGCCCTTCCGCCTGATAGGTTGCCGCAATATTATTTCTCTCGGAAATCATACGTTCATACACGGCATTTTTATTCTCGTCCGGCAGATCCAAAGATTTCGTCTCCACTGCCAGCAATGTGATCCCATACTGCCCTAAGGTCTCCCCGATATGATCCCTGATCGCTTCCGCCAATTCCCCGTCACGGCCGCTGATCACCTCCTCCTGGCTTAAACTGCTGATCACGTTTTTCAAACTGTTGTACACAATCGTGTCGATACGGAACTCCGCATTGCTTTTTTGTGCGCTTAAGGTCTGAGTGTACTTATAAGGATCATCAATCCGCCAAAGTACAAAGCAGTCTGCAATCATGGATTTTTTATCCTTCGTCATCACGTCGCTCACCGCAAGGTCATATAAAAGCACCTCTTTTTCAATCTTTTCCGCAGTCTGGATAAAAGGAATCTTAAGGCTGAGGCCAGCCTCACTCCTGATACTTTCAATCTTCCCAAACTGCTTGATCACGGTATATTCATTGGGATAGGTGACTACCAATCCTGCATTGACCAAAACAAATACCACAAACAGTACTGCTATCACCGTCATCATCATTGATTTTTTCTTCATAATCATCATTCCTTTCTTATTTTTAGTCATCTGCATCTAAATCCGCATCCTGCCCGGAACCTGCCGCATTCTGGCTTTTGCCAGCCGGGGCGGTTGAAGTCCCCAAACCGTTCCTACCGTCTGTATCTTCCGCCTGCGCCTTTTCCGAAAAGCTTGCAAAGGATTCTAAGGGAAGCATAGTCTGGGTACTTCCGTCACTTCTTTCAATGATCACTTTCATGTCGGGAAGGATCTCCTCCATGGTCTCAAAAAACATTCTCTGTTTCGTGATCAGCGGATACTTCTGGTATTCCGCATAAAGCTCATTGAGCCTTGCCACCTGGCCTTTTGCCTCGTTCACCCTCTCTTCCGCCTGGGCCTGGGCCGTCTTTAACGTCTCATCGACGATCGCCCTTGCGGCAGGGATGTCCTCATTTCTTTTCTGATTTGCCCTGTTGATGGAAGTTTCTTTGCCCTGCTTGGCGTTTTCCACGTTTTTGAAGGCGTTGATCACTTCCTGCGTAGGCGGCTCCGCATCCTGTATGGTGATATTCACCAGCTGGATTCCGATATCCTCCTGCTCCAGGCGCCCAATGATCTTTTCCTTGATGGATGCCTGTATTTCATTTTTGCCGGTGGTGATCACGCTGTCCACGTCATAAAGCCCTATGGTATCCCTGATATAACTCTGGGTAAGCATTTTCAAAATATTCACAGGACTTTCCGAGGAATACAAAAACTTAATCGGGTCTGTCACCCGGTATTCCACATAAAAATCCACGTTTACAAAATTGTAGTCCCTTGTGATCATAAAGGATTCATCATCCACCGAAACATCGCTGTCGGTACGGTATCCGATCGGAAAGCCATTGATGGTCTTAGGTACCTTCCGAAGGCTCTGGATATAAGGCAGCTTTAAATGGATACCTGATTCCTCCACCACCTTTGGCACGCCGAAGGTACTGACCACTGCATATTCATTTTCCTTTAAGGAATACACGCTTCCCGCTGACAAATAGACCACCAGCAGGAGCAGCACAACGATCCCTGCCGCCTTCCCGATGCCTTTTCCTACTTTTACAGGATCCTTCTGCTCGTTAACAACGCTTTTCTTTTTTCCAAACATTTTTCTTCCTCCTTTGGTTTTGTAGTAAATACCGCGGCAATTCTGCCTTTCAAAGATCCGGGCCGCCGGCGGGCCCTTTTCTGATCTGCCGCTTTTTTATTTGAAAAAAAGACCTCTACCGCGGCATTCACGCTGCGATAAAAGTCTTGCTACAGTCTACCTGACTTGAAACGGATGTTTCCATCGTCCTGACGTTTCAAATATATCCTTTCTTCGGGTATCAGCTACTCCCTTTTATCTGTTGAAATAATATTACCACATTGTTAATTAATTGTCAATATCATTTTTCCCCCTGCCATTACATATATTTACTTAACTTGTTTGTTCACGGTGTATTTATGAATCACGATCGTCGTCTGCTTTCCCGCTTGATCTTGTGCCTTTTACTTGGCGCCGTCTGCCTTTTACTTCATCACTACTCCCGCCTTTTTCCCTCCGGGCTCTTGGGCCAGGGGCAAGCCATTGAAGTGGTTTCCGGCACAGACGGGGATTATATCAAATGGGTGGATTTTAACATAAGCTACGAAGCCTTGTGTACCGCTTATGACCTGGATGTGGCAAGCTATGACTCTCCCCTTCACCTTGATTGGATCGAACTTCTTGCCTATGCCGGCGCTAAATCCGGCGGAAAATTTGACAAAAACAGTGTTTCCCTGATTAAAAAATTATCCCGTCAGCTTTCCGAAGGAAAAACCACGTTAAAAGAGCTGACTTCCGATATGAAATATTACGATTATTACTATGAAGCTTATGAAGCTGTCCTTGGCGGAATGGTAGGGGAATATGAGATTGAGCAGGAAACCGATGGGGGTAGAAAGGAATGGAATAAAGTCTATGGACTGAAGGCCTTTTCCCCTATTGCAAAAGGATTTGAATACAACGACTATGACGATTTCGGCTCCTCCCGCAGCTATGGCTACAAGCGGCCCCACTTAGGCCATGACATGATGGGTCAGATTGGCACGCCAATCATTGCTATAGAGTCCGGCTACGTGGAGGCCCTTGGCTGGAACCAATACGGCGGCTGGCGCATCGGCATCCGCAGCTTCGACCAAAAGCGCTATTACTACTATGCCCACCTGCGCCAGAATTTCCCCTATGCCCTTGACTTAAAGGAAGGCAGCGTGGTGACAGCCGGAGACGTGATCGGCTATATGGGCCACACCGGCTACAGTAAGAAGGAAAATGTCAACAACATTGAGACCGTCCACCTCCACTGGGGATTGCAGCTTATTTTTGACGAATCCCAAAAAGAAGGGAACAACGAAATCTGGATCGACTGCTATGCGCTGACACGTTTTTTATACAAAAACAGATCCCTTACGGAAAAAAACACCGAAACCAAAGAGTGGTTCCGGCATTTCCAAATGAAAGATCCGGCCGTCACTTCCTACCAAAACGGATCCGGCCTGCAGAATTTACCGGAGACGGCACTGGCCAAAAGCATTATTCCTTTTCCCTCTTTGCATACACAAATTCCCTCTGGATCGCAAAGCTTGCAAAAAACAACAAGACATCCACCGGAACTTTGACAAAGACCTCCGCTCCTCCAAAAAACGGGTACAGCCAATTCACCAGCAAAGCCGAAAGGCCCATCTGGACTATGGCAAGCAGCACATACCGGGGAAGGGACGCCCCCACGGAGCTTTCACTTTGGAACACCACTTTATAATTCAGGGAATAATTATAAAAAGCCGAAAGCACCCTTGCTCCCACCGTAGCCGCCGTAATATAAGATACCGGCCCCCATGCGGCGGATTTGAACAAATAGCAGAACACGGAAAACAAGACCAGGTCCACCACGCTGGAAGACAGGGAAGAAAACAAAAACTTCCCGAATATCATATAAATCTTTATCGAATCCTTAATAGGGTTAAAATGGCTGGTCCGATTTTCCTCGATATAGACCGTCTTGATCGGCACCTCAAAGATAGGCACCTTGCGCTTCTTGGTCTCTAAGAGCATATTAGTCTCAAATTCAAACCGCTCCCCGGGCACTTTCAAAAGCTGCGCCATAAACCCTGCCGGGATCCCCCGAAGCCCCGTCTGGGTGTCAGACACCGTGATCCCCGTCAGATACTTCATCACGGCTCTGGTACACTTATTTCCAAACTCGGATCTGGCCGGAACATCCTCTCCGTCAAAGCACCGGCAGCCTAAGATCAGCGATTCCGGATTTTCGGCCAATGCGGCGGCACAGGATAAGATACACTCCGGCGTATGCTGGCCGTCCGAATCCGCGGTGATTACGCCAGGCGTGTCCGGATAAGCTTCCAGACAATAGTTAAACGCCGTCTTTAAAGCACGGCCTTTGCCCTGATTCACCGCATGGCGCAGTACCACGCAGCCATATTCTTTTTCCCCATCCTCAAACAGATGAACGTACCCTTCCCCGCTTCCGTCGTCCACAAGCACAATATTGATAAACCCCGCTTCCCGCAGCTTACGAAGCAGCCCGGATAATTTTTCATCGGGCTCATAAGCCGGAACCACCACCGGGATCTTCTTTACGTCAATTTCTCTCATATTTCCTCATTTCTATGCTGCTGCCGTTAACTGATACCTGATACAGGCAGCCATATTCTATCTCCTGCCCTTTAAGAAATTCCCGGAACAGTTCCTCCCCGCCGCCTTCCAATTCATCCACATACAAAAAATCCGCATGGGCATCGGATACCGCCCGGACAATATCCGCCCCGGAAAAGCTTGCCGTATCCACATTTCCGTACATGACGGATACCGGAGCCGCCTCAAACCCGATATAGGTATTGCGTACCCAGCTTACATCCGAAATATCCCGAAGGTATAATACCCTTCCAATACTGCCCTTTTTCCCTGCGCCAATCTTATCAAGGAATGCGCCTGCCGCTTCGTCTATGACCTCATCCCTCTGGGCTGACATCTCCGGAACCCGTTCCCGGTAACCCCAAAGCGCCCGGTAAGCGCTGCTATGATCCGCCGTCAGCAGAATAAATACCGCTATCGTCAGTGCGCCTGCGTGTATCTTACCTTTACCTCTGCCCTTTTCCAGAAGAAAGTACCCCAAAAGGCACATACCGCCAACCATAAAAGGCGCTCCATAGCGTTCAATAGACGAAACCATTCCAAATGGTTCTAAATACTGGGTCTCCACGGCAAAGATCGTCAAGTGGCTGATCAGATTAAAGCAGTAGAACACCACACCCGAAACAGCCAAAAATATTCCAAAAAACCATGCCATTCTTTTTTCCAGAAGATGCGCTTTCCACAAAATAAGCACGCCAAAAACCAAAATCAGATACAAAGCCAGGGGGCTTAAGTCCACCGCAGGCGTCTGGTAACGGTGCAGCGGCCACTTCAAAAAAGCTTCCAGAAACGCTTTCACCATGGTTCCCTGATAAGCCGGCAGGTTCATCCCGCCTGTGGCCATCCGGATTGCCGCTCCGGTGAGCTTGGCTACCCTGCGCATCGCAAGACAAAAGCAAAGCCAGGAGCCTTCTGCCAGCACCGGAAACAGCGTCACCGCCAAAAGCCCCCTTCCCAGGGCTCTTCTTTTCCCCTCCCGCTCCCTATCCTTTTTCCTTAAAAAGAAATGGTATCCGTAGGTAAACAAAAGCCCGAAAGCTGCCCAGATAAAACCTGTGTTTTTACACAAGACCACGATCATCAAATAAAGGGCCTGCCTGCCATAATACCACAGGCTGTTTTCTCTATTTTCCTCCACCACCGACACCAGAAACGCTCCGTATGCCAGCGCCATAGTCAGATCCGCGCAGCACCCGTCCGCCCAAAAAGCCTCTGCCACGGAAGGAAACATCCAGATCAGGCCTCCGCCAAAGATCATCCATAAAGGGTTCCATTTTTTCAAATACTTTAAAAAGGGGAACAGGAACGACATGTTCATGAAATAGTAGCCGGCAAACATCAGCCCTTCTTTAAATTCCTTCGGGGAAAAATGCAGAAACCACCATTTCATCATCTGGGTTCCCGGCGGGTAATCTCCAAATTCCGCAGCCACATTGGCATGCTTTTGGGCAAAACCATCCAGATAAAAAATGGACTTTACGTCTGCCGCCCAAAAATTATAATCATCCCACCAGCTTACTGGCTTGGCAAGCACGCCAAATGTCACGATCACGCTAAGGGCCACCGCCGTGACAGTGCCTGCATCCAGCAACTCTTTTTTTGCAAAAGAAAGCAGCTCCTTTTTCCTTTGCTTTTGCTGCCGTAAGATAAGAACCACCGCACCGGCAGTGATTGCCGCCGAGATATAATCCCACAGCCATAGCCCATTAAAAAAACACAGCCCGTAAAGCAAAAGAACCTGTATGGAAACCGCTGCCGGAACCGCTTCCACAAACCGGACGCCAAACAGCCTCGCCAGACCCAATATAAAGATAAATAATACAACTACCTGAAAAACCGCCATTATCCCTATTCCTTAAAAGAGCAAGCCTTAGGGCCTGCTCCTTTTCACCTTTATTTTATTTTTAACGTAATATTTTTTAATATTCGGGTTCGATCAAACCGTAAGTATTTCCTTTTCTCTTATAAACCACATTGACCTGATCCGTCTCTGCATTACAAAATACAAAGAAACTATGTCCTAAAAGCTCCATCTGCACACAGGCATCCTCCGGATACATGGGCTTGATGTCGAATTTCTTGGTACGGATGATCTTAACTTCCTCATCCTCCATATATTCCTTTTCAATAAACTCCTGCTTGAAAAAGCCTGCCGACTGTTTTTGATCCACAAGTTTATTCTTGTATTTCTTTAGCTGCCTTTCAATGATCTCCTCCACCAGGTCGATGGAAACATACATATCATTGCTCACCTGCTCAGAACGGATGATACTTCCCTTCACTGGAATGGTAACTTCAATTTTCTGCCGTTCTTTTTCAACGCTTAACGTTACATGCGCCTCTGTTTCAGGATTGAAATATCTCTCCAGCTTCCCGATCTTTTCTTCAACGGCACTGCGTAACCCCGGAGTAACTTCAATATTCTTGCCGACAATAACAAACTTCATATTCATCATCCTTTCTTTGGATTATTGTGTGTACATTATATCACAGCTTGTACCCGTTATGCAACAATTCCTGCCTTTTGTTTTGCTATTTGCTTAGTTTTCGGACAATTTAATCTGTCGCTCCTTTACGACCTTTTCCCTGTGATTTCTTAATTTTATCACTATTCACAAAACGCCCGTTCTGATTTTGTCCTTTTTTTATACACCGAGCCATACTTTTTTCATGTGGATAATGTGGATAAATCCGTGTATAAATCAGATTTCCCCCTTTGCGGCATATTTTTCATGTGGATAACTTTTCCGACGCATCTCTGACAAAAATCCTTTTTAAGGCTCCTGTTCCTTCCCATTTGTGTAACATGCACAAGTGCCCTTTTGTCAACTATTTTTTCCCAAAAAAGAAAAGTCAGACAGTTATCTGTTATCCGAAGCAATGGCAGTCAGCAAAACCGGCCAGGACAAATGCCTGGCCGGTCTTTTAACCTTTTATTGTAATCCTCCATGTTTTCAAAAGTCTGCAAATTTGGGTGCAAGCACAAATTTGTCTGTGAAAGATTTATTTTTCACAGTATACACTTCCTTAGAAAATCCTACGTACCGAAAGGATGGAACGATAAGTTGCATTGGAAATGATGATACCCGTCTTCGCTGTGGAAGCATGCACGATCTGACCATTGCCGATATAGATCGCCACATGCCCTGAGTAACAAATAATGTCACCCGGCTGCGCATTTGCAATTCCGTCAACCGCTGTACCAACGTTTCTGTCCGCTGCTGAGGAGTGCGGCAGATTCACACCAAAATTCTTATAAACACTCATTACAAACCCGGAGCAGTCTGCACCGTTCGTCAGGCTGGTGCCGCCCCATACATAAGGATTGCCTTCAAACTGGCACGCATAATCCGCTACCGCCTTACCAAGCTCGCTGCCGCTTCCCGTTGCGTAAACAGGCGCCGGAGCTGAATCCGAGCTTGCGGAGCTGTTCTTTCTCTGAGCCGCCCTGGCTGCTTCCTGTGCCGCTCTTCTGTCCGCTTCTTCCTTGGCAAGCCTTGCTTCTTCTTCCGCCTTAGACTCTGCTTTTACAAATTCCGTGGAAAGAGTGACATAATCCGTCGATACATATCCGTCACCTTCCTCGATATTGACCTTCACCCATCCGTCTAATTCCTCTGTCACAAGAAGCTCATCCTCTATGGGAATCAGCCCAAGGACCGTTGCGTCAAGGCCCGGCTCTTCCCGAACTTTCAGTGTGGTGGTAGTGACCGTTGCAATCCTGGTTCCGACTTCTTTCGCCAGTGTCACCGCATCATCACCAGTCACACAATATTCCGCTTTTACATATCCGGTCACACTTCCTGAGGTAATCCGGTACCATCCGTCTTCTTCGGATACAAATTCCCCCACTGACTTATCGTAAAGCTTTCCTAAAATCTCACCCTCTTCACTGGGTATGCTCCTTACATTTACATAATCATTTACTTTTGCGATGACCAAAGACTTAAAGCCCTCTTCTTCCCTTTTCGCCTCTAATTTCCTCTCCATCTGGGGGATGGTCTTGGTGGTAGTGGCAATGGCTGTCTCCTCGATCACCTTATCTTCTGTTTCTTCCTCTGCCTCCGGCGTTGCCGTAGGGGAAGCGGTAGCTGTTGCCGTCGGAGAAGCAGTGGCCTGGGTTTCTCCGCTTTCGGACGATGCGTTGTCCTTCTTCTTCTCGTCTTCCTCATCCTTCAAGTTCTTTACGCTGGTCGCGTCACTGGAAAGAATAAAGTCAATGCCTGCTGAGGGAAGCCCTCCTGTTTCCTTGGCAAGCACATCTATATTCATGCTGGAAAAGATTAAAATCGCAGATACTGCACCGGCAGCCGCTCTTATGATTTTCACATTTTTCTTCTGCATGTCATCCTCCAATCGGTTTATCCTGGAAATGTTACTTTTTACGTTATAATTGTTACAAATTTGTTACGCCTGTTAACAAATATAACACTTCTTTACATTTCTGTCAACCGTTGGATTTTAATCTCCCCTTTTCCAAATAATAGAAGCCCAGGTTGTTACTTACCGGTTAGTTAGCCAAATACTCCAGGATAGACGTGACCGCATTAGCGCCGTCCGCAACCGCCGTCACGATCTGCCTTAGCTTCTTCCCCCTTACATCCCCTGCCGCATAAAGACCCGGCATAGTGGTGGCGCAATCCTCACCGGCAATCAGATATCCTTTTTCATTGCACTCTGCAAGATCCCGGAACACTTCCCCTGCCGGGATGATGCCTACCGCCACAAATACCCCCTGCAGGATAAGTTCTTTTGTTTCCCCTGTCTTTACGTTCTTGACGGATAAAGACTCCACCTGCTCTTTTCCGTTTATTTTTTCCACCACGGTATCCCAGATGATCTCCACATTCGGAAGAGCCATCACTTCTTTTTGGAGTACTGCCGCTGCCCTTAACTCATCCCTTCTATGGATCAAGTATACTTTTTCACAGCTCCTTGCAAGGAAGATGGCATCCTCCACGGCCACATCGCCGCCCCCTGCCACTGCCGTCACTTTTCCCCTGAAAAATGCCCCGTCACAGGTTGCGCAGTAGGATACCCCCATCCCTGCCAATTCCGCTTCCCCTGGCACATTTAATTTAGCGTGGGAAGCGCCGGTTGCCGCAATCACCGTTCTGGCCCTTATTTCTCCCTGATCAGTGGTCAGCAAAAACTCCTGATCCTTTTTCGATTTTGCATCTACGGATGCCGCCGAAAGCTCTGCCTTCTCCTCCCATGCCCCGATGTTTTCCACCGAAATAAGGGAGGCCTCCTTAAACTCGCACCCCAGCTTATCCGCATGTTCCCTAAACTTCATGCCAAGTTCAAAACCATTGATGCCGGGAAGGCCCGGATAATTATCTACCTCATAGGTGTTTAATACCTGACCTCCGCTCATGGGATTTTTCTCTAACGTCAAAGCCGAAAGGCCTGCCCTCTTAGCGTAAATAGCCGCTGAAAGCCCTGCCGGGCCGGAACCTACGATCACTACATCATACATACATTCTTCTCCTTTTTTATTACGTCCACCCGCCATCCATAGTGACAACCTGCCCCGTGAAATAGTCCGGCATCCCTAAAATCCCACAGATCATTCGGGCCGCTTCCTCCGGGGTTCCTAACCGGTCGGCAGGTATCTCCTCTTTGATGGCATCCATTTCCTCCTCGGAAAATCCGACATTCATGTCAGTTTCTATGACACCAAAAGCAACTGCATTGACTTGTATGTCACTTGGGGCCAGTTCTTTTGCAAGGGCCTTGGTAAAGCTGTTGACACCACCCTTAGAGGCGCTGTATGCTGCCTCCATGGAAGCCCCTGCATTTCCCCACACCGAAGACACGTTCAGTATCTTCCCTGACTGCCGCCTGACCATTTGGGGAACAATCAGCCTGCAAAGGTAAAACACCGCACTTAAATTCGTGTCAATCACCCGGTGCCAGTCAGATAGTGACATATCTGTCATAAGACCCACATGAGAAATGGCAGCATTATTAACCAGAATATGCACTTCCCCTGCCTTTTGTACCATGGCTTCCACCTGTTTTGGGTCTGATACATCGCAGAGCGCCGCTTCACAGGAAACACCGGATGACTTTTCGATTTCTTCCTTAATTATATGCAATTCCTTTTCCGAGCTTTTGCATACCAGAAACAAGTCATACCCTGCCTGTCCAAGGGCCCTGGCCGTTGCCGCCCCGATCCCCCTTGAAGCGCCGGTGATCAATGCTTTTTTTCTCATGGCGATCCTCCTCCACATTTACCGCATGTTCTTTTGACTGACTAAGAATCCGCCGGCTTTCACACCAGGTGCCTAATCCCGTCGCAGATCCTTCCTGCCACACGGGGATTGTTCATTGTGAAAATGTGGATGCCGTCCACGTCGTTGGCGATCAGATCCACGATCTGGTTGATGGCATAGGCCATCCCGGCATCAAAAAGCGCTTCCTTATTATCTTCATATTTTTGAAGAACCCGTTCAAACTTCTTGGGGAGTTTTGCACCACAGATATTCACCATGCGCTCAATCTGCGCCCGATTTGTCACCGGCATGATTCCCGCTTCCACAGGAACGTCAATCCCTGCAATCCTGGTCTTTTCATAAAAGCTGTAAAATGCGTTATTATCAAAAAACAATTGGGAGATCAGGTGGGAAGCCCCCGCATCCACCTTCCGTTTCAGGTTCCGGATATCCATAATGGCGCTAGGCGCTTCTAAGTGGACCTCCGGGTAGCACGCACCACTGACATGAAAATCCCCATATTCCTTAATATAAGCGGTCAATTCGCTGGCATATTTAAAATCATGCTTCATCGGCACATTAGGGTTTACATCTCCCCTGAGCGCCAGCACGTTTTCAATGCCATTTTCCTTCAACTGATCCAAAATCGCACCAATTTCATCCTTCCCATAATGGAGACAGGTGAGATGGACGATGGGTTCCACCCCATAGTTTCCTTTGATCTTTTTTGCCAGCTCCACTGTCTGGTTATCCACCGCGCTTCCCCCTGCCCCAAATGTCACGCTGATAAAATCCGGGTGGAGATCGCACAAACGCTCTAACGTAGCGTCAATGTTCTTAAGCGCTTCCGCCTTCTTAGGCGGGAAAATCTCAAAGGAAAGCACCGGCTTTCCCATTTTTCTTTTTTCTTCAAAAATATCCGTAACCTTCATCACTGCTTCCTCTTTTTCTTTCATAAAGTATAAAAGGCACGGGCCTTCGCCCGTACCTTACTTACCAAAGCCCTGTCACCCGATATCAGTTCCCTTCAGCAGATCGCCTGCACTTTCCGCCGGGGAAATCGAGTCTATGATCCGGTCCATTTCTTCTTTGGTCTTCGCATCCTTACATTTTAAGATCAGATGCTCCTTTTCCGTTTCGCTAAGGCTATCATATCCTGCCTTCGCCCGCTCATTCATGGCCACTGCCATGGATAAACCCAAGGGAAGGTTCCCTAATTGATTGTTAAAATCCATTTTTCCGCACCTCCACATATAGTATGTGGATGGCACAGAATTCTTATTCTTCCTTATTGTCCTGATCGGCGGCAACAGCAGAAACCACGGAGGATACCACAGCTATGACTACTGCAATAAGTATGATCACCAGACCGCCTGCCAATAACATAAATTCCATATCCGTCTCTCCTTTAAGCTTTCCGTATAATATCCCAACAAGTCCATTGTAACGGAATCCGCTCTTATTTTCAACTAAAACTTTATTTTTGCTCCCGTCTGAACTGTACCGGCGTCATGCCGTATGCTTTCTTAAACAGCCTGTTAAAATGCTCCACCGTCTCATATCCCACGTCCGCCGCAATGCTCTCCACGGTCTGGTTCGTCTCTCTTAACATAGATCTGGCTTTCTTCATCCTGGCCTTTTTTACGGTCTCCTGAAAAGTAGCTCCGGTATGTTCTTTAATGTATTTGGAAAGATAAGGCGTGGAAAGATGGAAATTCTCTGCCAGTTCTTCTAAGGTCACATCCTTATAATGGCTTTGGATATAACGGGTAATCTCCACGATCCGCTCTTCTCTTCCTTCTTTGATATTTTCACTTTGAGCCAGCTTATTCCCGGCAGATACCAGTGCGGCAATGGAACTTTTAATGATATCCTCGTCAAGCCCCACGCCCCAGTACATCCTGCCGCCGTTTAAAATCCCCACATAAGCTGCCGCCTTGGAAGAAGACCCTCTTGATACCGCATGTTCTTCGTAAATGGAAAGCTCATAGCTGATGCCAAAATACAGCTTCACTGCATTGCTTACCGCATCCAAACGCCCGTTTCCGGTGGTTTCGATCACCCTGTGCTCCCCGCCCTGCTCAATGGTCACTTCCGCCGTAATTCCCTCCGGCGTCTGTTTGAAATGACATTCCGGAATGTTAAAGATTTCCCTCTGGTTGATATATCTGTCTTTAAAGATGCGGTAGACATCTTCCGGCGCCAGCTCTTTGTGGCGCTGATCGGAAATCCCTTTCATCAAGTAGCCAACTTCTTCTTTCATCTTATCGGGCAGCGACATGCCGAAATTCTGTTTCAGGATAAAGGCAATGCCACCCTTGCCGGACTGGCTGTTGATACGGATCACATCGGATTCGTACTCCCTTCCAAGATCCTGAGGGTCGATTGGAAGATAGGGCACATCCCAGCGGCCCTCGCTTTTCCCTTCCTTCCACCACGCCATGCCCTTGGAGATCGCATCCTGATGGGAACCGGAAAATGCGGTAAACACCAGATCCCCCGCATAAGGCAGCCTCTCGTACACTTCCATACCGGTAAGCCGCTCGTATACTTCACGTACTTTGGATATCTCCGAAAAATCAAGCCCCGGGTCCACGCCATGGCATACCATGTTCATGGCAAGGGTCACCACGTCCACATTCCCGGTCCGTTCTCCGTTCCCGAATAAGGTGCCTTCCACACGATCCGCCCCTGCCAGCACCCCAAACTCCGCATCACTGATACCACATCCCCGGTCATTGTGCGGATGCACGCTTAAGACCACCGCATCCCGGTATTTTAAATGCTTGTGGATATATTCCACCTGGCAGGCAAACACATGAGGCATGGCAATTTGAACGGTAGTCGGGATATTAATAATCACCTTGTGTTCCTTTTGGGGCTGCCACACGTCAAGCACCGCATTACAGACCTCCACCGCATAGTCCACCTCAGTTCCCGGGAAACTCTCCGGGCTGTATTCAAAGGTAAAATTACCTTCCGTCTCGCTTGCTATTTCCAAAAGAAGCTTTGCGCCATCCACCGCAAGCTGTTTTACTTCCTCTTTTGATTTTCGGAACACCTGCTCACGCTGCGCCACTGACGTGGAATTGTAAAGGTGGATCACCGCCGACGGCGCCCCTTTCACAGCCTCAAAGGTTTTACGGATAATGTGATCCCTTGCCTGGGTCAGCACCTGGATCGTCACGTCATCAGGAATCATATCCCGCTCGATCAGCTCCCGTACAAACTGGTACTCAGTCTCCGACGCCGCCGGAAAGCCCACTTCTATCTCTTTAAAGCCTATTTCCAACAGCATCCGGAAAAATTCCAGCTTTTCCTCAAGGCTCATAGGCTGGATCAGCGCCTGGTTCCCGTCTCGAAGATCCACGCTGCACCAGATTGGCGGTTTCGTGATCGTATCATTTTTAACCCAGTCGTAAGTCACTTCCGGGGGCATAAAATAGGATTTCCCATACTTTTTAGCTGCATTCATCATTTTTGACCTCTCTTTCTATGATAAAGGGTTTCCATCTAAAATTCCCGTGCAAGATGTTGCAATCTTATCATAGGAAACGCATACTTGACAAGGTTAATATTTAATCAATTTAGTTGATGTTTTTTATCCTATTCAAATATACCATGTAAGCCAATTATATGCTATACTATTAAACACAGCCGAAAAGGATATTATAGTGCTTTAGTGGGAAAGGAGATCTTTTATGGCAGTTAAAACACCTCTTCCTGCAGAGTCTCATCTGAATGATTGACAGCTTGCCCAAAACTTGTTACCATAAAACAAATTTTAAACGGAGGAAAATTTTTATGAGCCATAGTTTTGTAACCGCAGACCTTACCGTGACACAGGACATCCGCTACATCGGTGTCAACGACAGGGAAATTGACCTTTTTGAGGGGCAGTACGTTGTTCCCAACGGCATGGCATACAATGCTTATGTGATCTTGGACGAGAAGATTGCCGTAATGGATACCGTAGACGTACATAAAAAAGACGAATACCTTTCCAACCTGGAAAAAGCTTTAGAGGGAAGAACTCCCGATTACCTGATCGTCTCCCATGTGGAGCCGGATCATGCCTCCAGCGTAGGCGCACTGCTTGAGAAATACCCTTCCATCCGGCTTGTGGGGAACGCAAAAACTTTCCAGATGCTTGCCCAGTATTTCGATTTTGACATGGAAAACACTCTGACTGTCAAAGAAGGGGATGTGCTTTCTTTAGGCCGGCATGAACTGCAGTTCATCATAACGCCCATGGTACACTGGCCGGAAGTCATGTTTACCTACGACCGTTCTGACAAAGTTCTGTTCAGTGCCGATGCTTTCGGCAAATTCGGCGCTTTGGACGCAGACGAGGATTGGACCTGTGAAGCAAGGAGATATTATTTTAATATTGTAGGGAAATTTGGGATGCCGGTACAGATGGTATTGAAAAAAGCGGCAGCTTTGGACATTCAGGTTATCTGCCCGCTGCACGGCCCTGTTTTAAAAGACAATCTGGAATTTTATTTAAATAAATATCAGATCTGGAGCAGCTACCAGCCTGAATCGGAAGGTGTGTTCATTGCTTATGCCTCCCTTCACGGAAATACTGCCGGTGCGGCCAAAAAATTAGGAAAAATTCTTCTTGACAAGGGCTGCCCGAAGGTGGCGATGGCGGATCTTGCAAGGGATGACATGGCGGAAGCCTTAGAAGACGCTTTCCGCTACGGAAAAATCGTCTTTGCAGCATCCTCTTACAATGCAGGCGTTATGCCGTTTATGGAAGATTTCCTTCATCACCTGAAAGCCAAAAGCTATCAGAACCGCACCGTTGCCCTGATTGAAAATGGTTCCTGGGCGCCTTCAGCCAACAAAACAATGGCTGATATCCTTTCCCAGATGAAAGATATCACCATTTTGGAGCAGCAGGTGACCATCCGCGGCGCCGTTAAAAAATCAGACGAGGAAGCGCTGGCGGTTTTGGCGGATGAACTGACAAAATAGCAAAATATGGAATTATTTTATAATATTTTTAAAATATGTTTATAATTCCTTTCCTCTTTTCATATAATATTAATAAATAAATTGACATTATTCGTCTTATCTTGTATGATAAAAAAAGATTTGACTTAATAATTCTTATGAAGGGAGGTGTCCATATGGATTCATATGATGCAATGGCCGTTGGCATTGCCACAGGTGTCCTGACTGTTTATTACATAATCATTCTGGCTTTTCTTGTGTTAACTCTAGTCGGCCTTTGGAAGGTATTTACCAAGGCAGGTAAGCCAGGCTGGGCATGCCTGATTCCTTTTTATTCCCAGTACTGCCAGTTTGAAATGGCATGGGGAAATGGCTGGTTATTCCTGCTCACAATGATTCCTTGTGTCAACATCGTTGTTATGGTGATCTACTCCATCAAATTGGCAAAGGCATTTGGACAGGGAACCGGATTTGGTCTTGGCCTGTTTTTCCTGTCACCCATTTTCACTTTGATTCTTGGTTTTGGGCAGGCACAGTACATCGGACCTCAGCAGTAATGCAAAACAGAATAGAAACCAAAAACCACTCCGCCGCCAAGTCAAGGCTTCGGAGTGATTTTTTTCTGCTGAACAGGCCCGGCTTTGGCAGCTTCCTAAATCCTGGCCAGAATATGACTATACAACTCTGTAAGGGCATTCTCTGTCCGCCTCGTAAGAAAGATCCAGCGTATATTCTTCCCCTTCCACATATGCCCGTGAAGAATGCATGGAAATCCACACCATAATTTCCGTACCTTCCGTAAGTTCCCCGGAAGGGTCTTTTACCACTTCCATCTTCGCTCCGTAAAAGAAGTCCTGGTCTGTCTTGACGATTTCTTCCGTAACCTGTGTTACATTCAACGTGACCTGCTCATACAGCTTAACTGCCTCATCCTCTGCCATTTCCATTTTAGCCGATTCCTTGACCATATCCGATACCTGACCGGATTCTTTCGGTTCCTCCAATGCAGCTTCCACTTCCGCCGCACCGCCTGCCTGCGCTTTGCTGTCACAGTCATCTGTTTCCGCTTCACGGAACTTCATTTCCGCCGTTTCCTCCACCGTCGTGTCCATATCTTCCGATGCAGTTTCCGATGCGGCTTCCTGCCCGCTCTCCACTGCAGTTTCTTCCATGGCCGTATCCATTGCCGGCGCTTCGGCAGTATTATCAATGGCAAATTCTAAAGACTCTTCTCTTCCCGTTCTCCCAAGAAAGATCACCGCAGGTATAATCACGATCGCACACACAGCCGCTGCCGCCGCCGTCCGGTACCGATACCAAAAGGGCGCCGCTTTCCTTTTTTCCTGTTTTACATCCTGATCCGCCTCATCCGTTAAGGCTGTGGTCCGTGGAGCAAGGCCGTTTTCAATGCGGTTCCATAAATCCGGCAGATCTTCATTTGCCAGAGCTTTATATTCTTGTTCAAAGTTCTTACTCATACCCACACCTCCTTAACTTTTTGATCGCGTTCTGGTATTTCCAGGTCACGGTTCCCATAGGGATCCCCATGATTCCCGCTATTTCTTTAAATGTCAGATCCCCCAGGACCTTCATGCTGACGATCTGGCGCTCCGCCGGTTTTAAGGTTTCCATTGCCGCCTGCACCGACATGCTCTGCACCACTTCCGCCTCCACGTCCGCACTGCCCTTTGCAATGCCCCCATTTCCGGCACGTCCTTCCTCCCCGGTTCCGCTTTCCAGATCCTGCAGCATGTCTGTCAGTTCTTCCCGTTTATGCTTACGCAAAAAATCAATAGCCATATTCCTTGCCATGGCTGCCAGATAGCCTTTATGCCCGGTGCCCGGCTTAAACTGCCCTGCCTTATCCCAAAGTCTGATAAAAAAATCGCTTGTCACATCCTCCGCATTTTCCTTTGACCTAAGGATCTCATAGATAATCCGATAAATATACCCAAGGTAATTCTCATAAATTTCCTTAAGCCCCGTCTTATCCCCGCGCACCATCCGGCCAATGGCCTGTTCAAATTGATGCTCTGTCACGGTCTTTCCCCTCTCCTTGTATAGATACGTTCATCCCTAACGTGATTTATGGTTCTGCGGCAAATTCCGCCGCACCTCTTAGCCAAGTGTACATATAAAGCAGGGCACCGCACCTCCATGCAATGCCCCTTGCTGTTGTTTATAACGCTTTGATCCTGTCCACTGCTTCCACGGTGTTTTCATAACTCCCAAAAGCCGTCAGTCTGAAATAGGTCTCACCGGATGGCCCGAAACCGGAGCCCGGCGTTCCCACCACATTTGCCTTTTCAAGCAGATAATCAAAAAACTCCCAGCTTGTCATGCCCTTAGGCGCCTTTAACCAGATATAAGGAGCATTTACGCCGCCGGAAACGCTATAGCCCGCATCTTTAAGCCCTTCCAAAATGTATGCTGCGTTGTTCATGTAATACGCAACCTGCTTCTTAAGCTGCTCTTTGCCTTCCGGCGAATATACCGCTTCCCCGGCACGCTGCACGATATAAGGAGCCCCGTTGTATTTGGTTCCGTGCCGCCTTGCCCACAGGGAATGGAGCGCAACGCCGCCACACTTTAAATCTTTCGGGATCACCGTATACCCCAGGCGCACGCCGGTAAACCCTGCATTTTTAGAGAAGGAATGAAGCTCTATGGCACAGGTCCTTGCCCCCTCGCACTCGTATATGGAATGGGGCACGTCCGCCTCGGAAATATATGCCTCATATGCCGCGTCATAAATGATCACGGCCCCCACTTTGTTTGCATAATCCACCCACTCCTGAAGCTGTGCTTTATGAATGGTAGCGCCGGTAGGGTTATTGGGAAAACAAAGATAGATCAAATCCGGCGTTTCCTTCGGAAGCTGGGGCGCAAAATCATTTTCCGCGGTACAGGGCATATAGATCACATCACTCCAGGTCTCCGTGTCCGTATCATAAGTTCCGGTCCTTCCCGCCATCACGTTGGTGTCCACATAAACAGGATACACAGGGTCGCACACTGCAATCTTATTGTCCGTACTGAAAATTTCCTGGATATTCCCGGAATCGCACTTTGCCCCGTCGGACACAAAGATTTCGTCTGCCGAAATGTCGCATCCTCTTGCCTTGTAATCGTTTTCCGCAATGGCATTCCTTAAAAATTCATAGCCCAGCTCCGGTGCGTAACCCTTAAATGTCTCCGCTGCCCCCATTTCATCCACCGCTCCGTGAAGCGCCGTGATGATCGCCGGAACCAGAGGCTGGGTCACGTCGCCGATCCCAAGCCGGATGATCTTCTTATCCGGGTTTGCCGCTGCATATGCATTTACCTTTTTCCCAATGGTAGAAAAAAGATAGCTGCCGGGCAGTCTTAAATAGTTGTCATTAATCTTAAACATGTTGTGATCCCTCCTGTTTTTATCATTCTATCTCGCCTTCAAAAACCGTGGCTGCCGGGCCGGTCATATAGACCAGATCTTCTTCCCGGTCCCACCTGATCTGCAAATTGCCACCTAATAGTTTAACAGTTACCTGCTCCTGCGTCAAACCATTTAACACACTGGCCACCACACTGGCACAGGCCCCGGTCCCACAGGCTAAGGTTTCCCCGGTTCCCCGCTCCCACACCCGCATTTCAATGTTCTCCCGGTCTAATACCTTCACAAATTCCGTGTTGATCCGCCTGGGAAAGCAGGCATGATTTTCAAATAAAGGCCCGATTTTTTCCAGTTCCAAAGATGACACATCGTCCACAAATACCACCGCATGGGGATTACCCATTGACACACATGTCATTTTGTAGTTTTGCCCGCCAACTTCGATTGGGGCGGATATGACAGCGCCATCATCTTTGATCATGAAGCCGTCATTGTTTTCTATCGTGACAGGGATTTCTTCCGCCTTAAGGATCGGCTGGCCCATATTAACTTTTATGGCTGATACTTTGCCGTCTTCAACAGAAAGTTCAAGGTGCTTGACCTTCCCGCAGCTCACAATGCTGATCGACGTCTTGTCCGTAAGGCCTTTATCATAGACAAACTTTGCCACGCACCGGATCCCGTTCCCACACATTTCCGCCCGGGTTCCGTCCATATTGTACATTTCCATCTCAAAATCCGCTTCCTCTGACGGGTTGATAAAGATCACGCCATCCCCGCCAATCCCGAAATGTCTGTCGCTTAGCCTCCTTACAAGTTCCGGCTTATCTTTCTCCCTGACCTTTTCTTTGCTGCCGTCCACATAAATATAGTCATTCCCACAGCCATGCATTTTGGTAAACTTCATATGATGCCCTCCCTGATCCTCCAATGTTTGCAGTATTTATATTATACACCCGTTTTTCCCATATCAACAGGGGTTTCTTTGCTATACGGCTTGCAAAAAGTGCTATATTTTATTTGGAACCAGATTGCGGTATTTTGCATATGCAAAATCTGCATATCCCTGATGTTCCCGACAGTCCTGCGCCATGGCAAAAATCCCGGTCTTTGCCCCTACCCAAGTGTGAGATTGCAATACAAATGTTTCCTGGAGTGACTGATAATTTACACCGTCCATACTATAAGAAAACTCCGCCGTCACTTCCTTTCCGTCAGCAATCTTTGCCCGAAGCCAGATATGCCCCTGCCAATCCCCGGCCGGAATACTCTCTTTGATGTTTTCACGCATCTTTCCTTCCTCTTCACTGGCATGCACATATAAAATCCGGATACTTTCTTCTTTCTTTGACACACCAAGCCATGCATAGCTCTGTCCTATCACAACAATGCCTGCCTGTTCATTTGCCTGAAGCCCGGTATATTCCATTTTGACATCCATCACAAAATCAGGGCATAGCAGCTTTTGGGTCAGTACATTAGCACAGTTCCACAACAAGGCCGTATCCTGTCCGGATGGGTTCAGACTGTACAGCCGCATAAATCCCGGTCTTGCCTCCAAGGAGTAGAAAAAATCTTCATGGTTTCCCAGCCATTGCCATTGGTAAGAAAGCTTCCCTTTGGAAAAATCATCCGCAGCTTGTAAAAAAACGTCTTTTTTTTCGGGAAGTGCAGGCTTTCTATGCGTAATGCAGGGTATCCCGCAGCTCTTTCCATCTTCCTTCTGTCCAATGATCGGCCAGCCATCCTGCCAGATTACAGGCTGCAAATGGATGACTCTGCCATAAGCCCCGCGATCCTGAAAATGCAGAAACCATTCTTCACCGCCTTCCGTATCCACCAGCGCCCCCTGATGAGGTCCATTGACCGGCGTATCACCCTGATGCATCACAATCCTTTCCTCATAAGGCCCATATATCTTTTCGGAGCGCAATACCGTCTGCCATCCTGTGGCTACTCCGCCCGCGGGCGCAAAAATGGTATACCATCCATCCCTCTTATACATCTTCGGTCCTTCAATTGTCTTTTGTGTAACTGTTCCGTCAAAAATCAACCTGTCTTCCGATATTGCCTGACGGCCATCCCACGACATTTCAAATAATCCCAGCACACTGTTAAACCCGGCACGGCTTTTCGCATACGCATGGACAATATAAGCATGCCCGTTATCATCCCACAAAGGGCAGGGATCGATCAACCCCTTCCCGCTAAGAACCAGAACCGGTTTTTCCCACTCCCCCAGAGGGTCTTTTGTTTTCACCATAAAAATCCCTTCATCCGGCATCCCATAAAATATGTAAAAGCATCCTTCATGAAAACGAATAGCCGGAGCCCAAACGCCTTTGCTATGCTGTGGTATCTTATAATCCGGATAATCAATGTTTGATATCGCATAGTTGACCAACTCCCAATTGACCAGGTCAAAGGACCTTAAAATAGGAAGTCCCGGTGTATAGTTGAAACTGGAAGCTGTCATATAATATACCTCTCCAACGCGGATCGCATCCGGATCAGAATAATCTGCATGGAGAATTGGATTTTTGTAAGTTCCGTCTTCCAAATTTGCATCCCATAAATTGATCGTTTCCATAATCACCCTTCCTTTGCTGATTCTCTTTTGCCTTGATTTATTCATTATAGGTTAACTGCTTGCTCTTTTCAACTTCATGATTCCCGGAAAATTAGTGGCAGAAGACACTGATTTTTCGATTACCTGAAAATTAGTGCCTTTTTCCGCCAAACAGAAAAACCCAGTACCTTTTTTCAAATCAACAGGCCTCCCAATACCGCTGCGGTTTTTATATAATAGTTTTAAGATTTTCGCGAAAGTCACCCCCCGCCGCATGCTGCGGGAATAAAAATGGGATATTATGATTGGAGGTATTCTTATGAAAAAGAAACAGATTACAGCGTTGTTCCTTGCCTGCACCATGGCTTTTACTGCCATCGGATGCGGAAGCCAGGGCTCCCCGGATGACGGAACAAGTGGGCAGACCACTCTCACAGATGAAAAAAAGCCTGCCCCGGAAACCAAAGAAAGTGCCCCATCTAAAGATTCGGCAACGGCAACGGACACAGACGCCAGCCATGACCCGGTTACATTGCGCTTTATGTGGTGGGGCGGTGATGAACGGGCAGAAGCTACCCTTAGTGTAATTGATGAGTTTGAATCACTTTACCCATGGATTACCATTGAAGCGGAATATGGCAGTGACGACGGTTATCAGGAAAAACTGACAACACAACTTGTCTCCGGATCGGCGGCAGATATCATCCAGATGGGAACCGGATGGATGCCCGGCTACGTGGCTTCCAATCCTGATTATTTTGTAGATTTCAAAGAACATGCCGACACCATTGACCTTAGCGGATTTGAGGCATCCTTCCTTGAAAATAACGGCGGATTTAACGGTCATCAATATGGCCTGCCCACCGGCATCTCCGGACATGCATTTCTTTACAATGCAAACCTTGCGGAAACCATCGGACTTGATTTTGACCGGCAGTACACCTGGGATGACCTGCTTGCAATGGGCGAGAAAGTAAAAGCTTATGATGATTCCATGAATCTTCTCACCATGGGAGCCCTTGAGTTAAATACCATGATCTTAAGGCCATACCTGACGCAGCTTACCGGCAATAAAGTCCTGGTAGACGAAACGAAAACGCTTGGGTTTGAAGAGGCAGATCTTGTCAACGTCCTCACTTATATTAAAAATTTATATGACAACGGAACAATAGCCCCTATTTCCAACGTGATATCTTATGGCACAGACCTGATTACAGATCCTAACTGGATCAACCAGAAATATGTTTCCCTTTTCAGCTATTCTTCAACCGTTGGCGCCGCTGAAGCCGCATGCCCGGAAGGAACTTTCAGCATAGGCAGACTGCCTGTCCTTAATGGTGCAAAAAATGACGGATGGTATGGAAACTGCCCGCAGTACATGTGCGTGTATGGGCATTCCGAACACATTGAAGAGGCATTAATGTTCCTTGATTATTTTTATAATGACGAAAAAGCTGCTGAACTTTTGAAGACAGTCCGCTCTGTTCCTCCTACCAGCACCGGGCAGAAAGTATGCGAAGAACTGGGGCTTTTGCAGGGCGTAGCGAAAGACAGCGTGGATGTACTCCAGACATATGGCGGCATCAACGACCTTGGGCTTACCACGGAAGAGGAAGTGACCGCTATTTTGGAAGACGCAGCCGTACAGGTTGCTTACGGTCAGGATACACCGGAAAACATTGCTAAAAACACAATTGCGCTTCTAGAAGCTTACATTTCTGAAAAATAGAACAGTTTATCCGGCAAAGGTATCCCAAAACACCGGGATACCTTTGTTTTTAAGAAAGCAGGTGTCGGTTTGAAAAGAAAACTAAAACGAAAACAATTTATCGGCCTGATCTTTATTTTACCATGGCTGGCCGGGCTTATTATTTTACAGCTATATCCTTTTTTGACATCCTTTTATTATTCCCTGACAGAATATAATATTATGTCAAGCCCGGCATTTATCGGTTTCCAGAATTATATCAAGTTATTTACCACAGACAGAGAGTTTTGGAACTCTTTGAAAGTAACAACCATCTATACAATATTTACGGTTCCCGGGAAACTGATTGTCGCATTGCTGGTAGCTCTCGTTATGAATAAAAACATGAAAGGCATAAATTTGATCAGGACTGTTTATTATCTGCCCTCTCTTTTTGGAGGCAGTATTGCAGTGGCTATCTTGTGGAAGCTGATGTTTCAGGATCAGGGAATCATCAACTCCTTGTTGGCAGTCTTTCACATCCCCCCTGTCCAATGGCTTGGCAGTACCAAATTGGCGCTTCCCACAGTCATACTGCTTAATTTGTGGCAGTTTGGCTCTGCTTTTGTTATGTTCCTTGCCGCCTTAAAAAATGTTCCCATGGATCTGTATGAAGCGGCAGACATTGACGGGGCCAGCGGGATAACCAAGTTTTTTAAGATTACTTTGCCGCAGATTTCTTCCATTATCTTCTTCAATGTGATCATGCAGACGATCACGGCCCTTCAAAGCTTTACCGGACCAATGATCATCACCGGCGGCGGCCCCCTTAAGTCAACCTACGTTCTTGGGTTAAAATTATATACGGAAGCTTTTTCTTATTATAAAATGGGATACGCATGTGCGGTTTCCTGGGTGATATTCATTATGATCGCCGTTATTACATCGCTGTTGTTCCGCTTTTCATCCATGGTTGTATATTATGAAGACGGAGGAGATTTTTAATGAATGAGAAAGAATGGAGGATTACGCAATGAGAAAGAAATATTTTCGCCGGGGTCATGTCTCCATATGGACCTATGTGATCGTAATTGCAATCGGGGTCGTTATGATGTATCCCATTATATGGATGTTCTTTGCTACCTTTAAGACAAATGCGGAAATTTTCGGAAGTGTAAAGCTTCTGCCGGAAAAGTTCAGCCTGCAGAGCTATATCGACGGATGGAACGTAAATGGCCGGATTACCTATGCGGCCTTCTTTGCCAACAGCTTTAAGCTTACGCTGATCACCACCTTTTTAACAGTTGCTGCCTGTGCAATTGTGGCATACGGGTTTGCAAGGTTTAAATTTCCCTGCAAAAAGATTTTATTTGGCATCCTGATCACTACAATGATGCTGCCGGACTCTATCCTGTTAATACCTAAATATTCCCTGTATCATTCCATGAATCTTTTGGATTCCTATGCCCCCTTTTATCTGCAGGCCGGGCTGGCATGTTATCCTTTCTTTGTTTTCATGCTGATCCAGTTCATACGAGGTCTCCCAAGGGAATTGGATGAATCCGCCTATATTGACGGATGCAGTGAAATAGGTGTATTCGTACGAATCCTTGCGCCGCTTATGAAGCCTGCCCTGTTCTCTGCGGGATTATTCCAGTTTATGTGGACCTACAATGATTACACGAATGTATTGATTTACGTTAATTCCGTAAAAAAATACACACTTTCCCTGGCTCTTCGCCTTTCACTGGATGCAGAATCCGTCATCCAGTGGAACAAAGTGATGGCAATGTCATTTTTATCCCTGATACCCCTGATTATTTTATTTTTTGCGGCACAAAAATACTTTGTGGAAGGCATTGCAACCAGCGGCCTAAAGGGATAATGTGTCAATGGACTTACGAATCGGAATGGAAAAGGAAATGGCAGTTCCCAGACCTTCGTGACTCAAAATATTAAGGCGGCTTTTCCTGCCATAGTTCAAGATCAGCCGTTTATTTACATTATTCAAGCCAATACCGCCTGTGGAGATATCTTGCAAAAGATTTCTTCGCAGGTTCTCCAATTTTATGCGGTCCATACCAATGCCATTATCAATTACGGAAACCCAAAGCCTGCCATCCCTGATAAAAATCCTAATCTTGATATACCCATACCCTAAAGCAGGGCGGAGCCCATGTGTAATACTGTTTTCAATCAATGGCTGTAAGACAAGTCGTTTAAAAGGAAGGTCCATAAGCTCGTCATCCACGTCCTCGTATACCACGAACCTGTCCGGGAAACGATATTTTTGGATTTGAACATATTTCCGTATATTTTCAAGCTCATCTGCCAAAGTCACAGGCACATCCACCGGGGCAAGTGAATATTTCAGGATGTCGGATAACTGCTCTATGATATTATTTGCGGTTGTAGGTTTTCCCACTTCTCTATAAATTTCAAAGTTCAAAGTCTGAAGAGTATTGACCATAAAATGAGGATTAATCTGGAGCTGGAGAGCGGTGAGCTCGGCAGCCTGCTTTTTATATTTCTGCTCCGCAAGCTGGCTGTTTAAAAATGTAGTATTCAAAAAAAGTCGAATCACATTATTTAAAATCAGGTCATATTCACTTTTCACATCCTTTTTCGAGGAGCTGTCCACAGGAAAGATCCCTTTTTCCGCATCATCAAACAGATCGATCACATACTGAATCTGCGAGAAATTGCTTCTGGTGGTGGTAAGGGCAAGGATAAAAACAAGAACACAGTTGGCAATGATGATGATAAACGGCCAAGCCAGGTCGTTTACGATATTCTGCACAATCGCATTGACCGGAGTCAGGAGAACATAAGTCAATCCGTAATCCTCATTGAATAGAGCATTTTTCATGAATAAGCTTCCATCTACCACTGCCCAGCTTCCCGCTTTAACAGATTTTGGCATGTAATGAAAATATTCATTAAAATTAACGGAAAACCCTCCTGCGTTTGTATGGGAAACCAAAATATCATTGTCCTGATTAAGTATAAAAAAATAATTATCCCAGGAAGGAAAAATGTTCTGCATATTATTTAGAAAAGTATCAATAGGGATATTCGCTACAATAATCCCATCAACATAAGACATTTTCTGATAGATTGACAAAACATTTATCTCCCCGGAATTACCCGTGGCCGGAATTTTTCGCTGCGTCAGGTAATAAGGGGTATCCTCAGGCAGCTGCGCACAGCTGTCATACCATGAAGTATCATAATAATTCCGGAGACTGCAGATACCTTTGTTTGACGAAAAAAAGCTGTCATACTGGTCTAAAAACAAATAAATACTATGAATAAAAGGATGGGATTTGGCAGCACTGTTTAAGATTGTCTGCATGCTGTTTAAAAAAACATAGTCAGAATAATTGCTGGTCTTAAACAGGAAAATTTTGCGCAGAGACAATGCCAGCTGGGGATTCAGTGTCATTAGATCCTGCTGGTAAAAGGAGTTTGCCGCAATCAAGTCGAACGTTTCATCTATATTTTCCAATGCGTTCCAAGATGTCGTTTTCAGGCTGCGGACCCGGGAACTGCCTGCCATAAAAAGAATAACAACAAAAAGTACAAAGGCAGGTATCATTATAATCATGAAATAACTTTTCAGACGTTTCAGAAAAAACTTTCTGGTCATGGCTTCACCTTTTTGCCCATCCGGTATTCCTGCGGTGTAACTTTAAAGTAATCTTTAAAGTTACGGGAAAGATTTTTCGGGTTTACATATCCCACGGCATCGGCAATATCGTAGAGTTTTCGGGTATCATCGGCAAGCAGTTGACGGGCTTTCTCCATCCGTACCTTTAAAAGGTAATCAGAAAAACTGGTTCCCGCAACGGATTTGAACGTGCTGGACAAATAAGAGGAAGAAAAGTGGACTAAAAGGGCCGCTTCCTCCAAAGAAGCCGTGCGGTAGTTTTGTTCCAGATATTCCTTAACGGTTTTAACAAGATCGTCATGGGATGAAGAAAACATAACATGATCCGTGCTTTCCGATGGGTTTCTTTGATCCAAAAGATTTCTGACCCGCTCAAAGCAAGCCTCCATCGCATCATATTTCATGGGCTTAATCAGATAATCCACTACATGATTGATTATGGCAGAACGGGCATATTCAAAATCCTGATACGCTGAAAAGAATATTACAATAATCTTACTATCCGACAAGTTTTGAGACAGCTCTATCCCCGTCATGCCAGGCATCTGAATGTCTGTCATAACAACATCAATATCCTGATGCGAATTAATATAGTCCAACGCTGCCCTTGCGTCCGTAAAAAAACCAGCCACCTCGAACCCAAGGTTGCCCCAAGGAAACAAATGGACAAGCCCTTCCCCAATCTTGGGTTCATCATCCACAATAATAATACGGTACATGATCTGTCCTCATCAAAACGCAGCCAAAACGCATATGGTATTGTTCCACCCTTGACTGGATAAACTCCTGCTTCTGCGCCGCGGCCGCCAGTTCCGTCGTTTCAGCCGGTTCCCGGCTCCTATCATTTTACACTTACCGGGTGAAAATTTCAAGGCTTCACACCGGCCATTCCAGGGTTGTTTGATGAAGGCTTCACAGCTTTTCTTTCCACTCTCCTCAGATGGAAATTAATCAGCACGGTATAAATATTTTAAACCGCGCAGCAGCTGCCCCTATAAGAAAGACTTCTACGGAACACCGGTAAATATTCGGAACCTGCGTCCACAGTTGGAATAACAACCGTTAACGAACCTTGGCATCCACAAAACACGTTTCAATCTATCATAAGAGAAGTCTGCCCATTTTTAGGCTGTCTTGCGATAGAATATGGTATTGAAAATGGTTGTAACGGTAACTACGGTAAATTTTATGTGTGCTTATGCCCCGTTTGTTTTTTGCTTTGATGGATATTCTCAGGTCATATCCCGCTCTTTCAGATACCGTTTCAGCAAAAACGTACAAAAATAGGGAAATGTGTATATATGATCACTATAACCGATATTTGCGCCTGTCAACTTAATGCCGTAATGGATATCCTCATATTTTTCTTCCCTAATCAGCGTCCTTAAAGATTTCGCCCTCCCATTCGTTGACTTCACCTCAACCGGAATCAAATCATGTGCCGTGCGCACAAAGAAATCCTCCTCCAGCGTGGAGTCCTCCTTCTTATAATAATACAGGCCATATCCGCTTTTTGAGAGGGCTTCCCCCACCACGTTTTCATAAAGGGCTCCCTTATAGACACCTAAATTTCTATTTGCGCGCAGGTCATCCTGTGCTTCCTCATCCAACATTGCCACAAGCAGACCGCTGTCAGCAAAATAAATCTTATACTTTGCCTCGTCAAAGTTGCCTTTAAGGGGAAGCTCCGGGTATTTCATACAGCGGCATACATGAATAATCCCCGAATCCTCCATCCATTCAATACACCCCCGGTAGTCCTTAAACCTTGCCCCCGACGCTACTTTGGAAATCTGGAACTTTTTATTATCCCTGGCAAGCTGCAGCGGTATCTGCCGGAAAATATTTATAATCCTGCCCTGGTCCACCCCCTGTGCATACTTGCGCACATCCTCCTCATAATCCAAAAGGAGCTGCCTCTGCATGGAAAGGGAGTCCTCAAAAGTTCCCCTCTCGATATATTCCCTGACCACTGCCGGCATCCCCCCAAGGATGCAATAATCCAAAAACAGGCCGCCATAAACCGACAGCTCCACCTGGCTAAATGGCACAAGACTTTTCATGTGCCCAAGGATTTCTTCCACTTCCGGACCCAAATACCCTTTCCCCCACAAAAACTCTTCAAAATCGAGAGAATGCATTTCGTAATCCACTTTATATCCCACACTGTTGCTCTCTATCCTGCCATAGTGGATGCCAAGCATGGAACCGCTACATATCACGTCATATCTGCCATCCTGATAAAAAAATTTCAGCGCCGTTGCAATCTCCGGGAGCTCCTGCAGCTCATCAAAAAAAAGAAGTGTTTTCCCTTCCACAAAATGTTTAGATGGATCCATTCTGGAAATATTTTTAATCAAATCATCCGTCCTGTATCCATCCGCAATCATCATTTTATACTTTGGTTCTTCCACAAAGTTAATCTCTATTACGTTCTCGTAATTTTCAATCCCGAATTTCCTGATTGATTCCGTCTTCCCGACCTGCCTTGGTCCCTTCACAATCAGCGGCTTCCTGTTCCGGTCCTGTTTCCACGCTTCCAAAAACAAATCCAGTTTTCGCTTTAAATAAACCATATGGCACCCCCATTACTATCTATAAGTATATGCCATATTCTTTCAGATTACAATCGCAATGCGAAAAAATGAGCGATTTTTTTATAATATCTGCAAAAAGATGAGCGAATTTTTCAATCATTCAACAAAAACCTGAGCGTGACCTTAAACGGATCCCCGTCTATGTCCACCCTCATTTCTCCCTTTTGCAGCTCCACGAAGTTCTGCGCAATGGCAAGGCCATCCCCCTTATCCTCATACTCCAAATAAGTCTTATTGTTTCATGTACCTTACCCGTATATTCTTATCATAAAACAGTCTAATTGCTTAATAAAATACTTTCCAATAACCCGCTTTCCTCATTTACTAATTGTTCTATACTAGCTAAACAATCACATAAAAATTTTTATTAATAAAAATATTCTCAAATCCTTCAACCAAATTATTTTCAATACATACCTCACTGTCCCAAAATTTAATCGCTTCTAATAATTTAACCTTATGTTCCTCCAAAAAATAGAATACCCTAAAATCTATCGATAGTGTAGAATCACGAATCACTGAATTTAGCAGACTAATGATTGCCGTTCTACCAGTAATAATCCTTGCCTCTGACTTCACAGCAGCAAGGTCTTTCCTATAAAAAAATAAAAGTAGGCCTGCGCTGTATAACACAGGTCTACTACACAATAAAATGAAACCCCGGCAGGCTGATTTTATCCACTATCTATTCAGTTACTGCTTTTATTCTTTTTCTTTGATTACTTGTGAGTAAAAAGTTTGTGACGTTTAAGAAGCCCATGAACCCCAGTAGGTTCCAGACTCATCCTGCTGCTCCTGAATTATCTGCGTTATGCGTAATTCCGGCTGTTTTCCTAAAAGCCTGAAAAAATGTTTCCGCAG
>CAJULP010000088.1 GCA_910587295.1 uncultured Lachnospiraceae bacterium | reverse complement strand
GCTGGAGTGGAAGGTTTTTATATCTTCTAAACCGTGTCGTCTTATCGTTGTTCCCAGACAGGAGTTTATCTAACATATGTTCGGTAAACTCCTGTTCTTTTTTGTGTTTCCAAAACTCGGAATTTCCTATAAAGGAACAAAAATGCCGCAACCCTTGAAGTTACGGCATTCCAGCGTCCCCGAGAAGATTTGAACTTCCGACCCCACGCTTAGGAGGCGTGTGCTCTATCCAGCTGAGCTACGAGGACTCGAACGATATGAAGTTTATGAAAAGAGCTTTTTTACCTCCACGGACTTTGATGACCGGGATATTAGGAGGCGGTCGCTCTATCCATCTGAGCTACGGAAACGTGTATAAAATTGTGTGTGACTTGCGGCTTCTGCTCCTCCAAAAAGTTTCCGTTGTAGGTTCTCTTAGGAGGCGAGTGCTCTATCCCCTGAGTTACGAAGACATTTAATCCAAAACTTATTTTCATAAGAATTGAATTATTTTTGTTGACTAAAATATTTTACCACAATCAAACTAATCTGACAATACCCTTTTTACTCCGGAAAATTAATATATCCCTGCATCCAGATAATTCCTTTAAATCTTCTGCCAACAGCCGGTTCTCCATAGAGATCATCCTGATTGATACACATATCAAATATCATATCATTACAGTTTAATGTCATAAGATAAATTTTCTCACCTGTAATTTTATTTTTAATCTTACTGTAATCTATAATTTCAGCAAGAATAGAATAATGATCACACTCAACTCCATAAGGCATAAAGCTGGTATCTACCAGACTAAAAACATCTTCCTTTTGTATCTTTTTTGAGATAGCCGTATAAGTATCCATATCATCCAGAGTCAAACTTTCAATTGCTTCCTCATCACCTTTTCTTGCGGCATTTAAAAGTCTTGCCCTTGTAATAGATGATTTCTTGTTTCTTATCACATCTTTTTCACTTTTGACAATTGGCATCATAATCGTTCCTTTTGTGGAAAGTGCCGTCAAAGTAAGAGTAGTTCCTTTAATAGGAAGTTGATTGGAATTTTTTATCTTTACATATGATATCATATTTTGAAGATAAAAAATAAGTGATATACCAACTCTCACATCATCACACACACCGGCATAAGATTCCTGAGCCGCATGCCTTTCAATCGTCACATCTTCTTCCGAACTGATATTGTTACTTCTTAAATATGGAAAATAATAATCATAAGTAAATTTATCATCATTATCAAATTCTCCACACACAGCTATGCCAATTGAATTATCTTTTGATCCTTCAATTACTTCAGTAAAATCCCTGCAGAATTCTGCTAACAATGTATCTTCTCCATTTGAAGTATAAGAACGTTCCGTTCCTTCAATGATCACATCAGTAAGAAGTTTTTGTAATTCTTTTCTATTTGTTAAGTTTTTAAAACCTATAGAACGCATATATTTATGCAAGGACTTCACCTCCGATTTATCTAATCTCTTTTTTCCCACCCATATAAGGCTGTAAGACATCAGGAATCTTAATAGAACCATCTGCCTGAAGATTGTTTTCCAAAAATGCAATCAGCATTCTTGGAGGCGCTACAACCGTATTATTTAATGTGTGGGCAAAATATTTTCCATTTTCTCCATTAATACGGATTTTTAATCTCCTGGCTTGTGCATCTCCTAAATTGGAACAGCTTCCTACTTCAAAATATTTTTTCTGTCTTGGAGACCACGCTTCTACATCATAAGACTTTACTTTAAGGTCTGCAAGATCACCGGAACAGCATTCAATCGTCCTTACTGGAATATCCATAGAGCGGAAAAGATCCACAGTATTCTGCCACAATTTTTCAAACCACATAGGAGATTCTTCCGGTTCACAAACAACGATCATTTCCTGTTTTTCAAACTGATGAATCCTGTAAACGCCTCTCTCTTCCAATCCATGTGCACCTTTTTCTTTTCTAAAACAAGGAGAATAACTGGTCATTGTCTTTGGAAGTTCATCTTTTTGAATGATCGTATCAATAAATTTACCGATCATGGAATGTTCTGAGGTTCCAATCAAATATAAATCTTCACCTTCAATTTTATACATCATGGCATCCATTTCAGCAAAGCTCATTACACCGGTTACCACATTACTTCTGATCATAAATGGAGGAATACAATAAGTAAATCCTCTGTCAATCATAAAATCTCTTGCGTAAGAAATAACAGCAGAATGAAGTCTTGCAATATCACCCATTAAATAATAAAATCCGTTTCCTGCCACTTTCCTTGCACTATCCAAATCAATACCATGCAATTGCTCCATGATTTCCGTATGATAAGGAATTCCAAAATCCGGTATAACAGGTTCACCATATTTTTCAATTTCAACATTTTCTGTATCATCTTTACCGATAGGAACACTTGGATCAATCATATTAGGGATGACCATCATAATATTGTTTACTTTTTCATTTAACTCTTTCTCTTTTTCTTCTAATTCTACAAGGCGCTTTGCCCCTGCAGCAACCTCTGCCTTTTTCTCTTCTGCTTCTTGTTTTTTCCCCTGAGCCATTAATGCACCGATTTCTTTTGAAATCTTATTTCTGTTCGCTCGAAGATCATCTGCCTCCTGCTTTGTTTTGCGGCTTTCCATATCTAATGCTATCACATCATCAACCAAGGAAAGCTTTTGATCTTGAAACTTCTTTTTAATGTTCTCTTTTACCGCTTCAGGATTCTCCCTGAGAAATTTAATATCTATCATTCTTATTTCCTCCTCACATTATACTTTCCATAGCCATATCAAGTGCTTGCTTTTCTTCATCTCCAAGAGAAATATCGCATGTTCCGTTTTTTATTTCTTTCGTATAAGAATAGCAGCCTTCTACACTGTGAACTGAATTTAATATAAATCCGTTGTCATTTCCATCCAGTAAAACCAAACAAAAGCTTAATTTTCCTCCCATTTGCTGAAAAGCATCATACTTTATAATACCGATTTTTTGGAATGTAGTCTCAAAATTTTTATAGAGCATCCGGATATCTTTTTTATTCTTTTCTACTGCACTCTTAATAAATTTATTATCCTCAAATAAACCAATAAATTCTTGCTCTAAACTTTTACTATTCTTTCCCTGCATGAATTTTTTATAAGTCTTTTTCATCTTTTTTATGGTGCATAAATTTATAATACTGATTATAAGTAAAATCAGTATAAAAACCAACATAACACCAATTATAATCCCTATATCAAGATTTCCGAGACCAATTTGATTTAAAAAAAAGTTATTCATATTCACTTTTGTACCTCTCAATTACTAACATCCGCATATTTATTTTGATAAAAGATCCATCAATTTTTCCAAATCTTCATGGCTGTAAAATTCTATCTCAATCTTACCGGTACCATTTCCTTTGGGAGTGATACTTACTTTTGTACTTAACTTTTGCTTTAAATTTTCCTCAATGTTTTGATAAACCGCTTCCAGACTCTTATCAGTTGTAATTGCCTTTTTCACTTTAGGAGGTTGATTTAAATTTTTTACAAGTTTTTCCACATCACGCACACTTAACTTTTCATCAAAAATCTGTTGTGCGACTGTATACTGTTGTTCAGGATCTTCAATTGAAATAAGTGCTCTGGCATGTCCGGTAGAAATCATACCGTCAATTATCATTTGTTGAACATTATCACACAATTTTAAAAGACGCATTGAATTAGTAACTGCGGTACGGCTCTTAGCCACCCTTTCTGCTACTTCATCCTGTTTCAAATTAAATTCTGTCAAAAGACGCTTATATGCCTGTGCTTCTTCTATAGGATTTAAATCTTCTCTTTGTATATTTTCAATCAAAGAGATCTCTACAATTTCCTGTTCTGTTAAATTCTTTATAATAACAGGAACTTCTTTTAATCCAGCCCTTTTAGCAGCACGCCATCTTCTTTCTCCGGCTATAATTTCATAATATGTCTTTCTATCCTGAACCAAAATAGGTTGTAATAGACCAAATTGTTTGATTGATTCAGCCAGCTCTTCCAAAGCATCCTCATCAAAATTTTTTCTGGGCTGTTCTCTGTTTGGTTCTACTTTAGTTATATTAACTATTGTTTCCCCTGATTTCTTTTCTGAGGATCTGTCTTCTTTCGCCTTATTTGAATTGGCAGAACCACTAGATGAGCTTATTCCACTTGGAATTAAAGCATCTAAACCTTTACCTAATCCCCTTGCAGCCGCCATAATTAATCATCCTTTCTGCCAATAATTTCATTTGCAAGTTGCATGTATGCCTCAGCTCCCGCTGATTTTGAATCATACATATGAATCGGCATACCATAACTTGGTGCTTCGGCTAATCTGATATTTCTTGGTATCATGGTACTAAATACTCTTTGTTTCAAATGATCTTTTACGTTTTCCACTACCTGAGAAGATAAATTTGTTCTGGAATCATACATAGTAAATACTACGCCTTCCATTTCGAGATCAGGATTCAATCTTTCTTTTACAAGATTGATTGTATGTATTAACTGACTTAAACCTTCCAACGCATAATATTCACATTGAATAGGAACAAGAACTGAATCAGCAGTTGTCATTGCATTTAACGTCAAAAGATTTAAAGAAGGTGGACAATCAATAATAATATAATCATAACTTTCCTTTATCCATTCTACTTCTCTTTTTAAAATAAATTCCTTCCTGTCAATACCAATCAATTCAATTTCTGCTGCAGCCAAATTCACATTCGATGGAATAATTGATACATCAGGAATTACGTTATTTAAAATACATTCCTTAATGGAGCATTCACTTAACATCAATTCATAGATTGTATTTTCTAAATCATTTTTTTCTACTCCAAAACCACTTGTTGTATTTCCCTGTGGATCGGCATCTATTACCAAAACCTTTTTTCCTTTTGAAGATAGTGATGCCGATAAATTAATAGAAGTTGTAGTTTTACCTACTCCTCCTTTTTGATTTGCAATTGCAATTACTTTTCCCATTCTTTTTTCCTTCCTATTCCAGTAGGTAAAATTTTATTGATTAGTTTGTCTAAATGATTATAGCACTAATGAAATTTATATTCCATAATATTTTAATGGAAATGTAAACTTGTATCACATTATTATATTAACACAACATCTTGTATAGACAAAATAGGATAAATTAATGTTTCACGTACTTTTTTTGGAATTATGTGGTATGTTTCACACTATATAATACTAGATTTAGGGGTAAAATGTTTCACGTGAAACATTATATTGTGTCAGTATTTAATAATAATTAAATGTTTCACGTGAAACATCAATATAACTTAACAATATTGTTTTTTATTGCAAATACCGCTGCCTGTGTCCGATCTGAAACATCTATTTTCTTAAACATATTAGATATATGGTTTTTCACAGTTCTTTCACTAATATCTAAATTAATAGCAATTTCTTTATTAAACATTCCTTCAGCAACTTGAATTAAAATTTCCGTTTCTCGTTTTGTCAGTGATTTACATTTATCCAAATCATGATTTCTATTATCAATAACTTTGTTCATATCTTTTTCCAAATCAGGATAAATATATTTTTGACCGTGCATAACTGCATTAACTGCATTTATCAAATCATTAGATTTTGACTTTTTTAATATATATCCATTAGCACCGAGGTCCATAGTACGTATTAAATATTCAATTTCATCATGCATTGTCAAAATTAAAACTTTCATATTTTCATATTCACTTTTTATTTTTCCAAGAGTTTCTACACCATTCATATTAGGCATATTAATATCGAGTATAACAATATCAGGTTTCAAAGTTTCAAGAGTATCCAAACATTCTACTCCGTCTTTTGCTTCTCCAATCACTTTTATATGGCTGTCAGATTCTAAAAGACACTTAACCCCCTCCCTAACTAAATCATGATCATCAGTAAGCATAACTTTAATACTCATTTTCATCCCATACCTTTCTAGTAAAATTTATTATGTCAAAATTGGCTCTTTAGTGGGAACTCCCGCCTTCCTTGGAAATTTTGCAGGCGATGATTTTATTTTTTTTATAACAACTAAATTTCTGTAAATATCTGATTCAGGAAGAAAAAAATCAATTTGCTTTTCATATTTTCCTCCCAAAACATTAATTGCAGTTTTAGCTTTGTCACATTCCTCCTTCACTTTTTCTGATTTATAAGATATAAAATAACCATTATTCTTAACAAACGGAATACAATATTCTGAAAGAACTGACAAATTAGCAACTGCCCTAGAAACACACAAATCAAAATTTTCTCTTTTATCTGATTGTCTGGCAATATCTTCTGCCCTTCCATGTATCGCAATTATATTTTTTAAATCCAACACAGATATTATATGATTTAAAAAACTTATCCGTTTATTTAAAGAATCTAATAAAACAAAATTTAAATTAGGAAAAACAATTTTAAGTGGTATTCCCGGAAAACCGGCCCCAGTTCCAATATCAATAATACTATATTTTTTTTCATTCAAATCAAAGATAGCTTTAATCAAAGATACGCTATCAACAAAATGTTTTCTAACTACATCTTCATATTCAATAATTGTAGTTAAATTCATAAAAGAATTCCATTCAATCAAGGTATCATAATATAATAAAAACTGAGAAATCTGTTGTTCATTTAAATTAACACCAATAGAAAAAAAATTCTTTTTTAGATAATCTGAATCATACTGTTCTATCAATTTATTTTTCTCCTCTGCCTCTATGATTATATTGCTCCAAATATACTAAAAGTACAGAAATATCTGCTGGCGATACACCTGAAATTCTTGATGCCTGTCCAACTGATATAGGATGAAAAGAAATTAATTTTTGTCTTGCTTCTAAACGGAGACTTGAGATCTTTTCATAGTCAATATCGTCAGGTAATTTTTTTTGTTCCATCTTCTTAAATTGCTCAACCTGACGTAATTGTCTTTCAATATATCCCTCATATTTAATTTCAATCTCAACCTGCTGGATAACATCCTCAGAAAGATTTTCTCTATCCACATCAATCTCACTTAATAAATTGTAATCCAATTCAGGACGACATAAAAGTTCTGCAAGATTAGTACCCGTTTTTAAAGAAGCACTATTATGTCTGAACAGAAATTCCTGATTCACTTTTCCAGCACCAATCTTCACATTTTTTAATCTGTTGATTTCTTTTTCTATCATCTTTTTCTTAAAAAGCATAGCGTCATATTGCTTTTTTGAAACAAGACCAACTGCATATCCTTTTTCCATTAAACGAATATCAGCATTATCCTGACGAAGTAAAAGTCTGTATTCTGCCCTTGATGTCATCATGCGATAAGGTTCAAAATTTTCTTTTGTCACAAGGTCATCGATAAGTACACCAATATATGCCTCCGATCTGTCTAAGATCAGTTCATCTTTTCCAAGTATAAACATTGCAGCATTAATACCTGCTATCAATCCCTGTGCAGCCGCTTCTTCATATCCGCTGCTTCCATTAAACTGCCCACCACTATACAAACCTTCAATCTGTTTAAATCGCAATGTGGCATATAACTGCTTCGGATTAATACAATCATATTCGATTGCATATGCGTTCCGGACAATCTTACAATTTTCCAATCCTGGCACAGTACGATACATGGCAAGCTGTACATCTTCAGGAAGAGAGGAAGACATACCTCCAACATACATTTCATTTGTATGTAATCCTTCCGGTTCAATAAATACCTGATGCCGCTCTTTGTCCGCAAACTTGACTACTTTATCTTCAATAGAAGGACAGTACCTTGGACCGGTTCCTTCAATGATTCCTGCATAAATAGGAGATCTATCAAGATTGTTCCTTATGATCTCATGAGTCTGTTCATTTGTATATGTTAAATAACATGATACCTGTTCAATCTGAACACTCTCCGGGTCGGTAGAAAAAGAAAAAGGAATCACTTTTTTATCCCCGAACTGTTCTTCCATCTTAGAATAGTCGATACTTCTACCATCCATCCTTGCCGGTGTTCCTGTTTTAAAACGCCGCATTTCGATTCCCATAGAAAGGAGGGAATCTGTTAAATAATTAGCAGCCTGAAGTCCATTTGGTCCTGTATATGTAATTGCCTCACCACACAAACATCTGGCCTTCAAATAAGTTCCTGTACAAAGAATCACAGCTTTACATTCATATACAGCTCCCGTAAATGTTTCTAATCCAACAATTTTCTTATTTGCCATTCCAGAAAGACTATTTTTATCTTCCCACAATAATTTACAGACCTCCGCCTGCTTGATCGTTAAATGCTCCTGATTCTCCAAAACACTTCTCATAGAACGGGTATATTCCGACTTATCAGCCTGTGCTCTCAAGGAATGGACAGCAGGACCTTTTGACACATTTAACATTTTAGACTGGATAAATGTCTTATCTATATTTTTACCCATTTCTCCACCAAGTGCATCAATTTCCCTTACCAAATGTCCCTTTGAAGAACCCCCTATGTTAGGATTACAAGGCATAAGTGCAATACTGTCTACACTGACAGTAAATATGATCGTTTCAAGACCAAGCCTGGCACAGGCTAAAGCAGCTTCACATCCTGCATGACCCGCACCTACCACACAAACATCAATTTTTTCTCTCATTCTTCTTCCTTACATCCAAACTATTTACCCATACAAAATTTTGAAAATATTTCATTTACCAAATCTTCTTCTACTTCTTCTCCAACAATTTTACCCAAACTTCTATATGCATTCATCAAGTCGATTGTATAGAAATCTTCCGGCATATTCAAATCAAGACTCCTTTTTACCTGATCAAGGCTTTCCTCCACTTCTTCCAACAAACTTTTATGCCGCATGTTTGTAATCATCAATTCATCATTAAAAGAAATGTCACCTTTAAAAAACATACTCTTAACTATTTCCTTAAACTGATCAATCCCTGTATGATCCTTGGCAGATATCTTAATAATCTTATGATCATGACCAGTTTTATTTTTTAATTCATTGATAGAAACCTGATTCTCAAGATCAGACTTATTAAAAAGGATAATACATTTTTTATCCTTAATCATTTTCATAATTTGGACATCATTTTCATCAAGACAGATGGATGAATCCACAACATAAATAATAAGATCAGCCTCTGATGCATACTTTATTGCTTTTTCCACACCAATCTTTTCTACAATATCAGTTGTCTGACGAATCCCTGCCGTATCTATTATATGAAGGTTAATTCCATCTAAATAAACATCTTCTTCTAAAATATCTCTGGTAGTTCCCGGTATTGTAGTTACAATTGCCCTTTCTTCACCGGATAAAACATTTAATAAAGTTGATTTTCCTGCATTAGGCTTTCCCACTATAACTGCACGGATTCCCTCCTTTATTATTTTCCCATTTTCTGTAGTATTCAGTAATCTTTTAATTTCCTTTAATAAACCATCTACCTTTTCTCCTAACAAATTTGAATATCCATCAAGGCTGATATGCTCCGGGTCATCCAGAGCAGATTCTATAAAAGCAATCTCGTGTATCATTATTTTTCTGATATCAGTAATCTTATCATATACAGCGCCTTGAAGCTGTTTCACGGAACTTTGGAGCGCCAGCTTATTCTTAGATGAAATAATATCCATCACAGCTTCTGCTTTGGACAAATCTATCCTTCCGTTTAAAAAGGCCCGCTTTGTAAATTCTCCCGGTTCTGCCAATCTTGCACCATTTTTTATTACAAGTTCCAAAATTCTCTGCATGACTAAAACACCGCCATGACAATTAATTTCCACCGTATCTTCCGCAGTAAAGCTTTTAGGCGCTTTCATATAAGATACCATTACTTCATCAATGATCTCATGCCCATTTTCGACTATATAACCATAATGAATGGTATGACTCTTCATATCTTTTAAAATATGAATATACCTTTTGTTCACAAAAATACGATCTACAATACTTACAGCTTCTCCGCCACTTACCCTGATAATTCCAATACTTGAGTTATGAAGGGAAGTAGCAATTGCTGCAATAGTACCAAGTTTCGATTCCATGATCAATTCTCCTTAAAGGCAAAAAGGCTGCTGCAGTAGTGTTATGCAACAGCCCATTTCATACTTTATCTTTTTAATGTGACAACAACCCTTCTGAACGGTTCATCACCTTCACTATGAGTAGTTACGTATTTATCATTTTGAAGTGCTGAATGGATAATTCTTCTTTCATAAGGATTCATAGGTTCTAAAGATACAGGACGCTTTGTTCTCTTAACCTTATAAGCAATGTTTTTTGCAAGATTTTCAAGTGTCTCTTTTCTTCTCTTACGATAATCTTCGGTATCGACTTTTACGCGGATGTATTCATCTGATTCCTTATTAACAACCAATGATAATAAATATTGTAAAGAATCCAGTGTCTGCCCTCTCTTACCGATCAGTACACCCATCTCGTCCCCACTCAATTCAACATTAAGATTTCTGTTATCTTCATCATATTGAACATTAATTACTACTACCATGTTCATAGCATCGAATACATCGCTTAAAAACTCTTTTGCTTTATCCGTTATGGTAGATTTTGCTTTCGCTTTAATGACCGCAGGTTTAGAACCAATACCAAGAAATCCTGAGGAACCTTCATCTACTACTATATACTCTAATTTATCACTGGTAACTTCTAACTTTTGGCATGCCTCTGTTATTGCATCAGCAACAGTTTTAGCAGAAATCTCAACATATTCCATCATATTTACCCCCTATTTATTATTTTTTTCATTATACTGTTTCACCATGTTTGCTTTGGCAGCAAGACTTCCGGGCTTTGCATTTTTATTGTAATATTCGGTAGATTTCTTTACAGCTTCATCCTTTTCTTCCTGAGTCAGGTTTGCTGCAGCGTTTCCTTTCGGTTTAGATGAAACATAAGGTTTATTTGCATTTACATTCCTTGTGCTTAAAGTAGCGTTTTTATTTAAAACATTCGGATCAATACCTGCTTTTTCAAGCTTTTTAGCCTGCTTTTCCTTATTTTTCTTAATAACCTCATCAATATCCATTTTATCAATATGCTTATTAATTACAACCTGCTGGACACTTCTTACCACAGAACCGGCAATCCAATAAAGCCCCATACCTGCCGGCAGTGTATAACAGAAAAAAGCTGACATGATCGGCATCATGGTATTCATCATCTTCATAGACTGGGCCATGGAATTTTGCTGATCATTTTTACCGTCATCCGCATTTGCCTGAGGCATCAACTTTGTATTGATCCATTGTGTCACCGCTGACAATAAAGGAATCATCAAAGCAGCCACAATTAAAAGCCATTGTGTTCCGCCTTCCGCATTCCATGCCTGTCCGACCATATAAGAAGGCGAATTGGCTATACTGATCCCAAGGAAATTATTGTATCTGTCAATCAAACCTCTCTGTATTACATCACCGGCCGCATTTAATTGGCTGAAAATATAATCTCCGTTAAATTGAAGAGCAGAAAGTCCGTAATGTTCCGAAATCGTCGTCATGTCTGACGTAGATAACATGTTTAGGACATCCACAACACCGTTTTGGATATTGCCTTCCGTTATATTTTTACCATACATGCTGACAGTTCTTGCAATGGTTTCCACACCTGAATTTTGTAAAAAATCTGCCTTATCAACCGTTATGATCTTATCAGCAAGAACTCGGAACGTATCCCCTATCTTTCCCACATATGCAGGCATAGCATAAATAACTTTATACAAGGCAAACAAAATAGGCATTTGAATCAAAAGCTGAACGCAGCTTCCACTTGGAGACACACCATACTTTGCATATACTGCGCGGGTTTCCGCATTCATTGCCATCATAGAATCATTGTCTTTTTTATTTTTATACTTTGCCTGTATTGCCTGAAGCTCCGGATTCATTTTAGCGGAAAGCTTTGAAAATTTTTGCTGTTTGATCGTTAAAGGCATCATAAGTATATAAATAACAATGGTAAAAAATATAATGGATAAACCTATATTGGGTATTCCGATCAAATCCAAAACACTAAAAATACCATTCATTAAAACCCCAAGGACCTTAGCAATCGGCCCTAAGATAAGTCCATCATATTGGCTTAAAACAATTCCTGTCAATTTATTTCCTCCTGTTTTTGATTTTACAGATCCATTTTATTATGGAACAGGGTCATATCCCCCTTTTGAAAAAGGGTTACACCTCAAAATTCTCCATAAAGCAAGAAATCCTCCCTTAAAAACACCATATTTTTCAACTGCTTCCAAGCCATATTCCGAACAAGTAGGAAAATAAGGACACTTGGTGGATTTCAATGGAGAGATATATTTTCTATAAAATTTGATCAATAAAATCAATAATTTTTTCATACTATGCTCTGATTACTTCACAATGATATTATGAAGTTTTGCAAGATGTAATAAAGCGCTTTCGGCCTCCCTATAACAAATGGAAGAAGCGCTGTTTCTGGCTATGACCACAATATCTAAACCACTATTAGATAAAAAATCTGTTTCATGCAGCCGGTAACTTTCCCTTATCAATCTTGTAATCCTATGTCTGACAATGCTGTTTCCAACCTTTTTACTTACACTTATTCCCAGCCTGTTTATTTTCTGATCATTTTCTAATATATACATTACCAAATATCTGTTGGCATACGATTTACCATTTTTATAAACAAACTGAAAATCCGAATTTTTTTTTAACGATTGCGAATATTTGTATTTCATGCTCTTATTTTCTCATTGATAGAAAAAAAGGCCACTTACGCGGCCTATGCTGATAATCTTTTTCTTCCTTTTGCCCTTCTGGCTGCTAAAACCTTTCTACCGCCGCGAGTACTCATTCTGGCTCTAAAACCATGAACTTTAGACCTGTGTCTCTTTTTGGGCTGATAAGTCATTTTCATTTGGATGCACCTCCTTTACTCAACCTTAATATATAATAAGGTAAACAAATATTTAGATTTATATTAGAAAATATCATAACGATTATATAAAATTAAATCCTTTCCGTCAAGTAAAATTAAGGAAATAATCTATAAAATAAATTACAAAAATAGTCCATAAAATCGTGAATTTTCACACCGCAATATCTTGTAAGCAAAACGGCCCCGCAACCACAAAATATAGATATCTCTTAAAAAAGGGATTTACATAATTCTATCCACAACATGTGAATAACTTGTGGATAAGTATATTTTTTTTCCATAGTTATCAACATAAACCTATTTTTTTACCGTTTTATGCATGTGTATATTGCTGATATCTTTTTCCAAGTTATTCACAATCCACTTAAAACACATCTATCTTATGTAAACTAAAAAAAATTTGAAATTTTAAACGATTTATATTAATATAGAGTTGAGTATTTTTCTGCTTTGGGGGATATATAATGGATTTTATTAAAGAAAAATGGGATTTAATCAAAGAAACAATAAGAAAAGAATATGATCTGTCAGATATTTCTTATAATACATGGATCATGCCATTGGCTTTCCACAGCGAAAAAGATGATGTGATCACTATTACAATCCCGTCTGACCAGGCCCATGCATTAAAATATATTACATCCAAATATAAAAGCTATTTTCAAGTTACTATTTCTGAAATGATGGATCATACCTACGATATCTCCTTTATTTTAGAAAAAGATGCGGAAAATGAATCAGCTTCTATAGCCAGGACTATTTATAATGTAAACCATGAAAATGCAAACCTTAACTCTAAATACAGGTTTGATACTTTTGTCGTTGGAGGAAACAATAAATTTGCCCACTCTGCTTCTCTTGCCGTGGCAGAATCACCTGGGATTGCATACAATCCTCTCTATTTATATGGAGGAGCCGGACTTGGAAAAACTCACCTAATGCATTCCATCGGACATTTTATACTGGACGAAAATCCTGATACAAAAGTCCTTTACGTTACTTCAGAACAATTTACAAACGAAGTAATTGATTCTATCCGAAGCGGTAATGCCGCTAAGATGACTAAATTAAGAGAAAAATACCGAACAGTGGACGTTCTTTTAATTGATGATATCCAATTTATTATAGGAAAAGAAAGTACCCAGGAAGAATTTTTTCATACTTTTAATGAACTTCACTCTACAGGGAAACAAATCATTCTTTCCTCAGACAAGCCTCCAAAAGAAATGGAGACTTTAGAGGAGCGTTTTAAATCAAGGTTTGAATGGGGTCTTATCGCCGACATACAACCCCCAGATTATGAAACGAGAATGGCAATCCTGAAAAAAAATGCTGAAAACTATAATAAGACTGTAAAAGAAGAAGTATTCCAGTACATAGCAAACAATATTAAATCCAACATCCGTGAACTGGAAGGCGCCTACAACAAGGTGATTGCCTTTTCAAAATTAAACAATGTAGAAATCACGCTTGACAATGTGGAAGAAGCATTAAAGGACATCATATCACCCAAAGAAAAGAGAGTGATCACACATGCTCTTATCATCAGTATTGTAGCAAACCATTTTGGAATCACACCGGAAGAGATCACCTCCAAGAGAAGAAATTCCGAATATGCTCTGCCCAGACAGATCTGTATGTATCTGTGCCGGAAGCTTACTCCTGATTCTCTCCAAAATATTGCCAAATCACTTGGAAAAAAGGATCATACCACAGTTATCCACGGAATTGAAAAAATAGAAGCGGAAATTGTGAATAACAAAGAACTGAAAACAAAAATAGACACCATTAAAAATAAGTTGAATTGTGAATAACCTTATAGTTATCCATAAAATAAATTTCACTTATCCACTCCTTTTACATTTCATTTTTTATTGGAAAATAGTATAATAAAAGAGTTATACACATATCAACACCTATTATGATTGATATTACTGAATTATTTATAAATATATAGGCCGCAAACCTACACCCTCATCAAAGAAAGGAATCTATTAACAAATGAAATTAGTATGCAGTAAATCAAATTTATTAAATGGGGTACAGATAGTATCAAAAGCTGTTCCGAACAAAACTACTATGTCCATTCTTGAGTGTATTTTAATAGATGCTACAAGAAATGAAATTAAACTGACTGCAAATGATATGGAACTTGGGATTGTAACGATCATTGAAGGTGAAATCCTTGAGAAAGGGCAGGTTGCATTAGATGCAAAAATATTGCTTGATATCGTAAGAAAACTTCCTGATAATGATGTGACAATAGAAACCAATTCATCGTTTAAGACAAATATTACCTGCGAAAAAGCAAAATTTACGATCATAGGGAAATCAGGGGAAGATTTTTCGTATCTTCCATCTATTGAGAGGATTGATTCTATCTTGATATCCCATTTTACATTAAAAGAAGTTGTACGGCAGACCATTTTTTCCATAGCTGATAATGATAATAATAAGCTTATGACAGGAGAATTATTTGAGATCAATGGAAATGAATTGAAAGTGGTTTCTTTAGATGGCCATAGGATTTCAATTCGTAAAATACAATTAAAAGAGAGCTATCCTTCAAGAAAAGTAGTCGTTCCCGGAAAGACATTAAGTGAAATAAGCAAGATTTTATCAGGTGATACAGATAAAGATGTGAATATATTCTTTACAGGAAAACATATTGTTTTTGAATTTGAAAAGACGACCGTGGTCTCAAGATTGATCGAAGGGGAATATTTTAGGATCGACCAAATGCTGTCAAGCGATTATGAGACCAAAGTTACAATCAATAAAAGAGAATTACTGGAATGTATCGACAGAGCTACCCTTCTTGTAAAAGAAGGCGATAAGAAACCTATCATAATCAATATTACAAATGAAATGATGGAATTAAAAATAAATTCTACAGTGGGAAGCATGAATGAAGAAATCAACATTTTAAAGCAGGGAAAAGATATTATGATCGGCTTTAATCCTAAATTTATGATTGATGCTCTCCGTGTCATTGATGATGAGCAGATTGATATTTATCTTGTTAACCCGAAAGCACCCTGCTTTATCAGGGATGTGGCAGAAAAATATATTTATTTAATACTTCCTGTTAATTTTACTACCGTATCATAGGATATTGTCCGGTAAGAAAACAGGTACAGGGATAGAAAAGGAAAAAAATGGAAATAATAACGATAAAAGATGAGTTTATTAAATTAGGGCAGGCACTAAAACTATCCGGTCTTGCGGATTCAGGAATTGAAGCTAAGATCATGGTGCAGAATGGTCTTGTAAAAGTAAACGGCGGAATACAGACACAAAGAGGAAAAAAACTTTATAACGGAGATATATTTGAATTTGAGGGGAAACAGGTAAAAGTCACAAATGGTCATTAAATCTCTTGAATTAGCAGACTTTAGGAATTATGAATCATTAAATATCAGTTTTGATAACGGAACAACTATACTTTATGGGGATAATGCCCAGGGGAAAACAAATATACTCGAAGCAATTTATTTTTCCGCCACCACAAAATCCCATAAGGGAAGCAAGGATAAAGAGGTAGTTAATTTTCATAAAGAAGAATCCCATATAAGGACTTATCTTGAAAAAGAGGCTGTGGAATACAGGGTAGATATGCATCTTCGAAAAAATAAGTCCAAGGGAATAGCAATTGATGGCCAAAAAATAAAAAAAGCCTCCGAACTTTTAGGACTTTTAAATGTGGTCTTCTTTTCTCCGGAGGATTTAGGGATCATAAAAAATGGACCCTCTGAAAGAAGAAGATTTGCTGATATGGAGCTTTGTCAGTTAGACAGTTTTTATCTTTATAATCTTAATAATTATAATAAAATAATAAACCAAAGAAATAAACTGCTGAAAGATCTTTATTTTAATCAGGGTCTTAAAGAAACGCTTGATATATGGGATTCTCAGTTGGTTTCTTTTGGAAGTAAGATCATTGAAAGAAGAGAAAAATTTTCAGGTCAGTTATGTGATATTATAAGCGGAATACATAACAGATTATCCGGAGGAAAGGAAGAAATTGTCGTAAAATATGAACCTGATGTGTCTGTAGATGATTTTGAGTCAAAGATGAAAGAAAATCAGGATAAGGATATTAAACAAAAGCTTACTTCCTGCGGTCCTCACAGGGATGACTTTTCATTTATTGTAAATGGAGTGGATATCCGTAAATACGGTTCACAGGGACAGCAAAGAACAGCGGCTTTATCTTTAAAACTTTCTGAAATAGAATTGGTCAAGAAAATAACAAAAGATACTCCTGTACTCCTTTTAGACGATGTTTTATCAGAGCTTGACAGTAACAGGCAAAATTATCTTTTAAACAGTATCGGTGATATACAGACGATCATTACTTGTACAGGTTTAGACGAATTTATTAAAAATCGATTTGAAATAAACAGAGTATATAAGATAACGAATGGTATTGCAGAAATGAAAGGACAAGATTACTAGTATGAATAATGATTACGGAGCAGATCAAATTCAGATTTTGGAAGGGTTGGAAGCAGTAAGAAAAAGGCCCGGCATGTATATCGGTTCAACTTCCAGCAGGGGACTTCACCATCTTGTTTATGAAATCGTGGATAATTCTGTTGATGAGGCTCTTGCAGGATATTGTGATACGATTGAGGTTTTCATTAATCAGGATAATTCTGTCACTGTCATAGATAACGGAAGAGGTATTCCTGTAGGAATCAACCATAAGGCAGGACTTCCGGCTGTGGAAGTGGTGTTTACAGTTCTTCACGCCGGTGGTAAATTTGGTGGTGGTGGATATAAAGTTTCCGGCGGGCTTCACGGGGTAGGTGCATCTGTTGTCAATGCCCTTTCTGATTGGCTTGAAGTTGAGATTTTTACGGAGGGAAAGATTTATCAGCAGCGGTATGAAAGAGGACATGTCTGCTATCCTTTGAGAATAATAGGCGACTGCGAATCAGAAAAAACCGGAACTAAAATTACTTTTAAGCCTGATGCAACTATTTTTCAGGAAACGCTTGTATACGAATATGATATTTTAAAACAACGGCTCCGTGAAATGGCTTTTCTTACTAAGGGTCTGCACATTATTTTGACAGATCTTCGTGTGGAAGAAGGTCAGAAACCAATTGAAAGAAAGTTTTATTATGAGGGCGGGATCAAGGAATTTGTCACTTATCTAAATAAAAGTAAAACACCCCTTTATGATGATGTTATGTATTTTGAGGGAAGTAAGAATAATGTTTATGTGGAAGTGGCAATGCAGCATAATGATTCTTACACGGAAAGTTCCTATAGTTTTGTAAACAATATTAATACGCCGGAAGGGGGTACCCATCTGGTAGGTTTCAGGAATGCCCTTACGAAAACATTTAATGATTATGCCAGAAGTAATAAGCTTTTAAAAGAAAGTGAACCAAATCTTTCCGGGGAAGATATAAGGGAAGGGCTTACGGCAATCGTAAGTGTAAAGATAGAAGATCCTCAGTTTGAAGGGCAGACAAAACAAAAATTAGGAAATTCTGAAGCAAGGAATGCCGTGGACAGTATTTTAAGTGAACAGCTTACTTATTTCCTGGAGCAGAATCCTTCCATTGCAAAACTTATTTGTGAAAAATCTATCCTTGCCCAGAGGGCAAGAGATGCGGCAAGGAAGGCAAGAGATCTTACCAGAAGAAAGACAGCGTTAGAGACAGCATCCCTTCCCGGTAAGCTTGCGGATTGTTCCGATAAAAATCCTGAAAATTGTGAAATTTATATTGTTGAGGGAGATTCGGCAGGGGGCAGTGCAAAAACCGCACGAAGCCGGGCAACGCAGGCAATCCTTCCTTTACGTGGAAAGATTTTAAATGTAGAAAAGGCAAGGCTTGATAAGATCTATGCCAATGCGGAAATCAAAGCTATGATAACGGCCTTCGGCACCGGAATCCATGATGATTTCGATATCTCAAAATTAAGGTATCACAAGATTATTTTGATGACGGATGCGGATGTGGACGGTGCACATATTGCCACACTTTTACTGACATTTATCTATCGGTTTATGCCGGAGCTTATCAAACAGGGATATGTATATCTTGCACAGCCTCCTTTGTATAAGTTGGAAAAGAATAAAAATATCTGGTATGCTTACAGTGATGAAGAATTAAACGGAATTCTTTCCCAGGTAGGACGTGACCAGAATAATAAGATCCAGCGGTATAAAGGACTTGGTGAAATGGATCCGGAACAGCTTTGGGAGACCACCATGGATCCGGAAAGAAGGATACTTCTCCGTGTTACCATGAATGAGGAAGCTGAATCAGAGATTGACCTTACTTTCACAACTTTGATGGGTGATAAGGTGGAACCAAGGCGGGAATTTATAGAAGAAAACGCTAAATTTGTTAAGAATCTTGATATTTAAGTTGTCTGGTTAGGAGTATAAATGGAAGATAATATTTTTGATAAAGTCCATGACGTAGACCTGCAAAAAACCATGGAAAATTCTTATATTGATTATGCCATGAGTGTTATTGCATCCAGGGCGCTTCCCGATGTAAGGGATGGGCTTAAGCCTGTGCAGAGAAGAGTCCTTTATTCTATGATCGAATTGAACAACGGTCCGGATAAGCCACACAGAAAAAGTGCCCGTATCGTCGGTGATACCATGGGTAAATATCACCCTCATGGAGACAGTTCTATTTATGGAGCGTTGGTGAATATGGCGCAGCCCTGGTCATTTCGTTATCCGTTGGTAGACGGGCATGGAAATTTTGGGTCTGTAGACGGTGACGGCGCTGCGGCAATGCGTTACACGGAAGCCCGTTTAAGTAAGATCTCTATGGAACTTTTAGCGGATATCAATAAAGATACCGTTGATTTTGTACCTAACTTTGATGAGACGGAAAAAGAACCTGCCGTGCTCCCAAGCCGGTATCCGAATCTTTTGGTGAATGGTACGACCGGTATTGCGGTAGGTATGGCGACCAATATCCCTCCGCATAATCTGCGGGAAGTGATCAACGCCATTGTTAAAATCATTGATGACAGGATAATTGAGGATAAAGAGACAGAAATAGAAGAAATTTTGTCAATCGTGAAGGCTCCTGATTTTCCTACCGGAGGAATTATTTTAGGTACCAGAGGAAGCGAGGAGGCATACAGAACAGGACGAGGAAAAGTAAGGGTTCGTGCCGTAACGGATATAGAGACCATGTCGAACGGAAAAAGCCGTATCATTGTAACGGAACTTCCCTATATGGTAAATAAGGCGAATCTGATTTTGAAAATAGCCGAACTTGTCAAGTTAAAGAAAATAGATGGTATCACAGACCTTCGGGATGAATCAGACAGGGAAGGTATGCGTATCGTTATAGAGCTTCGCCGTGATGTAAGTGCAAATATTATTCTGAATCTTTTGTATAAACACACGCAGATGCAGGATACTTTTGGAATCATTATGCTTGCTCTTGTGAACGGAGAGCCTAAGACATTAAATATTCTTGATATGTTAAAGGAATACATAGCCCATCAGGAAGAAGTGGTAACCAGAAGGACAAGGTATGACTTAAACAAAGCGGAAGAACGGGACCATATTTTACAGGGATTATTGATCGCTCTTGATAATATTGACGAAGTGATAAGGATCATCCGGGGAAGCCGCAGTACGCCCATTGCAAAAGAAAGTTTGATGGAACGTTTTGGGCTTACAGATGTACAGGCACAGGCAATCGTGGACATGAGGCTCCGTGCTCTTACCGGATTGGAAAGAGAAAAGCTTGAAAGTGAACATCAGGAGCTGCTTGCTAAAATTGCCCGGTTAAAAGAAATCCTTGGTGACGAAAAGATTCTTCTTGGTGTGATCAGGACAGAGATAAAAGAAATTTCTGATAAGTTTGGCGATGAAAGAAAAAGTAAGATAGGATTTGACGAATATGATATTTCCATGGAAGACATGATTCCTAATGAAAATACCATAATTGCCATGTCAAATCTTGGATACATTAAAAGAATGACAATAGATAATTTCAAATCCCAGCACAGGGGAGGTAAAGGGATCAAAGGGATGCAGACCATAGAGGATGATTTTATTGCAGACCTTTTGATGACCACGACACATCATTATGTGATGTTCTTTACTAATTTTGGAAGGGTTTACCGTTTAAAGACTTATGAAATTCCTGAAGGAAGCCGTACCTCAAGAGGAGTTGCCATTGTCAATATTTTACAGCTTAACCCGGGAGAAAAAATAAGTGCTATCATTCCCATTAAGGATTATGAAGAGAGTAAAAATCTTTTTATGGTCACCAAAAAAGGTATTGTAAAGAAGACAAATATCATAGAATACAGTAATGTCCGTAAAAATGGTCTGGCGGCCATTAGTCTCAGGGATGATGATGAGCTGATAGAAGTCAAAATAACGGACAAGGATACGGAGATTTTCCTTGTTACAAAGTACGGCATGTGTATCCGTTTTAAAGAAACAGATCTGCGTTCCACAGGAAGGTCCTCTATGGGAGTGATCGGTATGAGCCTTTCCGGTGATGATGAAGTGGTGGGTATGCAGCTTGACCACCAAGGAGATTCTCTTCTTATTGTCTCTGCAAACGGTATGGGAAAGAGAACCTATCTTGATGAATTTACTGTTCAAAAACGTGGAGGTAAAGGAGTTAAATGTTATAAGATAACAGAAAAAACCGGTGATGTGATCGGTGTGAAAGCCGTAAATGACGATCATGAAATTATGATGATCACAACTGGCGGAATTATTATCCAGATTCGTATGGAAGATATTTCCATCTTAGGGCGTATTACTTCCGGTGTAAAATTAATCAACCTTGATAAAGATGTGACGGTGGCACAGATTGCCAAGGTAAGAGAAAAAGTTTTCAACGGGGATCACGAAATTGAAAATATAGATGAAGAAATGGAAGAAATATCAGATTTGTCAGATTAAGGTATAAAATCCCCATCATAATATTGGTGGGGATTTTATATGGAAAAAGCGGGGTTGGTCTTGAAAAAACAGATAGAAGGACAAATAGATTTTTTTGATTTGCTGGATACAGATTTTTTAGAGGAGTTGCCACAATTTGTTGAATGTAATAATTGTTGGTGTTATGATTGTAGACATAATAAAAATAATGAAGCGGTCCCAAGAGATTTTGCAGGGGAAAAAAAGCCCTGCCCTTCTTGCGATTTTTGTATGAAAGGGGGAATAGCAGAAATTTGTGAGATAGGATCTTATAAAAACGGATGTAAATTAAGGGCAGAAGAAGAAGGAATGATGCCTGAATAAAACTGTGTAAAATGAGGAGGAAAGATTGAAAATGGAAACTTATCTTGTGCTGAAAGATCTTGCTATTATTATGATTACCGCAAAATTATTTGGGATAATAGCAAGAAAATTGAAAGCGCCTCAGGTAGTAGGCGAAATTATTGCGGGTCTTATTATAGGACCAAGTATTTTAGGGTGGGTAAACCAGACTGATTTTTTGTTACAGATGGCTGAAATCGGAGTTATTTTCCTGATGTTTTCTGCCGGGCTTGAAACAAACATGAGGGATCTTTTAAAAACAGGACCGATCGCAACATTAATTGCCTGTTCAGGTGTATTTATCCCGCTTTTTATGGGTGCCGGGTTTTATATGCTTTACTACGGGGCTTCCCCATGGGGGTCTGAAGGATTTTATAAAGCTGTTTTTGTAGGTACGATCCTTACCGCAACTTCGGTAAGTATTACGGTACAATCACTAAAAGAGATGGGAAAACTGAAAGGTAAAGTGGGAACGACGATTCTAAGCGCCGCAATTATTGATGATGTGATTGGAATCATTGTACTTACTTTTGTAATAGGTTTGAAAAGTCCGGATTCCGATCCTTTTAAAGTGATCATAAATACAGTTTTATTTTTTGTACTTGCAATCATTGTTGGGTTTATATCCTATAAAATATTTAAAATAGTTGATAAACGATATCCCCATACCAGAAGGATTCCGATCGCCGGCGTAGCATATTGTTTGATTTTGGCTTATGTTGCGGAAAGATATTTTGGTATCGCTGATATCACTGGCGCTTATGTTGCCGGGATCATTCTTTGTTCTATTAAAGATTCAGAATACATAGAAAGAAAAGTAGATGTAAATTCATATATGATCTTTGGTCCTGTTTTCTTTGCAAGTATTGGATTAAAGACAAATATTGACAGTATATCAGGTTCTATCCTTTTGTTTTCACTTGGTTTTGTATTGGTAGGACTTGTAAGTAAGATCATAGGCTGCGGGCTGATGGCAAAATTATGTAAGTTTAATGGAAATGATGCGCTGAAGATAGGCGTTGGTATGATGACGAGAGGGGAAGTTGCCCTTATTGTTTCTCAAAGAGGGCTTTCCGTAGGGCTTTTGGAACCTGTTTATTTTACATCGGTGATTTTCCTTATCATCGTATCATCAATTTCTACGCCAATCATACTGAAGATTCTTTATTCTAAAGATAAAGAACCGGAAAAGGTTCAAACATCGGTAAGCTGATTGGATAAAATTTAAATTGGGAGGGTTACAAAATGGTAGGTTTTATTATTGCAGCAGTTATAGTGGTTTTTGTGTTGATCATCATGTTGACCGGATACAAAAAAGCGCCGCCGGACACAGCTTATATTATTTCCGGTCTACGTAAAAAAGTGATCATCGGCAAGGCAAGCGTAAAGATTCCTTTCTTTGAAAGAATGGATAAGCTGAGTCTTAAACTGATCGCTATTGATGTAAAAACATCTAATGCGGTTCCCACGGCTGATTATATTAATATTCAGGTAGATGCGGCAGTAAATATTAAAATCAGCAGTGAAAAGGGAAAACTTTCCCTTGCAGCAGAAAACTTCCTGAACCAAAATACTCAGTACATAGCAGGTATTGCAAGGGAAGTATTAGAAGGTAATATGAGGGAAATTGTAGGCCGCATGAGGTTAGAAGAGATGGTCAGCGACCGCCAGAAATTTGCAAATCTGGTGAAAGAAAATGCGGAGCCTGACCTTGCCGCTATGGGTCTTGATATCGTCAGTTTTAATGTACAGAATTTTGCTGATGGAAATGGTGTAATCGATGATCTCGGTATTGATAATATTTCCCAAATCAAGAAAAAAGCCGCGATTGCAAAGGCGGAAGCAGAAAAGGAAATTGCCGTTGCCAAAGCGGAAGCAGATAAGCAGGCAAATGATGCAAGAATCAATGCGGAGCGTGAGATTGCCAAGAAAAATAATGAGTTTGCTCTGCAAAAAGCTGAACTTCAAAAAATGGAAGACACGAAACGCGCGGAAGCAGATGCAGCTTATAGCATCCAGGAGCAGGAACAGCGTAAGACCATTGAGATAGCTACTCAGGAAGCAAGTATTGCTAAGCAGGAAAAGGAAGTAATCCTAAAGCAGCGTGAAGCGGAAGTAAAAGAAAAAGCTCTTGATGCTGAGATAAAAAAGAAAGCAGAAGCTGATAAGTTTGCTCGTCAACAACAGTCTGAGGCAGAACTCTATACCAGGATGAAAAATGCGGAGGCAGAAAAATTCGAAAGGGAAAAAGAAGCGGAAGCCCTGAAAGCAACTGCGGAAGCTCAAAAGTTTGCCAAAGAACAGGAGGCAGAAGGAATCCGTATGGTGGGTGAGGCGGAAGCAGAAGCTATCCGTGCAAAAGGTATAGCTGAGGCGGAAGCCATGGAAAAGAAAGCTATCGCATACCAAAAATATAACAATGCCGCTATGGCTGAAATGTTGATCAAAGTACTTCCTGATATTGCCGGAAAAATTGCGGAACCTCTTACCCAGATTGATAAGATTACGATCATTGGAGGAGATGGCAGTAACGGTGTAAATACTGTTGCAGATAATGTTCCCGGTGTGATGACAAAGCTTTTTGAGACCATGAAAGAAACGGTGGGAATCGATCTTGCGGAAGTGGTAAAAGCCGGTACATATGATGCTAAAGTTAACAGAAATATTAACTTTACAGGTCTATCTGAGGATGAAAAAGATCAGGCGGTTGCGGCTGTTTCCGGTTCTGTCGTAAGTGAAGTATAAGGTTTTTATATGAATAAAAAAATTGTTATTTTTTGTTTGATTATTTCCACCCTGATTTTTCCAGGATGTTCTATGAGAGGAACCGGAGCGGATTCTACAAATATCACTCTTTCAGATCAGGGAATTTTAGTTGATGGAAAAGAAGTGTCAACAAATCCTTCAGATAGGGTTTATATAGGGGCAGATATTATTTATTATGAAGAAGGAAAAGGAAAAACCTATGGGAATGGAAGTAAAAAAGATGCCCATAGCCCGGAAGAAGCAGCACAGCATACAGTCATAACAATTACAAAACCCGGCACTTATGAAGTGTCGGGACGTCTTTCCCAAGGTCAGATTTTTGTTAACCTTGGGAAAGATGCTAAAGATGATCCGGATTCAGTAGTCAATTTAATTTTAAATAATGCGGAAATTACATGTACAATTGCACCTTCTATACTGGTTTATAGTGCTTATGAGTGTGGGAGTGATAAGAAAAAAGACGTATCTCCAAATGTGGACACCTCTGATGCCGGTTTTAACCTGATTCTTGCAAAAGATAGTAGAAATGTAATAAACGGTTCTTATGTGGCAAGGATTTATGAAGACGGAACCACAAAAGAAGATGTCAAAAAGGACAAAGCAAAAAAGAAATATAAGTTTGACGGGGCTATAGAAAGCTTTGTTTCTCTTAATATTTGTTCCGATGAAAATGGAAAGCTTATAGTCAATGCTCAAAATGAAGGAATATCCAGCCATCTTCATTTGACGATCAATAGTGGTAATATAGAGATCAATGCAGCAAATGATTCCATTAACACAAATGAAAACGGAGTTTCCGTACTTACAATAAACGGAGGTTCTGTGATCTGTAATTCCGGTTTTGGAGAAGATGGGGACGGACTGGATTCTAATGGATATTTAGTAATAAACGGGGGCTATGTATTTGCCTGCGCACATCCTGACAGTATGGACAGCGGGTTAGATTCTGATGAAGGTATTTATATAAACGGGGGAATTGTATTTGGAAACGGTAATATGTACGATGAAGTAAAAGCTGAATCAAAACAGGACTTTTTGGTCATGGAATTTGAAGAAAAAATATCAAAAAACGACATGATCATGATTGCAGATGAAAATGACGATCCTGTTGCCGCTATTTCTTCTTTTAGTGATTATTCTATTGTTGTTTTCAGTATCCCTGAACTTAAAATGGAAGACTATAATGTTTATAAAGTATCTTCTGTAACAGGACGCTTGGAAGGATATTATATTTATTTAGACATTCAGGATTATACTGATGCAAAAAAAATACCTTATCATTTTCTGTAAAGATATTACTTGTAATGAGAAAGGTACTGGTTGTATTATTATAATAAATGATTTAAAAATCAAAAGGGGGTTACTAATATGGACACAAAGCAATTGATCGAAGAGGGAAAAACTTCCCTTGGTATTGAGTTGGGATCTACCAGAATCAAGGCAGTCTTGATCAATGAAAAAGGAACGCCTTTAGCGGCAGGCAGTCATGAGTGGGAAAACCGGTATGATAATGGAATCTGGACTTATACCATGGAAGATGTGTGGGAAGGATTGCAGGATTGTTATCAAGATTTGTTAAAAGATGTAAAAGAACAGTATGGGGCAACTGTCACTACATTTGGTTCCATTGGATTTTCTGCTATGATGCATGGATATCTTGCTTTTGACAAAGAGGACAACTTACTTGTTCCTTTCAGGACATGGAGAAATACCATTACAGAAGAAGCAGCGGGGAAGCTGACAAAGGAATTTAACTATAATATTCCCCAGAGATGGAGTATCTCCCACTTATATCAGGCTATTTTAAATAAAGAAGAACACGTAAAAGATGTGGCTTTCTTTACTACACTGGCAGGGTATGTTCATTGGAAACTGACCGGGAAAAAGGTACTTGGCGTAGGAGATGCTTCCGGTATGTTTCCGATTGATATAAAAACCGGAAACTTTGACCAGAAAATGGTAGATCGGTTTAACGAATTGACCGCACCGGAAGGGTTTAGCTGGAAATTACAGGATATTTTCCCTAAAGTACTTACAGCCGGGGAAAATGCCGGGGAATTGACGAAAGAGGGGGCTGCTCTTCTTGATACAAGTGGAAACTTAAAACCGGGCATTCCGGTATGTCCTCCTGAGGGGGATGCGGGAACAGGTATGGCTGCAACAAACAGTGTTGCCGTAAGAACAGGAAATGTGTCTGCCGGAACTTCTGTATTTGCCATGATCGTTTTAGAAAAAGAATTGACTAAGGTTTATCCTGAGATCGATCTGGTGACCACACCGGATGGTGCATTGGTAGGCATGGTACATTGTAACAATTGTACTTCTGACCTAAATGCATGGGTAAATCTGTTTGATGAATTTGCAGACTGCCTTGGTGCAAAAGTTGATAAGAACCAGTTATTTTCCCTTCTGTATCATAAAGCGCTGGAAGGAGATGCAGACTGCGGAGGATTGATTTCTTATAATTATTTTTCAGGAGAGCCGGTTACCGGATTTGATGAAGGAGTGCCTTTATTTGTGCGCCGGGCGGAAGATAAATTTACTCTTGCAAATTTTATGAGGACTCATTTATATTCATCCCTTGCCGCATTAAAAGCAGGATTGGATCTTTTGTTTAAAGAAGAAGAGGTAAAAGTAGATGAAATGTTTGGCCATGGCGGCTTGTTTAAGACGAAAGGCGTAGGCCAGAGGATTGCGGCAGCAGCTATGAACACACCGGTGTCTGTAATGGAAACAGCCGGGGAAGGCGGTGCATGGGGAATTGCTCTCTTAGCGTCTTATATGCAGAATAAAAAGGAAAAGGAAAGCCTTCAGGAATTTTTAAACCAGACGATTTTTAACGGACAAGCAGGAAGTAAAATGGAACCTGTAGAAGAAGATGTGGAAGGTTTTGAAAATTTCATGAAGCGTTATATGGCAGGACTTTCTATTGAACATGCTGCGGTAACTAGCTTGAAATAGGGGGAATAGATTATGTTAGAGGAATTAAAAAAACAGGTTTACGAAGCAAATATGGAACTGCCCCGTTACGGGTTAGTAACTTTTACATGGGGAAATGTAAGTGGGATTGACAAGGAAAGCGGGTTGTTTGTAATAAAGCCAAGCGGCGTTGATTATGAGAAGCTGACCTCGGAAGATATGGTAGTGATGGACTTGCAGGGAAATAAAATAGAAGGGCGTTTTAAACCCTCATCCGATACCCCTACCCATTTGGAGCTTTACAAAGCATTTCCTGAGGTTGGCGGTATCGTACATACCCATTCTTCCTATGCCACAAGCTGGGCGCAGGCCGGCAGGGGGATTCCCTGCTATGGTACGACCCATGCAGATTATATTTATGGGGAAGTTCCCTGTCTGCGGTGTTTGACAAAAGAAGAAATTGAGGAGGCTTATGAGGAAAATACCGGCCATCTGATTGTCAATGAATTTTTAAGGATGGGCAGGAATCCCATGGCAGTTCCGGCAGTCCTTTGTAAGAACCATGGCCCTTTTGCATGGGGTAAGGATGCTATGGACGCAGTCCACAATGCGGTTGTCCTTGAGGAAGTGGCGAAGATGGCGTACCGGACGGAAATCATTAACCCTAAGGTTTGGCCGGCGCCGGGTGAACTGCAGGATAAGCATTATTTTAGGAAACACGGGGAAAATGCTTATTACGGGCAGAACTAATATTCAGGGTCAATCATTTCGTGATGGTTGACCCTGAATATTGAATTTTTAATAAAAATTAAAAAATACTCAATTATGCTCGGGGGGGGGTAAAATGGAATCCAGTATATTTTTACGGTATTCGGCAGGACTCACCCCCACATATTTTTTAAACTTTTTGTGAAAATAATCAACGTTTTTATATCCTACCTTTTCAGAAATCTCATATACCTTCAGGCGGTTTTCTTTTAATAGTTCCTTGGAATGATCGATCCGTTTATGGTCGATATAGGAATTAAAGCTTTCGCCTGCGGTTTTGGTAAATATCTTTCCTAAATAAGCGCTGTTATACCCGAATAATGGCGCTATATTTTCCAACTTAATATTGTTTTGGAAATTGTGGTCAATGTAATAAAATATATCATCTAATATATTAGTGCTTTTAAAAGAATTTCCGGAAGCATTGAAAACTTTTTCCGTCTGCTCGGAAATGAATAAAATGATCTCATATAAATAATGACAATTTTCAATGTGATCAATTGCTTCCCCGTTGGTAGGGAAAGAAATTTCCAAAGAACCGTATGTATGATTGATTTTTTCTTTAATGCGCAGGTAAAGGTCGGTCAAAAATAACCTGACGGAAACAATATCGTTTTTCACATTATAAACAAACTCTTCTAAATCAAAAAGAGTTTCCGCTACCTTTTTCCTGTTAAATGCCATCAGATATTCCGTAAGGGTATTGTAATATTCATCGGCTTTATCATTGGTGATTTCCATATTTTGCTTTTGTATTTCTGGGAGCTCATCAAATCCAAGGGTATGCTGACCCTGGATACAAAAAAACCTGCGCTGTAAAAGAGTAGATGCTTCTTCGTAGGATAAATATATTTTGTCCAGATCGTTGACAGGCTGTCCATAAGCAAGAAAAAGGGAATCGAGGGGACTGCCGGGCTGGGGAGGATTTTGTTCGTAGTGAGACAAAAAGTTTTGGAATTTAGAGAGGGCAAAGCTGCCTTTTAACAGTATGACCTCATTTCCGTCTTCCTTGAAATGTTCAAAGGTATGGTTTCCTTTGTTTGTAATTTTTAAAAGATCCGCAAAACTATAACTTGCATCATCTGGATTTGTACTGAATTTTTCGTAAATGACAACTTGATAAATATCCGCCACAAGGTTCATTTCTTCTAATTCGTTTTTCGTTAAGGATTTTGATACGGAAAAGTCATAGGCGCCTGTAATGATCTCATGGAGAATAACATTTTTAGCCTTTGACTTCAGAATCTGGATATTATCCAGCTTGGAATGTTCCGTTTCCAGTTCCTTTTTTACTTTTGAAACAGAGGCAAGAAGTTCATCCTCATCAATTGGTTTGGTGAGGTAAAAACTGGCTCCATAACGGATAGCAGTCTGGGCATAGGTAAAGTCGGAATATCCGCTTAAAATGATAAACTTTCCTTTAAATCCATTTTCCCTAGCTATTTTAATGATTTCCGTTCCATACATTTTGGGCATACGAATGTCAAGAAGAACCAGACTTGGATTTTGCTTTAAAATAAAAGAAAGTGTATCATCACCGTTGGCTGTTTCGCCAATGATCTCAAATCCAATCTGTTTCCAGTCAAGAATATATTTTAAACCTTCACGGATGTTTTGTTCATCATCTGCAATCAGTACTGTCTCCATTTATATTCCTTTCTCTGCATAAATAATTATGTATTTTAGTATAGAAGAGGAAAATTGGATTGTCAATGTAACAATATATAATTTCAACGGTAAATTACTGTAAATTTATTTGTATCTGTTCATAGGATTGTATGATAGAATATGCATAAGCATGGCACATGCATATGCTTTTACATTGGGAATATAAAGAGGAAAAGAAATGAAAAGACTTTCTGGAAAATTGGTGGCGCTATTGTTATTGATCACTCTTTTGGCTTGCGGATGTGGCGCTTTTTCCGAGTTTGAGGAAGAAAAATGCCCTTATGAAGAATTTTTAGTGGTGGATGTTTTTGACGGGCTTGCTAATTATCAGGGGATTCAGTCGGGATGGTTTGCTAAACTGGTGAAGGACAAGTTTAATATGGAGTTAAATATCATTGCTCCCAATGTGGCAGGAGGCGGAGATACTTTATTTGAGATTCGCTGTGCGGCAGGAAATCTGGGGGATATCGTCATATTCAGCGGCGAGAGGCAGGAACTGCAGAACATGGTGACATCCGGCCTTATCATGGATATAGAACCGTATCTGCAGGGAAAAGATATTATGCGTTTTGAAACAGCGATCAGGAATGTAAATAAATCGATAACCCCGGAAGGACTGTTTGCGATTCCTACGGAACTTTCCTCCAATGCGCCTACTGTTCCAAGTGAAAGCAAGGAACCTACTTATGGACCGTATATCCGCTGGGATCTGTATGCGGAATTAGGATATCCTCCGATCAATACCTTAGAAGACCTGCTCCCGGTTTTAAAACAGATGCAGGAGCTTTGTCCGGTTACGGAAACGGGAGAAAAGACATATGCATTTTCTTTTTTCCGGGATTGGGACGCAAACATGATGAATGCAGGGAAACAGCCCTGTTGTTTTTATGGTTATGACGAGAGTGGGTTTGTCCTTGTGAAGGCTGACAGCAGTGATTACCAAAGTATCATTGATAGTGATTCACTTTATATCAGGGTTTTAAAATGGTATTTTGACGCAAATCAAATGGGGCTGGTGGATCCGGAATCCCCCACATTAAATTTTCAGGGGCTTGTGGAAAAATATAAAAAAGGGCAGATTCTTTATTCTCCCTGGCCCTGGGTGGCACAGCAGTACTATAATACAATCTCAAATAAAAAAGCCGGAAAAGGTTTTATGATGGCGGATATTTCAGATATGCAGATCTATTCTTACGGATGCAGCGGGGATGGGAATTATAAGACTATCGTGGGAGTGGGGTCGCAGACAAAGGATCCGGAACGGATGGTAGACTTCATCAATTGGCTGTATTCCCCGGAAGGGATTGCCGCTAACAGCGTAAACGGTATGGCGGATACGGCAGGACTGCAAGGCCTTTGCTGGGAGTACGGGGAAGAAGGTCCTTATCTTACAGAATTTGGGAAGATGGCATTACTGGAAGGAGATACTCAGGTGCCGGAGGAATGGGGAGGAGGAAGCTGGAAAGACGGAATCTCCATGCTGAATTTTATGCCGGTGACAAAATGTGAAATAGATGAGCAAGGTTATTTTTATTCATATAAAATGTGGGATTCTCTTGATGAATTAAACAATACACAGTTAGATGCGGATTGGAGAGAGAAAATGAAGGCGGAAACCACATTGGATTATCTGATTGATCACAATAAGCTGATCGTTTCACCAGGCTGTGGATATGTAATTCCGGCAGAAACAGTGGAAGAAACGGCAATCCGAAAGCAATGTCGGGGTGTGATACAGAAATATTCCTGGGATATGGTCTTTGCAGAAGATGAAGAAGAATTTTATTCCCTGTTAAAGGAAATGCAGGCAGAGGCCATAAGTTTAGGATATGAAGAAATACTTGCCCGTGATATGGAAGTTTCCATGGGAAGGGAAAAGGCAAGATGTGAAACGGTAGAAAGATATCAAAATAATCATAAATAAAGAAAGGGATAACGAAATGATAGAAAGTAAAAAAGTACAAAAGATTTTGTATGGAGGGGATTATAATCCCGAGCAATGGCCGGAGGAAATCTGGCAGGAAGATATGAGAATGTTTAAACTGGCTAATATCGATGTGGTCACTTTAAATGTGTTTAGCTGGGCCAGTCTGCAGAAGGATGATGAGATTTATGATTTTTCCAGACTGGACAAGATCATGGATCTGGTCAGGGAAAATGGCCTTAAGGTCTGTCTTGCCACTTCTACGGCAGCTCATCCGGCGTGGATGGCAAGAAAACATCCTGATATCTTAAGGACAGAGCATAACGGTATCAGGAGAAAATTTGGCAGCAGACATAATTCCTGTCCTAATTCCCCTACTTACCGGAAATATTCCGTGGCGCTGGCTGAAAAGCTGGCGGAGCGCTATCAGGGTTATGACAATGTTGTATCGTGGCATATTTCCAATGAATATGGCGGCACATGTTATTGTGATAATTGTGAAAAAGCTTTCCGCAGCTGGCTGAAAGAAAAGTATGGAACCATTGATGAGCTGAATAAGGCATGGAATATGTCCTTTTGGGGCCATACCCTTTATGATTTTGACGATGTGGTGGTTCCGGATCTTAGGTCTGAGGAGTTTGACTGGGGCGGTGACGGACGCACAAATTTCCAAGGCATTTCTTTAGATTATAATCGTTTTAATTCAGACAGTATATTAGAGTGTTACCGTCTGGAATATGAAGCCGTGAAAAAATATACGCCGGATATCCCTGTTACTACTAACCTGATGGGAGCGTATAAGGTTTTGGATTATCAAAAATGGGCAAACTACATGGACTTTGTGTCATGGGACAATTATCCTGCCTATGACGGAACTCCGGCACAAGTCGCTTTCAGTCATGATCTGATGAGAGGGTTAAAGCAGGGGAAACCCTTTGCCCTGATGGAGCAGACTCCCAGCGTGACAAACTGGCATATTTACTGTAAGTTAAAAAGGCCAGGCGTAATGCGGCTTTGGAGTTATCAGGCTGCGGCCCATGGTGCGGACACGATCATGTTTTTCCAGATGAGAAGGAGTATTGGAGCCTGCGAGAAATATCATGGCGCTGTGATCGATCATGTGGGGAATGAAAATACAAGGGTATTTAAGGAGATTGCGGAACTTGGTAAGGAACTTGGACAGCTTGGCAGTGCACTTTTGGGGGCCAGGGCAAAATCCCAGGTGGCGATCGTGTTTGACTGGGATAACTGGTGGGCGGCAGAATATTCCGCAGGCCCAAGCAAATTGATCAACTATAATCAGGAAGTGATGCAGTATTACAAGGCATTGCATGAGCGGAATATTTCTGTGGATCTTGTTGGCGTAACGGATGATCTGTCTTCCTATAAACTGGTGATCGCACCCCTTTTATATATGTGTAAGGATGGTTTTGATGAAAAAGTCCGCAGTTTTGTAAAGCAGGGCGGCGTTTTTCTTACTACGTATTTCAGCGGTTACGTGGAGGACCATGATCTTGTTGTTACCGGTGGTTATCCGGGAAGACTTAAGGATATCTTGGGAATCTGGGTTGAGGAGTCTGATGCCATTCCGCCGGAGGAATCAAACCTGTTTACCTATAACGAAAAGACCTATCCGGCAGGGGTGTTATGCGACTTACTCCATTTACAGGGTGCTAAAGCGCTTGCGAATTATGAAAAGGACTTTTATGAGGGAATGCCGGTCCTTACGGAAAATAAGTTTGGGGAAGGAAAAGCTTATTATGTGGCTGCCCGTTCCAGTGAAGAGTTTTACACGGATTTTCTGAGAGATGTGTGCGGGGAACTTTCTATAGAGCCGGCAGCTAATACGCCGGAAGGGGTGGAAGCGACAGTACGTGAAAATGAAAACGGGAACTTCCTGTTTTTACTCAATCACAGGGGTAATACGGTGAACGTGATATTGGAAAATGGCGGCAAAGATCTGCTTACCGGTAAAGAGTATCAGGCTGGTGACCGAGTGACGTTAGATAAAGCCGGAGTCGTTATTTTAAAGAGGAGGTTATCATGAAAATACATAATCCGATCATAAGGGGATTTTATCCTGATCCCAGCATCTGTGAAGCAGAAGGAAAATATTATATTGCATGCAGTTCCTTCCAGTATCTTCCCGGTGTACCGGTTTTTGAAAGTGAAGATCTGGTGAACTGGAAGCAGGTGGCAAACGCTCTGACCAGAACCACACAGGTAGAACTTCACAAGGTGCCAAGTTCCGGCGGTGTATTTGCGCCTACATTGCGTTATCATGAGGGAATCTTTTATATGGTGACCAATAACAATACTTTTGGAAAGAACTTTTATATTTATACCGATGATATCAAAGGGGAGTGGTCAGAACCTATTTTTGTGGATCAGGAAGGGATAGATCCGTCTCTTTTGTTTGATAATGGGAAGGTATATTTCACAAGTAACGGAAATGACGCAGAAGGAAAAGGCTGTATCCTGCAGTGTGAGATTGATATCAAGACCGGAGAAAAGCTGACGGAAAGCATTCCTGTATGGGGTGGCAGCGGCGGCCGGTATTTGGAGTCTCCCCATCTGTACCATATCGGTGACTGGTATTATATGATGGCGGCAGAAGGCGGCACGGAATACGGGCATATGATTACTTATGCCAGAAGCCGGGAGCCTTTTGGACCCTTTGATGGGTATCAGGGCAATCCTGTGCTTACAAACCGCAATTTAGGGGGAAACCAAAGTCTGATTCAGGGGATCGGACATGGGGATCTGATTCGGGATAAAAAGGGAAATTATTATATTGTCTGTCTGGGATTCCGTCAGAGCGGGGAGTGGCAGCCTTACCATCATCTGGGAAGGGAAGTATTTCTTGCGCCGGTCAACTGGCAGGAAGATGGATGGTTTAGCGCCGGAGAACAGGGCATTGTGACAGAGTGGATGGATGTGGATTTGAACGGGCAGCAGGACATGGATATGTATCAGGTATCTTTTGAAAATACAGGGGCGGACGATCTGCGGTGGAGTTATCTTCGGGATTACCATAAGGAAAACTATCAGTTTACCGGTAAGGGGCTTAAGCTTAAGGGAACGAAGATCACATTAGATGAGGCGGATACCCCTACGTTTGCAGGAATCAGGCAGTCAGAGTTTCATACCTGCCTTAATGTGGCAGTTTCAGGAGAAGCTAAGGAAGCCGGCATCACTTTTTACATGGATGAAAATCAGCATTATGATCTTTCGCTGGTACAGGAAAAAGGTGTGCGGAAGGCTGCTTTACGGCTTCGCATCGGGGATGCAGCCTGCATAGCCAATACGGTTGATCTGCCGGAAGGAATGGAAAAGGTGGAATTTTCGGTGGTTTCCAATCCGGATCGGTACGAGTTTTACTGTATGGTAGATGGGGAAAAGAAGTTCCTTGGAAGCGCAAGAACAAAATATCTGTCCTCTGAGGTGGCAGGCGGGTTTACCGGTGTGTTGATGGGATTGTATGCTGTTGATGAGGACGGAAAGTGGGCAGAATTTGAAGAATTAGAGTGGAAACAAGGATAAAAAATAGGTATGCTGAAAATAGCTGTCTGCGATGATGAAAAATTTTATAGGGATAAATTGAAAGAGCTGCTTAATAAGTACCTGTCAGATCACCAGCTTGATAGCAGTATAGAGATTTACTGTTCCGGGGAAGAGTTTTTGGCGCAAAGTGAAAATTCTGTTAAATATGATATCGTATTTATGGATATCAATATGGATCAGACGGACGGGATTGAAACAGCGAAAAAAATCCGAGCATTTCATACCAACACATATATTGTGTTTGTGACAGCATTTATTAAATATGTCTTGGATGGGTATAAGGTGGATGCGGTCCGCTATATTATGAAAGATGTGTTAAATACCGCAATCCCGGAATGTATGGATGCGATCCTTAGAAAGATGGAAATCCGGCAGGTAAGCTTTTCTTTCATGGAAGGGGAAAAAAAGTTATATACAGATAATTTATTGTATGTGGAGAGTGAAAAACACAAACTGATCTTTTTGTATCAAGAGAAAAACCTTACAGTTTATCATATGTATGAAAAACTGGATCATATTGAAAAAAAACTGATACCTTATGGATTTTTACGAATCCATAAAAGTTATCTGGTCAATATGCGGCATATCTACAGGATAAATAACTATGTGGTAGAATTAAGTACCGGAGAAGAACTGCCTGTACCCAGAATCAGGTATCAGGCAGTAAAGCAGAAATTCGTAGAATATAAAGGATTATTATGATATATCTAAAGAGCCTGATTTTATCGATCATGTTGGGAATCAGCTGCAGGGAATATTACGAAGCAATCCTGCCCAGACGGAAAATGAAGCGTTCATGGATGGAACATACATCGATTATGGCATTTGTGTTTGGATTTTGGTTCATTGCCGTGTCTCCTATCCCGCCTTATGTTTTTATGCCGATCCGGGTCATCGTTATTGTCTGGATGGCCGGGCAGATATATTATTCTGTAACATGGACGCATAATCTGGTGCTGTCCGTATTTTTCTGTGGGATTGTCTGGGTTTTTGCCTCCATTGTTGTATCTGCTTTCTATATTTTGCGGATTCCTGGGGAAATAATAGAAAATATATTAGATCCGGTCTGGTGCAGCATACTTCTTTTTGCCATGATGCTTTTTTCTTATAAGTGTAAAGGGAAATTAAGTGTTGTACGCAGAAAAAGATGGGTATATTTTGGTTTTTTTCCATTATTCAGCATTATAATCCTGATGATCATGGGAATGGAGAATAGAAAAATTGATTATAATATCCAATTTCTTTTTATCATAGGGTTTTGTATAGTAAGCATCCTGATCTTCTATTTCATTGTGTACGTTCTATTAAAAGATTCTTATGTACAGAGCGTGCGGATGGAAAATGAACTGATCCGCAGCCAGATGAGCCTGTACCAGAGTATGGAGCAGAATTACAGGCAGCAGCAGACCTATATGCATGATTATAAAAATCAGTTAGGCTGCATACAGGGTCTTTTGGAAAATGAGAAGACACAGGAAGCAATTGACTATATCAGGGATCTGACCGGCGGCATCTGGAAAAGCACGGATTATGTGGACACAAATCATGTGATCGTGAATGTGATCCTAAATCAGAAGTACCAATATGCGCAGGAAAACGGAATCACCATGATAATATCCGTTAATGACCTGTCGGGCCTTGTCATGGCAAAGGAAGACCTGGTAGTCCTGCTCTCTAATTTGCTGGATAATGCGGTTGAAGCTTGTCGGAAATTAACCGAAAATAAGATGATCCAATTTAAAATGGTGATGGAAAAAGAAAATTTGATCTTATCTGTTAAAAACCCGGTACAGAGTGTGCCGGAAATACATAAGGGTAAGGTGTTATCTTCTAAGAAAAACCGGAAAGACCACGGGATCGGATTGACAAATGTAGAAAGTGTGGTACGGAGAAACCACGGGATAAGCAGTATAAAATTTGAAGATGGCTATTGTTTCTTTTCAGCTATGATACCTAGATAAAGACGTCGGCAGGCGTCTTTTTTTGCTTCATCACCGTAGCTTTTTGCCATATCCATTGCGTCCTTAAAGATTTTGATCTATGCTGATGATACAGATAATCATAGACGGAAAATAAGGAGAAAACAGTATGAAAAAAGGAAAATTATTTTTGGCGCTTATTATGTGTCTGGGTCTTACGGCCTGTGCAGGAAAGATGGAAAATGCATTGATATCTTTAGCAGAACCGGAGGAGGCAGTGGAAAACGTAATGGAATCAATAAAGGCTTTAGACCTTGAAACATTAAATCGCTATACGGATAATCATATTGCATCTCACAGAAATTTTCTTGGCATTCCTGTAAGCAGAGAATACAGGGTGTTTAACGAACTGCAGCAGCCGGGATTAAAAAGAGTAAAGCATTATCAATGGAATAAGGAATTTGCCGGAAAGATTGTGGAAAATCTTTCATGGGAAATTGGTGAGGTCAGAAAAGAAGGTGATAAAGCTTATGTGGATCTTGTGCTGACAAATAAAGATCTGACGGATGTTACCGGAATTTATGAGGTCAATCTGATAAAAGGCATGATCCACAGCGAAGGATTGGGAATAAGGCATTTGGTGAAAGAAATGTTTGAACTGACAAATGAGGGAGGGGATCTATGCGAGATCATTGATGAGATGGAGCAGACCCGGGATATTGAAGTGACAGTGCGGCTTGATAAAAAAGCGGGAGAATGGCAGGTTCATTTAAGCGAAGAGTTTATAGATGGTTTTATGGGGAATTTAGGCGGAAGCCTTAACGGCGGAGTATATTCAGAAGAAATTGAAAGACAATTGGAAGAATTGGAATTGGAGTTGGAATTGGAAATAAGTAATCAGGCTGATTTTTTTGGAGACCGGATCGAGCGGTGGGCGGAAGGATTATTTGAGTAATGGCAGCAGTTATCAAATTATCCGTGTTTACTTTTAGGAAGGTCTATGATAAATAATGCACCGCCTTCCGGTGAATCCTTTACCGTTAAACTGCCGCGGTGGGATTTTATGATCTCATAGGCAATAGAAAGCCCAAGCCCAAAGTGTTCTTTGGCGCTTCGGGCTTTTTCTACTCGGTAAAAGCGGTCAAATATTTTCTTTTTGTCTTCATCGGAAATGCCAATCCCATTATCGGATACCGAAATGTAAAAGTGTTCCCTGGAATAGTCGAGGGAGAGGTTGATTTTGCCGGGGGCTGGGGTGTAGCTGATTGCATTGTGCAGCAAAATGGACAAAACCTGGCTGATGCGCTCTTTGTCGCAATTACATAAAGGAAGAGAACATTCCGGCAGTGAAACGGATAAGGATAGCTTGTTCTGTCTTGCAAGGGGCTGAAACGCTTCATAGGAATCAACAAGTAAGGTGTCCATTTCCACTGATTTTGTATTTATAGAAAACCGTTGGTTATCAGAACTTGATAAAGTCAGCATATCGTCAATAAGGTTACGCATCCGCATCCCTTCATTGGTGATCGTATTTAAAAAGCCTGCCTGTTTTTGAGGTTCGGTTTTTTGGCAGCATTCCACACAGGATAAGATTACCGCAAGGGGTGTTCTGAGTTCATGAGATGCAGCGGCAACAAATTGGACTTGTTTTTTTTGGTTTTCCATAATAGGTTTCAGTAAAATACCTGTGAAGATCCATGAAAATACTGCTAAAACCAGTATGGTGATCAAGTCGATCAGGATAAAAAAGGAGCGCTGATGTACGATCTGTTCTTCCAGCGTGCTTAAGGAAGAAAGGACGATAACCTGCAGCTTAGAAGAACTATGTCCTAAGATCAATACGCTGTAAAAATATTTCTTTCCTGCGGAAGGGGAAAAAAATTCGGATTCTGTATGGTAAGAAGCGTAAGGAGACAAAGAAGAATGGTCTACGTCGATCAAAATAGATGAATGATAATCAGCCAGACATTCTTCAAGAAGTATGTTTTTTTCTTCGGATGAACCTAAGGTATTATAAAGAAAAGGAACGCCATTATCCAAAAGAAAAAAGGTATAATTCCCCTGTGATTCCATTTTGGAAAGCCATTCCATAGAGATAACAGGCTGTTGTTCCAAGTTGGTAGCAATGGTATTCATGTCATTTTTGAAGGAATCCATTTGATTTTTATATAAGCTCTTTTCAGATACATATAAGTAACTGCATGACATAATGATCATAATGATAGTGGTTATGGCAGTGCACAAAAGGGTGAGATAAATATGCACTTTTTGAAACATAAAAATATCCCCCTTATCTGTTAAGATGAAGCGGACCTGTCCTGCAGACAATAACCGATTCCCCGTATGGTCTTGATCTCTAAATTACTTCCCACTAAATTAAGTCTTCTTCGCAGGAAATGGATATAATTATCCAGATTTCCTTCTTCTACGTCACTGTCCGGCCCCCAAACCTTTAAAAGAAGGAGGCTGCGGGATAAAGACTGGCCAATTCTGCGCAGGAAGGTTTCTAAAAGGGCGGCTTCCCGTTTTGACAGAGAGCATTTTCCGGCCGGGCCGGTAAGATGATAGTCCGTTAAGTCTAATGAAAGATCGGATATGGTAAGGATATCATCATTAGTCAGTGTATGGGGTCTTCTGGATACGCATCGTATTCTGGCAAGTAATTCTTCAAAGGCAAAGGGCTTGACCAGATAGTCATCTGCACCTAAGTCTAAACCTGTCACTTTATCGGATAAAGCTCCCAGTGCAGTGATCAAAATGATAGGAGCTTTGATTCCCTTTTTCCGAAGTAAGGTAAGGACTTCGGTTCCTTCTTTGTAGGGAAGCATCCTGTCTAATAAGATCACGTCATATATATTTTGTTCCCCATAGTAGCAGGCCTCATCCCCGTCAAAGCAGCTATCTACAGAAAATCCGTTTTCTTGTAACTGAAAAGATAGAGTTTTATTTAATTGTTCGTCATCTTCCGCTAATAAAATTCTCATGTTAACACCTTGCTGTCTGTAATTTAAAAAACATATTCTATTTCTTTTATTTTAATGAATCGAGTTGGATTTGCAAGAGGAATGTCTTATAGTTTTAAATTTTAGCATAGTTTTCTTTAATTATTCTCTAAGTTTTAGGATATAATTATATTGACAGGTTGCAATAAAGTAAATTATAATTTAGTAAACTATAGTTTACTAAGTGAGGAATGTTCATGTTTATTGGAAGAAAAAAAGAAATTTTTGATCTGAATAAGAGATATGAGTCCGGTAGATTTGAGTTTGCAGTTATTTATGGGCGGAGGCGGGTCGGAAAAACGACGCTGATCAATGAGTTTGTTAGGGGTAAAGAGTGTATTATGTATTCGGCGACCGAGACAAACAGCAGAAAAAATTTGATGGATTTAAGTAAAAGTATTTATGCCTTATCCTCAGATTTTGAAAATGCATCAGGGATGTTTTTGGATTTTCAGGCAGCATTTGAGGCAGTATTCCAGATTGCAAAGGAACGCCGTATCATATTTGTTATTGACGAATACCCCTATTTAGCATCCTGTGAAAGTGGAATTGCATCTGTTTTTCAAATATTGATCGACCGCTGTCATCAGAAATCAAAATTGTTTTTGATCCTTTGCGGTTCTTCCATGTCCTTTATGGAGAATCAGGTGATGGGATATCAAAGTCCTCTTTACGGACGGCGTACCTGCCAGTATAAGATAAAGCCTTTTGATTTTTTTGAAATGAAAGAGTACTATAAAAATGCCGATGGGGAAGATCTGGCTATGTTGTATGGCATTACGGGCGGCATTCCTTTATACATGTCCATGATGGATGACAGGCTGGCCATTGAAGATAATATCAAAGACAATTTCCTGACAGCCAGTGCTTATCTGTATGAAGAACCAACAAACCTGATCAAGCAGGAATGTCGTGATGCATCGCAGTATAATACGATTATTGGCGCCATTGCCCAGGGGGCATCGAGACTTTCCGAAATATGTTCCAGGACCGGGATAGACACGGCTCTTGCCACAAGCTACCTGAATAGATTATCCGGCCTCGGAATTGTGAAAAAGGAAATTCCCTTTGGGGTAAGCAGTTCAAAAAAATCATGGTACGTCCTTGAGGATTTTATGTTTCGTTTCTGGTACCGTTTTGTGCAGGATAATGTTTCTGCAATTAACAGGGGAATGAAAGATCAGGTTTACCAAAGGATAGCGCCTTGCTTTTCGGACTATATGGGCAGTGTTTTTGAAGAAATATGTAAACAGTACCTTTGGAAACTTTTGTCGGAAGGTAAGTCGGCAGTAAATTTTATGGATATTGGACGCTGGTGGGGAACGGATTCTAAGAAAAGACAACAGGCAGAAATTGATATTATGGGTATTGAAGATAAGGAGACAGCGCTTTTTGCCGAGTGTAAGTGGAGAAATGAAAAGACAGATCTGCAGGTTCTTGAAAAATTAACAGCCTGTAGTGAGTTGTTTTCTTATCATAATGTTCATTTCTATTTATTTTCTAAAAGCGGATTTACAAAAGGATGTTTGGAAAAAGGGATGGAAATGGGAAATGTAACTTTTGTAACATATGAAGAAATGCTGAAGTAATCAGATAAATAAGCCACAGCAAAGCGCTGCCATCCGGATTGGCCGGAAAGGCAGCGTTTTCCATTCTTTAGAGATTTTTTAGAGATTTCCCTGCTATAAATATCCCTAAAATAAAATTTGCAGATCAGGAAAGGTTTGCAGGTAAAGAAAGAAGGAGAAGCATTATGAGAAAAAAATGGATAGCAGCAGTAGGATTAAGTGTTTTTATGGTAACAGCAGGAGCAGGCTGTGGTGCAAAAGAACAGGACTCCCAGGTAGCTGCCATAGAGCAAGAACCCTTAGAGGATGGAAGTGAAGAACAAAACGCGGAGACGGAAGAGGAGACGGAAAAAGAAAGCGCAGACCGGCAGCAAGAAACCGGCAAGCCGGAGAGTGGGGAGACGGAACAGCTAGATGGAAATGTAAGAGGCATCGGTGACAATGGTATTGTCATAATAAAAGTAAAGACGGAGGAACTGGAAGACGGAGTAAGTTTAGCCATACAACCGGCATCGGGTAATGAAACCGCAGAGGATTATGTGGATGTCAATTTTACGGATGATACAACGTTTGAACTTCATGTTGTGAAAAATGGCGGGGTAAACCCGGATGAGGATGTGACGGTCAAAGAAGCTTCGATTTCTGATATTGTGGGTGATATGTCGGTAACGCTGGAAGGCTATTATGACGGGGAGGTTTTTGTAGCGGGAAAAGTGGTCCTTTATGAGTTTGTATAGGCAGTTTAGAGAAAGCTTAGAGATTATTTTGTTATACTGCAAAAGAAGAAAAGGGAGACAATGTAAAATGAAAAGTAAACACAGTTTGGCAGCAGGATTATTATTACTTATGGCAGTGGCTGCCGGATGTAGTTCTAAAGAACCGGAAAATATCCCGGCTGTTAACACAGAAAAGGTACAAGATACGAAGAAAGCGGATGAAGAAGAGGTAGAACCCGAAAGAAAAGAAGATACGGAAAAGGAAGCGGATTTTGTAATACCAGAGCAGGGGGAAGAGCATCTTTCCGGAAAAGTCAGGAATCTTGGGAACAACAGTGTTACTATCAGTAAAATATTCGTTGAAGAAAATGAAAACAGTGACATTGTATATCTGCCGGAAGAAGGAAGCCAGGAAGAAGAACTGGTGACGGTGAACTTTAGGGATGACACGGAATTCCATTTTTGGGTCATTAAGAACGGCGGCGGAGACATTGACATGCGGGAATCTTCCTTTTCTGAAATTCAGGAAGGTTTTGGTCTGGAAATGTACGGAAACTATGACGGAGATAGCTTTATTGCAAGTAAAGTCATTATAGAAGTATACGAGTAAGGAAGGAGTCAAAATGAGGAAAAGTATGAAAAAAAGAATGCTGTGTCTGCTGATGGCGGCAGTGATGGTGGTGCTTGCCACAGGCTGTGGCGGGAAAAGTACACAGGAAAATCCCACTCCACAGGGCGGAGAGGAAAGTCCTGCTTCCGATGAAGCACAGGAGAAGAAACAGGCAATAGATGAGGTAACGCCGTCAGAAAATACAGCTATGGGGCGGTATGTGGAGGAGGAAGCGGACTTATCCGAAAACTTAAGTACACCATTAAGTATGCAGAGATTGTCTGACGGCAGTATCATGATCCTTGATCAGTATAATTTTCCTATGGTGTCAAAAGATAATGGCCTTACGTGGGAAGTGAAAGAAACAGAATGGTTTAAGGAACGGGAAACAGAATCCTATTATGTTCATCATGCAAAAGCAGCCCCCGATGGAACGATAGGGATACTCTACAGCGGGAGTGGGGATGATATTGACAATGTAAAATGTATCCTGATCAAGCCGGATGAAACCGTGATTCCGGTAGAGTTAACTATGGAAAGTGACGAGGCACACCCAAATAGCATCTGGGTTTCCGATACCGGGCGGTTTTTTGTATCTGCCCTGAAAGACAGAAATATTTATGAGGTGAAGGAAGACGGAACCTGTGAAATATTTTTGACACCGGAAAACAGGCCGGATCTGATTCGAATCAGGGGTGATCTGATGGTCATGGACAGTTATGAAAATGCGGTAAGAATCCTTAGGATTTACGATATGTCAAAAGAGGAATATGTTGAGGATGAAGTATTAACTGACTTTCTGGCGGACTATTATGGCGAAAGGAGCTCTAACGGCAGTTATTGGTATGATATGGGATTCTTTATGGGAGAAGACAATGTCATTTATCTGGCAGGCAAAAAAGGTATCCACCGCCATGTGATCGGAGGAAGCGTTGTGGAACAGTTGGTAGACGGTGGTTTATCCCGTCTTGGAAGCCCGGAATATAACATTGTGGATTTTATGCCATTAAGTGATACGGAATTTGTGGTTCTTTTAGCTTCCAAGAAAACGATCAAGTTTACTTACGATCCCAATATTCCTACCGTGCCCAATAACAGGGTGAAAATATACAGCCTGGAAGAAAGTGATGACCTTCGGGCGGCAATTTCCGTATACCAGGTAAATAATCCGGATATGTTCATCGAATATGAGGTAGGGATTGAAGAGGGAAGTTCCGTTACCAGGGATGATGCGTTGAAAAAACTGAATACTCAGATTGTGGCCGGGGAAGGGCCGGATATTCTGTGCTTAAACGGGCTTCCTGTTGACTCTTATGTGGAAAAAGGATTGTTAATGGATGTAAGCAGCCTGATCACTGATCTGGCAAAAGAAGAAAGGCTGTTTGAAAACCTGTTCCATGCATTTGAGACCGATGACGGCGGAATCTATGTAGTACCCGGCCAGGTTATACTGCCCCTGATTGCAGGGCGGGAAAAAGATATTGCCAACGTGAAGGACTTAAAGACCATTGCGGATGAAGTGGTAAAGCTCCGGGAAGAAAATCCGGGAAAAGCAATCCTGGGATGGGGTTTTGCCAAGCAGATCATGAAGGCCTTTGCCTTATCATCAGCGCCTGCATGGAAGACCGGAAGCGGGGAGCTTGACAGGGAAGCGGTGGAAGAGTTCCTTACCCAGGTGAAAAGAATGTACGACGCCCAGATGGATGGTCTGGATGAGAAATTCACGGAACGGTATACCAGAATCAATGAAATATGGATTAATGAAAGAGGGGAGGACTGGATGTATGACAGCCGGTATTATGGCATAAACGGAATGGACATTATGGGAGATTATATGCAGTTATCGGTCGGGCCCCTTACCTATCCATACAGTTATTATATGGATCTTTCCGTTACAAGGGTAAAAGGTTTTGAAGATCTTATTTATCAGCCGGTAAGCGGTCAGGGCGGTCAGGTATTTATGCCTACATTGATGCTGGGAATCAGTGCGGCTTCCCCCAGGGCGGAATATGCGCAGGATTTCCTGAAAGCACTTTTAAGTAAGGATGCACAGGCATCCATGAGCAGGTTTTCTGTAAACAGGGATGCATTGGAACAGCAGTTTACCCCCAATGAGGACGAAGTTGGTGAAGACGGGGCATATGGAAGCATTGGCACGTCGGGCTGGGATGATGAGCCTTTAAGCCTGAACGTATATATTGCCAGCCAGGAGCAGTTGGATACTTTATATGGGTGGATGGAATCTATGGACACACCCTATGTGGAGGATACCGTGTTGGAGAAGACAGTGTTTGAGGAAGGCGATAAATATATTTCAGGGGAGCAGACCCTTGAAGAAGCGTTAACTGCCATAGAGCAGAAGATTGCCATCTATCTGTCAGAGTAAAATAATGGAGAAATGATGGATGTTAAAGAAGAAGCGGAAATTCTTTTATGTATTCTTATTGCCCAGTTTTGCGGGAATTATGTTGTTTGTGATTCTTCCCTTTGCGGACGTGGTGAAGCGATCCTTCACCACTGCCGTCACCGGGCAGTTTAATGGAATAAAGAATTATCAGACTATTTTTCATAATCAGGCGTTTCTGCTGGCGGTAGGTAATACGTTGAAATTTACGCTGGTATGTATCCCGTTTTTGGTTTTAACAGGGTTTGTTACAGCCCTGCTTTTGAATCAACTGGAAAGCAAAGGTTTTGTGAAGTCTGTCTATCTGTTTCCCCTTGCCATGCCTACGGCAACGGTTGTGATGGTATGGAAAATGATATTTTATAAACAGGGGTTTCTAAACCTGTTCCTTACCCGCCTTTTAGGGTGGACCGGTTTTTGGGGAGAGGTACATACCGATTACCTGGGGTCCGGGGCGGCATTTTGGGTTTTGGTGGGGAGCTATATTTGGAAAAACTTAGGCTACACGGTTATTTTGTGGCTGGCAGGATTAATGGGGATTCCCACGGAATTTTATGAAGCGGCAAAGGTAGATGGCGCAAACAGCCTGCAAAGGTTGTGGTATATTACATTGCCAAACCTGAAAGGCAGCCTTTATACTATTGTGGTTTTGTCGTTTTTAAATTCCTTTAAGATATATCGCGAAGCCTATCTGACATCCGGCGCTTACCCCGATAAAAGCATTTATCTGCTGCAGCATGTGTTTAACAACTGGTTTGTGAATCTGGAACTGGATAAGATGGCAGCGGCAGCGGTATGTACAGGCGGGTTTTTGATGATCGTGATATTAATCCTGCAGAGACTATGGGATCGAAATGAGGCATAAATCAATTTGAAGATGGAAGTAAGAAGAAAAAAGAATGAGAAATCTGTCAAACAGTTAAAAAAGGCGGTTCAAAAAGTATTGATCGTTCTACTGCTTCTGGTACCAGCCGTATTTGTGGTCATGCCGGTTTTGATCTTGCTGTCAGGGGCGCTTATGGATAGCCATGAATTAAGAAATCATTTAAGCAGTGTCTTTAGCCAGGGAAATGAGTTTATCAGTTGGAAGTTGATACCGGATTATCCTTCCTTTGCAAATTATAAGAAAATTCTGTTGGAAACTCCCCAGTTTTTTATTCTGTTTTGGAATTCCATGAAGCTGGTGGTCTGCATCCTGGCCGGGCAGCTTGTGATGGCTGTGCCGGCGGCATGGGGATTTGCGGTTTATCAGATAAAAGGCAGCCGGGTGCTTTTTGTTCTTTATGTGGTGCTGATGCTGCTTCCCTTTCAGGTAACCATGTTATCCTGTTATCTGGTGTTAAACAGACTGTCTCTTTTAAATACGCATCTGGCTATCATCCTTCCGGCAGTTTTTTCCACTTTTCCGGTGTTTCTTTCTTATGGGGGATTCCGGGCAATCCCTGCCCAGCTGTTGGAAGCGGCAAGGATCGACGGGGCAGGGGAGATTACAATTTTTCTTAAGCTGGGTCTTCCTCTTGGGAAAAGCGGGCTTTTGTCCGCTATGGTGCTGGGATTTTTGGAATACTGGAACATGATGGAGCAGCCAATGGCTTTTTTGGAAGATAAGGCTCTTTGGCCATTATCTTTGTATTTGCCGGAAATCACCTGGGGGCAGGCAGGATTTGCTTTTTGTGCCAGTGTGGTTACATTGATTCCTGCGGTATTTGTTTTTGTACTGGGGCAGGATTATTTGGAGCAGGGAATTATTTATTCAGGGTTGAAGGAGTAAGGTGTGAAAAATCAAAGGATTAAGAAAATTATAATTGCATTTGCGTTTTTTTTGATTTTAATGCTGGTCTGTACAGTGGTCTCGAAAAGTATTTATGCCTATCAGCTCCCTATGGTCAGCACAGTAATGCCGGAAGAAAAGTATGTGGAACATTTGGTAGAAGCGGAAGGAATCGTGGCAGCAGGTGGCGAAAGGGCGGTCAATTATTTTCCGGGGCTTCGGGTAGACGCTATTTTAGTGCATGTAGGAGACCGGGTGGAAGAAGGGGATGTTTTGTTTCAAATTGATCTGGAAGACTTAAAAGAGTTTATAGAACAAAAACAGGATGAGATTGGCAAGATAGAATTGCAGATTAATGCCATATTGGAAAATCAGGCTCTTGAGCAGCAAAAAAAAGACCTTGAGCTTGCCCGTGCAAGGGAAGATTACGACACTACTGCAAGACTGGAAGATACCTATATCGGACGGGCGGCGGAAGATTATGTGCAGGCAAAGGAGGATATGGATGATATAGAGGGCGGAGGGGAAGATGAGACATTGCAGGATGCCCTGCAAAGTGCGGCATACGGGGAAGCGGATGCCAGGGCAAAGCGGGATGAAGCGGTCAAGCAGGCCGGAAGACGTGTAGAGGATATTCTGATGCCGGATCAGATTTCTTCTGATCTTGATATTGCAAAGCTTGAAAAAGAAACACTTTTATCCCAGCTTGGAGAGTATAGGAAGATCATGGAAAGCCAGGGAACTGTAACAGCGCCTTTTGGCGGTGTGGTCACGGCGGTTTCTGTTCAGGTAGGTGGCAGGACATTGGATACGGCGGCCATGCTGATTTCGGATGAGAGCCTTCCATGCCAGTTAAAGGTGTTTTTGGATAAGAGCCAGAAAAAGTATGTAGGATTGGGGGATTCGGTATCCATTAAGCTGGAGGGTAAGAGCGCTAAACTGGAAGGAACCATAGATTATCTTGCGGAAAGCGCAGCTGTTCCCGGAAGTTATGAAGCATTGATCAATCTCCCGGAAGGTACAGGGATACCGGGATTGTCAGGCATGATCTCCCGGTCTGAGGCAGGAGAAAAGTACAGGCTCTGCGTACCGCCGTCAGCAGTATATGAAAGGAATGGAACCAATTTTGTTTATGTGTTGAAAGAGCGGGAAGGGATTTTAGGGCAGGAATATTATGTAGATGAAGCCAATGTGAGGATTATTGATAAAAATGAAGCCTGGGCAGCAATAGATGACGGAATTCTTGCAAAAGACAGTAGGATAATTATGTCATCTACTAAGGAGTATAAAAAGGGTGACGTGGTTCGATGGGAGGAAGAATAAAATAATTTAGGTATTGACTTTTTGGATAAAATGACATATTATAAAAATATGCAAACGTTTACAAATTAAAACTTGCATATTTTTTAACAAGAAAAATGTAAACGTTTGCACATAATATGCAGGGGATGGTAGTGATGAAAAGCCAAAAGGGAGTCAGTATTATTGATGTTGCGCGGGAAGCAAATGTGTCTTCAGCAACGGTATCAAGGGTGGTCAACAATATTAACAAGGTGAAACCTGAAGTAAGGCAAAAGGTTTTAGACGCTATTGAAACTTTGGGGTACAGTCCCAATCATGCAGCCAGGGCGTTGGTGAAACAAAGGACTAATTGTATTGGGATCATTGTCAACAATCTTCATGATCCATTTTTCCACGATTTGATCAAAGGATTTGAGATGTCTGCCCAGCAGACAAGCTATGCGGTCATGTTTTGCAGCGTTTTAGGCGGTGATGTGGAAAGCAAAGAAAAATATGTTAAGTATTTGACAAATGGTGTAGTTGACGCAGTGATCTTGTATGGATCTTATCTTAATGATGAAAGCGTCATTCATTATTTGAAGGAAATCAGAAATGTGGATTATGTCATGATTGAAAATGACGTTCCGGAGCTTGCGTGCAATAAGCTTTTAATCGACAACTTAGGTGGAGCCAGACAGGCTGTGAAGTATTTGATCGGCAAAGGCCATAGGGATATTGCACATATTTGTGGTAACCCTAACAAAAAGGTGACAAAAGAGCGGCTTGACGGTTATGTGGACGCAATGCAGAAAGCAGGATTACAGGTAAAGGAACAGTATGTCCAATGCACATCCACGGATTACAGAAGCGGTTATGAGTGTATGAATGCCTTGCTTGATCTGCAGATGCCGCCTACGGCAGTGTTTTGTTCGGATGATGCGATTGCAAGTTTTGCAATCCGGGCCGTACTTGACAGAGGGCTTCGGATTCCGGAAGATATTTCCATTATGGGATTTGACAACCAGACGATTTTACCGGATCATTACCGGGGGCCGGAGATTACTTCGGTAAGCCAGCCTTTATATAACATAGGAATGGACAGTGTGAGGATATTGAGCGAACGGCTCAACAGTGATAAGGAAATGGAACCGGTCAGAATCATGTATCAGACCAATATTGTGGAAAAAGAAACGGTGGGGGAATTAAGGTAGCCATGGATTATGGAAGGATGCTTACAGGAAAAAGAGCTTTTATCACCACAGGAGCAAGAGGAATAGGACGGGAAATTGCAATGTTATTTGCAAAGCATGGGGCAATTGCGGCAGTAGGCGGTAAGAATTTACCCAAGCTTAAAGAAACGGAAGAGGAACTTAAGAAACTATCCCCGGATTCCAAAGGGTATGTTTTAGACCTTTCTAATTTGAATGAGGTAAAAAAGGTATGCGGACAGTTGATCACGGATTTTGGTGGAATTGACATTCTGGTCAATACGGTAGGGATCAACCGCCATGGAAAAATCCATGAATATGACGAGTCCTGGCTGGAAACGGCAATTGATACAAATTATAAAAGCGGGTTAATTTGTGCAAAGGAGCTGCTTCCCGGCATGCTTAAGAGAAAATACGGCAATATTATTAATATTTCTTCCATCCACGGAACTATGACTATGCCGGGATTTGGAATTTATGCCGGAACAAAAGGCGCCCTTAATGCAACGGCAAGAGCCATGGCGCTTGACTATGCGGATGCAGGGATACGGGTAAACAATATTTCTCCGGGTCTTATCATGAGCGATAATATGTTAGATGAGATCAATACTTACCCGGAAGGAAAAGAAAGGGAAGATTTTATGGAAATGCTCCGGCATATGCAGCCTCTTTTACCGGGGAAGATGGAGGACATTGCAAATGCGGCGCTTTTCCTGGCGAGTGATATGTCTTCCTACATAACCGGACAGACGATCATGGTGGATGGCGGGGCAAGTATCAAAGCACACTGAAAGGAATGTGGGAAATGGATTTTTTTAAGGAACAGGGATTAAAGCCTTTTATCAATGCCCATGATACTTATACGATCTATGGCGGCAGCCGTATGGCAGAGAATACCTTAGAAGCAATGAGGGAAGTATCCCGGCATTTTGTGGATATGGAACAGCTGCAAAGAAGCCTGGGGTGTTCTCTTGCCCAGATGACAGGCAATGAAGGCGCATATATTTCCAATGGTGCGGCAGGGGCGCTTTTACTTGCAGCCTGCGTCTGCATGGCGGAAGGGAGCATGTACCGGTATACAAGGCTTCCCGAATCCAAAGGCATGAAAAATGAGATTATCGTAATGCGTTCTCAGAGAAATGCTTATGATGCGGCTATCTGGGCAAGTGGGGCAGTGAAGGTAGAGATAGGGGATGCGGATGAGACCCTTGCATATGAATTGGAGGGGAGCATCAATGAAAAGACCGCAGCGGTATTTTACTTTTTGTCTTCCCTATATGAGAGAGGGTCTATGGAACTTTCACAGACGATCGAGATTGCGCACAGATATCATATCCCGGTTGTAGTGGATGCGGCAGCCCAGCTTCCACCGGTAGAAAACCTTTGGAAACTTACCAAAGAAGGGGCGGATCTGGTCATTTTCAGCGGCGGAAAAACGCTTTGCGGTCCGGCGGACAGCGGATTGATTGTTGGGAAAAAGGAATTGATAGAAGACTGCGTGCGCTTTGGAGCGCCTAATCATGGTATCTGCCGTTTCTGTAAATCATCCAGAGAAAGTATGGCAGGCTTGTACGTGGCAGTGAAAAATTATATAGAAGCGGATCATGAGCGGAACCAATCAGACTTTGTGAAAAGAAATGAGGTGGTGGCATCTTATGTGGCGGATGCGGGTCTGGTGGTCCATACAGAAACCGTAGACCGTGGCCCGGTAGGGCAGACGTATCCCAGGCTATTTCTATATCTTGGACCACAGGCAAACGGGGAAAGGATTGTAAAAGAAATGTATGAGAGAGGAATCTATATAGGATTTGATAAAGGAAAACATGCATTATATATCAGCCCCTTAAATTTGACTGAAAAAGAGGCAGATATAGTAGGAAAAAGCTTAAAAGAAGTTTTAGAACATGGGGATTAATTTTTACCATAAAATGTAAACGTTTACATTTAGCGTAATACATATTTGCATATGAGAAACAGGGGAAAAGGGATAAAAGATGGAAGGGAAATCAGAATTTTATACAAGACATGAAAAAGAATTAACGATTCTTTTAAAAAAAATAAAAGAAGAACTTTTATATGAAGTCATTCCGTTTTGGGAAAAAAGAGTGGTGGATGAAACCTATCCGGGTTATCTGAATTACTTTGACCGCGGGGGGAATTTGTTTGACACAAAAAAACCGGGGTGGTTTGTGGGGCGTACCATGTATACGTTTGCCGCTTTTTATAACACCATTTGGCAAAACGAAAAATGGCTGGATATAGCCCGCGCAGGCAGGGTGTACCTGGATACCGGATTTTATGCCGGAAAGGGGCGTTTCCACCAGATGATGAGCCGTGAGGGCAAAGTTTTAAACGGACCGGTCTCCATTTTTACAGATCATTTTGCGGTAAAAGGTCTTTATGAATACGTGAAAGCATGTGGGATTGAAAAGGCTTTCAAGGACCGGGAACTTGCAGGAAAATTAAGCGATCGGTTATTTCAAAATGTAGAAGATCCAAAAGTACTTGCAATGGAGGGGATACGTCCGGGTTATCAGAAGCATGCCGTGAATTTCATGACGCTTTTGGTGGCATTAGAAAGCAGGGATCTGTTTGGAGATAAATATGAAAAGATTTTAAAGCGTTGTGTGGAAAAATCTTTGTATGAATATGCCAGTGATGCGTATGAGGCGCCTTTTGAATATATCGGAACAGATGGGAAGCCAAAACCGGAAGGAGAAGGGAGGTTGATTGATCCGGGCCATACGATGGAGGCTATGTGGTTTTCAATGAAAGCCGGAATAAAATGTGGGAATACTGAATACGGTAAGCGCGCTATGAGGGTGTTAGACTGGGTGATCCAACGCTGCTATGATGAAGAATATGGCGGATTTTATCAGCATGTGGATTTAGATGGCATGTTGGAAGAGCGTTTTTTGGTCAATTCCTATGCAGGTATTCCGGCAGCATGGAACGATAAAATATGGTGGGTCCAGGCGGAAGGCTTGTATGCTTTGGGAATGAGTGCCCTTTTTCATGAAAATGAAAAACATTTTAGATATTTCATGAAAATGTATGATTATGTACAAAATAATTTCAGGGATAAAGAGTATGGGGAATGGTACAGCATTCTGAAAAGAGATGGCAGGATGGTTTCAGATTATAAAGGATTTGAATTAAAAGGTCCTTATCATGTGCCACGGTGCCTGATGCAGTTAGTAACATTGCTGGAAGAGTACTTGGAGCAAAAGGGTAAAGCAAATGACAGACATTCAAAAGAAGGAGGAAAAGGATGAAGAGGTTAACAGCAGTATTTATGGCAGTGGTTTTGATGGCAGGTATGCTTGCGGGATGTGGTAATAAGGGTTCCGCTGCAGATACGCAGCAGCCTGCAGCAAAGCAGGAGACAGATAATTCACAAAACGCGGATACCGATAAGACTGAAGGTACAGGGCAGGTAACAATCCAGTGGTGGACACCTAACTGGGATGAACCGGAAAGCCGTGAGATGGCAGCCGAGTTTGAAAAAGAAAATCCTGACATTAAAGTAGAACTTGTGATCACAGATTGGGATACTTATAAAAGTAAGATCACGACAGCAATCAGCGCTAAGAATGCACCGGAATTATTTACTATTTTGCTGACGGATGTAGGACCTTTTGCCAAAAAAGATCTTTTAGAGCCGTTGTCGGAATTGGGGAGGGCAGCTTCTGTTGATTTTGACGATCTTCTGGAACCGGCCCTTGCGATCACCTCTCTTGACGATGAAATTTATGGGATTCCTTTCCGTTATGACGGATCGGGGATTTACTACAATGTGGATATGTTAAAAGAAGCTGGTTATGAATCTTTTCCTACGGATTGGGATGAGATGGCTGCCATGAGTAAAGAACTGTCCGGAGATGGTGTCTATGGCTTTGCATGGCCGTTAGGAAATCAGGCGAATGCCGTAACCAGGCTGGTGCAGCAGTTATACACTTACGGCGGGGATATCTTAAATGAGGATGAGACCAAGTGTTTACTTGACAGTGATGCGGCAAAAAAAGCGCTTGGCAACATTGTTAATTCCATAAGTGAAGGCTATGCATCTCCCAGCAGTGCGGAAATTGATAATACAAAGATGAGGGAAATGTTTGCATCAGGGCAGATAGCTTTTAACTTCACCGGTCCTTTCGATGTGGAGCCTTTAAGATCAGAGTATCCGGACCTTAATTTTAAGACCGCAGTAATACCGGGAGACGGTAAAATGGGATGTACCACGGCAAACGGCTGGTGTGTATCCATGGCGAAAAACAGTGAAAACAAAGAAGCGGCCGCAAGGTTCCTTGCTTACATCACCACACCTGAAAACCAGGCGCGCCTTACAGATTCCTTCCCGGCAAGCAAGACGGCAATTGAATATGAACAGTTTTCTGAAGAGGCGCTAAAGCCCTTTACAGAGCAGCTTAACAATTCAAAAGCAGAACCTACTTATGAAAATTGGGCGGAAATGGAGCCTGTCATTTATCAGTATATTCAAAATGCCGTGTCAGGAAACATGACGGTAGAGCAGGCTTGCGAAGGAATGACCGCAGATATTGACGCATTGTTGGCATTTTAAAACTTACACCACTGGAGAAAAAGTATGAAGAAACCAATTTTGACCAGAGATGAAAAAAGAGCGATCCCATTTATCCTTCCGGGAATCATTGTTACGGCATTATTGATCGTATATCCGCTGATTTATATCTTTTCCATGAGTTTTACGGATCAGTCGTCGGGAGGCAGTTTTTCAGGGCTGTATAATTATCTGCGGCTGTTTAAAAATCCGCAATTTATGAAAACGGTATCTAATACGCTGAAATGGACATTAAGCACGGTGGTATTTTCTTTTCTGCTTGGATGTGCCTATGCCATGTTGATCCACAGGAAAGGGATCAAGGGAAAAGGGTTTTGGCGCAGCATGATCTTCATAGCGTGGATTATCCCTGGTGTTGTAAAAGCTACGGCATGGAAATGGCTTTTAACTACGGATGGAGGGATGGCAAATCATATTTTGGAGAGTATTGGGCTGATAAAAGAACCAATTCCCTGGTTGACAAGTCCGCAGTTTGCAATGGTTTCTTTGATTATTGTCCAGGTGTGGGCCTGCTCGCCTTATGTTATGCTGATGATGACGGCAGGATTACAGCAGCTTCCGGCAGATTTATACGAAAGCGCAGACTTAGACGGTGCGGGGTGGCTTAAGAAAACCTGTTATATCACATTCCCGTTATTAAAGGATATCAGTTTCATCTGTATTTTGATGCTGCTGGTTTGGGCGATCAATGAATTTTCCCTGATATGGATCATGACATCAGGGGGGCAGAATACAACTACGTTGTCTCTGCTTGTTTATAACCAGTTTAAGGTATTGAATTTGAATGCGGCTTCTGCAAGTGCAGTGATGCAGCTTTTAGTCACGATGTTTTTTGCAGTATTGTATGTGAAGTTTGTTGTAAAGGAGGAAGCATGAACCGGAAAAAATTAAACGGAAAAATTTTAAATGGAATCATCTATCTGGTTCTTTTTCTGGCACTTTTACTGACCCTGCTTCCGATTGGATGGGTATTTTCAACATCCATGAAAAAAGGGTCGGAAATATTTGCCAAGCCGCCTAGGTGGATTCCGCTTTCTCCTACTTTGGAAAATTATAAAGACGTCCTGTTTGGAAGCTCTATCCCAAATGCGTTTAAAAACAGTTTTTTGGTTGGAATCATGACGACGTTTGTAGCACTTTTATTGGGAGGAAGCGCAGGCTATGCCTTTGCCCGCTTCAAGTTCAGGGGAAATAGGTTGTTATCCCTATTTATGCTGATCAGCCAGATGCTTCCTCTCACTGTGCTGATGATACCCATGTACTATATGGAAAATGCAGTTGGTATGGTAGATACTAAGATTGGGCTTGCGGCGGCTCACCTTGTGATCAGCCTTCCTCTGGTTACCTGGATGGCAAAAGGGTATTTTAAAGGGATACCTAAAGAGGTGGAGGAAGCTGCCATTGTGGACGGATGTTCCACCATGCAGGTGCTTTTAAGGATTCTGCTGCCACTGCTGAAACCAGCCCTTGCGGCTACAGGAATTTATGCGTTTATTTCTTCATGGAATGAATTTGCCCTGGCAAATGTGCTGACAAGAAGTCCTCAGAGTATCACCGTTCCCATTGCGTTAAATGAATTTTCTTCCTTCTTTAAAGTGGATTGGGGAGATACCATGGCGGCGGCAATGTTGATCACAATCCCGATTGTGGCTGCGTTTATGCTGGTGCAGAAGCAGTTTGTGGAAGGGCTTGCCAGCGGGGCGGTAAAAGGATAAAAAAGAAAGGAATTATAAAATGAGTGAAACAGGAAAAAGAATAGAACAGTTAGGGATTACGCTGCCGGTTCGCAGCAGGAAAGGAACAGGAGCTGTTGACGCCGTGTTAAAGGATGACATGTTGTACCTTTCGGCACATCTTCCGGTAGATGTAAACGGAAATCCGGTTTATACCGGTAAGGTGGGGGAGGATTTGGATGTAGAGACTGCTTATAAAGCGGCAAGACTTTGTGGGCTGAATATGCTTGCAACAATAAAAGATCATATTGGGGAGTTAGACAGGGTGGACTATTTCGTGAAAGCTCTTGGACTGGTAAACAGTGCCGGGGATTTTTCCAAGCAGCCTGCAGTCATGAACGGGTTTTCGGACTTAATGGTAGAAGTGTTCGGAAAAAGGGGTCAGCATGCCCGATCGGCCATGGGAGCTTATGCTCTTCCGGGAAATGTACCGGTAGTTGTGGAAGCAATTGTCCGCATCAGGAAATAAGACAAGGGGGTGCAAGCAGTGGATCATATTAATAAGATTATGGAAGACGGACAGGAGATAGAACCTGTTTACAGGAAAAAAAGAGGGATTGTTCTTTTAAGGCAGGTAGACGACATGATCTATATATCCGGCCATGGGCCTGAGGATCAGATTACCGGGAAAGCTTTGTTTCAAGGCCGGGTAGGAGAAGACCTTACTTTGGAAGAAGGTTATGCGGCTGCCAGAGAATGTGCCATCATCATATTAGGGGCGCTTAAAGACACTCTTGGTTCTTTGGACCGGGTAGAGAGGATTGTAAAAGCCTTTGGCCTTGTTAACTGTGGAGAAGGATTTACGGAAGTGGATAAGGTGTTTGACGGATTTTCAGATACCATTGCGGATGTGCTTGAGGAAAGGGGGTATCATGCCAGGACGGTTATGGGGACCAGGAACCTTCCTAATGGCAATATTCCGGTGGAGATTGAGGTGATCGCAGCCCTGCGCCCATAAGCAGGAACAGAATAGGAAAGGTGGATGGGATGGAAGAGCATAAGAAAGAGATCATATTAAAAGGCGGAATCATATTGGATCCGTCTCAAAATATCCATGAAAAATCCAATATCCGGATTTTAAACGGAAAAATTGTCGAAATAGGAAAGGATTTACCCGCAAATAAGGAATCTAAAGTGATTTCGGTGGATGGATGCTATGTGACACCGGGGCTTATAGATATGCATTGTCATATCTACCCCTCATTTCCCTTAGAACAGGACGGGCTTCCCACAATCCATCCGGAAGCCCATATGTTTCAGAGCGGCGTTACTACGGCGGTAGATGCAGGAACCTGCGGGAGCCGGGATTTTATCCGGTTTAAGGAGCAGGTAATTGATAAAAGCAGACTGCGGATTTTGGCTTTTGTCAACATTGCTTCAGGGGGAATGGTCAATTTAGGAACAGAACAGGATATCCATGAATTTCATCCTGAAATTGCGGCGGCAATGGCAAAAACCTTTGACAGCGTTGTGGCAGGGATCAAAACGGCGCATTATTGGGTAGGGATTCCTTTCGATGAAGGACATCCGCCGTGGGAATCTGTGGATAAGGCCCTGGAGGCAGGGAATTTATGTGGGAAACCGGTCATGGCGGATTTTCAGCCAAACCTTCCCAAAAGAACTTATGAAGACCTGATCTTGAAAAAGCTAAGGCCGGGAGATATCCATACGCATGTCTTTGCCCAGCAGTTTCCAATTCTGGATAGCGAGGGTAAAGTAAATGCCAGTTTAATTGATGCAAGAAAGAAAGGGGTCTTGTTTGATCTTGGGCATGGGGCAGGCAGTTTTTGGTTTCGAAATGCAATTCCTGCCTATCAACAGGGGTTTTATCCTGACGTTATTTCTACGGATCTGTATATGGATAATGTAGCAGGTCCGGTAATCAATCTTTTACATGTGATGTCCAAATATCTGAGCATGGGGATGCCCGTTAAGGAGGTGGTCTATCGGACGACGAAACGGCCTGCGGAAGTGATCGGGCATAAAGAACTGGGAGACTTACGGATTGGAGGGTGTGCAGATGTGGCAGTCCTTCGTATAGAGGAAGGAAAATTCGGGTATGGGGACAGTGGCCACACCAGAATGAACGGAAATAGGCGTTTTGAATGTGTTATGACAATTCGGAACGGAGAGATTGTGTATGACCCGAATGCGCTTAGTATGCCTGAATGGGAGACGGCGCCAAAGGCATATTGGACACCGCCGGGAGTACTGTAACAGGATGATAAAATAAAGAGCAAGGAGAAGCAGCAGTGATATTAAATGACAGGGAACAGATCATAGAATTGACCATGGAATGGAAGGGAGAGCGGTTTGCGGACGGAAGGCCGAAAGTGGCGGATGCTTATCTGGAAAAACTCCGGACCATGACGTTGGAAGAAATATGGCTGCCGTTATATGTAAAAGGATATCATTTCCAGTTTGAGGGGAATATGAAAATACTGCATCAGGATAAAAAGCTGATCGGCCGCGCGGTGACATGTACTTTTGTACCTACAAGGCCGGATTTATCTGCAGTGGTGAAAGAAACAGGGAACAAAAGAAACTGGCAGGGAATGTGTAACCAATGGGTAGTGGATAATCTGGTGGAAAATGACGTGCTGGTGGCTGATATGTACGATAAGATCTTTAACGGTACTTTTATTGGAGGAAATCTGACGACAGCCATTTCGGCCCAGACAAAGCAGGGTGGAGCAGTGATCTGGGGAGGAATCCGGGATGTGGAGCAGATGAAAAAAATCGGCACGCAGGTATATTACAGAGGGATTGACCCCACGCCTATCCGGGAATGTGTCATAACAGGCTATAATGCGCCTTGCCGGATCGGACAGGGCGTTTGTCTGCCGGGAGATATCGTTATGGGAACGGAAAGCGGTGTCTTGTTTATACCAAGCCATTTAGTGGCAGAGGCCATTAACAGTGCCGAAAAAACACATGCCAAGGACATCTTTGGGTTTGCAATGTTGGAAAATGGTACATATTCTACCGCTCAGGTTGACAGTTCCGTATGGACCATGGATATGTTGGAAGCACTGCAGAGGTTTATCATGGAAGATGACAGGTGTGTGGAATACCGGGATCTTGACTGGAGCCTGGAAATCAGGGCGGCAAAAGGAGAGAAGGAGGCATTGGAGGAAGTGCTGAAGACGTGTCTTATATAAAGTATCTTCTACTCCGGGGAAATAAAATAAGCCCCATAAGCTTTGCTTTTGGGGCTTATTTTTAGGCATATCATTTTGAAAACTGCATATTATATAATTCCGCATAAATCCCGTTTTGGGAAAGAAGCTGGTCATGGGTTCCGCTTTCCGCAATGCCGTGTTCCGTAAGTACCAGTATTTTTTCCGCATTGCGGATGGTGGAAAGCCGGTGGGCAATGACAAAGGTGGTACGGTTTTTGGAGAGTTTCTCCAAAGAATCTTGTACGACCTTTTCGCTTTCATTATCCAAAGCCGAGGTGGCTTCATCAAAGATCAGGATAGGCGGGTTTTTCAAAAAAACCCTTGCTATGGAAAGCCGCTGCTTTTGTCCGCCGGATAATTTGACACCCCGCTGTCCGATATAGGTGTCGTAGCCGTCAGGCAGGTTCATGATAAATTCATGGGCGTTGGCGTTTTGGGCAGCGGCTACAATTTCCGCTTCCGTGGCATCCGGACGTCCATAACGGATATTATCCATCACACTGCCGGTAAACAGATATACATCCTGCTGTACGATGCCGATGCAGTTTCTAAGGCTTTTTAACGTAAAATTGCGGATATCGGTTCCGTCAATGGTGATGTTGCCGCCGGATACTTCATAAAAACGGGGAATCAGGCTGCAAAGGGTTGATTTTCCTACGCCGGAGGTTCCCACAAGGGCAATGTACTCTCCCGGATGTACATGAAGATTTAAGCCGGAAAGTACCATTTCCGTATGATCTTCATAGTGGAAGGAAACGTCCTCAAAGCGGATATCGCCTTTAGCGGATTTTAATGTAACGGCATCCGGGCTATCCTGAATATCCGGGCGTATGCTTAACATTTCTAAGAATCTGGTATAGCCAGACGCACCGTTTTGGAACTGTTCCGTAAAGTTGATCAGTTTCTTGATCGGTTCCGTAAAGTTGTTAATGTACAAAAGGAAGGTGATCAAATCGGTAATGGAGATTAAGTTTTTGGTGATAAAAATAGCGCCGGCTGCAATAACAATCACTGTGATCAGCGTGGTAAAGGCGGTAAGGCCGGAATGGTATAAGGCCATAAACTTATAATTTTCCTTTTTGCTTTCCAAAAAGTTGTTGTTCCCGATCTTAAATTTGTCCATTTCAATCTCTTCATTGGCAAAGGACTTTACTACGCGGATACCTGACAGGTTATCCTCGATCTGGGCATTGATGTCCGCGATCCTTGCCCTGTTTTTAACAAAGATCCGCTTCATCTGGACATTAAAGTAATAAGCATAGACCAACATGATAGGAACGATGGCAAAGGCGCAAAGAGCCAGCTTCCAGTTAACGGTCAAAAGGATAGTAAAAGAACCGATCAGCTTAATGATAGAGATTACAATGTCCTCCGGGCCGTGATGGAACAGTTCGCTGATCTCAAACAGATCGTTGGTAACGCGGCTCATAAGCTGCCCCACCTTTTGATTGTCAAAAAAGCTGAAAGAAAGTTTTTGATAATGGGCGAAAATTTCGTTCCGCATATCATATTCCATTTTAGCACCCATCATATGGCCATAATTGGTAATGAAAAAATTACTGTAAAATTCAATGACAATCAAAACCAACATGACTCCGATCAGCATAAAAATCAGCCGGATCGATTCGCCGGACTCCCGGTGGATCACATCGTTTGTGATAAAGCGGATGATCAGGGGGATCACCAGCGTGATCGCTGCTGCAAGACAGGCAAAAAACATATCTGCTGCAAACAGTTTTTTATAAGGCTTATAATAAGAAAAGAATTTTTTCCATTTTCCGTTTTTCATGGCTGTCCTCCGTAAAGTTTATTTGCGAATAGTAACATATTAGCATAATGTTGGTGGAGAAGCAAAAGAAAATATGATAGAATATATCACACGTCTTTTCGGACGTACAACATAAAATGAGGATGTGTTAGAAATGAATTATATCATAGTGGATTTAGAGTGGAATCAAAGCGATGACGGAGAAGAACCGAAGGTAAAAGAGATTCCTTTTGAAATTATTGATATCGGAGCGGTGAAATTAAATAGCAGGAGGGTGATGATCGGCGAATTTAATGAGCTGGTGAAGCCTGCCGTGTACCGGCATATGCATAAGATTACCGGTGACCTGATCCATCTGCATATGAAGGATCTGCAAAAAAGTCGTTCCTTTCGGGAGGTTATGGAATCGTTTTTAGCCTGGTGCGGAACGGATTACATTTTTTGCACTTGGGGTACAATGGACTTATTAGAATTACAAAGGAATATGCATTATTATCATATGCCGCCTTTAAGTGATAAACCAATCCGGTTTTTGGATGTGCAGAAATTATTCAGTATTGCTTATGAGGACAGTAAGGTCAGGAGAAGCCTGGAGTATGCGGTAAATTATTTAAATATCAAAAAGGATATCCCTTTTCACAGGGCCTTTAGCGATGCTTATTACACCGCTAAGATATTAGCTCATCTGAAAGGTGCGGTGCTGGAAAATTATTCGATAGACACATATATTCTTCCGGCAAATAGGCAGGAGGAGATCCATGTCATGTTTCATGATTACATGAAATATATTTCCAGGGAATTTCCTGATAAACAAAGCGCATTGGAAGACCGGGAAGTGATCAGCACAAAATGTTACATCTGCCACAAAAATATCCGGAGGAAAATACGGTGGTTTTCTCCCAATGGAAAACATTATTATAGTATTTCCCATTGCCCGGTCCATGGCCATATGAAGTCAAAGATACGGATACGGAAATCAGAAAACAATCTTGTTTATGTGGTGAAAACGTCTAAATTTATTTCGGAGGATGACTGCCAGAAGGTCATCCAAAAAAGGGAAGCAGCAAAGGAGCATCACAAGATTAAAAAAATCCGGCATCAGGATTAAAGATCATAGCCCCGAAAACGGGAGGATGGGAAATGAGGTCCGTCCTTCCGTTTTCTTTTCCGTGTCCATCTGCGGGCAGCGCTTTTGCTTTCAATGATATTATAACTGCGGATAATCGACCGGATCATAATGATAGCGATAAGAAGGGCAGCAGCAATGGCAATGCCGATCAGGATTAATTTTATATTGACGACAATAATCTTTTGTTCCGGCACTTCCCCATCCATATCGGTATTTTCTTCAAATTCGTAATAGACCGGTGTTGATTCGGCGCGGTCTAAAGTAGCGGTTCCCAAGTATGCGCCATGGTAAAAATACTGGATGGTAGCCACTTCGTTTTCACCGGCGGTATCATAGGATATCCGGGAGTCCATTTCTTCAAAGGTGATATTTTTGGGCATGATCAGATAGCTGTCTTTATTAAGAAATAAAACAGGGTTTGAGTTGCCGAACACATCACTTGACGTGTTAAAAAAGTTGGAATTTTGTATGGAGTATTTTGTTTCGTTTTCAGCAACGCCCACCACTGAAAAATTGGTAAACCCGTAATCAAAAAGTTTGATGGTGTCATAAAATTGCTCCGGTGATTCTTCTTTTAAGACCACGCAGATCAGTTTCATGCCGTTTTGTTCCGCACAGGTGACAAGGGTCTGCCTTGCATCGTCCGTGTACCCGGTCTTGCCGCCTTTGATCCCTTCATAGGGGATTGTGCCGCTGATAAGCTGGTGCTTGTTTCTCTCATAAAAATCATCAGGCTGGGTGCTTGTGGCCTCAAAATGATGGGATGCGGTGTTACCGATTTTGGACAGGAGTTCATTTTGAAAAAAAGCTTTTCCAATCAATGCCAGATCGTAGGCGGAAGTATAATGCTGTTCGTCATGTAAGCCGTGGGCATTGACAAAATGTGTATTTTTACAGCCAAGTTCCTTTGCTTTATCATTCATCAGATCAGCAAAGGCCTGCCGGCTTCCTGCAACATGTTCCGCTACGGCATTGGCAACTTCATTTGCGGAGGCTACAAGGATTCCATATAAGCATTCCTCGAAAGGCATAGACTGCCCTTCGTCAATCCCGATATTGGAGCTTCCAGGTTCTAAACTGAAAATAGCGTCATGGGAAAAAGTGATTGTTTCATTCAGCTGACATTTTTCGGCAGCGATCAGGCAGGTCATCAGTTTGGTGGTACTTGCAGGGAAGAGCTTTTCGTCAATGTTTTTGGCATAGAGGATGACCCCGGTATTTGCTTCCATTAAAATGGCGGACTGTGCGCCGATTGCCGGGCCTGCAGGCCAATTTTCAATCTGATTGCTTTCAATAGGCAGAAGTTTACGTTCTTCCGCTTCCGAAAGGGCGTCCTCAGAGGCAGCCGGCGCAGCATGGGCTATAGCAGGATTTGACAGTGCAAGCACTGGTATAAGGATAAGGGCAAAAAATTTATATAAACTCATAACAACTCCCGATAAAGACATTTTTATATATCATACACCATTTTGAAAGAAAGCTAAACAGAAATTCTTGAAAATAAATGTGAGAAGGTGTAAACTAATAGCCGCAAAGGAACAAAGAGGCTTTTGAAAACATGGAGGATTACTATGAGACTTAGAAACATTACAGGATCGAAAGATGTGATTGCGCAAAGCCCTATGGTAGTCCATGACCCAAAGCAGTATAAAGGGAACTGGCAGAAGGTATTCGAAAACAGTCACCCTGTCCGGATCGAAATTGGTATGGGGAAGGGAAAGTTTATTTTTCAACTGGCAAAATTAAATCCGGAAATTAATTACATCGGGATCGAAAAGTATTCCAGTGTACTTTTGCGGGCATTACAAAAGATGGAGCAGGAGCCTTTGCCTAACCTTTTATTTATCCGCATGGATGCGGAAGAAATTGCCGAAGTATTCGGGAATGGGGAGGTTGACAGAATTTACCTGAATTTTTCAGACCCCTGGCCCAAAGACAGACATGCAAAGAGAAGGCTGCCGTCTGCCGCGTTTTTAAGCCGGTTTCAGTGCTTTTTAAGAGATGAGGGCATTTTGGAATTTAAGACGGATAATGAAAGCTTATTCCGGTTTGGCATTGAGGAGGCAGACCGGGCAGGCTGGAAGATGGTAAAGGTAACTTATGATCTGCATAATGATGAAAAAATGTCAGTGGGAAATATTATGACGGAGTATGAGGAAAAATTTTCAGCTTTTGGGAACCCTATATATAAATATATTATTAAAAGGCCTTAATAAGGCGTAATCCGAGGGATTGGAAAGGAGTAAGATATGGAAGTGAAGATTACAGACGGAAATTTTGACGCAGAGGTAAAGGAAAGCAAGCTGCCGGTTCTGGTGGATTTTTATGCAGACTGGTGCGGGCCGTGTAAAATGATGGCGCCGCTTGTGGCACAGCTTTCCGAAGAATTTGAAGGAACCTGCAAAGTAGGAAAATGCAATGTAGATGAAAACCCGCAGACGGCAAGTATGTTCCGGGTCATGTCAATTCCCACGTTCGTCCTGTTTTTGGATGGCAAGGCGGTGGATACCGTGGTAGGGGCAGTTTCTAAAACAGCATTACAGGAAAAAATCAAACAGGTGTTGGCGTAAGCCGCACCTGTTTCCATACGGTATGGAGGAAACATCGTGTATTTGATATTTTTTCTTATATGGATCATCTTTAACGGGCAGTTTACATGGGAAATTGCAGCATTTGGCGCGGTGATTTCCGGGGCAATGTATTGGTTTATCTGCAGATTTATGAATTATAAACCGCGGATGGACGTACTTTTATGTAAAAAATTTTTTCTGATCCTTCAATATATCTTTGTGTTGATCAAAGAGATCATTAAGGCAAATTTTGCGGTCATCAAGATGATCATGTCATCAAGGTATGAGCTTGAGCCGGTGGTGGTCAGGTTCAGGACGGATTTAAAGACAGCGCCTGCGCGGATCCTGCTGGCTAATTCAATCACGTTAACGCCGGGAACCATTACGGTATCTTTGGAAGAAAATGAGTATGTGGTCCATTGTCTTGATAAGGAATTGGCAAAAGGGATCAACAATTCCCTGTTTGTAACTTTGCTGAAAAGGCTGGAAAGGATGGATTGATATGTATATAGCGATGCTGGTTATTCTGGCGTTTATGTTGTTTGCCTGTTTAGTCCGGGCGGTCAAAGGACCGCGGGTTTCCGATCGTATTGTGGCGGTCAACATGATGGGAACCATGGTTATGGTCATGATCGCAGCATTATCCCTGTTACTGGATGAAGGTTTCCTGATTGATATCTGCCTGATCTACGCGATGGTGAGCTTCCTTGCGGTGATCGTGATCTCCAAGGTATACATAGGGGTATACGAGGAAGAAAGGCGTAAGCAGGCTGACCGGGCAAGCAAGAATGAAGGGGGTGTTTTTGTTGGGGATGATTGAATGGGTCAGGTTATTGGCAGGCGGCGGGCTTTTGGCGTGCGGCCTTGGCATATTTCTGATCGAATTATACGGAGTATTTCATTTTAAATATGTGTTGAACCGGATGCATGCCGCAGCCATGGGAGATACATTGGGAATCAGTTTTTCACTGGTAGGGCTGATGATTTTTTCGGGCTGGAATTTTACCACTTTAAAGATGGGGCTTATCGTTGTCTTTTTGTGGCTTGCTTCTCCGGTGTCTTCTCATTTGCTTGCTAAGCTGGAAGTGGCTACCAATGAAAGGCTGCTGGAAAACTGCAAGGCATATTCTAATCTGGAAAAATTGGAAAAGGAGCTTGCGGGCAAAGAAGAAAAAGCAGAAGGAGGAAAAGGACAATGATATTGTTCCAATGTACGTTACTTGTCTTTTTGGTGGTGTGTGCAATTTCCGTCAGCTTTTCTAAAAATATTTTAAACTCTATTCTGATCTATATGTCCTACAGCCTTATCATGTCCATGATCTGGGTTTGTCTGGAGTCTCCGGATCTGGCAATTACCGAAGCGGCTGTGGGGGCGGGGGTCACCAGCCTTTTGTTTTTTGCTACCCTGAAAAAGATCCATGCCATCCGGATAGAGGATGATAAGGATGTAAAACAGGGAAAAGGAAAGGAGGACAGGAATGAGCAGACTAAAGCCCCAGAAGGAATATGAAAAAACCTTTGCCTTCCATTTTTTCAGGTGGCTTTCCGGAAGTAAGGATCCTTATTTAGGTGAAGTGGAAATGCAGCCCCAAAAGGAGATAGAAACACCGGAGTCCACGATTTTGGAAAGAATGTCCGAAAGGCAGATGATCCATGATAAGGTTTATGACGTGGAAAAAAACCGGAAGCTGGTTCTTTTTCATAAGATTTACGTGATAGCGGCTATCTTTTTTTCCATTGTGCTGGCAGGGCTTTTGCTTTATACGGTTTCCTGCCTGCCGGGAACGGGAAATGCTTCTAATCCGGCTAACAATGAAGTACCGAAACGGTACATCGAAAAAGGTCTCGAGGAGACCGGGGCAGTGAATGTGGTCACCGGTATGATTTTAGATTACAGGGCATTTGATACCTTTGGTGAGTCAAATGTGCTTTTTATCGCTACGGTCACAGTATTGATCCTGCTGCACAGAAAGAAAAAAGGCAGTGGGGAAAAAGAAGAGGATGACCGTGTGTTTGAACCTAAAAATGATGTGATCCTGCAGGCAAGTGCGGCAATTTTAGTTCCGGTCATCATTATCTATGGGATTTATGTGATCTTAAACGGGCATTTATCACCGGGAGGCGGTTTTTCCGGTGGCGCAATTATCGGGGCAGGGCTGATCTTGTACCTGACGGCTTTTGGTTTTGAAAAAGCAGAGAAAATGTTTACGGAAAAAACCTATAAGGCAGTCTGCTTTGTGGCCCTTACCTTTTACTGCCTTGCAAAAAGCTATTCTTTTTTTACGGGGGCAAATCATTTGGACAGTCATATCCCATTAGGGGAAGCAGGGCATATTTTAAGCAGCGGACTGATCCTGCCGCTCAATATCTGTGTGGGGATGGTAGTTGCGTGTACCATGTATACATTTTATGTCATGTTTCGTAAAGGAGATTTTTAAGATGGGCGGCAATCTGTTGACCAATTATGGGGAAGCGGTGGCGATGGTCCTTTTTGTCATCGGATTTATGAACTTGCTGCTTCAGAAAAACCTCATTAAAAAAATTATAGGACTGAATATCATGGATTCCGCCGTTTACTTATTTCTGGCGGAAAAAGGTTATATAAACGGAAGGGTAGTGCCTATTATCGTGGATGGTATCCAGGAAGCGGAGACATACATCAATCCCATACCCAGCGGTCTTGTGCTTACAGGTATCGTGGTTTCGGTATCTGTTTCTGCTTTGATGCTGTCTTTGACCATCCGATTATACAAACGGTATCATACACTGGATTTAGATGAGATTTCCATGAGACTGAGAAAGGAGGGGTTATAATGGATTTTGTGCAGAATTTCCCTTTCTTTTCTATCATATTGTCTATGCTTTCCGGGATCATCAGTTCCGTACTTCCGGGAAAAGCGGCTAAGTGGGTAAATACGGCGGTAATTTTTATATCAGGCGTGCTTTCCTGGGTTTTACTCCTTTATCTGATGAGAAAAGGGGAAAGTTATACTTATATGATGGGGCATTTTCCTGCGCCCTGGGGAAATGAAATACGTGCCGGTGTGCTGGAAGCGGGAACGGCATTGTTTTTTTGCATTATCATGCTGCTTTCTTTGTTTGGCGGACGTAAAAAGCTGGAGGAAGAGGTAGATTCAGAAAAACATAATCTTTACTATATCCTGATGGATTTAATGTTAAGTTCCCTGCTGGCTCTGGTGTATACCAATGATCTGTTTACCGCATATGTATTCGTGGAGATCAATACCATTGCGGCATGTGGACTGATTATGATCCGGCAGAACGGCAGGACCATTGAAGCCGCGGTGCGGTATATGATCATGAGTCTTTTAGGGTCAGGGCTTTTATTGATGGGCATTTGCATGCTTTATGATCTGACCGGACATTTGCTGATGAGCAATATCCATGAGCAGGTGAAGGCTTTGGCATCTTCCGGGCAGTACAGGACGCCTCTTTTGGTGACCATTGCCCTGATGAGCGTGGGCCTTGCCATCAAAAGTGCGTTGTTTCCCTTTCATGCATGGCTGCCGGACGCTTATGGATATTCTACTGTATCCTCGGCAGCGGTTTTGTCCAGTTTGGTTTCCAAGGGATATATTTTTTTGCTGATGAAGATTGTCTACAGGGTAATCGGAGTAACGGTTTTTGATGACAGCAGGATCATTGATGTTTTATTTGTCTTTGGTCTTATGGGAATGATATTTGGCTCATTAAGCGCCATACGGGAAAATGATATCCGCAGGATGATCGCTTATTCTTCGGTTGCCCAGATCGGATATATTTATATGGGGATCGGTATGGGAACGGAAGCGGGGATGGCGGCCAGCGTGTTTCATATATTATCTCATGCAGCCACGAAATCGTTATTGTTTGTTGCTGCCATCGGTTTGACGGACGTTTCAAAGGGCAGCAGGAAGTTCATTGATCTGACCGGAGCCGCTTACCGGAATAAATGGGCGGGGGTGGCCTTTACGGTGGGGTCATTATCCATGGTGGGTGTACCACTTTTTTCGGGGTTTATCAGTAAGCTTTTGTTTGCCCAGGCTGCGGTGCAAAATAGTGGGAAAATGCTTCCGGCATTGATCGTGCTGGGGATAAGTACCATTCTTAACGCTATTTATTTTATGAAAACAGTGATTCGTATCTATACGCCTGTGGACAGTATAAACAATACTGCCGATACTGCCGGAGATATGGTTTATGCTTATAAAAACAGAAGGTCATACACGACAGCGCTAATTTGTTTCACTATTTTGAACGTGATTCTGGGTGTAAGTTCCCAGCCGGTGGTTGACCTGATCGGCCAGGGTCTTGCCATGTTCTCCTGATGGCCGGGAAATGATGGAGGTTGTTATGCGGTACATTGCATTATCTATTTTATTCCCCATTGCGGCGGGGGTATATCTCCTTGTAAGGAAGGAACCGAAAAACAGAAAAGTCCTGCTGGCCATGACAGGAGTGTTTTTGCTTTTAAGTGCATTTTGGGCGGCTCTGGCAATCTGCCTTGGGGGAAAGGGTATGTACACACTCTTTAATCTCACGGACAGACTGCCGATCTTGTTTAAAATTGACGAGGTCAGTATTCTTTTTTCTGTCCTGGCAGCGGTCATTTTTTTGTGTGCGGGAAGTTTTTCTTTTGTATACATGAAGCATGAACAGAAGGAAAAGAGATTTTACGGGTATTACCTTATCGTAATGGGTGTTTTTACGGCCCTTTGTTTTGCAGGCAACCTGATCACATTTTATTTGTTTTTTGAGCTGTTGACCTTATCGTCTTTTCCATTGGTGCTTCATAATGGAAAAAAGGAATCAGTGATGGCGGCTTTAAAATATTTGTTTTATTCTTTAAGCGGAGCCTACCTGTCTTTGTTTGGACTTTATTTTGTGGAAAAGTACGGAAATACCCTTACTTTCAGCGCAGGCGGGGTGATCAGTGAGCAGGCCGCTGCCGGTCATGGCGGAATCCTGCTTGTTACGGCTTTTTTCATGCTGTTAGGGTTTGGAGTGAAGGCGGGTATGTTTCCTATGCATAGCTGGCTTTCTACGGCTCATCCGGCAGCGCCAGCCCCGGCTTCCGCGGTATTATCCGCAGTGATCGTAAAAGCAGGGGTGTTAGCGCTTGTGAGGGTGGTGTTTTATAGTTACGGTGTTTCTTTTTTGCGGGGAACATGGGTGCAGAGCGCCTGGCTTGTGCTGACGCTTCTGACGATTTTCATGGGTTCAATGCTGGCCTGCCGGGAACCTGTGTTAAAAAAGCGGCTGGCGTTTTCCACCATCAGCCAGGTGTCCTATATTTTGTTCGGACTTGCGGTCATGAATGGAGATTCTATAGCGGGCGGCCTGTTCCATGTGCTCTGCCATGGGTTTGTGAAGGCTGCGTTGTTTTTATGTGCCGGAGTGATCATATATGCCACAGGAAAGACCCGGGTTGAGGAGCTTAGGGGTATTGGAAAGGAAATGCCCTTTACCATGTGCTGTTATACGGTGGTTTCCTTGGGGCTGATCGGGATTCCTCCCATGGGAGGCTTTATCAGTAAGTGGTATCTGGCACAGGGCGCTTTGTCTTCGGGAATCCGAGTGATTGGCTGGCTTGGCCCGGTGGTATTATTGATCAGCGCCCTTCTTACGGCCGGTTACCTGCTGCCTATTTCCGTCCACGGGTTTTTACCGGGGGAGGATTATGACTATGGAAAGCTGCAAAAAAAGGAGCCTCCGCTGCTTATGCGTGTGCCAATCCTGGTTCTTACAGTTTTGTCGGTGGCTATGGGTCTTCTACCGGGAAGGGTTTTAGATTATCTGCAGCAGTTGATGGAAAAGATTGTTTAGGAAGGAGGAGATGGAGCCATGATCATGTTAGTTATTTTGATCCCGATGATAGCAGGGGTGCTGATCCCTCTGATCCCGTTTAAAAAGAGAACGCAGATGGAAGTCTTTTTAGAGGGGATAGTGATCCTCAATAGCTTATTGGTGTGGTATCTGTTGCTTCACCGTACAGAAAGCATTTTTACACTGGCTAACTTTACAGGAAACTTGTCCATCAGCTTTCGGGCTGACGGAATGAGCATGGTTTTTGGGGGACTGGTATCCGCATTATGGCCTTTTGCCACCTTGTATGCTTTTGAATATATGACAAAAGAAGAACATGAGAAAGTCTTTTTCATGTTTTATACGATGACCTATGGTGTGACGCTGGGCATTTCCATGGCGGCAAATCTGCTTACCATGTATTTCTTTTATGAATTGTTAACATTAGTGACTGTTCCTTTGGTGATGCATACGCTGACCAGGGAAGCGATCCTTGCCAGCAGAAAATATCTGTATTATTCCCTGGGAGGTGCGGCATTTGCGTTTATCGGCCTTATTTTTGTGATCATTTACGGAACTTCTACCAATTTTGTATTTGGCGGGGTTTTGGATTCGGAAAAAATCGGAACGAGGACAAATGTTTTGCTTTTGGTCTACGTGATTGCTTTTATGGGTTTTGGGGTGAAAGCGGCGCTTTGCCCGTTTAATTCCTGGCTTCCAAGGGCAGGCGTTGCCCCTACACCGGTGACGGCGCTTCTCCATGCGGTGGCGGTGGTCAAATCCGGTGCCTTTGCCATCATCCGGCTGACGTATTACAGCTTCGGCATTGAGTTTGTACGTGGAACATGGGCGCAGAACGTGCTGATGGCAATTGTGCTGTTTACCATTATTTACGGGTGCAGCCGCGCGCTAAAGGAAACCCATCTAAAAAGAAGACTGGCCTATTCCACCATCAGTAATCTATCTTATATCTTATTTGGCGTTGTCATGATGACGCCTGCGGGACTGGTAGGTGCGCTGAGCCATCTGGTGTTCCACGCAGTGATGAAAATCTGTTCCTTTTTTTGTGCTGGTGCAGTCATGCACCAGACAGACCGGGTCTATGTGCATGAGCTTAACGGCATGGGCCGCAAAATGCCTTGTGTATTTGGAATCTTTACGGTCTCTTCGCTGGGGCTTATGGGCGTGCCCGGACTTGCCGGGTTTATCAGCAAATGGAATCTGGCTGCTGCGGCGGTAGAAAGCGGCAACAGGATGGCGGTTGTGGGAATCGGATGCCTTCTGGTCTCTGCCCTTTTAACGGCAATGTATATGCTGACGATTGTGATCCGGGGATTTTTCCCGGAAAATGATTTTGATATGGACACGATAAAGGATGTAAAGGATCCTGATTGGAAGATGCTGCTTCCGCTGTTTGTATTTTCTTTTTTTATCATTGCGTTTGGCCTTGATTCGTCACGGATCGTGGAATTTTTTGGAAATGTGGCAGCAGGGGTGTATTAGAAAGGAGACTGTGGTATGAGCGGTATACTGGGATTTGTAGTGTTTTTTCCGATGGTATCTGCGTTGGTTTGCTATTTGATCGGTAAAAAAGATAAAAAAGGAAGGGATTATTTTGCGGATGCCGCCACCGGCATGGAGCTGGCAGCCTTTCTGTTGTTATTTTTTCTGACTAAGAATAGTGCAGGGCCGTCTCATCAGGATCTGATGTTAGAGATACCGGAAGTGTGCGGCATGGGCCTTCATTTTGTGTTGGATGATTTCCGGATGCTTTATGGCGGTATTGCGGCATTGTTGTGGTTTTCAAGTACACTGTTTTCCAGAGAATATTTTACTCATTACCGCAACAGGAACCGGTATTATCTTTTCCTTCTTTTGACATTAGGCGCTACGGAAGGTGTGTTTTTATCGGCTGATTTTTATACCATGTTTCTCTTTTTTGAGATGATGTCCTTTACCTCTTATGTATGGGTGGCCCAGGATGAGAAAAAGGCATCTCTGCGGGCGGCCGAAACCTACCTTGCAGTGGCAGTGATTGGCGGCCTTGTGATGCTGATGGGGATTTTTATGATTTACAATATGACGGGCACTTTGGTGTTTGAGGAGCTGGCAGGATGCTATCAAATGTATGCCCTGACCACTTCCAGCGGGATTCCTGAAAAGAAGCTGATGATTGCAGGGATATGTCTGCTGGTTGGATTTGGGGCTAAAGCCGGTGCGTTTCCACTGCATATCTGGCTTCCTAAAGCCCATCCTGCTGCCCCTGCACCTGCTTCCGCACTGCTATCGGGAATCTTGACGAAGGCGGGGGTATTTGGGATTTTGGTCTTAACGGCTTTTATATTTGCGGGCAGCGTAAGGTGGGAGAGCATAATCTTGCTCCTGGGTGTCTGTACCATGGTAACGGGGGCGGTGCTTGCGTTATTTTCCGTGGATCTGAAACGGACGCTGGCCTGTTCTTCCGTTTCCCAGATTGGTTTTATTCTTGTAGGCGTTGGTTTATCAGGACTTCTGGATGAAGGAAGATGGGCTGCGGTAGAAGGGAGCCTTTTGCATATGGTAAACCATTCCCTGATCAAATTGGTGTTGTTTTTGGCAGCAGGCGTGGTTTTTATGAATGTGCATAAACTGAACTTAAATGATATCAGGGGATTCGGGAGAAAAAAGCCTCTGCTCCATTTTATTTTTCTTATGGGTGTATTGGGGATAGGCGGGCTTCCCCTTTGGAACGGGTATATAAGCAAGACCTTGCTTCATGAGGCAATTGTCATGTATACGGAACTGATCAGGGAGGGGATGCCAGGGCTGTTTGATGTGTCTGCATTAAAAGGGATTGAATGGTGCTTTTTGGTAAGCGGCGGTCTGACAGTGGCATATATGCTGAAACTGTATGCGGCAGTTTTCATAGAGAAAAATGCGGACAGGGAGATCCAAGACCGGTTTGATGCTATGAATGGAGCTTATATGGAAAAAGCAAACGGCATAGTGCTTGCGTCGTGTGCGGCACTGCTTCCGGTGATGGGATTTTTTCCTAATCTGGTGATGGGCAGCCTGGCAAAAATGGGGCATGGCTTTATGGGCGTGACAAAAGAAGGCTTTTCTTCTGTTACCTGGTTTTCACCGGAAAATTTAAAAGGGGCAGGTATTTCCATTGGTATTGGCATTCTGGTCTACCTGGTCATAGTAAGGCTTTGGATGATGAAGAAAAAAGATGGCAGCACTGTATACGTGGACAGGTGGTATCGGCGTCTGGATCTGGAAAATCTGATATACCGTCCGGTATTGCTGGGTTTTCTTCCCTTTGTTTTCGGGGTGATCTGCAGGGTATTTGACAGCTTGATCGATACTGTGGTGGTATTACTTAGAAAAACGTTGTATAAGGACAGCAAAATACCGCATGAACTGGAAGAAGGAACCATAATCACTCATGCGGCAGGCAGTGTGGCAGGCGGAATCTTGGGGATAGCCAACGCCACTATCTGGCGCAGGCATCCGAAAAAGAAAGATTATCAGCATAAGTATGCCATACTTTATGAGGAGTGGGCAGAGGATAGTATTATTATAGGCAGAAGCCTTTCCTTTGGTCTGCTGCTTTTCTGTATAGGACTTATCATTACGGTGATCTATCTTTTGCTTTAAGTATTTTGGGCATTGGGCAGCCTGCTCCATTGGCATACATGGTAAATGTAAGCGCCAAGTAAGATGACGTCTGCTCCTATCCAGGCGAGAATCTCCGCATAAAAAATGCCGTCCTGTCCAAGAAACCGGGGCAGGATCAGGGCTGCGCCTACCCGCATGACAAATTCGGCAATGCCGGAGACGAAGGGCATAAAGGTATCACCGGTGCCCTGCAATGTGGAACGGATGATATAAAGCAAGTACAAGGTAGAAAGAAACAAGCTCATAATGGCAAGGTAATGGTAGGCGATTTCCAAAGCCGCTTCAATCTGGGCAGGATCGCCGGATAAAAACCAGGTCAAAATATACCGGCCAAGGAGCAGCATGATGAAAGAAATGGTAAAGGAGGTGGCAAGAGCGATCAGCATTGCGCTGCGGACACCTTTACGTATTCTCTTTATATTTCCTGCACCCAGGTTCTGACCGGCATAAGTGCTCATGGAATAGCCGTAGGAAGTAGCGGCGCTTTCCAATATGCCGTAAAGCTTATTGGTAGCGGTAAACCCGGCGATGAACAGAACACCAAAGCTGTTGACCACGGACTGAACAATCATGCCGCCGATAAAGATGACAGTGTTTTGGAAGGCAATAGGGGAACTGAGTAGAAGCAGTTTTCCGCAGATGGCTTTTTCCATCACAAGTTCTTCCTTGGCGGTTTTCAGTATTTCAATCCGCCGGATAAAATAAAAGCAGTAAACACTGGATAGAAGCTGGGCTAACAGGGTTGCTATGGCGGCGCCTGCAATGCCCCAGTGGAAAATAAGAACAAAAATAAGATCCAGCACAATATTGGTAATTGACGCCGCTATCATGGCATGGAGGGGTGTCTTACTGTCTCCTAAGGAGCGCAGGATGGAAGCGGACAGATTGTATGCCATGATGACGGGCATACCAAGAAAGATGATCCGCAGGTACAACAGGGAATTGTCCATAATATCATCCGGCGTATGTAATAGTGTAAGGATCGGGTGGGCACATGCCTGGCTTATGACCAGGATCAGCAGAGAACAGATGACGGAAAGGATAAGGGAATTAAAAATGACTTTACGAAGTCTTTTATAATTCCCAGACCCAAATTCCTGTGCCATCAAGATGGAAAATCCCTGTGCAAATCCCTGTACCAGCCCGGAAAACAACCAGTTCAGCCAATCCGTTGCGCCGAGGGCGGCCAGTGCGGACACACCAAGGGCCCGTCCTACTACCATGGTGTCAATGACGGTGTAAAGCTGCTGGAATATATTGCCGACCATTAATGGGAGTGCAAAGGTGATGATCAGCTTTGAAGGAGATCCTTCGGTCATATTAGTTATTTTTGCCTTCATGTTAAACTCCTTTTTATCTTGAGTTTTTATATCGTAGCATAAAAATTAAAAATATTATAGTACAAACATTGACAATTAGTTGTAAAAATTGTATGATGTACATTGTCTTGAGAAATTAAATTGAATATCGGCGTGTGGCTCAGCTTGGTAGAGCGCTACGTTCGGGACGTAGAGGCCGCAGGTTCGAATCCTGTCACGCCGACTGCAAATGGCCATCTTCAAAAGGAGATGGCTATCAATTTTTTATACTAAGGGGCGTACAGGGAAAGAAGATGGAAGAAAACCAGAATCATTCTGATTTCATGAAAGAAACCATTAAACAAAGACCGTTAAATAGAAGGAAGCTGGTCCGGCGTATGCTGCTTACGGTGGCAATGGCAGTTATTTTTGGTCTGGTGGCCTGTGTCACGTTTTTGCTTTTAGAGCCTGTGATCAACAATAAGCTGTATCCGGAAGAAGAACCGGATCCGGTAGTTTTTCCGGAGGAACCGGAAGAAAACGAAATCCTGCCGGAAGATATGATCGTGGATGAATCTCAGATGCAGCCGGAGCCTACCCCGGTGCCGGTACTGGAGGAAGAAAAGATCATTGCCCGGCTGCTTTCGAAGATCAACATGGGAACGGACGAGTACCTTTCTCTGACAAACAGTCTTAACCAGGTTGCCAGAGAGGTTCAAAATTCTATGGTAAGCGTTGTAGGCGTTACCTCGGACGTAGGCTGGCTGGATAATGTTTATGAGAACGAAGGCGTGGTCTCCGGTGTGATCGTTGCCGATAACAAAAGAGAATTACTGATTCTTGCCGATATCAGCAGCATTGAAGATGCGGATTCCGTAAAAGTTACTTTTAAGGACGGACTGGAATATGATGCATTTATCAAAAAGATAGATAACAATACGGGTTATGGGATCATTGCTATTTCGAAAGCAATGTTAAATGTCTCTACGGCTGATATGGTTAAAGTAGTGAACCTGGGAACTTCCGCAGCGGGCGGTCTGGAAGGAACTCCCGTTATTGCGCTGGGAAGGCCAACAGGCACAGAAGGTTCTATATGTTATGGGAATATCACTTCCACGGGGAACAGTATCCGGCTGCCGGATTCCAATTATAAGTATATGACCACAGACATATATGGAAGTACCAATGCCAGCGGCGTACTGGTCAACCTCAGAGGTCAGGTGATCGGCATGGTGGATATGTCATATAATGGGGAAGACATGAAAAATATCATTAGTGCCATTGGCATCACGGAATTAAAAAAAGTGGTGGAAAGCTTATCTAATGATAAAAGTATTGCTTATTTTGGCGTTTATGGAGTGGATGTGACTACGGAGGCAAATGAAGCTTTAGGGGTTCCGGTGGGTGCCTATATTACGGAGATTGACATGGATTCACCTGCCATGGATGCCGGAATCCAAAGCGGAGATGTGGTGGTGCGCATCAATGAGCTGGAGATCGCCAGTTATCATGACCTTGTAATAGCTTTGCAGTCATTCCGGCCTGAAGAAACGATTGCGGTGGACCTGATGCGTGAAGGTCCGGAAGGCTATACGGAGATGGAAGTAAGCGCTGTACTAAGCATGAAAAACGGATAATAAAATAAAGAGAAATAGAAACGGGGATCAGTATGAAATATATCAAGGAATATAAAGACGGAGACAGGATGCTTGGTATTTATCTTTGTAAGCATAAGGTATCTGCCGTGACCAAAAACGGGAAGCCCTATGACAGCCTTATTTTGCAGGATAAGACGGGAACGGTCGATGCCAAGGTCTGGGATCCGAATCATGCGGGGATTGCGGAGTTTGATTCTCTGGATTATATAGAAGTGCATGGAGATATTACCTGTTTTCAGGGTGCGCTGCAGGTGAATGTGAAGAGGGTCAGGAAGTGTCAGGAGGGTGAATTTGACCCTGCCGACTACCTGCCTGTAAGCAAATATAATATAGAGGATATGTATGCGGAATTACTTGTCTATATTGATAAGGTAAAAAATCCTTTTTTAAATGAACTGCTTCAGGATTTTTTTGTGGCGGATCAGGATTTTATCACATTGTTTAAAAAATCATCTGCTGCCAAGACTGTCCATCATGGGTTTGTAGGAGGGTTGCTGCAGCATACCCTAAGTGTGGTAAGACTTTGTGAGTTTTATTGTCAGGCGTATCCGAAACTAAATAGGGATCTGCTGATTAGTGCGGCGATCTGCCATGATATGGGAAAGGTGAAAGAGCTGTCCTTATTCCCTCAAAATGATTATACGGAGGAAGGGCAGTTTTTAGGACATATTGTGATCGGAACGGAAATGGTCAGCGAAAGGATCCGTAAGATTCCGGGATTTCCGGTTTTACTTGCCAGTGAGTTGAAACACTGTATTCTGGCTCATCATGGAGAGTATGAATTTGGTTCCCCCAAAAAACCTGCGATCATGGAGGCACTGGCGCTGAATTTTGCGGACAACACAGACGCAAAATTGGAAACTTTTACGGAGCTTTTGGATAATGCCACGGAAACAGGATGGATGGGATTTAACCGGTTGTTTGATTCCAATCTGCGGGGAACCGGCATGGAGTAAGTGAGGAAGGGGTGGATGAGTATGCCCTACGAAAAAAATCAGATCTTGACGGTGGAGATTGAGGATATCACATCGGAAGGAGAAGGGATTGGTAAGATAAGTGGCTATCCCTTTTTCGTGAAAGATGCAGTCATTGGCGATACGGTTCAGATCCGTGTCACCCGTACCAAAAAAAATTATGCTTATGGAAGATTAGAGAAGGTCGTAGAGCCTTCTCCTTTTCGTGTGGAACCGATATGCGGTTTTCATAAACAATGCGGCGGCTGCCAGATACAGGCTATGGACTATGAACGCCAGTTGGAATTTAAACAATCGAAAGTCAGGAATAACCTGGTGCGTATCGGGGGCTTCGATGCAGAGTTTATTGACGGGGTCATGGAGCCTGTGGTGGGAATGGAAGATCCTTTCCATTACCGGAACAAAGCTCAGTACCCGATTGGAAAGGATAAAGAAGGAAAGCCTATAGCAGGTTTTTATGCGGGAAGAACCCATAGTATCATAGCCAATACGGACTGTGGTCTTGGCGTTTTGGAAAATAAGGAAATTTTAGAAACGGTTTTGTCGTATATGGAGGAAAACCATGTGCCTGCCTATGAGGAAGCTGCGGGGGAAGGACTAATCCGACATGTGCTGATCCGGAAAGGGTTCTACAGCGGTGAGATCATGGTCTGTCTGGTGATCAGCGGTAAAAAGCGTGGAAGCGTGTTCCTGCCGTCACAGGAGAAGCTGATCTGCGATCTTTCCCGGATAAAGGGTATGACCAGCATATCCGTGAGTATTAATACGGAAAAAACCAATGTGATCATGGGGAAAGAAATCCATACGATATGGGGCAGGAGTACCATTAATGATACCATTTTTGTAAGAGATGCGGAAAATGGGTTTGAGCTACAGGGGAAGGGGATCACCTTTGCCATTTCTCCATTGTCATTTTACCAGGTGAACCCGGTGCAGACGGAGAAGTTGTACAGTCTGGCGCTATCGTATGCGGGGCTTACAGGGAAGGAAACGGTGTGGGATTTATATTGTGGGATTGGAACGATCTCACTGTTTTTAGCAGGTCGGGCCAAGGAGGTCTATGGTGTGGAAATTGTTCCTCAGGCTATCCGGGATGCCAAGGAAAACGCACTTCGGAACGGAATTGGGAATGCTGCATTTTTTGTAGGGAAGGCAGAGGAAGTGCTTCCTGAGAAATTTGAGAAGGAAAATATTTATGCGGATGTGATCATGGTGGATCCGCCCAGAAAAGGCTGCGATGCGGCATGCTTAGAGACTATGCTGAAAATGAGGCCGGAGCGGATTGTCTATGTGAGCTGCGACAGCGCTACGCTGGCAAGGGATCTTAAGGTGCTTTGCGGGGGTGGGTATGAGATTAAGAGAGTGCGGGCGGTTGATATGTTTCCGATGACGGTGCACGTTGAGACGGTTGTGTCTTTAATCCGCATAAAATGAGGGCTTTCAAGGCTTTATAGGGTGTGAAAATAGGTAGTTTGCCACCGATTTGCCACCGAAATTTAAAAAAATGACCTAAAACGTTAAGAGAGGGCTAAACAGCGGTGAACTTTTGCTGTCAGCCCTCTTTCTCTTTTTTATCATGAAGTTTTCAGGCTGGTCGCCTGTTCAAAGATATCAACGGAACGTGATGCCATCACGTCAGTGTCATGCACGTAAGTCTGCAAGGTGGTCTGAATATTGGAATGACCCAACCGAACCTGCACGTCCTTCACGTCAGCGCCGGACTCGATCAGGATCGTGGCGTGGGTGTGCCGCAGGGAATGGTAATCAAAAGCAAGCAGTAGTTCCTTGTGGATCACACGTGAACAGTACTTAAACGAATCCGTGGAAGTATATCCCCCGTCTTCTGTCACACACACCATGCGCACACGGGGCAGGGATGACTCAATGCATTTCTGGACGGGGATAATTCGCTGGATGTCTTCCCCCTTTTCATCCTTTTCCTTCTTTAAAACATGGATAGTGTAGTATTCCCCGTATTTCAGTTCGTTTTTCAGCTGGGCGGTATGCTCCTGTCTTAATGCCTGACAAAGGGTGTCACCAAACTTTATGGTACGTGTTGAGGTCACGGTCTTTGGCGTGGCAAAATACCATGAGGAATGCAATTCCCTTTTTCCGGTTCTTTCAACTGCTTTGCGGACATCAGCCCCGAAGTTCCGCTTTACAATTTGCTTATTGACGGTCAAGGTCTTGTTTTCAAGGTCTATGTCATCCCATGTCAAGGCAAAGGTTTCACTGATCCGCAGGCCGGTATAAAACCCGATCATTAGGGGAATATGGAAACGTGACCCTGAAGGAAAGCGATCTATTATCCGCTGCCATTCATCCAAAGACAGGATAATCCTTTCACGAGTTTTCCGGTCAGCTTTCGGGTGCTTTACATACTGCATCGGGTTAGCGGGCAGGTAATGGAGCGGCTCCACGGCGTAGTCCAGGGCGGTGCTGAACACGGACAAGATCCCATCTACGTGGTTCTTTGCAAATCCATTCATTTTTAAATTATTTGCATATTCTTGGATAGCGGCGGGTGTGAGGGTTTTCAGCTTGAAACAGCCGAACTGGGGTTTAAGGTGCTTCCCCATGATAGTCAGGTAATTGACCTGTGTGTTGTATTTCAGGTTAGGCCTGCAGTACAGGTCATACCACTGGTCAAGGTAATCGGATACGCTAATTTCAGATGGTTCAAATATCTGGCCGGTGCTGTGATATTCGCTTAGAGCTTTTGCAAGTGCCGTTTCCGCTTCCTTTTTGGTCTTGAAGCCGCCTTTTTCCTTCTTCTGGCGTTTGCCGCCTACCGTGCCAAGGTCAAAGTAGTAGCTCCATGTTTTTCCTCTTTTTCTTGTTCCGCCTGTCATGATCACCCTCCTTTTTAAGTATAAAAATAACAGCCAGCGAAATAATCGCTTGCAGGCTGCCCCCAAAGATGATACTATAACTATGTATTCATAAGGCATCACCTTCGGGGATGTCAAAACCGTTCCTGTTGGCGCAGGGGCGGTTTTTTGCTATAAAATGAAACTGCTGATAAGCTGGCCAATTTTTACAATATCGCTTGAACCGGAAAATTCAAATTTAACTTTTCCTAAACTGCTAAAATACATTTCCAATTCACTGTCCATATCAAATACACCGGCTGTCTCAACAGAAAATGCCTGTATTTTGGAATAAGGAAGAGAAGTAAAATCTTTTTTCTTTCCGGTTACGCCTTGGACATTGACAGAAATAATACGTTTGTCGGTAAATACAACATAATCACGTATAGATCTGTAAGCGCCGATTACATTTTCACTGGGGATTAGCAATGGCGTAATGTCGTTCATTACTGATTCGGCAGGAGTTTTGACGAGTTTGACAAAAGCTTTGTTTTGGAAATCAATCATGGTAAATACCCTCTTTTCTTTTGTTTTTTATTAAAACGCCGTAGCGGTTTAACCGTTAATTACATTAGCTCCAGTACTGCTATATAGGGTTCGAAAAAGATAGCATAGTTATCAATAACTGCATATCTTCCATATTTACTTTTATAGTGGCTTAATGCGTCATTTAAGAACTCCTCTGTTACATCAAGAAACTCTGCCGATTCCGAAATGCTTGTACAGTGATTTTTATAGGCATCTACGATACCCATAAGGCCAACAAGTTTATTGTATGCATAAATCCTTCCGTGAAGTTCCTGCTTCCTATTGGATATTAGGGATTGGTCTAGGATATTACCGTACCCAGTATAATAGTGGCCGAGTTCTTCTGCCATAACACATTTCTTTTCTCTTTCGGATAAATTACCGTTCACAGCAATACGGTTCCCTTTTATCCTCCCTTTGTGAGCACGGAGAGGCTTTTCCTTGGTAATCAAGTTATTAGCATCCGCTTCCATAAGAATATCTTCGTATGTAGTCAAAATAATCATCCCCTTTTATAGAATTGTAGCAAATTTTGTGTCCTATAAAACGGACTAGAAATTTTCATCATCCATAAGGTTTTCATCGAATAATTTATCTTCCTCGGTTGCGTCCTCAATCGGGTGGGCGGCATTGACATAATATGTAGTATCTTCTTTTAAAGTTAACGGAACAACATTTGATTTTTCTGCTTCTGCAGTAGAGCGTTCCCATTCCTTTAGGAGAGTGAAGTCTACCATTTCTTTTCCGTGAGGGTCGAGGGCACGGTATTTTTCAAGCATATCCCATTCTATATAAGTTATGTCATTATCTGATGAAAATTCTTTTACCATATCGCATTTATAGAATTCGCATAGTTTTATGAGCATTTCGCCTGATGGCTCCGATTTACCAACTTCCCATGAGCTGAACGTAGATTGGGGAATCTTAAAATGTTCATACACGTCTTTTTGGCTATACCCAGCTTTCAAACGCAGTGATTTTAATTTATTAGAAAAATCTTTACTAGCCATTTGTCAACCTCCTAATAATTTCATTATAACGAATAATTTTAGCATGTCAATAAAAATATTGAAAAATTCGATAAAAACTATTGACAAACGAACAAAACGATATTATATTGAGTATAACGAATAATTCGATAAACAAGATTGGAGGTGCTTATATGACATTAGAGGAAAATCTTTCAAAGTGCATAGATGATAAAGGAATTGCACTTACGGTTGTCTCTCGAAGAACAGGAATTTCCTATATGGCGCTATATGACAGCCTTAAAAATAAGTCAAAAAAGAGAGACATAAAAGGGAAGGAATTGGTTAAACTCTGCAAATTTCTTGATATAGACCCAATGGAATTTGCTGATAAAGACCTGATTGAACAGTAACCACAAACATAATAGATTTTGTTGTACCTTGAAAAGTTTTTACCGCTATATCAAAGAAACTGATAGAAGTTGCGTTCTATCAGTTCTCTGCCAAATTTTTTTACCCTATGTACTTTGCAGGCTTTCGCCACACCAGCGCAACCTAGAGTTTCTATCAAGTACCCTGTCACTTATGCACTTATGGTTCTGCTGTTTGGTTCGCCCATTAGCTGACAGATTACAAGGAGTACACGATACAGTGGGCATATTTACCCAGTGCCACTGGTAGAGTATCGCTGTATCAGTAACTGCATTTAACCCAGTTTAAACTGCTTTGGTACCAGTGTTGCGACCTTATAAAAAGAGAACAGGGCAAGTCAATTTTTTTATGAACATAAAATACCTCCTTGCCCAAATGTGGGTGTTTTAATTTTATCACGGCGGTAAAAACTTTTCAAGGTATAACAAAATGCTATAGGGCAGAGTGCACGATTGATTATCTGTTTGCTACAGATACCACTGGATATTAAGGAGGTGAGGGAAATAACCGTATTTGATGCAGTAAAGCAGTTGGAGCTGGATAACTTCTGTGACCTGATGTTTGGGGCTGTGAAAGATATAGGTTCACAGGAAGGGCTTAAAGAGGCACTACAGGCAGAAATCACAGAAAAAGCGCTGCAACAGATTAATGAAGCAGCGCTGCGGGAAGGGTATCAGCCTCTGTTATATTCAAGCTGACAGTAGAAGCAGCTATTTGGAGGTGGGCAATGGTTCATTTGAGCGTAGATAAGATAGCCCATATAAGAATCCCCCATATAGATATGGTCCGGAACGATGTCATTGATACGGCAAGCATCAGTTTCCTTATCCAAGTCGTGGATTTCACCGGTATTTTTGTTTAGTAGGAATCGCTTACCGTTGAATGGTGGATTGAATCTACGCATAAGGTTCTCCTTTCTTCTGTATTCCAGATGGCAGTCTGGTATTTACAGTATAGGAGATGCAGGAGGTATTTTCAACAAAAAGGAGGAGGTGAGGGAAAAGATGGGGAGAAAAAAAGAATTTACGAGTAAGAAGTGAAGAAAGGATGGTGATAGAGACGCTTACATCAATATGCCTTACGTGGGCAGGAATAAAAATGAAAGCTCCAGCGTGGTATTTTGTATTAGTTGTAGTTAGCCTTTTAATTCGGGCTGTAGATGCTTACAGGTACGCTACACGGAGAAAGCGCTCCTGAAAAATAGAAAATAGGAGCGCTTAACGATTAAGGAATAAATTTGGAAATAAAATCTGTCAGTTCAGCCAAACCATTTTTGAAGCGGTTTTCCATGTAAACTATTGCTTCGTCATTTATGGAAAAGTCATTAGTGATATACACTTTCAGGAAACCGGCATTTTGAAGTTCGCGTAAAGTATCGGATATATCATTACAATCCCAATTTGCGATTGATTTTATATCCTGATAGAAATTGGCTTCAAATTCCTTTGCTTCTGATTTTGAGCTTTCAGACTTACGTCTTTCCAGATATTCCTTATAGATGCAACAAATAATCTTGTCAGCATCTTTTGTTAGACCAGACATATATGTTGACCCCCTTTCTTTCGTACTCGGCCATGGCAGTGGCTTGTGAGTACATTATAAAGAAAGAGGCAGAAAAACTCAACATATGAAACTATGCCAAAAGGATAGACATGGGCGGCTGTTGCAGCAACCGCCTAACAGGAAGGAGGTATAAACAATGTTTGCGGAAAACTTAAAGAAAGCCATGGAAGAGAAGGGCATAAACAGCGCCACGCTGGTGCGCCTGACCGGATTCAGTAAAGGTGCGGTCAGCCAGTACGTGAACGGGATCATCACCCCATCACAGCAGCGCAGGGAGGCTATTGCTGCCATACTGGGGGTGGATGCGCAGGAACTGGAAGGGATGAAGGATCCCGACCCGTATAACCCGGACCCATATGCTGCCGTATTATCCGGGAAGGCTACCCTGACATGCCAGGAAGCCGCCGCATTGCTCCATAAACGCCCCGATTATATAAGGCTTGGCCTGCAGCAAGGGCGGCCTGGTTTTGAGTTTGGGTCGGCGGTCAAGGTCTCCGGGAAATGGTCATACTGCATTTATGCTAACAAATTTGCGGAAGTTACCGGGATCCCAGTAACGGCCATAAGTGGGAGGGATAGGGGATGATGATTCTAAAAACAGCAGCTTTTTGTTTGTTAATGGTAGGGATCGGCGGCATAGCCGGGGCGGTCGAGACCGGAACAAGCCCGGTAAACGCAACGGGCGTGTTCCTGGCAGGGTGTGCGGCGATGGCGGCATACGCCAGGCTGGACAGCGTCAGGTACAGGCGTGACAGGGAGCTTGACCGGCTCATGGGCAAAAAAATCAGGCCCTGCCACCGTAGGAAGCCGCAGGGCCTGAAAGACAATTAAATATGTTTAACGCCTATGCCCTTATTATGGCATAGGGGAAAGGGAAAGTCAATGATAGGGAAAGTAAAAACATATGACCCGAAGAAAGGGTACGGGTTCATCACGGGAGATGACGGAAGGGAATATTTTGTGCCTCATTGCAACGTGAGGACAAGGTCAGGCGGCCTGTTGGCCGGGTACACGGTGGAGTTCACGCCGCCAGCGGTTGGCAACAAGGCTTATGACGTAAGGCTGTTATAGAGGGGGTGCGGCATGGAGGACGGTATGTATCGGGCACCGTCAGGAGATCGCCTGACGAGGGAAAGGCAGGCCTATGAACAGGCAGAAAGGGATGGTAGACATGAACGAGGTACAGACAGTGGTCACATTAGAGAGCGCAAAGATATCCTGCAACTTTGAGCAGGTGGAGGAAGCGATAAAGGGCATCCTTTCCGAGTATGAGGGCGCAGTGTTCACGGAGGACAGCAAGGCGTATGCCAGGAAGGTGGTCGCAAGCCTGCGGGCACAGAAAAAGACGTTCCAGGATAACCTGCGGGAAGAAAAGAAAAGATATATGCTCCCATGGGAGGAGTTTGAAGCCCGGGCTAAGGAACTGATCGGGATGTATGACAAGCCCATCGACCTGATCAACGGGCAGGTGAAGGAGTTTGAGGAAAACCGGGTCAGGAAAAAAAGGGAACTCATCAGGCGCGTTTATGCGGAAGTGTTCCCGGAAGGGCTTGCGGCACATTTCCCGCTCGAGCGGATCTATGACTGTAAATGGGAAAACGCTACGTGCAAAGAGAAGGAGATCCGCAGGACCATCACAGGCGCATGCGAAAAGATCCAGGGCGATATCAGCATGATCAGGGGCAGGAATTCAGAAGCTGGGGCACAGGCACTTTCCATGTACCAGAAAAGCCTTGACCTGGCGGGGGCGCTTAACTACATAAACGCCTATGAACAGCAGAAACAGGAGATCCTTGCAAAGGAGAATGAACGGAAACGCCGTGAGGAAGAGGAGCGCATACGCCGTGAGGAACGTGGGAAGATGCTTGCGGAGCAGGAAAAGGAAGCTGAAAAAAAGGCCGCTGTCGAGCAGGCGAGGGCGGAAGCGGCACAGGAAGTCATTGACAGCCTTATCCCGGAAGCGTGCGAGGAAACGGAGCTCTATGAGTACCGGGTCTCCCTTTCCGCTGACGCAAAGGAGAAACTGGAAATGTACATGGACAGCGTAGGGATCGAATGGGAGATGATCTGATGGAAGAGAGCAGAGTGCCAATGATCTATTCCGCCATATGCGGGGTGATGGAAGACATCGGGGCAGTGGGGAAAGGGGATTATAACAAAACACAGGGGTTTAAGTACCGTGGAATTGATGCGGTGATGAATGCCCTTAACCCTGCCATGATCAAACATAAAATATTCTGCACACCGGAAGTGCTTGAACAGAGCCGCGAGGAACGTACTACTTCAAAAGGCGGATCCCTGATCTATTCCGTGTGCCGGATGCGTTACCGCTTTTATACAACGGACGGTTCTTTTGTAGATGCGGTTGTTGTCGGGGAAGGCATGGACAGCGGCGACAAGGCAACAAATAAAGCTATGTCGGTAGCTTTCAAATATGCCTGCTTCCAGACATTCTGCATCCCTACTGAAAACCTAATGGATGATCCGGACAGTGAAACGCCTGATGGGAGTGTTAAAAATAGGGATGCCAGAAAGCCGCCAGAAAAGGATGAAAAAGACAGGGATCCGGAAATGGAAAATTTTTTCAAGGAACTTGCGGAAGAGCTTATCCGCACCGGATATGGTGAGAATTCCATCATAAAGACTTATAAGGTGGAGAAAATCCAGGATATGTCAAAGCTTCAGGTGAAGGATGCCATAGGGCGGCTGAAAAAATGCAGTACTAAGGGAAATGAAAATGGAGTGTAAAGGCAGGATCATTTCGATATCACAGGATTTTGAGACAAAAGGCATCTTAGTAACCCTGTCGCTGGCAGATGTGCCGGTGCAGGGGCTACAGGAACTTAAGGCAATGGATCTGCTGGCTGTCTCACTGAAAAAGTACCGGAAAAAGCGGTCACTTGATGCAAATGCATATTTCCATCTCTTAGTAGGGAAACTGGCGGACAGCCTGAGGATATCAAAGATCCGGTGCAAAAACATCATGATAGGGCGGTATGGGCAGGCAGATTACATAGATGGGCAGCCGGTCATGATCAAGACCCAGATACCGGTATCTGACATGCTGGAGCAGGAAAACCTGCACTGTCTCCCATGCGGCGGCAAGACGGAAGAAAACGGGCTGCAGACTTTCTTTTACATGGTATACCGGGGATCCCACACTTACAACACGGAAGAAATGTCCATTTTGATTGATGGCGTGGTGCAGGAAGCGGAGGGCCAGGGGATTGAGACCGCTACGCCTGATGAGATTGAAAAGCTGAAAAGCTTATGGAAAGGCAGGAGAAATGGCAAAGAAACTATTTAGCGTATTGCAGGATGATCTAAGCGTTTGTTTTGTGACCGGCAGCCATAATGTGGCGATACACCATATCTTCCCCGGAACTGGGCGGAGATGTCTTTGTGATAAATATGGGTTTGTAGTTGCACTGGAACCAAGATACCACAACATGAGCAGTTACAGCGTCCATGCCGTGCCCAACGCAGGCCTTGACCTGCAGCTCAAGCAGACGGCGCAGAGGTATTTTGAATCCCATCACGGGTCAAGGGAAGAATTCATAAGCAGGTTTGGCAGGGGCTACCTGTAAAATTTGGTTGGAACACCATATTGGCAGCGATGCCGGTTAAAAGAAACTATCAACGCATATCATTTGTCCATGCAGGCATATCACGGGAACAAGGAGGCAGGGATGGAACTATTGAACTTAAACGAGATTGCGGACGGCGCATTGCAGGAGAAACTCAATGCGGCGATGCGCAAGGTGCTGGAGAACATGCAGGACCCCAACACGCCCTACAAGGTAAAGAGGGGCATAACGGTCAAGCTGGGGTTCACGCAGACGGAGAGCCGGAATGACGCGGTGGTGGATGTCTCGGTCGAGACGAAACTGGCGCCGGCCTCTCCGATCCAGACGATGATGTCGATCGGGAAGGACCTACGGAACGGCGAGGTCTATGCGGAGGAGTACGGCAAGCAGGTCAAGGGCCAGATGAGCCTTGACATGGCGAAGCTTGCCCAGGTTGACGGCGATACCGTTGACACGGAGACAGGCGAGGTAGTATCGGGCAACATTGTGGATTACAGGAAAGCGGCTTTATAAGCCGGAAGGAGGAAAACATGGATTTAAAGGAAGCATTAAAGTATCTGGTAGACATGGGGGAATCCCAGTTAAAGATCGAGAGGGTCATGCTGCCGGACGGAACGGAGCAGGTATATTCCAACACACGCCTGGAAAGGCTGGACAAGCATATCTT
>CAJULP010000087.1 GCA_910587295.1 uncultured Lachnospiraceae bacterium | reverse complement strand
TCCGCCCGTTTCCCGCAGAAAAGGAACAGGGAATTGCTGTAAGGATCAAGCCGGAAGCTGTACTGGATGATATCGATCAGACCATCCAGCTGTTTTCTCATATCCGTGTACCCGGTACGCAGATAGATCTTTTCCACCCGGGAGAGGTCGCCTAACATGACCGCACTGCTTTCATGATAGCCTCCAGCAATTCGCGGGAAGTATCTTCAAAGAGTTCAACCGTCACAGTACCGATATGGAGCACTGCCGCAGGAGCGGCAGAGAAATCCTGTCTGTCGCGAAGGGATACCTCCGTAAATTCCGGAGCCCCATCCGGCAGCCATGCAGCCTGCTCCATTACCGACCTGGATCCATTCCTTTTTCGGGGCAGTTCCTCAAGCGCCATCTTCCGGATCTTTGCGATCCAGTAATAATAGCTTTTTAAAGAGATATCATGCTGTTCGCACCATACCTGATTTGTCAGGCCTGAGGCTCTGCATTGCCGGATCACATCCAGCCAGTACTGAAGTTTTACCTGTTTATCCGGAGTTAAAGTGGAAATGTCCATGGGTATTCTCCTTTATCTGGATTTAGAGTTTTTGGAGTGAACTCTAAAAACTCTAACCCCAAGTTTACAGGAGAACACCATACATTTCACTACACGTTCTTATTTGACGCTTACGCACCAACCAACATTTTTCGGCAAAATACGTTTATATTGTATACAAAAACGCCATAATTCAAAAGAATCATGGCGTTTTATCTGTATTTATGTATTGTTTTTAATATTTTTAATTCAACTCAATTAAAATTTGCCTTCCTTAGCAGCTTCCTCGATGGAAACCGCAACAGCAACTGTCATACCTACCATAGGGTTATTACCAGCGCCGATAAGCCCCATCATTTCAACATGGGCAGGAACGGATGAAGAACCTGCAAACTGTGCGTCAGAGTGCATACGGCCCATGGTATCGGTCATACCGTAGGAAGCAGGACCTGCAGCCATGTTATCCGGATGAAGGGTACGTCCTGTACCACCGCCTGATGCAACAGAGAAATACTTCTTGCCCTGTTCGTTACATTCTTTCTTATAAGTACCTGCAACGGGATGCTGGAACCTGGTCGGGTTGGTTGAATTACCGGTAATGGAAACGTCAACGCCTTCCTTATGCATGATCGCAACGCCTTCACAAACATCGTTTGCGCCGTAGCAGTTAACTTTTGCACGAAGCCCTTCTGAATAAGATTTACGATAAACTTCCTTAACGGTATTGGTATACGGATCGTATTCAGTCTCAACAAATGTAAAACCATTAATTCTGGAAATGATCTGTGCCGCATCTTTTCCAAGGCCGTTTAAGATAACGCGAAGAGGTTTCTGGCGCACTTTGTTTGCCTTCTCTGCGATACCAATTGCACCTTCCGCTGCTGCAAAGGACTCATGACCGGCAAGGAAACAGAAGCATTCTGTCTCTTCTTCAAGAAGCATCTTGCCAAGGTTACCATGGCCTAAACCTACCTTACGGGTATCGGCAACAGATCCGGGAATACAGAAAGCCTGAAGGCCTTCGCCGATTGCCGCTGCGGCTTCGGAAGCTTTTCTGCAGCCTTTCTTGATCGCGATAGCGGCGCCTGTGATATATGCCCAGCATGCATTTTCAAAACAGATAGGCTGGATACCTTTTACCTGCGCATACACGTCAAGACCAGCATCTTTTGTGATTTTTTCAGCTTCTTCAAGAGAAGCGATACCATAGCTATTTAATACTGAATTGATTTTGTCAATTCGTCTTTCATATGATTCAAATAATGCCATTGTTATGTAACTCCTTTCTCACTTCTCTATTATTTAACTTCTTCGTCAGTTCTCGGATCAATGATCTTAACAGCATCTGCAACCCTGCCGTACTGCCCGCTTGCCTTTTCATAAGCGGTATTCGGGTCGTCGCCTTTCTTGATGAAGTCGGTCATCTTCCCAAGACTTACAAATTTATAGCCGATGATCTGGTCGTCAGCGTCAAGTGCGATACCTGTTACATAACCTTCCGCCATTTCCAGATAACGAGGGCCTTTCTTCAATGTTCCGTACATCGTGCCAACCTGGCTTCTAAGGCCTTTTCCTAAATCTTCAAGACCAGCCCCTACCGGAAGACCATCCTCAGAGAAAGCGCTCTGTGTCCTTCCGTAAACAATCTGTAAGAATAATTCTCTCATAGCCGTATTGATCGCATCGCATACAAGGTCTGTATTTAACGCTTCCATTACAGTCCTTCCGGGAAGGATCTCAGCTGCCATAGCCGCTGAATGAGTCATACCTGAGCACCCGATCGTCTCAACCAGCGCTTCCTGAATAATACCTTCTTTCACATTTAATGTGAGTTTGCAGGCACCCTGCTGCGGCGCACACCAACCGATACCATGTGTAAGACCGGAAATGTCTTTCACTTCTTTTGCTTTGACCCATTTTGCTTCTTCAGGGATAGGTGCACAACCATGGTTAACGCCCTGGGCAACTGTACACATTTCTTCAACTTCTTTTGAATAAATCATGTGAAAACTCCTTTCAATATGTAGATATTATTTTCTAACAAAATACTCCTTTGCCTTGTGAATATTTTGTCATAATCACAACACTAATTGTCTCATATCTTTTGCAAAAAATCCAGTCCTTTTGACAAAAAATTGTAGCGGAATGAAACACGCCGTCTAATATTTCTCCACGACCTCTCCCCGCTTTTTGTAAATGCTGCCTTCAGGGATGCAGCCACGCACCATGCTGGCAGGGTAGACATTGGTATTTCTGCCGATCACCGTACCGGGATTTAATACGCTGTTACAGCCAACCTCCACGTTATCCCCCAACATTGCCCCGAACTTCTTCATGCCGGTCTCTATCTGTTCCTTTCCATCCCTTACCACCACCAGCGTTTTGTCGCTTTTTACATTGGAAGTGATAGAGCCTGCCCCCATATGAGATTTAAAACCAAGGATACTGTCCCCAACATAATTGTAATGGGGTACCTGGACCTTATTAAACAGGATCACGTTTTTTAATTCCGTGGAATTTCCAACCACGGCGCCTTTGCCTACGATCGCATTCCCGCGGATAAACGCACAGTGCCTTATCTCGGCATCTTCATCAATGATCGCGGGGCCGTTAATACAGGCGGTAGGCGCAACCTTTGCGGTATTTGCCACCCAGACATTTTCCTTAACCCTGGTAAATCGGTCCACAGGGAGTTTTTCTCCAAGTTCCAAAATAAAACCGCTGATCTTGGGCAAAAGCTCCCAGGGATACACTGCCCCTTCAAATAAATCCGCAGCAATGGTCTCCTCTAACGTATACAGGTTACTGATCTTGTATTGTTCCATAATTTCCCTCATTTCTGTGCCGTTTTCGGCGCATCCTTCTTATAATTTCCGGCAGCCTTGTTAAACTGCCGGTTTAATACCCACTGGTTATTTAACTGCTTAACGATATTAGTCCTCCTGGATACAAAATCGTCCAGTTTTTTCATATACTCATCTTCCGTGATCACGCCTTCTGCCACCATGGTAAGCCCTTTTTCCCAGCTTGCGGTAAGGGCCGGATCTAAAAGGGGCCTGATGGAATTATCCACCACCTCGTAGATCATCTCCCCCATTAAGGTAGGCGTAATGATCTGTGTCTTTTTATTTAAAGCAAGATACCCTATATTCACCAGTTTTTTTAGGATTTCCGCCCGCGTTGCCGAAGTGCCGATCCCGCTCCCTTTAATATGGGAGCGAAGCTCCTCGTCTTCAATGAGCTGCCCGGCATTTTCCATGGCAAGGATCATGGTTCCTGAGTTATAGCGTTTTGGCGGCGAGGTCTCTCCTTCCTTGATCTGCATATCAGTAACGGGAAGGACCATCCCCTTTTTCAGACGGTTTAAAGCCTCCATGAACCCCTGATCAGCCTGGCAATTTTCTCCATCTTCCTCATTTTTCTTTTTCGCAAAAGAAAAGGCAGCCGCTTCCAGATACCCGCTCTCTTCCAAAACTTTAAAACCTGCAAAGAACTGTTCCCCCTTTACCGACACATTCAAAGATATCTTCCGATATACCGCAGGCGGGAAAAAGATTGCAAGAAACCGCCTTGCAATGATCTCATAAACCTTGGCCGCCGTGGGGCTTAAGCTCCCAAGTGCGCCAAATCCCTGGCCTGTAGGGATGATCGCGTAATGGTCAGTGATCTGTTTGTCATTTACGTACCGTGATTTTGCTATCTGCTTGTAACTTCCACTCTCAAGCACCTTTTCTGCCAGACCTTTAACAAGACTATAGCTGCCAAGTCCTCTGATATTTTTGGAAATTTCTTTTGCAACCGCCGTGGAAAGAACCCTGGCGTCAGTCCTCGGGTAAGTGGTCAGCTTTTTCTCATATAATTCCTGGGCGATCCTTAACGTCTCGTCCGGGCTGATCTTAAAAAATTTGGAACAGTCGTTTTGCAGCTCTGCCAGATTATATAAAAGCGGTGGGTTTTTCGTCTCTTTTTTCTTTTCCAAGGATTCAACCGCCGCCATCACAGGCTCATCTTCCTTTAGATAGCCGATCAGCTCTTTTGCATCCTTTTCCTCCTTAAACCCGTTTTCTTTATAAAGAAGAGGAGAACCGAAATATTTCGTGTTTTCCACTGCTTTCCACTCACACTCACAGGGCTTATCTCCAACGGGAACATATGCCAAAACCCGGTAAAAAGGCGTTTTCACAAACTCCCGTATCTCCCGTTCCCGGTTGACGGTCATCCCAAGGACACAAGTCATGACACGCCCTACGCTGATCACGGCCCGCTCCGCTTTTAAATAATTTTTAACGGAGTTCCCGTACTTTAGCGTCAGTACCCGGGAAAAATTGATGCCCATCAGGTAGTCTTCCTTTGCCCTAAGGTATGCCGCCGCACCCAGATTATCATATTCCGACAGATCCTTCGCCTCCCGGATCCCTCTTAGGATCTCCTCTTCCGTCTGAGAATCGATCCACACCCGCCGGCGCGTTTTTCCCTTCACATGGGCCTGCTGCTCCACAAGCCGGTAAATATATTCCCCTTCCCGCCCGGAGTCGGTGCAGACAAAGATCGTCTCCACATCCGGCCGGTTTAAAAGACCGCTTACGATCTTAAACTGTTTCTTCACGCCATCGATCACTTCATACTTAAATTCAGAAGGGATAAAGGGGATCGTGGTAAGGGACCACCTTTTATACTTCTCATCATAAACCTCCGGGTAGCTCATGGTCACCAAATGCCCCACGCACCAGGTAACGATCGCTTCCGGAGATTCCATATAGCCGTCATTATTTTTAGCATTTATCTTTAGAGCCCTTGCAAATTCCCTTGCTACACTGGGCTTTTCTGCTATGTATAAGCTTTTTCCCATTCCATTACATCTCATTCATACTGATCAATTTTAAGTTCTGTTTCATTTTTGCTTCCAGATTCAGCTTTTCATCAAAATGCTTCACGGAAAACAAATAAATATAATCCGCGCGGAGTTTTGCTTTTTCCGCACAAAATAAAAGCCACTCATAATCGGCATAGCTCATGATATTTTTTTCCCAGTTGCAAATACCGATGAGCGTTACGCCCTCCTCGCTTTGGGCGATCACGTCGATCGTTCCCAGCTTGCCTACCCATTCTCCCATCCGGTCGATCTCCACAGGCAGACGCCCCCATTTATCCAGTTTCTCTACATGCTGCCTGCAGACAGTCTTGAAATATTCCGCAACATAACTTTTAAAATACGGTGCAATATATCTTTTGTAGAACTGATCCGGCGCAAGCTGCTCCAGACTGCTCAAATTCGGATATAAATAAGTAAAGTAAAAATGTACAAAATGGTTTTTGATCCGATAGATTCCTTTCTGGGTATTCGCCTTCCCTTCCGTGTCATAAGAAAAGATCTTTTCCACCAATTCAAGCTCCATCAGATTTTTCAGATAAACACTGATCTTCGCCCGGGAAAAATCCGTATGCAGGTACAGCTCGTTCAGCTTATGCTTCCCTGCCGCTATAGAAGCTAAGATTGTATTATATACGCCGGTCTCCCTAAGCTCCTCCTCCATGATGCGCTGCCCTTCCCTGTTCAAAAAGGCATTTTTGCCAAGGATATACCTGCAGATATTTTCACGGACACTTATCTTATCATTAAAATGCGCCCAAAGCCCCGGGATTCCGCCAAGGACGGCATAGGCTTCAATACACTGTTCCATGGAAAAGCCCGGAAAAAATTCCATCATCGTCTCAAAGCTCAGCTCTTTGATCTTTAAAAAGCCGGAGATCTCATAAGCCGCCTCCCCGATCCTTGTGATCATGCTGTTTTCCACCCAGCCGATGGAAGAACTGCAAAGAACCACCATGACCTGCGTTCCCTGCCAGCTGTCGTGGACAAAAGCGATCAACTCATCCATAAATTCATTGCCCGCTTTCACAATATACTGAAACTCATCAACAATAATGACTTTTTTATCCGTTTCCTCTCCTAATGCGGACCGGAAGATCTCGCAAAAAGCCGGATAGCCGGGAGCCCCGAAAGCCTCCGGATTTAATTCCAGCCCCCATCTGTACCGCTGTTCCCTTTCGGATGCAGGACGCGCACAATAATAAGAATGTGGTTTATCCTGGACAAATTCATCCAGCAAAGCCGTCTTCCCAACATTCTTTTCCCCATATACCACCATGATCTGACTTCCTTCACGGTCGTAACAGGTATTTAAATATTTTAGCTCCGAAGTGCGCCCCAAAACCATTTTAATACCCCCGCAATTGTTTTATCCGATATACCCTTGGGCTTTTAAAAGCTCCGCACAAAGCACCGCCCCGCCGGCAGCTCCTCTTACCGTATTGTGGGAAAGGCCCACAAATTTCCAGTCATAGACCGTATCTTCCCGTAAGCGTCCTACGTTGATCCCCATACCATTTTCGAAATCCACATCCATCTTCACCTGAGGCCTGTTGTCCTCTTCCAAGTACCGGATAAACTGCTTCGGCGCACTGGGAAGAGAAAGTTCCTGAGGAAGGCCCTTAAAGTTTACTAATCTCTCGATCAACTGTTCTTTGGTGGGTTTCGTTTTAAATTTCACGAACACTGCCGCCGTATGTCCGTTAAGTACAGGCACCCTGATGCATTGGCAGGTGATCACCGGAGATACTGCCGGTACGATCACCCCGTCCTTGATTTCCCCCCAGATGCGCAGCGGTTCTTTTTCGCTTTTTTCTTCTTCCCCGCCGATATAAGGAATGATATTTTCCACCATTTCCGGCCAGTCTTTGAACGTTTTTCCCGCACCTGAAATTGCCTGATAGGTGGTGGCAACTACCTCATAAGGCTCAAATTCCTTCCATGCGGTGAGTACAGGCGCATAGCTTTGGATGGAACAGTTTGGCTTAACCGCCACAAAGCCCTTTTTAGTTCCCAGCCTTTTTCTCTGGAAGTCAATCACTTTCATATGTTCCGGGTTGATTTCCGGCACTACCATGGGAACGTCCGGCGTCCAGCGGTGTGCCGAGTTATTGGAGACCACCGGTGTCTCCGTCTTAGCATAAGCCTCCTCGATCTTCTTGATCTCTTCTTTGGTCATGTCAACGGCGCTGAACACAAAGTCCACTTCACCGGCAACCTTCTCCACTTCATTTACGTTCATCACCACAAGGCCTTTTACCGCTTCCGGCATAGGGGTATCCATTTTCCACCTGCCGCCCACTGCCTCTTCATAAGTTTTCCCGGCAGAACGTTCGCTTGCCGCAATAGTAGTCACCTCAAACCACGGATGATTCTCCAAAAGGGCGATAAAACGCTGCCCTACCATACCTGTTCCGCCTAATATCCCTACTTTTAATTTTTCACTCATTTTCATAAACTCCTCTCTTTTTCTCTTATGATCCATTCTTATGATGTTCGTTCTTGTATGCGTCCAGGAATACTCTATTTAACCGGATCACTTCCGCCATTGCCGCCGATCCCGGCGCTCCTATGGTAAGACGCTTTTCCACACAGGTCTTTAAGCTGATGGCGTCATAAATATCCGCTTCAAATACCGGACTGATCTGTTTTAATTCTTCAAGGCTTAATGCGTCAATGCTCTTGTCTTTATCAATACAGTATAGCACCAGACGCCCGATAATGCCGTGGGCATCCCGGAAAGGAACTCCTTTCCCCACAAGGTAATCCGCCGCATCCGTGGCATTGGTAAAGCCGTTCATGGCGCTTTGCTCCATGATCTTATGATTAAATTTCATAGTGCCAAGCATCCCGTTAAACAGTACCAGACAGTCTTTTACCGTTTCAATGGCGTCAAAGGATACCTCTTTATCCTCCTGCATATCCTTGTTGTAGGCAAGAGGGATCCCCTTCATGGTGGTAAGAAGCGACATAAGAGCCCCGTAGACACGTCCTGTCTTTCCCCTTACCAGTTCTGCAATGTCCGGGTTTTTCTTTTGGGGCATAATACTGCTTCCTGTGGAAAACCCGTCGTCCAGCTCCACAAAACGGTATTCATTGGAATTCCAGATGATGATTTCCTCGGAAAATCTGCTCAGATGCATCATCACCGTGGAAAGCGCCGCCAAAAGCTCGATCAGGTAATCCCGGTCCGCCACCGAATCCATGCTGTTTAAGGTAGGTCCTTCAAAACCCAAAAGGGATGCGGTATAAGCCCGGTCTAAAGGGTAAGTGGTTCCGGCAAACGCTCCCGCCCCCAAAGGACAGTAATTCATCCTTTTATAAATATCGGAAAGCCGCAAAAGATCTCTTTTAAACATTTCAAAATATGCTCCCATATGGTGGGCGAGGGTGGTCGGCTGAGCTTTTTGCAAATGGGTAAACCCAGGCATATAAACAGCCTGATTTTCTTCCATGATCGTAAGCAGTGTCTCGGACAACGTCAACAGCCGGTCTGAAAGCTCCAAGATCTCCCCTCTTACATAAAGCTTCATATCAAGCGCTACCTGATCATTCCGGCTCCGCCCGGTATGCATCTTTTTCCCTGCATCCCCGATCCTGCGGATCAGTTCCGCTTCCACGAAACTATGGATATCCTCATACTGATCCGTTATAGCAAGCTTTCCCTCTTCCACATCCTTCCGAATCTGCGTAAGACCCTTGACAATGGCATCTTTTTCCTCACAGGTGATGATCCCCTGCTTTTCTAACATGACCACATGCGCAATGCTTCCTTCCACATCCTGGCCAAAAAGCTTTTTATCAAAGCCGATTGATGCGTTGAACCGATAGACCAGGGCATCTGTCTCCCCGGTAAACCGCCCGCCCCACAATTGAGCCATATTCATATCCTCCAATAATTAAATCTGAATTTGATACTAGCACATTTCCTGCCTCTTTTCAATATTTTTCGGCACACAAATGTCGAATGTTCATAATGTAATAGTATAAACACAGGAAATGGGGTCCTTGAATTGGAACAGCCTATTATATCATGCAGGGATGTCTGCTTTTCCTATCACAATTTAAAAGGGGAGACCCTTGCATTAGACCACATATCCTTTCAGGTGGATAAGGGTGAGTTTATCGCCATCGTGGGGCCCAGCGGCTGCGGGAAATCCACGCTTCTTTCCGTTATCGCCGGATTGCTTACACCTGAATCGGGTGAGGTTATTTTAGACCAGACTAAGGAGATCCGGGTGGGATACATGCTTCAGCAGGACCATTTACTGGAATGGCGGTCTATCTGGAAAAATGTACTTTTAGGTCCCGAGATCACGGGAACATTGACAAGGGAAAAAGAACAGCTGGCAGAGCAACTGCTCCATGATTATGGTTTATATAAATTCAAAGACAAAAAACCCGGAGAATTATCCGGCGGCATGAAGCAGCGCGCCGCACTGATCCGCACCATGGTCATGGAACCGGCTCTACTTTTACTGGATGAGCCATTCAGCGCCTTAGACTATCAAACCAGGCTTATGGTATCTTCCGACATTGGCAGCATCATCCGCAAAAGCGGCATCACCGCTATCCTGATTACTCATGACCTTTCAGAGGCAATCTCCCTTGCGGACCGGATCCTGGTGCTGACCAAACGCCCGGCTGCGATCAAAAGAACGATCCCGGTCAAGCTGACCCTTGCAGAGCAGTCGCCTTTAGCAGCAAGGAACGCACCGGAATTTAACGATCTTTTCACACTACTATGGAAGGAGATTTCGGATGAATATACCGGGGAAAATAATTAGGCCGCAAAAAGAATTGACCATGCAGGAACGGTTTATCCGTGACCATCACCGTCACCATCACTTTGTCACATTTTTCAGACTTTTAATCTTTGTGTTGTTTTTACTGGTCTGGGAAATGGCCGGAAGATTCCAGTTGATCGATACGTTCTTTTTCAGCAGTCCCAGCATGGTGGCCTCTTATTTCATGGAAATGTTACAGGACGGTTCCTTTTTTACCCATACCGGGATCACTTTGTTGGAAACACTAATAAGCTTCCTGCTGATCACCTTGATCTCCCTGCTTGCGGCAACGCTTTTATGGTATTCCAAAACCTTGTCTGAAATTTTGGAACCTTATCTTGTGGTGCTGAACAGCCTGCCCAAGTCCGCCCTTGCCCCGCTTTTCATTGTATGGCTTGGCACCGGAACAGGCACAATTATCGTGGCAGGAATTTCCGTCGCCATCTTCGGCTCCGTCATCAGCCTTTATACGGGATTTAAACATACAGACCCGGAAAAGCTGAAATTGATCTATACCTTAGGCGGCAAACGCATGGATGCTTTTTTTAAAGTGGTGTTCCCATTTTCCATCCCCATGATCTTAAGCAACATGAAGGTGAACATCGGCCTGGCTTTGGTAGGCGTGATCATCGGTGAATTTTTGGCGGCCCGCCGAGGCCTTGGGTATCTGATCATTTATGGCTCTCAGGTGTTTAAACTCAATATGGTCATCACTTCCATCATCATCCTTTGCATTATCGCCATGGGGCTTTACCAGGGGATCCAATATCTGGAACATTTATACAAAAAGAAACGATAGGAGGCTGAACCTCAGTCTCCTACCACTTTTTAAAAAATTTGCTTGCAAATTTTATGCATAGCCATTATAATAATCCTTGTTGCAGGCAAATGCTACTGTGGCTCAGTTGGTAGAGCAGCTGATTCGTAATCAGCAGGTCAGGGGTTCGAGTCCCCTCAGTAGCTTATCAAAACAGGAGACTGATTCCAGTCTCCTGTTTTTTCCTCCGGCGGGCTGCCAGATGCTTATCCCTGTTCTAAATGCACATCCACCTGCGGATAAGGGATACTGACTCCCGCCTGATCCAATGCATATTTTGTCTCTTCCGTCAACCGCCATTTCGTTTCCCAAAAATCACCCTGAAGTGTCCAGCACCGCAGATTCAGTACAACGCTGCTCTCCCCGAGCCCGTCCACAAACACCCGGACATCTTCATCCTTTAACACGGCCAAATCATCCTGCATTAACTTAAGCAGCACTTCTTTTGCTCTTTTGATATCATCTTTGTAAGAAATCCCAACCTGGATATCAATCCTTCTGGCGGGGCACTTGGTGAAGTTCGTGATCGTTCCGTTGGCAAGATTCCCATTGGGAAGTACAATGCTTTTGTGATCCGGGGTCACTAAATGAGTATAAAACACGTCAATGCTCTCTACCGTTCCTTCATTCCCCGCACCGTCCTTGATATAATCTCCCGGAGCAAAAGGATGCAGGATCAGAAGGAGAACGCCCCCTGTCAGGTTACTTAAACTCCCCTGAACCGCCAGCCCGATGGCCACGCTGGCAGAACCAAGGATTGCCAGAATACTGGCGGCATCCACCCCAAGGCTTGACGCAATGGTAAGTACCAGGACAAAATACATCCCAAACTTTATGAAAGAATCAATAAAACTGACTGCGCTCTCATCCACCCGGCTCCTGTTCAATGCTTTTTTTAAAATATGCCGGATCAGTTTAATGACCTGCATCCCGATCAGGAAGGCCAAGGCGGCAAGCACCACCCGGATGCCAAGATGGAACATCTTTTCGGGAAGCCCTTCTAAGAAATTTTCAATTACGCCTGCATGCTGTTCAATTTCCTGTCTGTCCATTCTTACCTCTAACTATTTTTGATCATCTTTACGCGCTCTTGCTCTTCCAAAGCCTTCTGCATCTCCTGCTGAGCTTTCTTTTCCGCTTCTTTTGCCCGTTTTTCCGCTTCCTTTGCAAGCTCTTTTGCTTCTTTCGCTTCCTCTTTTGCCTTCTCTGCAAGCCTTTGTGCTTCCTCAGCCGCCTGCATAGCTTCCTCGGCACATTTTTGTGCGGCAAGGAACGCCTTTTCCTTTGCAATCTGCTGTTTTTCCTTTTCCGTATAAGGAACAAAGGTGAAAATACTCGCCGACAAAGGCGCTGCCTTCATCGTAAAGGAATAAGGCTTGCCATCCATCTCTGTTTCCGACACAAAAATGGCTTTGCTATTTACCCTTCCAAGACCGCCATAGCATTTAGCGTCCGTATTTAAGATCTCCTTATATTTTCCTTCCATCGGAACACCTACCACAAATTCCTGCCCGGCATTTGCAAAATTGACAACCACCACAAGTACTTCTTCCGGTTTTTTAGTCTTTCGCATAAAAGAAACCATACATTTATCCGGCGAAATACAATTGATCCACTCAAACCCTTCCGGACTGGTATCTAATGCATGAAGCGCCGGCTTAACCTGATACAGCTTGTTCAGATCTTTCACAAGACGGTGTACTCCCTCATGAGCATCGCAGGACAATAAGCTCCACTCTGTCTGCCTTGTCTCATCAAATTCTTTAAATTCCGCAATATCCTGCCCCATAAAGAGCAGTTTTTTGCCGGGATGGGTCATCATATACGCAAAGGTAAGCCTTAAGTTTGCAAACTTATCCTCCAAATTTCCTGGCATCTTTCCGATCATCGTTGACTTCCCATGGACTACTTCATCATGGGAAAATACCAGCATAAAATTCTCACTGTAAGCATAGATCATGCTGAAAGTCAGTTCATTATGGTGATGCGCCCTGAAATACGGATCGTATCCGATATAGGACAGATAATCGTTCATAAATCCCATGTTCCACTTCAGATCAAACCCAAGACCGTCCTCGTCCAGCCTGCCCGTGATCCTTGGCCATGCCGTGGATTCTTCCGCAATCATCAAAACCCCGGGGTTACGCTTTTTCATCATAGCGTTCAAGTGCTTTAAAAATTCCATGGCTTCCAGATTTTCATTCCCGCCATAAATGTTTGCCACCCATTCACCGTCTCTTTTTCCATAATCAAGATAAAGCATGGAAGCAACCGCATCCATCCTGATCCCGTCAACATGATACTTTTCCACCCAGTAAAGCGCATTGGCAATCAGGTAGTTGGTCACCTGCGGACGCCCGTAATTATAGATCAACGTTCCCCAGTGTGGGTGTGCCCCCTTCCTTGGATCCATATGTTCATATAAGCAAGTGCCGTCAAAATTGGAAAGCCCGTGGGTATCCCTTGGAAAATGTGCCGGCACCCAGTCCAGGATCACGCCAATCCCTGCCTGATGCAGCGCATCCACAAAGCACATGAAATCTTCCGCACTGCCATATCTTGCCGTAGGCGCATAATACCCGATTACCTGATAGCCCCATGACGCATCCAGGGGATGCTCCATCACTGGCATCAGTTCCACATGGGTATAGCCGGTATCCTTCACGTATTTGATCACTTCATCCGCCAACTCCCTGTAATTAAGGTACTCGTTTGTATCCGCATTTCTCCTAAAAGATCCCAGGTATAATTCATAAACACTGATGGGAGAATCCACTCCCTGACGGACAGCCCTATCCTTCATCCAGCTTTGATCCTTCCACTTATACGCAGAAATATCCCTTACAACAGATGCCGTTTCCGGACGCAGCTGCTGACCGAAGGCATAAGGATCCGCCTTAAGAAAAGTCAAACCGCCCTTCACCTTGATCTCATATTTATAACATTCTCCCTCATGCACATCCGGGATAAAAATTTCAAAAATGCCGCCCTGTTCATTCCGTCTCATCTGATGGATGCGCCCATCCCAGCCGTTAAAATCCCCTACCACGCTGACACGCAGCGCATTAGGTGCCCATACGGCAAAGAACGTGCCCATAATGCCATCCACCTCCATCAGGTGGGCACCCAGCTTTTCATACACGGAATAATGAATTCCCGCATTGAATTTGTCGATATCCTTATCACTTAATCCCACACAATACCGGTATGCGTCTTTAACCTCTTTAAGCTCCCCGTCTTTCCCTGTCACTTCATACACATATTCTTCCGGTATCTTCCCGCTGATGACACAGGCAAAATAACCTGCTTCATCCACCATTTCCATTTTATGCTTTGCGGTTTCCTGACCCACCACCAGCGACACGGCCTCTGCCCCTGGCTGAAAAGTCTGGAATACCACGCTTTTCCCTACCGCATGGGGTCCTAAAATATCATGCGGCTTGTCCTCCTCTGAATAGATGATCCCTTCAATCCTTGGCCAATTCATAAGTTTATATAGCTTACTGTTCATATTCCCTCACATTCTGCCGCCATGCGGCGCTGCACCTTGATATTATTTATTTTAGCAAAGATATCTATACAACACAAGCATCAAGTGGTACACTATCTTTAAATTTAAATTGGAAAAGGATGTGTGATTATGTTTCAGACAAATAAAAATGCCAATGGATATTCCTCGTTAAACGAAGAAGAAAAGGACATGCTCTCCCGGATCAATGCCTACGCCGAAAAAGTGCTTGGTGATATTGATCCGCAAAAAACAAGGATCTCCTTTCAGCTTGAAAAACTAAAACCTGTCATGCAGGAGATTGCGGACGAAAAAAATATGAGCCTTGAGGATGTGTTCATCAAATATATGGACCTTGCCAGCGTGGTTTCCGCTAAACAGGACGCTATGGTAAAAGAAGAGCTGGATGAGAAGATTTTGGATTTTACGGAGTATTAAGTTCCCGTTTAGTTGAGGTACTTGGTTAATAGTACCGCCATCATGATAACTAAAGTCTACGTCGCCACGCTTGATAATGCGTTCGCGAAATGGCTCCTTAAGATTTTAGTTATCATGATGGCTGGTTTGTTGGCTCAATTAATCTCAACTGGCTGCTCGACTAGATTTCTGCCCACTACATAGCTGGCTATTTGGCACAATATGGCGCAAATGAGGTAAAGCTGCATAGCCAGCACTATTAATAGCTGAATAACGTAGTGGTTTTGGCATTTAGCTGAATGTTTCGTTGGATTTAGGTTAGCCAAAAGCCAGAAAAGAAAGCAATAAAAATCTTAAGGAGCCATTTCGCGAACGTATTATCAAGCGTGGCGACGAAGATTTTTATTGCTTTCTTTTCGTCCATTTAGCCAACCTAACTAATCCAACTAAACGGGAACTTACTTTACCACGCGCACACGGAACACCCCGTTAATAGACTGAAGTTTTTTGATGATCGATTCATCCGCCGCCGTCTCAATGTCCATCATGGTATAAGCTACTTCCCCTCTTGACTTATTCATCATATCGGAAATATTAATCCCCTCGTCGCCAAAGCAGGCGGTAAATTTAGTGATCATGTTTGCGATATTTTTATGGAAGATCGCCACGCGCCCTGCCTGGGTACACACACCCATGTCACAGTTGGGATAGTTCACGCTGTTATTAATATTGCCATTCTTTAAATAGTTCATCATTTCCTTTACCGCCATCTTTGCACAGTTGTCCTCGGATTCTTCCGTGGATGCGCCTAAATGTGGAATGACAATACACCCTTTCTGTCCCGCTGTGGTGGGGTTGGGGAAATCCGTCACATACTTGCGTACTTTTCCTTCTTTTATGCCGTCTAAAACATCCCTTTCATTTACCAAAAGATCCCTTGCAAAATTTAAGATGATCACGCCGTCTTTCATCTTCTCAATGGCTTCTTTGTTGATCATGCCTTTGGTGGAATCAAGAAGCGGCACATGGATGGTAATGATATCGCAGTTTTCATAAATGTCCTCCACATGGAGCACATGCTTTACATCACGGCTCAAATTCCAGGCTGCGTCCACGGACACATACGGGTCATAACCGTACACTTCCATGCCCATATGCTTTGCCACATTGGCAACTTTAACGCCGATTGCACCAAGCCCGATGATACCAAGCTTTTTATCCTGCACTTCCGTACCTGCAAAGTGTTTCTTTTCCTTTTCCGTGGCTTTCGCAATATTTTCGTCATCCTTTGCGGAAGTAACCCAGTTGATTCCTCCCACGATATCCCTGGAAGCTAAAAGCATACCGGCAATCACCAGCTCTTTTACGCCATTAGCGTTTGCCCCGGGCGTATTAAAGACCACGATCCCCTTTTCCGCACATTTATCCAAAGGGATATTATTGACGCCGGCACCGGCCCTTGCAACGGCAAGCAGTTGATCGGAAAGCTCCATATCATGCATGGCAGCGCTCCTTACCAAAATTCCCTGCGCTTTGTCTACGTCTTCTGTCTTAACAAATTCCTCTGTAAATTTCTCCAGCCCTACCTGTGCGATGGGGTTTAAGCAATAATAATTAAACTGATCCATAGCGATGCCTCTCTTTTTATTTATTCTTCTCTTCAAAATCCTTCATAAATGCAACCAGCTTTTCCACACCTTCTATGGGCATTGCGTTATAAATACTTGCGCGCATGCCGCCAACGCTCCTGTGGCCTTTCAGATTTTCAAAACCGGCTTCCTTTGCTTCCTTCACAAATTTAGCGTCCAATTCCTCACTGCCGGTAACAAAAGGCACATTCATAAGGGAACGGTCTTCCTTGCGGACAGTTCCTTTAAAAAGCGTGCTGCTGTCCAGAAAATCATACAGGATCTTTGCCTTCTTTTCGTTATATTCCTTCATAGCCCCAAGGCCGCCCCTTTTTTTCAGCCATTGGAAGACTTTACCGCAAATGTAGATCCCATAAGCGGGAGGCGTGTTATAAAGGGAATCCGCATCCGCATGAGTTTTATATTTCAACATGGTAGGCGTGCCGGGAAGGGTATCTTCCGTGATCAGGTCCTCCCTTATGATCACGATCACCACGCCGGCCGGTCCGATATTCTTTTGCACGCCGCCGTAGATCACGCCGTATTTGCTCACATCCACAGGCTCGGATAAGAAGCAGGATGATACGTCCGCTACCAGTTCATGCCCTTTCGTGTCAGGCAGTGTCTTAAACTTCGTTCCGTATATGGTATTGTTTTCACAAATATATACATAATCAGCATCCTCCGGGATCGGGAGGTCTGAGCAATCCGGTATGTAAGAAAAAGTCTGATCCGCCGAGGATGCCACTTCAACCGCTTCCCCGTAAATTGCGGCTTCCTGATATGCCTTCTTCGCCCACTGCCCGGTCACGATATATGCCGCCTTTTTATGCTTCATCAGGTTCATGGGAATCATGGCAAACTGCTGGCTTGCCCCTCCCTGTAAAAATAAAACTTTATAATTATCAGGGATTCCCATCAACTCCCTAAGGTCGGCTTCCGCTTCCTTGATGATCTTATCATAAACCTTAGAGCGATGGCTCATTTCCATCACGGACATCCCTGATCCTTTATAATCCATCATCTCATCTGCAGCTTCTTTTAACACTTCCTCAGGCAGAACTGCCGGGCCTGCTGAAAAATTATACACTCTATGCACGATTATCTCCTCCCATAATTCTCATTGCACTGCTTTAGCGGCATACGACAGCCGCAGGGTTGTAAACATTTTAAACGCAATCAACACTTTAGTCAACTACTTTAGTAAAACATCACACAGGGCGTTCCAATCTCCACCATGTCATAAAGCTTCGTCACTTCCTCAAGAGGCGTGTTGATACAGCCATGGGAGCCGTTGGTCTTATAGATCTCGCCCCCGTATTTTCCCCGCCAGGAAGCATCGTGGATGCCGATCGCGCCCTTCACGGGTATCCAGAATTTTACCGGGGATGCATAATCCGCCCCCCGCAGTACCCTGTTCTTTTGCTTGTTATACACATAGTTGGTCCCGGTAGGAGTTCCCCTCCTTAAGGACGTGTTGCCTGTGACCACCGGCGTCTCGATGGTAAGCTCCCCGTCTTTATAGTAATACATCATCTGGTTTGTCATATCCACTTCAATGTAGGTATCCCCTATGTCATCCTTCCCCTGTTTCCTGGCCATCTGCTTATAAAACGGAACGTGGATTTCATTCCTTTTTTCAAGGAAAGCGGCAAAGAGATATTCTTTTTCCGCCTTACGGTCTATTTCATTCCCGTAAATCCCGCCCTCCACGGTCACGATATCTCCTCTGGTAGCATGAAAATTCCTTGCTTTCCCAACAGTATCATACTCATCCGCCAGGGCATCCACAAACTGGTCCACCTTCTTTTCGTCGGTACATAAATTCCCCTGCTCATCCAATACCGGACTGCCGTTTTCATCCAAAATGAGCCAATTGCTGACAATGCTTCCGTCAATGGGAACCTGTTCTTCCCCAAACTGATAAATGATCCTACATTCCTGATAATCTTTAAGCTTTTCCCAAAGCCGCAGCTGCTCCTGCATTTCATATGTGACAGGCAGGTCTTTATAACATCCTGCCGCTTCCAAATCAAGCTCTGTCCGGAAACCTTCAAACGCTTCCAAAAGCGCCGCCTTTGCTTTTTCCTCATCCAGCACATGGACTCTCTCATTTAAAAGAAAGTATCCTTCCTCCCCTTTTTGGATTTGGATCACGCGGTCTTCTTCCCTTTTTCGTCCATGACCTGCAAAAATATCTTCAATCACCTGTAAAAACAGTTCCCGGTCGTAAGTAACGGACGGCTCTATCTGCTTTTCCCCTGCCCCGCCTAAAAGATTATCAATCCAAAGATATTCATTTTGGCTTTGGCGATATCCGCTAAGCGCATCCTTAAAATCAAAAGTAAGACATACATCCTCCGGTAAAATTGTATAAGACTTACCGTTACGGTCTGTAACGGTAAGCCCTTCATAATGGCAATCCTTTAGCAATTCATCGTTAACTTCATTGATGCTTTTCCCGGTGCAGTAAACCCCGTTGATCCACGTTCCGTAGCTGAATCCCTCTTTATAATAATACACAAGCCCCAGATACATTGCCATAATGGATACAAGGATAATGAATACACCAATCAGCATCCCTTTGATCATATTCCGTTTCATTTGTCCTTTTCCAAATCCGCCTCATCAAATACTTCACTGATAGGTGCCCCTGCCGGAACCATGGGGAATACCTTATCGTCCTCACAGATCACGCACTCGATCAGCACAGGTTTTTTCATCTCTATCGCCCGGCTTATGGCATCCGCAGCTTCTTCCTTTTTGGTGATGCGGATTGCTTCGCAGCCAAGACCTTTTGCTACCACGCAAAAATCCACGCTGTCGTTTAACACCGTCTGGGAATAACGTTTCCCGTAAAATAATGTCTGCCACTGCCTTACCATTCCAAGCACATGGTTATTGATCACCACTTCAATGATAGGAATCTGATACCTGGATGCCGTGGCAAGCTCATTCATGTTCATACGGAAACATCCATCCCCCGCGATATTGATGCAGACCTTATCCGGGTTCCCCACCTTCGCACCGATACATGCGCCTAAGCCATAACCCATTGTGCCAAGTCCGCCGGAAGATAAAAATGTCCGGGGGCTGGAATACTTGTAATATTGCGCCGCCCACATCTGGTGCTGCCCAACGTCTGTGGTGATAATTGCGCCGCCCTCGGTGATCCTGTCTATTTCCTCCATGATATAGGGACAGGAAAGGTCACTTTTATCATAACTTAGCGGATACCTTTCTTTTAAATCTTTTATATGCAGGTTCCACTCTTTATGTTCCATTTCCGGAAGCCTTTGGTTGATCAGGGTAAGCACCTCTTTCAGATCACCAATCACCGACGCTGACGTTTTGATATTTTTATTGATCTCCGCTGCATCAATGTCTATATGGAGCACTCTGGCCCGGGATGCAAACATGGCGGCATTTCCCACCACACGATCGGAAAACCTTGCCCCTAAAGCCACCAAAAGATCGCATTCGCTGACACCTAAATTAGAAGCTTTGGTACCGTGCATACCGATCATGCCGGTATAGCGCTCATCATGCCCGTCCATAACCCCTTTTCCCATCAGGGTATCGCAGACCGGAGAATCCATAAGCTGTGCCAGTTTGCGGACTTCCTTCGCCGCCCCGGAGATCACGGCGCCGCCTCCTACATAGATAAAAGGACGCTTGGATGCCTGGATCAGTTCCACTGCCCTGTCAATATCTTCCTGAGTGTATTTCACCAAAGCACTTTTTTGTTCCAATTGCATTTTCTCATAGTCACATATGTTCGCTGTCACGTCCTTTGTAATATCCACAAGCACCGGGCCCGGACGTCCTTCTCTCGCAATGGCAAACGCCTTCCTTATAGTGTCCGCCAGCTCCGTAACATCCTTTACAATATAACCATGCTTGGTGATGGGCATTGTCACACCGGCAATATCCACCTCCTGGAAAGTATCTTTGCCAAGGAGGGGAAGCACCACATTGCATGTGATCGCAACCATGGGAACCGAATCCATATAGGCCGTTGCGATTCCTGTGACCAGGTTGGTCGCCCCCGGCCCGCTGGTAGCAAGGCATACGCCAACCTTTCCGGTAGACCTTGCATATCCGTCCGCCGCATGGGCTGCACCCTGTTCATGGGAAGTTAAAATATGGCGTATTTCCCCGCTATGCTGATATAATGCGTCATAAACATTTAAGATCGTGCCGCCTGGGTAACCAAACACGGTATCCACGCCCTGCTCTTTTAAACATTCAACAACAATTTCCGCTCCTGTCAATTGCATCCTTTTATCTCCTTCCTTGCGCTATCTTTCCTGATGGGGGATCTCCAAGACCGCCCCCCGGTTGCCGCTGGTGACCATTTCACGGTATCTTGACAGATAGCCGGTGGTAACCTTAGGCTCCCTTGGCTGCCATTTTTCCCTTCTTGCCGCCAGTTCCTCTTCCGGTACCTTCATATCCAGTTTATTTTCAGGGATATTGATGCTGATGATGTCCCCTTCCTCCACCAGCGCAATCGGTCCGCCTACTGCCGCTTCCGGAGACACATGGCCGATAGAAGCCCCCCTGGAAGCACCGGAAAAACGCCCGTCTGTAATAAGAGCTACCGATGACCCAAGCCCCATTCCCGCAATGGCTGAAGTGGGATTTAACATCTCCCGCATACCTGGGCCGCCTTTAGGCCCTTCATAGCGGATCACCACCACATCCCCTGCTACGATCTTACCGCCTTTGATGGCTTCGATGGCATCTTCCTCACAGTCAAACACCCTGGCCGGGCCTTCATGGACCATCATTTCCGGAACTACCGCGGAACGCTTCACCACCCCGGAATCCGGCGCAAGATTTCCCTTAAGGACAGCAATGCCGCCGGTCTGGGAATATGGATTTTCAACCGGCCGAATAACTTCCGGATTTTTGTTTACCGCATCTTCTATATTTTCCCCTACCGTCTTTCCCGTTACCGTAATCAGGTCTAAATGCAGCAAGTCTTTTTTCGTCAGTTCCTTCATCACCGCATAAACGCCGCCTGCTTCGTTTAAATCCTCCATATAAGTCGGACCTGCAGGCGCTAAATGGCATAAATTTGGCGTTTTTGCCGACAATTCATTTGCAATGTCAAGGTTTAACTCCACGCCTGCTTCATGGGCTATGGCAGGCAGATGCAGCATGGAATTGGTAGAACACCCAAGAGCCATATCAATGGTAAGGGCATTTAAAAATGCCTTTTCGGTCATGATATCCCTTGGACGGATATTCTTTTCCACCAGCTCCATGATCTTCATTCCGGCATGTTTGGCCAGACGAATCCGCTCAGAATAGACTGCCGGGATTGTTCCGTTTCCTCTAAGACCCATCCCTAATGCCTCTGTCAAACAGTTCATGGAATTTGCCGTATACATACCGGAACAGGATCCGCAGGTGGGGCAGACCTTCTCCTCAAATTCACTAAGCTCCTCCATGGTCATGGAACCGGCTGCCACGCTCCCTACCGCCTCAAACATGGAAGATAAGCTTCTCTTCTGCCCTTTTACATGCCCTGCAAGCATAGGCCCGCCGGATACAAAGATAGTCGGGATATTAACCCTTGCCGCCGCCATCAAAAGTCCCGGCACATTCTTGTCACAATTGGGGATACACACCAGCCCGTCAAACCCATGTGCCATCGCCATGCACTCTGTGGAATCCGCAATCAAGTCTCTTGTCACAAGAGAATACTTCATCCCCACATGTCCCATGGCAATCCCGTCACAGACTGCGATAGCCGGAAACACTACCGGCGTGCCGCCTGCCATGGCAACTCCCATTTTCACTGCTTCCGTGATTTTATCCAAATTCATATGACCGGGAACGATCTCATTATAGGAATTGACAATACCGATAAGGGGACGCCTTCTTTCTTCTTCCGTATACCCCAATGCGTTAAACAGGCTTCTGTGAGGCGCCTGCTGGGTTCCTGTCTTTACAGAATCACTTCTCATCTTCTTTTCTCCTTTTCTTCTATTTGCTATACAATAAATAATGATCGCTTTCAAAAACCAGATCCATGGAATCTTCTATATAATCCCACGGGATATCCTGATAATAATGATAAAACTCCCATACCATCTCATCAAATTCAGGATCCGCCATCCGCTTATCCAAAACTACCAGATCCGTTCCTTCTATCTCCCTGTTTTCGCAGCGGACTCCATAAAGAAAGTACAAAAGATATTGCTGGTTACAATCAGTCACGCAATATGTTTTCTCTTCCGTAATATCTGCCTTGGAAAGTACGGTTTCTATCTCATGCTCCCTGTCGCCATACTGGTTCCCATATCCGGAAAAGAACAGGCATTTTACCAGGATTGCCGCCGCAAACACCAAAAAGACAAAGGAACCTTTTTCTAAGACCAGATCCCGTTTCCACCTTGTCTGAATGATATGCAGCGCTTCTTTTAAAAGCCATGCGGCCAGCAGACAAAGCAATACCCCGCCATAAGTAAACACCCGGTAATAAGGTCGTTTACATTGGATCAAAAGACAGATTGGCACAAACAGGATTTCCAAAACCAGCATAAGCTCCAGTAACATGCCTTCTGTATTATTTACGCGCAGCCGGCAGGCCAGTTTCCAAAAAAGGGCGGTCACCCCGGCAGCCCAGATTGCAGCCACCAGATAAGCCGCCCGGAAGTAATAACCGGAAAGCGTCACCAGAAACTCTAAAAGCCGTCCTGTAAACCCTGCCCTCTCCTCACTTTGGATATAAGGAGTATCCAGCATATATTCCATCCCCCTGCCGATTGCCGCAAAGGGAGCGCTTAAGACCATCTTCCCATGGCTCAGCCCGTAATACATGCTTGCCGCATCTTTCACAAGCAGATTGGAGCCAATCGCCATCCAGATTACCGTATACAATCCGATGGTAAGTACCGCCGCCATAACAGATGCCAAGATCAGCCTGATCAGTCCTTTGCCAAAAGACGTTTTCAGAAAATTAACGTTTTCCGCCTTTGCCTGCCCGATGCTTAACACTAACAGATAAATTCCCCCGGAAAGGCATAGAGGCACCACCCAGTATACATTGCTGGTCACCGCATACAAGCCCAAAGTCAGAGAACCGATATAAAAAATATAATATCTTTTTGATATCTTCCCGCTCCCGCATAGTTCCGTCATACAGGTAAACGCCGTCAAGAAACAGGTAATGCCCAGCGTATAGCCTCTGCCCTGGACAGCCATCTGGTTGACCAGGTCCATTGATACATAGAAACCTGTCGCAATCAAAGGCAGATAACCTTCCATCCATCTTCCCGCAATCCGAAACACCAGATACAAATTGGCAAGGGCGCATAAATACGACACACCCCGAAGCCCTATGTAGGCATTTCCGAAAAGATCAAGCACCGCCGACAAAACCGAATACCCCACATGGTTATTGGGCAGCGGCCAATGGATCGCCGCATAGACCGGTCCTTTGCTGATAAAGAAATAGTAAGTATATAGTTCGTCATACCAAGGTGTCAACGCAAACAGCCTCCACCCGTAATAGACGGCCATTCCGGCAAATAAAACCCAAAAAGCCGTCTCTTGTTTTGAAAATTTCTTATTTGATCTCATCCGCCAGTAAATCACCCATTTCCTTACAGCCTACCCGTCTGCATCCTTTTGACATAATATCTCCGGTGCGGTATCCTTTTTCCAAAACCTTCTTCACTGCACTCTCGATCGCCGCTGCTTCCTGATCCAGGTCAAAGGAATATTTTAACATCATCGCCGCCGACAAAATGGTAGCGATCGGGTTTGCAGCATCTTTCCCCGCAATATCCGGTGCGGAACCGTGGCTCGGTTCATACAGGCCAAATTTCGTATCGTTAAGCGAAGCGGAGGCAAGCATACCGATAGAACCGGTAACCATGCTTGCTTCATCGGAAAGAATATCTCCAAACATATTTTCCGTCAGAATCACGTCAAACTGAGCCGGGTCTTTTACCAGCTGCATGGCACAGTTATCCACCAGCATATGCTCCAAGGTAACTTCCGGGTAATCCAGCGCCACCTCTTCCACCACCTTCCGCCATAACCGGGAAGAATCCAGTACATTTGCTTTATCCACGCTGGTGACCTTTCTCCTTCGTTTTAATGCAATATCAAAACCTTTTTTTGCAATCCTGCGGATTTCATTCTCGTTATAGACAAGCGTGTCTACCGCTTTCCTAATCCCGTTTTCTTCTGTGGTATAGCGTTCCCCGAAGTATAAGCCCCCGGTAAGCTCCCTCATGATCAACATGTCAAAACCCGCTTCACTGATATCTTTCCGCAGCGGACATGCATCCGAAAGCTCCTCATAAAGTACCGCAGGCCGCAGGTTTGCAAACAGGTTCAACGCTTTGCGGATTCCCAAAAGTCCGGCTTCCGGCCTTAAATTGGGCGGCAGCTGATACCAGGGTGATGTAGCGGCATCCCCGCCAATCGAACCCATCAATACCGCATCCGCTTCCTTCGCTGCTTGGATCGTCTCATCGGTCAACGGAACTCCATGTACATCAATGGACGCCCCGCCTAAAAGCACATCCCGATAATTTATTTCGTGTCCGTAAAGATTGGCCACCTTATTTAAGACCTTTTTTGCTTCCGCAACGATTTCCGGTCCAATCCCGTCACCCGGTATACAAACAATATTAAGCTTCATCTTCTTTCCCCTTTCTGTGTTTAAAATCCTCAAAAAACAAGGCGCAGAAAACTGCGCCTTACTTCCCGAAATTTCTTTTATTCTGCATCAGCCTTCTCAACCTGGGAAATGGCAGTTTTTTGCATTGGAATACGGCAATTTTTATTATTACCAAATTCAACGATCACTGTGTCATCTGTAATATCTATGACAATACCATAAAACCCGCTGCTTGTAAGGACGCAATCACCAACTTCTAACGCTGACAGCATAGCCGCCACTTTCTTCTGTTCCTTTTTCTGCGGACGAATCATAAAGAAATACAGGAACCCAAAAATAAGTACCAGATATACGATCATGATAATCCCGCCGCCTGCCGCAGTTGCTGCACCAGCTTCTCCTGTTAATAAAATACCCATTACAATGTTTCCTCCTGAATTTGTTTCGGCCAACCGCCGAGTCTAACAAATATAATACACAATTCATCAGGTAAAGACAAGCTTTTTTCAGATTTTCTTCATTCCCTCTTCCATACCCGCAAGCTTTTGTTTCTTATATGCGGCAAATTCTCCCTTATCCAGGGCATCCCTGATTTCTTCCATCATAGTATTATAAAAATACAGATTATGGAGCACACAAAGCCGCATGCCAAGCATCTCCTTTGCCTTAAGCAGATGCCTGATGTAAGCCCGGGTATACCTTCTGCATGCCGGACAGTTACACCCCTCTTCAATAGGACGCTGATCCAATTCATACTGCGCATTAAAAAGGTTAATCTTCCCCCGGTTGGTATATAAGTGCCCGTGCCGCCCGTTCCGGCTGGGATATACACAGTCGAAAAAGTCGATTCCACGCTCCACGCCCTCTAAAATATTGGCCGGGGTACCGACCCCCATTAAGTAAGTGGGCTTATCCACCGGAAGATAGGGAACCGTCTCTTCTAAAATATAGTACATTTCCTCATGTGTTTCCCCTACCGCAAGCCCCCCTACCGCATAACCGTCAAGATCAAGTTCCGCAATCTGCTTTGCATGTTCAATCCGCAGGTCCGCATAAACCGCTCCCTGATTGATGCCAAATAAAAGCTGATTTTGATTGATAGTATCGGGAAGGGCATTTAATCTTTTCATTTCATTTTTACACCGAACAAGCCACCTGATAGTGCGTTCCACCGACGCCTTGACATACGCCCGATCCGCAAGGGAAGGTGCGCACTCATCAAAGGCCATTGCAATGGTAGACGCCAGATTTGACTGAATCTGCATACTTTCTTCCGGACCCATAAAAATCTTCCTTCCGTCAATATGAGAGTTAAAATAAACACCCTCCTCTTTGATCTTCCGAAGACTTGATAAGGAAAACACCTGAAAACCACCCGAATCTGTCAAAATAGGCTTATCCCAGGACATAAACTTGTGAAGTCCGCCCAGTTCCCTGATAATCTTATCCCCTGGGCGCACATGCAGGTGATACGTATTGGAAAGTTCCACCTGTGTATGGATCTGCTCTAAATCTTCTGTGGAAACGGCCCCTTTAATAGCCGCCACCGTGCCTACATTCATAAAAACCGGTGTCTGTATCACACCGTGAACGGTTGTAAATTCCCCTCTTTTTGCTCTTCCTTCCTGCTTTAGCAACCGATACATTCCTTTAAACCATAATCCTTTCTATTACAAATACTTTTCCCAAAATTCTTCCAGGCAAAGTTCCTCTTCCATAATAATACCGGCTGCTTCCTTCCCCACATACCGAAAATGCCAGGGCTCCCACTCAATACCGGTTATATGCTCTTTTCCTTTCGGATAACGCAGGATAAACCCGTATTCACTGCAGTGTTCCTTTAACCAGATACCTGCATCCGTCTCCGCAAACCCCGCATCCAGTTCCTGGTAAGTATCCGATACCATGTCAACGGCCAGTCCGATCTGGTGCTCACTTGCCCCCGGAACCGTCACCGTCTGGGAGGATAATGCATAAGCATCCATATAAGACATGCCTTTTGCCATGTAAAGCTTGATCTTCCTATTAAATAAAACCTTCTGCCAGTTTAAATCCCTGTAAGGGGAGCAGATTCCTAAAACGATACCGTCATTTTCATAAGCCGCCTGCATCATGGCAAGGAGATCTTCAATAATCCGCTCGTCACACTGCATCTCCCCTTTGATGGTCTTGATCGGCCCTAAAGTAAACGTATAATCATCCGGAATGGGATGCTGCTTGTTGATCAGCACAAGCTTCCAATCATCCATCATAAATTTTGCGTCATGTACCTTGGGCTCTATGGCTTGTCCAAAATCATTTCCGGAAACTTCCTGATGTAATATTTCATCCAGTAAATATTTATCGGCCTGATCCATCCCATGGAGCTCCGCACTCTCATATCCTTCCATGACGTCGACATCATCTAAAATTTTAATTTCATCATAGGATACCTTTTGTGCGCCTACCAGCGCAATATCTGAATCCTCAATGGCCGCCACGGCAGGTTCTTCCGTCTCGCTGCCGGAGACAAAACCATTCTCCTCCTGAAATACGGGGAAAGCAAAGCTGTTCCCTACAATAAAGCACAGCAAAATGAAAACCGCGCAGGCAAAACGTTTGGAACCTCTTCTGAAATATCCAAAAATATGATGAGAAAGCATGCTGACTGCCAGCCCTGCAATGGCCGGTATTCGTAAAAATTTATTTTTTCGCCCCATGCTGATAAAAAAGGCTTTTGTCCTCTCGTGAAAGCTTCTTTTCATTTTTCCCCCAAAATATGTAATTAGAAACGATGTACACACTATTTTACACGTAAATTTAACTTTCTACAATAGGAAATTTTTGTTTTTTGGCTGTTTTTCTTGCCGTTTTTAGGAAATTCCTCTATAATGACGAAATAAAATAAGTTTGAAAGAAGGATTTTTTATGGCAGGCTCAATATTGGGAACTATTTTTAAAATAACAACCTGGGGAGAATCCCATGGCAAAGCCTTAGGCGCAGTGGTAGACGGCTGCCCTGCCGGGCTTTCTCTTACGGAAGAAGACATCCAGATTTATTTAGACCGGCGCAAACCCGGCCAAAGTGCAATTGCCACTCCAAGAAAGGAATCCGATCAGGTAGAGATCCTATCTGGCATATTTGAAGGAAAGACCACCGGAACGCCCATCAGTCTTATGATCCGGAACACTTCCCAAAAGTCCTCTGATTACAGTGAGATTGCATCTTACTACCGTCCCGGCCATGCGGACTACACCTATGATGCCAAATACGGTTTCCGTGATTACACCGGCGGCGGCCGATCCTCCGGACGGGAAACGGCAGGACGGGTTGCCGCAGGGGCCATCGCTTTAAAAATCTTACATGAACTGGGGATTTCCGTTATGGCCTATACCAGATCCATCGGTCCCGTCAGCATCGCCCCCGCCCGTTTTGACCAAAGCGCTATTTATGAAACTGCCACCTGTATGCCGGACCGGAAAGCAGACGAACAGGCAGCCGCATATTTAAAAGAGTGTATGATGAAAAAAGACTCCAGCGGCGGAGTCATTGAATGTGTGGTAAAAGGCCTTCCCGCCGGCATCGGTGACCCGGTTTTCGAAAAGCTGGACGCAAATCTTGCCAAGGCTGTCATGTCTGTGGGTGCGGTAAAAGCCGTGGAGATTGGGGATGGCGCCATGGTTTCCAGAGCATCCGGCTCTGAAAATAATGATGCTTTTTACTATCCTGAGCATGACGTTATCGGCATTGACGAAAGCGGCATTGCCAAAAAGACCAACCACGCCGGAGGCATATTAGGCGGCATCAGCGACGGGGCGGATCTGATCCTTCGCGCCCACATAAAACCCACTCCTTCTATTTTTATGGAGCAGGATACGGTGAATAAAAACGGAGAAAACATTAAAATCGCTATCAAAGGCCGCCATGACCCGGTGATCGTTCCCCGGGCCGTAGTGGTGGTGGAAGCCATGACGGCGCTTACTTTATTGGATGCCTGCATGTTAAACATGACGGCCAGGATAGATTACCTGAAACAGTTTTACAGCCTGCGGTAACTTAATTGCCGCAGACTGCTTATCAACCTTCCTGCATCTGCCGGTATACGGCCTCGATTTCCGGCCTTGTGGCAAGATTTTCCGAAAACGCGCTGGCGCTCCCTGCCGCAACGCCCATGTAAAACGCATGGAGATACTCATGCTTTTCCATATACCCGGCCATGAATCCGGCTGTCATGGAATCCCCTGCGCCAACGCCGTTTACCAGCTTCCCTTTGGGGGCCGGGGTATCATAAACTTCACCTTTCACACTTACAAGCACCGCACCTTCTCCCGCCATGGATACCAGTACATTCTGTGCCCCTTTTTCCTGCAATTTTTTAGCATAAGGCACTACCGATTCCCTGGTCTTTAATTCCACTCCGAAGATTTCGCCCAGCTCATGGTTATTTGGCTTGATCAAAAAAGGATGATATGGCAGGACGTTCAAAAGCAGGTCCTTCGTTGCGTCAACAACGATCAACACCTTTCTGCCGTCAAGCAGTTCCATGATCTTCCGGTATGCGTCATCCGGCATGGATGCCGGGATGCTTCCTGAAAGGAACAAAACATCCCCTTCGCCCAATCGGTCAAGTCTATCCATCAGGATCTGTACCTTTTCTCCACTGATGTCCGGCCCCATACCATTAATTTCCATCCCATCCATATTTTTAAGCTTTACATTGATTCTCGTAAATCCTTCATCAATTTGGATAAAGCCGTTCCTGACACCCATCTTTTTCAGGCGTCTTGTCACTTCTTCCCCGGTAAAACCTGCAATAAACCCCAGCGCCGTACTCTCAATCCCCAGGTTCATAAGAACAGTTGAAACATTGATTCCCTTTCCTCCCGGAAGTAAACGTTCCGAGCTTGTGCGGTTCGTAAGCCCCAGTTTAAGATCGTCCACCGTTATGATGTAATCCAATGACGGATTGAACGTCACTGTATAAATCATTGCGCCACCTCCTTTTGTCCGTGTTTGACTTTCTGCATTTAGCATAACGCCAAACTCGGTCAAAATAAAGCAAATTATTCCACAGATTTAATGACTGATTTTGACAAAAAAAGCGCCGCTTTGCAGCAGCGCTTTCAAAAACAGATTTATATCTATTTAACACGGTAAAAGATAATACAGTTCGGCTGATCCACTTTCATCTCCCGCCCGTTCATGACCAGCGTTCCCTGTTCCATATCCACATTGAAAAACGTCATGGTGTCCGACTCATGGTTTAATGAGACCAGATGCCTATTGTCCGGGAACAAAGCCACATCCTTCGGATAATCCCCGCTTACCGGCAGGCACAGATGCTTCGTCAGCATCCCGCTTTCCTGATCGATGGAATACAGCACAACGCTGTTATCACCTGCGTTGGAACTGCAGATATATTGATAATCCTCTGAAAAGTTTAGAGCGCTTGCCGCAGATCCAACCGCATGATAATCGTTCACGGTTTCAATCGTCTGTATCTTCTCAAAAACCGGATTTCCACGGTTATCAAGCTCATAAGAATAAACATCAATATAATTCTTTAATTCATGGACAATATATAAAAATCTCCCGTCCTTGGAAAACTTCAAATGCCGGGGTGCGGATTCCTGCTCACTTCTGATGATATCCACCTGTTTTAATTTCCCGGAAAGATGGTTAAGCCCATATACCACCACATGATCCATTCCAAGGTCTGCGGCACACAAAAATTTATTATCTCTGGTCATCCTCACGCAATTGATATGGGGCCTGAAATTCCGTTCCGCAATGCTGCCAAGGCCTTTATGGAAAATCTCATCTGTAATTTCTCCGATGGTACCGTCTTCATTGATGCGCAGCACGGTAAGCTTTGCGTCATGATACCCTGCCACAAATAAAAATTTATCCTCATAATCCGTGGAAAGATGACGCCCCCTCATGCCATTGATAGACGCATGATTTAAGACTTCCAGACTGCCGTCCGCCAAAATTTTATAAGATTCCACTCCAAAATCCGTGATGGAGTACAGATACTTCCTACTGTGGGATATGGTAACATAAGAGGAGTTGGTGATCTTCACCTGATCCTTCTCCGTGAACCTCCCGTTCTTAATATCCACATCATAAATCCTGATACCAAAACCACTCTTATTCCCTGATGTATAAGTGGATACATATGCAACATACTGTTCTTTTCCCATAATAAGCCTTCCTTTACTCTTCAGATGATTATATGATATGAAAATTATAACACTCTTTCTTTCAAAATGGAACTGCAAATTATCCTATTGACTTTCCTATATATCTATGTATAATGAATATCAGTGTTTAGTTTTACTAAACTAAAAGTTTATTATAAATGCAATTTCATTCCAATATCCGTACCGGAAAGGCAGGCTTTTATGAATAACAATATAAATATAGGCAACAAGATCAAAGACCTCCGAACGCAAAAAGGACTTACACAGGAAGAACTGGCCGACCGCTGTGAGCTGTCAAAAGGCTTTATCTCACAACTTGAACGGAACCTGACCTCTCCTTCCATCACTACCCTAGTGGACATCCTGCAATGCCTGGGTACTGACTTGAAGGAGTTTTTTAATGATTCAGAAGATACCCAGGTGGCCTTCCGGCAAAGCGACTATTTTGAAAAAACTGACGAGGAACTTCAAAACAAAGTAGAATGGATCATCCCAAACGCCCAGAAAAATATGATGGAACCCATCCGGCTCACCTTATCTCCCGGCGGCTCCACTTATCCGGACAATCCCCATGAAGGGGAGGAATTTGGCTATGTGTTGTCGGGAAGCGTCACCTTAGTCCTGGGGAAAAAATCCACCAAAGTAAGAAAAGGCGAATCCTTTTACTTTACGGCAAAAACAACCCATTACCTGAAAGCGGACAACAAGACCGGCGCCATTGTCATCTGGGTCAGCAGTCCGCCAAGTTTTTAATCGATGTAAGGAGAGTAACGTCATGAGCAAAGTTTTAATCGACCTGAAAAACATCAGCAAATCCTTTGACGGACAGATGGTTTTAGATGATCTGAACCTTTATATCCGGGAAAATGAATTTTTAACGCTTTTAGGGCCAAGCGGCTGCGGAAAGACCACCACGCTTCGTATCTTAGGCGGCTTTGAGAGCCCGGATAAAGGCTGCGTTATTTTTGACGGAAAAGACATCACCAGCCTTCCCCCAAACAAACGCCAGCTCAATACGGTGTTCCAGCGTTATGCTCTCTTCACCCATATGAACATTGCCGAAAACATTGCTTTTGGCCTGAAGATTAAAAACAAGAGCAAAACTTACATAGATGATAAAATTAAATATGCGTTAAAATTAGTGAATTTGGAAGGTTTTGAAAAACGTATGCCCGATTCCCTAAGCGGAGGCCAGCAGCAGCGTATCGCTATCGCCCGTGCCATCGTCAACGAACCCAAAGTGCTTTTACTTGACGAACCCTTAGGCGCCCTTGACTTAAAGCTCCGTCAGGATATGCAGTACGAACTGATACGTCTGAAAAACGAACTGGGCATTACCTTCATATATGTGACCCACGACCAGGAAGAGGCCCTAACCATGTCCGACACCATCGTGGTAATGAATCAGGGGTATATCCAGCAGATCGGCAGCCCGGAAAAGATCTACAATGAACCGGAGAATGCCTTTGTGGCGGATTTTATCGGAGACAGTAATATCATCAGTTCCACCATGATTGAAGATAAGCTAGTGGAAATCCTGGGAACACGGTTTCCCTGTGTGGACACCGGATTTGGCAAAAATAAGCCTGTGGACGTGGTGATCCGCCCTGAAGACGTGATCCTCTCCCGCCCCGGGGCCGGAAAAATAAAAGGTGTGGTAACCCATTTGATCTTTAAAGGCGTCCATTACGAAATGGAAGTGACTGCCGCCGGTTTCGAGTGGCTGGTTCATTCTACCGGAATGTTCCCGGTTGGAACCGAAGTGGACATTGACGTAGACCCCTTTAATATCCAGATTATGAACAAACCTGCTTCTGAAGACGAGGAGGCTGCCGGAATCAATGAATAAAAAAGCCTTATTGAAAAAAAAGCTGCTTGGTACGCCCTACTTTATCTGGTCTGCCATATTCATCCTGGTGCCCCTTGGCATGGTGTTTTATTACGGACTGACTGACCGGACGGGATCTTTTACCCTTGAAAATGTGCTGGCAATCTCCGCCCCGGAACATGCAAAAGCATTAGGGATTGCACTTTTGCTATCTCTTATAGCAACCCTGATCTGCCTTTTGCTCGCCTATCCCCTTGCCATGATCTTATGCGGGCAAAAGAACGGCCGACAGAGCTTCATCGTGCTGATCTTCATCCTGCCTATGTGGATGAACTTTTTGCTCCGTACCCTGGCATGGCAGACACTCCTTGAAAAAACCGGCGTGATCAACAGTATCCTAAATTTTTTGCATCTGCCGTCCCTTAATATCATCAATACGCCCTATGCCATCATCCTTGGCATGGTCTACAATTTTTTGCCGTTTATGGTTCTGCCCATATACAACGCACTGGCTAAAATAGACGGGAACTTAATCAATGCCGCAAGGGATCTGGGAGCTAACCCGCTGCAGGTGTTTATGAAGATAACCCTTCCTCTCAGCATCCCCGGTATTATAAGCGGGATCACCATGGTGTTTATCCCTGCCCTGACCACCTTTGTCATCAGCAAGCTTCTTGGCGGAAGCAAGATTCTGCTGATCGGCAACGTGATCGAAGAGGAATTTACTCAGGCAAGCAACTGGCATTTGGGAAGCGGCCTTTCTATCGTGCTGATGCTGTTCATTATCGTAAATATGCTGCTGACGGCAATATTTGACAAAGACGGGGAGGGTTCCTTTTTATGAAAAAGACGATCCTGCAAAAACTATACATTACCTTGATTTTTATCTTTTTGTATGCCCCCATCGTAACCCTGATCGTGCTTTCCTTTAATGCAAGCAAGACCCGGGCCAAATGGGGTGGGTTTACTTTAAAATGGTACGGAGCCTTATTTCAAAACAGGGACATTTTACAGGCGCTTTTTAACACTCTGCTGATCGCCCTGATTGCCTCTGTGGCATCCACGATCATCGGAACCGTTGCCTGTATCGCCATTATGAGCCTAAAAAAGAGATCCCGGGCAATCATCATGGGTGTTACTAATATCCCCATGTTAAATGCGGAAATCGTTACCGGTATCTCTCTGATGCTCTTATTTATCAGTTTTGGGCTTAAGTTTGGGCTTGGAACCATTTTACTCTCCCACATCACCTTTTGTATCCCCTATGTGATCTTAAGCGTGATGCCAAGGATGCGGCAGATAAACCCTTACACTTACGAGGCGGCGCTGGATTTAGGCGCAGGACCGGTTTCCGGCTTTTTTAAAGTGGTATTTCCCGATATCCTGCCCGGTGTGCTTTCCGGCTTTTTGATGGCGTTTACCATGTCGCTGGATGACTTTATCATCACCCATTTTACCAAAGGCGCCGGCGTGGATACCCTCTCCACCAAGATCTACACGGAAGTGAAAAAAGGGATCAAACCGGAAATGTACGCTTTATCTACCATTATCTTTTTAACAGTCTTGGTCTTACTGCTTTTAGTCAACCGAGTTCCGGCAGAAAAAGACCTGAAAAAATAAAGAGGAGGTATCTTTCATGAAAAAATTATTATGCTTTGCACTCCTGCCCGTATTAGGGCTGTCACTCCTTTCCGGATGCGGCAAAAGTTCTGCCGAAAACGGGGAAGTTATCGTCTATAACTGGGGGGAATACATAGACCCGGAAACCCTTTCCCTGTTTGAAGAAGAAACAGGCATCAAGGTCGTCTACGATGAGTACGACACCAATGAGACCATGTACCCTAAAGTGGAAGCCGGCGCTTCCGCTTATGATGTGATCTGCCCGTCGGATTACATGATCCAGAAGATGATTGACAATGACTTGCTGGCAGAAATCAACTTTGACAATATCCCTAACCTTAAAAATATTGGGCAGCAATACTTTGAGCAGTCCAAAGAATTCGACCCAGAAAACAAATATTCCGTTCCCTACTGTTTTGGAACGGTAGGCATCCTCTATAATAAGACCATGGTCTCCGGGCCAATTGACAGCTGGTCCGTGCTCTGGGATGAGCAGTATGCGGACAATATCCTGATGCAGGACTCCGTCCGGGACGCTTTCATGGTGGCGCTGAAGCTGAACGGCTATTCCATGAATACCCTGGACGAAACGGAACTGCAGGCTGCCAAAAATTCCCTGATTGAACAAAAGCCCCTAGTGCAGGCCTATGTGATCGACCAGGTCCGGGATAAGATGATCGGGGATGAAGCCGCCATCGGCGTGATCTATTCCGGCGAGGCGATCTACACCCAGAGGGAAAACGAAAACCTGGAATATGTCATCCCAAAAGAAGGCACCAACGTCTGGATTGATTCCTGGGTGATCCCGAAGAATGCACCCAATAAAGAAAATGCGGAAAAGTTCATTGACTTTATGTGCCGGGAGGACATTGCCCTTAAAAACTTTGAGTACATCACCTACTCTACCCCCAATACCGCCGCACAGGAGCTGATCGAGGATGAGGACATTAAGAACTCAAAGATTGCCTTCCCTGACCTGTCGCAGTATGATAACCTGGAGACTTTCCAGTATTTGGGAAGCGAAGGGGATGCGCTGTATAACAGCCTTTGGAAAGAAGTGAAATCGGAATAAAAATTTCCACGCAAGATATAAGGGGGCTCTAAACAGAGTCCCCTTACAATCATTTCCCCCAAACCCCTTCATCCATCAATTGATCCAAAAGCTCCGCAAACAGCGTATTCGCCCACGCAAACCACGGCCTTGAATAATTTTCCGTCCTTGAAGGGTCAAAGGTTTCATGCATGTAATTTGTCCCTGCATGGGTTTTGGCCAGCATCCCAAGGCAGTTTAGTATCTCATCCCTGTCACCAGAAGTCAACGCCTGCATGATTATGCCGATATGCCACACATACCCATCCGGTGTATGGGGGCTTCCCACCCCTTTTGCCACACTTCCCTCATAATAATAAGGATTGTCCGAAGACAAAATAAACCTGCGGGTATTCTGATAAAGCGGGTCGTCCAAATTACAATATCCCAAATACGGCATGGCAAGAAGGCTTGGGGAATTGGCATCGTCCATCAATTGATAATTACCGAACCCATCCGTTTCATATGCATAAATCTTCCCATACTTCGGATGCTCTGTTATCCCGTACTTTTGGATGCCTTCCTGCATATCTCCGCCGCAAAACACATTGCCTTCACTGCCATCATATTGGAAGGGATCAGGTAGCCAAAATCACAGCAGTCGTCCGAAAGCCTGAAACCGGACCATGTCATCCCCGTCACCTTGACCGGATTTCCCCTTCCGCCATTGGGCAGGGTATCCGTCTTTGCACAGCCATAACGCTGAAAATAATACGGGGATTTACTATGGTCCTGTTCTGTCGTAAAGACCCGCACAGTCTCCCGCAAATACTGGTAGTACTTTCCGGTGAAAATCCGGTCAATCCCCGTAACCTTCCAGTAGTAATACCCAAGGAAGACAGGTGCACATAACGAGTCCACCTCGTATTTCCGTTCCCACACATGGCCATTTAAAACAGTGTCATCCCGGCGGCCCGCCCCATTAAAAGACTCATTAAAAGCATTGGCATAGGGGTCAAAGCAGGCCAGGTCTGCCTGCTTTGCAATAATGCCTTTATTGAGCAAAATCTGACCGTTCCTATCAGTATTGACGATATTGCCAATAGCGCCCATCTTTCCCGTTCCTATTGTATTCATTTATTCCGGGAAACCTATGGGATTGCCCTCTACAACTACTATTTATCCATGAAATTGGAGCTGGCCCAATCCATGCTCTACCATACAAACTTTTCTATTCAGGCAATCTCAGAGCAGCTTGGCTTCTCCTGCTATCAGCATTTTTCGACCTTTTTTAAAAAGCAGACCGGTATCTCACCTGCACAATACCGCCGCAAAAGCACCGGCACGTAAATTCATTGCTTTTCTCCTGAAAAAAGCCCTATGGGTTGTACTTATCATTTAAGCTATTTTATTTCCTGCCAAAATAGTGTATAATACCTTTAAACAACAAAAAAGGAAGTGCATCTATGGACATAAAACAGCTTCAAAGCTTATATAATGCTTCTGGCTCTAATATAAAATGGGCAAAGCATTGTTTAGAGCGAATGCAGGAAAGAGATATAAGCATAAATGATGTAGAATCCTGTTTACACACGGGTGAAATCATAGAAGACTATCCAGACGATTTTCCTCATCCCAGCTGCCTTATTTTCGGATACACGAAAGAAAATAAAGTGTTGCATCTTGTTGTTGGCTCAAACGGCGACACCATATTCTTTATAACTGCTTATTATCCTGACACAAATAAATTTGAAACGGATTTAAAAACAAGAAAGGGGCAATAGCCATGTGTATGTATTGTAAATGCAAAACCACAATTCCATCTTTCACAACCCATGTAGTAAATTATAAAAACTGCATTATCATCATTAAAAATGTTCCTTGTGAAGAATGCGAACAATGCGGAGAAAAATACTATTCAAACAAAGTTGCAAAGCAATTGGAAAACCTTGTCAATAATGCCAAACAGCTTATGCAGGAAATTGCCATTATTGATTATGCAAAAGCAGCATAATCAATAATGCCGCAAAAATACTGGCACGAAAACTCATTGCTTTTTCTCCTGAAAAAAGCCCTATGGGTTTATCACATAGGACTTATACCGGTATCGACCTGCTTTGCATTGTACTTACCAGTCAATTTCCATGTTATTCTCACGGTTATCTGTATCCGAGCGTGAATAAAAATAAGGTTTATGCCCCCTTGACCGCAGTTCCTGCGACACAATGCTTGTACCATCTAACAGTAATCCACAGCTCCCGTTGTCTTTTTCTTTCCATTCCAACAACCGGTTATATATCTTACGCTTCATAAATACCCCTGCCTTCCTGTAATATTATTGTACCCACAAAAGGCAGATTCAACCAAGCTATTTTATCACAAAAAGGCACGTTCTATTTGTACATATTATCACGGAAAGGCACTTTCCCCTACTATCAAACCCTCAAATTCATCTTTCGACCCATAAAAAACATTCCTATCTATATATTTCTCACTCCCCTGATACCCGTCCAAAACCGCCTTGTCCGTATACTGCCAGAAAGTCCAATTTATAAACACCGGTGGGTAGTAAACATTCCGGATCCACAAAGGGTATTCCGTAAACTCCCCTTTAATAAAATCATGGTATGCTTTATAAGTCGTGTAAATAACAGGCTTTACATGGTAATATTCTTCCAGTTCCTCAAACATTACCTTAAGCTGCCCCTGCACTTCTTTTTTGGATGGCGGGTTATTTTCCTTATCCCCATAATATTCCACATCAACCACCGGCGGAAGCTTCCCTCTCAAACTTTTAACTGTGCCAATAAAATGCTGCGCCTGTGCATCCCCATTGCTGTCAAAGCTGAAAAAATGATATGCCCCCGGGAAAATGGAAGTCTGCTCTGCCTCTTCCCAATTTTTTTCAAAACACGGGTCAATATGGCTGCTCCCTTCCGTTGCCTTGATGAACGCAAAGTCTATCCCCTGCCCTTCTATTATTTCCCAGTCAATATCCCCCTGATAGCGGGATACATCAATGCCGTTCATTTTATATTTCCCTGCAAAAAAAGAAGGGATCTTCTCCTGCGAAACTATCATAAATGCCAATATGAAAATCACGCCCAAAAAAATAATGATTTTTATTCTGCCCTTCATGCCTTTGCTCCTTTTTAGTTCATTTTATCATATTGTGCAACTAATATCATCTTCGCAATTTTATTTCTTGAATTTTATTGGGTAGGAGTTTTAGTTTCCACCCGATGCAATCTTTTGATTTACTAGCCCTGCATTTTCAGTAGAACTGTATATGTAATGATAATTTTTACTTTGAATTAACGAGAATGCATGATATAATAAACAGGTAAAAAGATTTTATTATAACGAAGTTATAATGTATTCTATGGCTTCCTTCATTTTCTGGCACCTCACCTTCCGCAAATCCCATTGGTTGCAAGGATTGAGCACTTCCCGGACAATGTTGGGTGCTGCCCTTCTACGGTCGTCACCTTCCCGCCCGCCTCCTCCACGATCAATGCCCCCGCCGCAAAATCCCACGGGGAAAGGCACAGCTCGAAGTATACCTCCGCCCTGCCAGCCGCCACACAGCAGAGGTCAAACGCCGCCGACCCGCTCCTTCTTACGTCCAGCGCCTTTTTGAAATAAGTATACGCCATCTCAAAGGACTTCCTGCCTAATTCTTCATAATAAGGCGCAGTGCCAAACAGCACGATCCCGTTTTCAAGTGGTTGGGATGAGACATGGATCGGACTGCCGTTTAGATACGCCCCTTCCCCTTTTACCGCAGTGTACATTTCATTTAAATAAGGGTTATACACGGCTCCCATATACTTTTCCCCGTCAAGCAAAAGCCCCACGGATATCACGCTCATGTGGTAATCCTTGATAAAATTCGTGGTCCCGTCAATGGGATCCACGATAAAGGCATACCCACTGGCGACGGAAGCATGGGTATCCTCCTCCTCTCCCACAAAAACCGCCTCCGGCAGTATTTCCGAAAACCTTTCCTTCAAAACTTGCTGGATCTTCTTATCATATACCGTGACAAAGTTGGCATGTCCTGCCTTCTCATCAATATGGTTCTTGCCTCTGTCCGCATGGAGGATGATTTCCCCACACTCCCGCATGGCATCCACGATCTCCTTCAACAGTTCCCTTGGTTCCATATAGCCAAATTCTCCTCGCCTTATCCTAAAATGCCATCATTTCTCACACTGGCTGTCCTGCCTGCAGTTCGCTTAACATCTGCGCCGGATTGTCCGCCGCCTTCACTTTGCCAAAAGCCTTTTCGATTATCCCTTCCTCATTGATCAGGTAAGTCGTCCGCACCACTCCCATGCTAGCCTTTCCGTAATTCATTTTTTCCTGCCAGACATCATACGCCTGGATGCAGGAAAGCTCCGGGTCGGAAAGGAGTGTAAACGGAAGGGCAAACTTCTCCTCAAATTTTTTGTGGGAAGCTATGCTGTCTTTGCTGACCCCGATTACTACCGCCCCCTTTTCCTGAAACTGGGGGTAGAGTTCCCCAAAACCGCATGCCTGCTTGGTGCATCCCGGCGTATTGTCCTTCGGGTAAAAATACAGGACCACCTTTTTCCCCTTGTATTCTTCCAACGTGTGGATGGTTCCGTTTTGGTCCGGCAGGGAAAATGCCGGGGCTTTCATTCCTGCTTGTAACATTTTGTTCTTCTCCTGCTTATCATTATATTTATTATCCATATTTTATTCCCCACTTATTATACACCATATGGGTAATTAAGTGGGTGATAAAAAAATTTTTCCGCTAATTTTTCATTTCCGGTCATTCCCTGCTGACCCTATACAGCGACGCAAAATATTCCCCGTTCCCCATAAGCGTGTCAAAATCCCCCTGTTCTGTCACCTTCCCGTTTTTCATCACAATGATCTCATCAAACCTGCGGAGCGCTTTCTCATCCAGCTTATGGGTCACCACAAGTCTGGTCACGCCCTGGATATCCAGTATGGAATTGGTCACATTGTCCGAGGTTTCCGCATCCAATGCGGATGTAGCTTCGTCCACCAAAAGCACGGATACCTGCCGCAAAAGGCTGCGGGCTATAGCGATTCTTTGTTTCTCACCGCCGGATAAATGGCTGCCATTTTCACCGCAGGCATAGCCTTCCCCTTTTTCTTCCATAAGCGTTGACAGCCCTGCCTTTTCGATAGCGGCATCCAGCTTCCCGGCATCAAATTCCTTAAACATGCAGATATTCCTCTTGATGGTATCGTCAAAGATAAACACATTCTGCTGGATTACCGACATGGTGTCAAATATGCTATCAGGGTCAATGCCCTTTAATTCCTTCCCGTCCAGCGTGACGCTGCCTTCATAATCCGGATAGCTTCCCATCACCAGATTGAGCAGCGTGGATTTCCCCGATCCGGACGCACCTACAATGGCATAGCTTTTTCCCGCTTCAAAATGAAGGTTGATATCCTTTAAGATTTCCTTATCTCCCTCATAGGAAAACCCTACATGCTTAAGGAAAATCCCGTCTCCTCCTTCCTTCATCCCGGCAAATGGCTCATATGTTTCCTGCCCCCTGACATTCTCCCCGTAGGATGCCATCTTTTCTATCAGCTTTACAGCAGCTTTCCTGTTTGCCCATAGCTTTGGCAGCGTATTAATCGGGTTTATCACGTAATTCATCATCTGCACGAAAGCAATGACGATACTTGCCGCAATCTGGCCCCGGACGCCCAAATAGGCACCATAACAGAACACCCCGATCTGTGTAATAAAACCTGCCGTAATGGAAATAATCCCAATCATATCCTCCGTCTGTCTGCGCTTACATTTGATCTGCTCCAGGTAGCTGTTTTTTTCCTGGTACAGCGCCGCCGTTTCCTGCTGTGCCTGAAAGCTTTTGATCACGCCAAAGCCGTTGAGCAGGTCCTTGACCATGGCCATAAAGGCTGCGTTCTTTTCACTGACTTTTTTCTCCCATTCGGCCATCTTCTCCCCCACAGCCAAAGTAGCGATGACAGGCAGCGCACACAAAAGCACCACCGCCAGCGTCATGCGCGGGCTGTACCAGACCATCAGGGCAAATGCGGCCGGCGCCATGACCAGCCCGCTTACAATTTCAAACTGCCCAACCAGATAGCTATTTTCTATCGTGGTCACGTCATTGGTCAGCGCCGAAACATAATTGCCGGTATTTTCCCTGCCGAAATCGCTGATGCCCCTGTCCGTGATATCACCATATGCCTTATTGCGGTAAGCTGTCACCGCGCGCTTTACAAACCGAGGCTTAAATTCCCTTTTGCCTAACCAGATCAGCACCTCCGCCAGGATAAACCCCAGCGATGTCAGCACTAATTCCCACAGCCCTTCCATCGTTCCGCCAATTGCCACATCCAACAGTTTCTTGATCAATACCGCCACATAGACCTGCATCAGCCCGTCAGCCGCCGTGGTAAAAATGGCAAGCCCGTACATTACCTTATTGCGACTGTAAAAGATACGTTTATATTCCCTGAATTTACTTTTACCCATGATAACATTTCCTCCGTTTTCCTGTCGTTTTACTTCCACATATACCCGCAATCCCCTGAAAAAGGGTATAAAAAGGGAGCCTTGCCCAAATTCAAGGCTCCGCACGTTAAAACTGCTTCCTTAATTTTATAAATCCGGCTTTAGATATGATGGATGATCATATGTCCAAAGGATACCTCTCCCGACACATAAAGGGTATTTTCCCCATTAGGGTTCCCGTGCCCTGACTCCTCCACACCGCCAAAGGAATTATCCACATTGATCACCAGATTCCACTCTGCCGGCACATAAAGTTCCATATTGCCAAAAGAACAATCCACACACACCTTTACCTCATGGTCTTTCAGCTCCGCATCATTAAAGTACACTTCCAGACTTCCAAATGAGCTTTCCAGGAAAACCTGGCTCACGTCTTTTCCGGAAACATATTTTATGGCGCTGCCAAAGCTGACCTCGTAGCGGATTTTATCCCCACTCAATCTTTCACCATCTTCCACCCCGTACTGGCAGGTTCCTTCCGAAGCATAATCGCCAATTTTTTTCCATTTCCCCCGCCTGGGAAAAATGATATGCAGCCCGATGGTTCCCAGTAAAGCTGCTCCCAGCACTGGCCAGGGCGTGATAGCCTCCATATGCAAAAGTTCGTCATGAATGATGATAAGCCCTGCCAGCGGAAATAGTATTTCCCCAAAAGACACCCGCAGGATACCGTCTATCAAAACCCCTGCAAGGATAATGGAAAAGAATACAGTCCAAAACCCAAACCCTTCCAAATACCCTGATTTTCCAAGCAATAAAGCCAATGCCCCAAGCAGGAACAAAACGCCCCAGAAAACCTTTTTTACCTGACTCCTACCCATGTTTCTTTCTCCTTCCACTCACTACCTCAATGAGAATCCTTACATCCCAGCTTCCGCTCGCGGAGCCGTTCCACAAATGCCTTGTAATATGCCCTGCTTACCAGCACCCGCTTTTTGCTTCCGATAAATTCCACCACACTGGAAGCAGTCAGGTTCCTGGTGATGGAATAAACATATTCCATGTTCACAATGGAAGATTTGGATATCCTCATAAAACATCCCGGCAGCAATTCTTCCAGTTCATAAAGCTTATAAGCACAGGCAAATATTTTGTCCGCAGTGTGGGCCCGGATCTCCCGTCCTTCCGTCTCAAAAAAATAAATTTCATTCATAGGGATGTAGTAATCTGTTCCCCCGTCACAAAGCGCAAGGCACTGCTTTCCGTTATTTTGCTTCGAAATGGCATTCTGCAGACTGATGATCTCATCATCCAGACAGCCGCATCGGATGATAACTTCATTTTCTATAAGACCTTCCTCAATTTCTATCTTCACCCTCATAACGTTCCCTCAATTGCCTTTCGCTTCTTTATGGCTTAAGTATATCGAATAATAAGAAAGTGTAAATAGCTTTTGCGTAAGAGGTAACCATAGAAGCATGACCGGTCACTTTAAGGCCGTATCTGCCCGTTTCCTGTAATGACATACTTATAGGATGTCAGCTCCTTAAGCCCCATAGGCCCTCTGGCATGGAGCTTTTGGGTGCTGATCCCGATCTCCGCCCCAAACCCAAATTCAAACCCGTCCGTAAATCTGGTGGAAGCATTCACATAGACGCAGGCTGCATCCACTTCGTGTAAAAACTTCTGCGCATTTTCCGTATTTTCCGTTATGATCGCTTCGGAATGCTTTGTATTGTATTTATTGATATGCGCAATTGCTTCCTCAATGGACGACACGGTCTTCATAGAGATGATATAATCCAGATATTCCCTCCCGTAATCTTCTTCCGCCGCCGGCACACAATCGATCATTTCCTGTACCTTATGATCTCCACGGATTTCCACACCATGTTCCTTAAGGGCATCGGAAAGTGCCGGCAAAAGCCTGGCGGCGGCTGCCTCATGGATCACCAGTGACTCACAGGCGTTACATACGCCAATACGCTGTGTCTTGGCATTAATAATGATGGGAACCGCCTTTTCCGGATCCGCAAATTCATCTACATAAATATGACAGTTCCCCGTTCCTGTCTCGATCACCGGGATGGTGCTTCCTTCCACCACGCTTTTAATAAGCCCGGCGCCGCCCCTTGGAATCAGCAAATCCACATATTCCCTAAGCCTCATAAACTCCTGGACTACGCTCCTGTCAGTGGATTCGATCAGCAAAATGGCATCCGCCGTGATTCCCTCTTTCAAAAGAGCCTCCCTGATCACCGAGGTGATCGCCATATTGGAATGAATGGCATCACTTCCGCCCTTTAAGATCACCGCATTCCCGCTTTTAAAGCAAAGTCCGAATGCGTCTGCAGTGACATTGGGCCTGGACTCATAAATGATACCAATCACGCCGATCGGCACACGCCTTTTTTGGATACTAAGCCCGTTAAGACGTGTATAGGTCTCTAACACTTCCCCCACCGGGTCCGGAAGGTTTACAACCTGACGAAGCCCTTCCGCCATCCCTTTTATCCTGCTTTCATCAAGCCGCAGTCTGTCCAAAAGCCCCGGATGCATCCCTTTTTCTTCCCCATTTTTTAAATCTATGGCGTTCTGCTCTATGATCCGCCCGCTTTCCAAAACCAGGGCGTCTGCCACCGCTAATAACGCTTTGTTCTTTTCCTGTGTACTTAGTTTCTGTAATTCATATTTTGCGCTTTTAGCATGTTGTCCTAATTCCTGTAACATATTCATATTCATCATTCCTTTCTATCGGATAATCCCGTTTTCCGTGACTATGATATCCGGCCGCCTGTCATGGGGCTCCATTGGTATTTCCTTGGCAATCTGGCAGGAAAAAGAAAGCGCTATCCCATAAACTTCCCCATAATCCGAGAAAAAACGGTCATAGAATCCCTTTCCGTATCCTATCCTCCCTCTTTGCCTGTCAAATGCCGCACCGGGTACCAAAACCACCGCCTCCAGCCTTGCTGCCATATCAGGGGTAAAGCGCTTTTCCGGGTTTTCTTCCGGCTCTCGGATTCCCTGATATCCCTTTTTTAACTCATCCAAAGATTTAATCTCATAAAATCTGATATGCATCCCTTCTACCTTCGGCGCAAACACTTTTTTGGAAGTGTCCGCCAAAAGCTCTTCCACAAGCCCGGTGGTCATGACCTCGCTGCGGTAATCCATATAGACAAGGACTTCCCGGGCAGCCTGGTATTTGGGGTCACCCTTTACATGTTCCCAGATTTCCTGGCTTTTCTGTTTACGCTCGCCGGCAGAAAGGTTATTGCGAAGCCCAAGATACCTGCTTCTGATACCCTGTTTCCTGATATACCCTTTTTCTTCCATAGACGGCCCTCCTTTGCTATTTCTTTTCCGCTTCCAGAATATGCTTTGCCACCATCTCCGCCACCTGAATGCCGTCCATCGCCGCCGACGTGATTCCGCCCGCATACCCGGCTCCTTCCCCGCAAGGGTACAGCCCCTTCACGGATGACTGCAATTTCTCATTCCGTAAGATCCGTACCGGTGACGAGGTCCTGCTTTCGATTCCCTCCACCAGTGCGTTCCCGTCGTTAAAGCCTGGGATCACCCTGCCGAAATGTTCCATTCCTTCTACAAAAGCCGCCCGGAGTTCCTGGGGTAAGATCTGGTGGACCGCTGCATATTCCCATGTCCCCTTGATACAGGGAGCAAACCCGTCCGGAATCTTCCCCTGCTCTTTGCCATCTCCTGGCGCACTGCTTCCCAAAACGGCATCTTTATAATCCTTGTACCGTTCCACCGGAATTTTCCCTTTTGCAAGCCGGTAAGCCTTTTCCTCAAGCTTTCTCTGAAATTCCACGCCCGCTAACGGTCCGCCGTCTTCAAAGTCCTCTGGAGAAACAGACACGATAATGGCACTGTTGGCATTTTGTCCATCCCGTTTGCTATAGCTCATCCCATTGATCGCAAGGCGGCCTGCTTCAGAGGACGCATTGACCACAAATCCTCCCGGGCACATGCAAAACGAATATACGCCCCTCCCCCCTGATTTTGCGGTTACTTTATAGGATGCGCTTCCTAAAACCGGATGCCGCTCTAATCCGTATTGCGCCTGATCAATCAGTCTTTGCGGATGCTCCACCCGCATCCCCACCGCAAAAGGCTTGGCCTCCATCCGAATGTTTCTTTCCTTAAGCATGGCAAAGGTATCTCTGGCGCTATGTCCTGGCGCAAGTACCACATAAGAAGCCCCTATCTCTTCTCCGCCATCTAATACCACGCCCTTTATCTGCCCATCCTTTATTTGAAGATCCGAAACCTTCGCCCCAAACCGGATACACCCCCCTGCGTCTTCGATGGCATGGCGCAGATTTTCGACCACATTGCACAAGATATCGGTTCCCATGTGGGGCTTATGGTCATATAAAATCTCTTCCGGAGCCCCGGCTTTTACAAAAATGCGGAGTACTTCCCTGTTCCGCCCATATGTATCCTTCACCAGGGTATTTAATTTCCCGTCAGAAAAAGTTCCGGCACCGCCCTCCCCGAACTGTACATTAGATTCCGGGGCAAGCTTCCCTTTCTCCCAAAAATTTTCCACATCCCGCAGCCGCTCCCTGACCGGCCTGCCCCGTTCAAGCAATAGCGGATGAAATCCCGCCTTTGCAAGCATCAGGGCACAAAACAATCCTGCCGGCCCGCTTCCGATGACCACCGGACGGACTTTGCCCTGATAACCTTTCACCGGAAAACGATAAGGCCGCTCCTCAAAAACCTGCACCTGCTTCCGGTCACATCTCTTATATACTTCTTTTTGCCGGTCCACTTTCACATTTAAAATATAGTTAAAATAAAGATCCGGCTTTTTCCTGGCATCAACGGAACGCCGCACAACAAAAATATCAGGTGTTTTGTCTGTCCGTAAAATCTTTTTAACTTTGGCAGTCAGATCCTCCCGGGAATGTCCCACAGGAAGCTGTAATTGATTAATCCTAAGCATTTGACGCATTCACCCCCGCAATATAGCCACTTGTCCAGGCCCATTGGAGATTGTATCCTCCGCAGCAGCCATCCACGTCCACCATTTCTCCGGCAAAATATAATCCGGGAAACAGCCTGGATTCCATCCGGTCATTAATTTCTCCAAAATCAACCCCTCCCGCACAAACCTGTGCATGTTCTATGGGGTTTACTCCGCTTATATGTAAAGAAAAGCTTTTACACTGATCCATAAGCTGCAGGATTTTATCACACCCGATATCAGCGGCTTTCATTCCGGGCTTATAACCGTTTCTCTTGATAAGGACCATATTGATCTTCTTATTTAGTGTTCCGGTCAAAAATTCTTCCAATGTCCGGTTTTTATGTGCCTCATACCTTAGTTTACAAAAAAAACGGAAAGCATCCACATCCTGTTCCGGAAAAAAGTCAAGAACTACACTTACATTTTCTTTTTTTGCCATTGCATATGCCGCCTGCCTGCTGAACTGGAATACCGGAATCCCTGAAACCCCATAGTCCGTAAACTGCACCTCGCCTTCCTCCGATGCCGCCACATTCCCGTCCGCTATCAGATTTATTTTGGCTCCGCATCTGACTCCAGCAAGGGCCTTACAAAATCCCTCGTCAGATTTAAGCTGCACCAGTCCGGGAACAAGCTCCTTTACATGATGTCCAAAGAGCTTTGCCAAATGATAAGCGCTTTTACCTCCCTTTGGCATTGATGCCGGACTTCCTCCCGCAATGATCAGTTTTTGAAAAAAAACGGTTTTACCGTTTTTATCTCTCAGACCAAAAGCGGATTTTTCTTTCCGAAACTCCGCAAAATTGATTTCGCTTTCAGGTATTACCGTAACTTTCTTTTCGGCAAGCTCCATCCGCAGAACATCCAAAACCGCCGACGCCTGCTCAGAATAAGGATATAAACTTCCATCCTTATCCTTGATCATCAATCCCATACTTTCAAAAAAAGAAATCGTATCCCAGGGTGAAAAAACATCGAGCATCCTTTGAAGCTTTTCTTTATCAGAACAATAATAGCTTTCTGCCACACAGTTTAAATTACTTAAATTGCACTTACCGTTCCCGGTAGCCAGGATCTTTTTCCCGATTCTGTCGTTTTTCTCAAAAAGCGTTACCTCAGCGCCCCTCCCGGCTGCGGCAATGGCAGCCATCATACCTGATGCCCCTGCCCCAATCACTGCAATTTTGACATGTTTACCCATTGCATTCTCTCTCCTGCACTTTCTTCCTAACTGGAATAGGATTCCAGAAAATTGAATAGTTCTTTTTCATTCTCCACGTATTTCATTTGTATGATCTCCTCCTGCAGTTCCGCGGATAAATCCTCCACCAAAATGTCAGTATTCATATAAACCTCCGACAGGCTCTGATCATACACGACCACATAGTGATTTTCATTCATCAAAAAAAAGCCTTTATCTTCCTTTGGCAGCTCATAACTTTTCTTTACCACAACCTTTTTGTCTGAAAAAGAAACAAGCTCCATATAGCGGAAACCTTTTTCAAGATCCGTCAGGGAAGGATTTTGATTGTAATTATTGATCTCCTCCGCTAACCTTTCTCTGTCAAGACCAATAAACTTATCCGGCGCCTTCACCTCATTTTCCTGTACGGTCGTATCCCCCATATCATATTCCTGCACGATATACTGTGTATCCGCCGTCACCACCGGCTCATCACTGACTGATACCTGAATCTGCTCTTTTACCTCAACTTCCGGTTCCTCCGGCATAATAACTGTTTTTTCATCCCCCGGATAAAAAAATTCCATGATTGCCATATTCGCTGCAAATCCCAGGCTGAACATACTTAGCGGATAAATAAAAAACAGGCTGATCCGTTTTACAAATTTCATAGTAACCTCTCTTACTATTTTTTATAAACAGTATCAGCCAAAATACCCAAAAGTATACTTCTGTCACATGCGGAACAGCCGGGCAAGTTTCTTAAAAAGAAAACCGCCTGCCATCTCATCTAATTCCTCATTACGAAAAGCCCGAAGAAAGATCAAGATCACCAGATAAACCGCTATGGCAGCCGCCAGCGAAATCAGCATGGATATCAAAGCCCCTAGCGGTCCTGCCACTTTGTTTAAAACCATTGCCAGGATCCCCGCTATGGCAGCCGCAACGGCTGTGACCGCAAACGTCCTTATCCATTCCTGCCTGTACCGGATCCTTCTTGCCACAAGAAAGAAGCTGCAGCCCGCTATAGCCAGATAATAAACAATACTGCTGACGATAAGCCCCATAACCTCCATATCTGTGCGGACAAGAAGAAACATGACGCCAAGCTGCAGGACAAACCCACCAGCCGTTATTCCCGCCACAAAGAGCAGCTTTCTTGACCTTAATAAAATCTCCATAAAAATATTGGTAAAGACAAACAAGACTATGGTAACACATCCTGCCTGTATCCACAAAGCCGACTGGCTGTTATCACCGCCATAGATCATATCCAGCAGATTTTCTGCAAGTACTGCAAGGAAAATAGCTGCCGGTATGGCAATCGCCGCACACTGATGGATTAAAATCCCCAGCTTTTCCCTTGCCAGACGATCCTCATCCCGCTCCCACAAAACAACGATACGCCGAATCGGATACAGACATATCATACTGATGACATTTGCCGCAATTCCAATAAGGGCCATCACTTTCCCATAATATGCTCCCCATTGCCCGATGAGCCCTTCCGCATCCCTGCCTGCCCGGAACATGACTGCCGCATCAACTAAAAGCCAGCCATTGGAAAAGAAACAGTATAAGGCATAGATCCCCCCTGTTCCCAATACCATACGTAACACATAAAACATGCCATCCTGACTTTTTTGCGGCTCCCTGCCAAGCTGATCATGAATGCCGTGCCTGAAAAGAATATAAATAATAAGTAAATGCAGCAGACAAAGGATGGAAGCACAAAGGATCCCTATGCAGGCCCCCATGGCCCCATAGGCATTGGCATAATCCGGATTCTGCAAAAGAGCAGAAACCTTTGTCCCGTAATTACGGAAAGGAACCACCCCTGCCATCCCTCCTGCAAAAAAGAAAAACACCTGCAGGATCTGGGAATGCATGACAGGTACCCTGGCCCCGTTCCCCTGAAAATAGCCTCTTAATATTCCCGTTAAAATCAAAAAAATAATTGCCGGCGCAATCATAAAGACCGCCTGTCCTGATAGCGGAACACCAAAAACACGGCCTGCGATCGTATGCGCCCACAATAAGATGACAGCCCCTATAACCGCACCTAGCACACAGCCGGCAAGCACCGCACCCCCTAATACTTTTTGTGCATTTTTGTACTGCCCTCTCCTTACCCGGTATCTGACAAGGGAAGAAACCGCCTCGGACAATCCATAAGAAACCGCACCTGCTATCACAAAATAAATCTCATATGCTATTCCAAAACATGCAATACCTATATCGCCAATTAATTTTCCCAGAACCAGCCTGAAGACCAGCATACCGATCATGCTGATTCCTGAAATGATCATCACCGTATCTCTTCTTGAAGAAGTTTTTCGTTCACGCACTTTCCCCATAGATACCCCCGTATCCTTTAAATATCTCTTGTGATTCCAAGTGTATTTAACACCTGCTCCTGTTTTGTTTCCATTTCTTTTGCCGCTTCTTCCTCCATATGGTCATACCCGCAAAGATGCAGCATGCTGTGCGCCACAAGGAAAGCAAATTCCCTTTTTTCAGAATGGCCGTATTTTAACGCCTGTTCATACACCTTAGATGCTGAAACAATAATATCGCCCAACAATAATTCGCCGCTTTCCGGGTCAAAACAGTCTGCCTCCTGTTCCTCTGCCTCAGAAAAATCCCCTTCCTGTTCAAACGAAAGCATCGGAAAAGAAAGAACATCAGTAGGCGCGTCAATCTGCCTGTATTCCCGGTTAAAACCACGGATTCCATCATCATCCGTAATCAGCAGGTTCACCTGCGCCTCATAAGGACAGTCTTCCATCGCAAGTACCTGCTCCATAACCTGATCCAGAACTTCTTTGATATCAAAATCAAACGTTATGGAGGTTTCATTTTCAACGTAAGAAGTCATAATATAACCGTTCCTCCAACAAAATCTTTTTCATTTCCTGAAATTCCCCAAAGGTCAGATTGCTCTGATCGATCATGCCGCTTTCCACCCTTTTTTTGAAGATCCCGTTTATGATCTTCGGATAATCAATCTCTATCTGCGGATCTTTGGAAAATAAATAACTGATAGAAGTGATCACCGTATCCGAAAAAAGAAGGATGATCGTTTCTTTGGAGACCATCTGCTCCGCACTGTCCAGATATTCCCTGAGCACATCCTTGACTTGTTGCGGAAACCTGTTTTCCTCTAAAATAAACTGGGTGTTTTCCCAATTAACCTCTCCTTTGATAATACCGATCCTGTGGTAATATCCACAGGCTTTCACCATAGCGTCATCCAGCTTTAACCTCTTGGCAATCCTGTCGCACAAATAAGCTGTATGTACCGCATGATAGTATTCTTCTTTTGAAGCATTTTTTAATTCCACCAAAAGCGGACATTCCGGATCATTAATATCCATAAACAGATCACGGTTTTTATAGATAATGGAAAAGCTGAAATATTTTAACAAAATTAAAAGTAAAATCAGGCTCACCAGCAGATTAAGCGCCGGAATCAGAAATAATTGAAGCTTAAGCTGCTCATTGACCAGCAAGACTTCCTGCACGGCCAGACAGACCATCTGCACCATCAAAGAGACCAGAATCGGAAGCCCCACCTTAAAGCTGACATTCAGATAGGAAAATACCACAATCCCTGCCAGGCCGCCCACAAAGTATACATAAAAAGCAATATTTCCGTTATTCCCCGTATAGAGAAGACATGTGACAAGCAGCAAAACCGCAGCCGAACTCAAACCCACTATCTGGTTGGAAAAAAGCATCAGCCCGATAAACGCCGCAAGATAAGGCCATCCCCCTGCGGGCAGAAGAGGAAATACCAAACTTCCCGCAAGCGCTAAAAGATATAAGACTAAAAATCTGCCCAAATGCTCTTTATTATCAAATAAAAAGGAATCCGCCTCCTGACTCTGCTCAATTGCAAAAATCACCCCGCTGACCCCGAGAAGCGCCAAAACCACAACCCCGGTTATTTCAATCACGGTTTTTCCGTACAGCCATGCCGCAAGACCGGTTGCCGCCCCTGTCATAAGAAACAAAATGACTTCCTGAAGCTTTCTCATCGCCACATCTATATTAATTGCACTGCTTTTTTCCTCAACGTCTTTTTCCATATCCTGCATTTCTGACCTTCCGCCTCTCACTGCTTTGTTCTTTTGATTCGTATTTTTCATATGCCTGTACAATTTTTTGAACTAAAGGATGCCTGACCACATCTTTACTTGACAAATTACAAAGTGCGATCCCTTCAATCCCTTTTAACACTCTGACTGCCACATCCAGCCCTGACTGCGTACCCGGAGCAAGATCCTTTTGGGAGGCATCACCGGTGACCACAACCTTTGATCCAAATCCTATCCTTGTAAGGAACATTTTCATCTGGGCGGGGGTGGTGTTCTGGGCTTCATCAAGGATAATATACGCATTATCCAAGGTCCTTCCCCTCATATAGGCAAGAGGCGCCACCTCGATTGCGCCCTTTTCCATGTTTCTGGCAAAGGATTCCGCCCCCATGATCTGGTATAGGGCATCATATAACGGCCGAAGGTACGGATCCACCTTGCTTTGAAGATCTCCCGGCAAAAATCCAAGCTTTTCCCCTGCCTCAATGGCAGGACGGGTCAAAATGATCCGCTCCACTTCCTGATTCTTAAACGCTGTGATCGCCATAGCCATGGCAAGATACGTTTTCCCCGTTCCCGCAGGTCCCAGACCAAAAACCACCATATTGCCCCTGATGGCATCCACATACTCCTTCTGCCCCAGCGTTTTAGGCTTGATCGGCTTTCCGGTGACCGTATGACAAATAAGCTCCTTATCTATTTCCAACAATACTTCCTGATTTTCTTCCATACTCATAGCAATTGCATAATCCACATTTTGTTCCTGGATTACATTTCCTCTCATTGATAATTCTGCCAGCTCCTGCAGCACTGCTTTTGCTTTTTTTACAAAAGGGGCATCTCCACTGATCTTCACTTCCCCGTTCCGGTCTACGATATCCACATGAAGCTGCCTTTCCAGCCTCTTTAGATGACCGTCAAACTGACCAAATACATTTTGCTGGTCTTTTACCGGAACACTGATAATTTCAGAAATAATTTCCATGTACAACTCCTGACTGCTTCCTTTAAGTACCGTCCTCTTCCGGTACTTCTTCCTGCTGCGGTATTTCAATCTGCATAATCCCCGTTTTAGTATTTTGCCCGGTCAACTCCTGGGCTAAAAAATCCGCATTCATTTTCCACTTGCCTGAAGCCTTTTTTATTGTAACATTTTTTTCTACAATTTGTACCCCTTTTTCCTGTAAAGTTTCAATAAATTTTTGTAATTTTTCTTCAAACAGCACTTTCACCTGCTCTTTCGTATAAATCTGTTCTTCCACCTTGTATTCTCTGTACTGATTGCTCCCTATATACACAGGCAGGTAATAATTCCTGAATATTTTCAGCTGTTTTTTTTCCTCGATCATGTCACATTGGTCAAATTTCTTCCCCAAAAGGGGCATCTTGATTTCCTTAGTGCCAAAAATAATGAAAAACTGCTTTTTTTCTTTCCCTGTAAAATGTTTTTCTTCATGCTTTTCCATAATTTCTTCTTTCAGCGAATAAACACACTGGAGCATAATATCCGCATCCGCAACGCAATATTCGTACCGCTTTACCGTACCGTCATCCTGATAGATCGGCACGGCCCCCTCTACCAGAATATCTCCTTTCTTTACTTCATCTCCTATGTGTACCAGCGGCACGCCGCTCCTTGTAACCATACTGACCACCACGCCATCCTTATTGGCCGTTAAGTCCATACCCTGTTCTGTTTCCGCTGCGTCCGCGTTTCCTGCTTCCATCTGTATCAGATCGTTTTCCCTTACCTGGATCAGCAGCTTCGTTCCTTCGATTTTGGCGGAAGTCCATGTGACGATGTCAAATTTTGTCCGGATCGCTTCTTCCAGTTTTTCAATATCAACTTCCTTTTTGTTCATCCCTGTCCGGATCCCGTTTTCAACCAGAAAGTCCTGAAACATATCCGTGGTGATAAAAAAATTTCCCTCCACTTCCACCGCCCAGATAAAACCTGCCATCCACAGCCAAAATAAAAGACTTCCCACAAGGCCTGCAATAAATATTTTCCTCCGCCACATCCTTACGGAAAGAAAGGGTAGTCCATAACGCTGCGTTATGACCACCCTTGTTCCTGTTTTCCTTGTAAACCCCTTTAGCTTATAGAAATTTTTCAGGCTGATATTCATTGTATAATAATCGCCATGATTGACAATATCCCAGAGGAACAAATGATGATTGCTGCAAAGGTTCATAAATCTTTCCGGGGAAAAACCCACTACCTTAATGGCAAGATACCCTTGCAGATACCGGATCAACTGTAACATATTACACCTCACATATAGCAGATTTTTTCAATCCATCCATTAATCTTCATGTCTTCATTTGTGTAATATACAATATTCAGCCGCTTCCCGCATATCTGTATCTTACAATGTTTTCCCTGCAGCAGGATCACTTCACTGGTATATTCAATGATCCCCTTATAGTTTTCTACAAAGGCATCCGTATTGCCCGTAAGGGTCACGATTGATGCCCCTAACATGGAATCCTTAGGGAGCTTTAAGGATTCCACCATCAATTCCCGGTTCGATATGGTCTTTTTAGCTTCTCTTTCTTTTCTGGTAATGGCCCAGCCATCCCTTGCTCTGCTCTTTTTCATCATATCATACTATATGAGCGAAAAAGCATTCCTAGACCTACCGGCTGCGACTGTCCGTCAGTCCGTCCATCTATGTACTATCACATAGTTAAATTCCGCCCTCATTTGTGATACGGTTCTCCTGAAATAATCCGGTATCCCCTGTAAATCTGCTCAAGCAGGATCACCCGCATAAGCTGGTGCGGGAACGTCATATCAGAAAAGCTGACCGCTTTATCTGCCGCTTTTGAAACACTTTTATGCAGCCCCAAAGACCCGCCGATCACAAACTGAATATGGCTTACTCCCCTTACGCCCAGACCCTCTATCTGTCTTGCAAAGGAAACCGAATCCGGGCTTTCCCCATTTATTTCCAGGGTAAAAATATAGGCATCTTCTTTCAGATGCCTTGAAATCCTGACTGCTTCTTTTTCCTTGATCTGCTCCTCAAGGGCTGGACTTGCCCGGTCAGGGGTTTTCTCGTCCTCCACCTCTATGATCTCCAGCCTGCAATACCTTGATAGCCGCTTTTCGTATTCAGAAACTGCCTTCCTGTAAAAATCTTCTTTTATTTTTCCCACACAGATAATTGTGATCTTCACTCTAAAACCCCGTCTTCAAATATTTCAGGATAAACCTCATCGATCAGCCTGTCCAGATATCCCTCATCCAAGTTCACAAACTGCCTTCCCACAATGGCACGCATATAAGATGTACGCTGGAAATACTTAAGTTCTTCTGGCTGTTCCCCAAGTTCTAATTCCTTATCGATCTCCTGCATCTTTAAATTATTTACACACCATTTTTTAATCTCAGTGGTAAGATTATTTTCCTTTGATGCCTTTTTAAACAAGGTCCGTGAATTTTTTAAAGACACCACTCCCATAACGATAAAAAGGAGAAACAAGACACCCATGACACCAGTGACAATGTACTTATTTGTAAGTGACATATAAATATGTATCACGTCAAAGAAAATCAGTATGATCACCAAAAATCCCAGACTTCCCACTGTCAAAAGCGTATACGCCGACGTCTTGTTATCTTCCGCCTTTTCTTCGTTATTTACGTAAAAATGCCGATAGGAGGATTCAGGCTCAGATACACTTTCGTCTTCTTCCTGCCAATCTTCTGCCATGTCTTCCCTATCTGCCGACTCCCCGTCCTCTTCGGGAAAATATTCCTGCAGTTCCGGAAGGACTGCCTGCCTTTTCTCATCCGGCAATTCCTCGACAAGCTCACAGCCGCAGTCTGCGCAGACCTTGATTCCTTCCACATATTCACATTTACAGTTCGGACACCATGCCATATCCCTACCTCCTTCGTACCCCAACTTTTATTTTACTACGGATTGGCATAGGTTTCCACTAATTTTTTTGTTTCGAGATCAGGCAGCGGACACCGATATCTTTATTTTCTTTTGATGACAGCCAGACATAATTATCCGGGTCAACGGTAGATACTAGAGCCGGTTTCCTGCCCGACTTATCTTTATTATCATTTTGATATATCCAGGAACCATGGTCCGCTTTCCCGTTCCACTCCTTCATCTCCTGCTTATAATCCAGCGTGGTAAGGTAGAAATCGCCGTTGACCAGTCCGCCTGCATAGCTGCCGATCAGATTCCCATAATAAACATTATGCTCCTTCAAAAGAGACATTTCAAAATCATAATGCTCGGAGCCTTCCCCGTCCGGCAGGTCATTTGCCCAGGAACCGGTATACTGGTGATACAGGAAAACATCATTTTTATTTTCCGTGCCATGAATGTGGTAATGGATCCAGGTTCCTTTTCCACTCCTGACACCGTTTTTCCATTCCCCGTAATAATACTGGTTGTCCGTGTAAACGGCAATCCCCATGCCTTCCGGCTGGCCTGCCCCGTTTTTATCTCCATAATAATAACAATCCTTGGTTCCCTTAAGCTTCCATGACATAGCTTTAAAACGGTCCAGGTTCGCCAGGTCGTCAAGGGCTTTCTGGTTATTGTCAGCCCAATAGGTCATCATTTCCTTTAGCTGTTCATCCTTGTTAAACTCCACCTTGCTGTAATCAACCTGGTTCGGATCCATAGCCTGCTTGTAAGGCGTGGGGCTGGGATCAGGGCTTGCTGCTGTCTCTGGCGAATCTTCATCCTGTTCCATCTGCCCCTCATCCTCTTTAGCCTCCACAGGCTCACGCTTAACCTCACCGTCAGTCTCGCCAGCCTGCACCGAATCACTCCCTGCCGGAACAGTTCCGTCCGCATAATCCATAATGCTCTGCTGCAGGTCATCTTCCCCTGCCTTTTCTTTTTTGCTCCCGTTTATAATCAACGTGATCGCAAGTATAATAATAATCAATATGACCGGAACAATGCTGACGATCAGCTTTGCCCTGTCCATACTTTTATCATCAGAATCATCATCATGAAACATCGTTTTCATCCCTTTCCTTTTTTTCCACTATACAACAGATATTTTAAATTGTGGAAAAGGAATTATTAATATTTTCTTAGAATCCCGGTCAATCAGAAAACTTCTCTTTCAAGTATTGGTCAATCCCCTTTGCGCCTGCCCTTCCCGCACCCATGGCCAGGATCACGGTAGCCGCACCGGTAACTGCATCCCCACCGGCATAAACGCCTTCCTTGGTGGTTTTCCCAAACTCTTCGTCCGCCACGATACATTTCCACTTATTCACCTCAAGTCCTTCCGTGGTAGATGAGATCAACGGATTCGGTGAAGTTCCCAGTGACATGATCACAGTGTCCGCATCAATAACAAACTCGGAACCGGGAACCTCCACAGGACGCCTTCTTCCGGACTCGTCAGGTTCTCCAAGTTCCATCTTAATGCACTTGATGCCACGCACCCAGCCTTTTTCATCTTCCAAAATTTCCACCGGATTGGTAAGCAGATCAAAGATAATGCCCTCTTCCTTCGCATGGTGGACTTCCTCCACACGGGCCGGAAGCTCCTGTTCGCTTCTGCGGTATACGATATGCACTTCCGCACCAAGCCGAAGCGCCGTCCTAGCCGCATCCATCGCCACGTTTCCGCCGCCAACCACGGCAACCTTTTTTCCCCTTGTAATTGGGGTATTGGAGTTTTCATCAAAAGCTTTCATCAAATTGCTTCTGGTCAGGTACTCATTCGCCGAGAACACACCGTTTGCCTGTTCCCCAGGGATCCCCATAAACTTGGGAAGTCCTGCCCCGGAACCGATAAACACAGCGTCAAACCCTTCCTCATTGATCAGTTCGTCAATCGTAACGGATTTGCCTACCACAACATTGGTTTCAATGGTAACTCCCAGTGCTTTTACATTTTCGATTTCTTTCGCCACTACGGCGCTTTTGGGTAAACGAAACTCAGGGATTCCGTATACCAGCACCCCGCCAGGCTCATGGAGGGCTTCAAAAATTGTCACCTCATATCCCATCTTAGCCAGGTCTCCCGCACAGGTCAGCCCTGCCGGGCCGGAGCCTATGACCGCAACCTTCCTGCCGTTTTTCTTTTCCGCCCCTTGGGGCTTGATCCCTTTCCCACTGGCCCAGTCCGCCACAAAACGCTCCAGCTTCCCGATAGAAACCGGCTCTCCCTTAATTCCTCTGATACATTTTCCTTCACACTGGCTTTCCTGTGGGCATACCCGCCCGCATACCGCCGGAAGGGCAGAGGATTCGCTGATCACCTGATAAGCCGCTTTCATATCCCCGCTTTTCACCTTCTCGATAAACCCCGGAATATTGATCGACACCGGACACCCCTTGATACACTGCGCATTTTTGCAGTTGATGCACCTTTGTGCCTCTTCCATTGCCTCTTCCTTGCTATATCCAAGGCATACCTCTTCAAAATTGGCCGCCCTTACTTTCGCATCCTGTTCTTTTACCGGAACTTTTTTTAAAACATCCATTGACAATTATCTCCTTTCCTCGCAATTGCCGCATCCGCCGTGATGAGTATCGCCTTCTTTTGCACGAAGGAACGCCCTTCCTTCTTCCGTCTTATAAATCTGCTGGCGGCGCATTGCCTCATCAAAATCAACCAAATGCCCATCAAATTCAGGACCGTCCACGCAGGCAAATTTCACCTTCCCGCCTACCGTCACGCGGCAGGCCCCGCACATGCCCGTGCCGTCCACCATAATTGGATTTAAACTGACGATGGTCGGTATTTCCAGTTCTTTCGTTAATTTGCAGACAAATTTCATCATGATCATAGGTCCGATCGCAACACATACATCATAATGCTTTCCTTCCCTTACCAGGTCCGAAATAGTCTGCGTCACCATACCGCTTCTCCCGTAGGAACCGTCATCCGTGGTCACATACAAATTCCCTGCTGTTTTTTCCATCTCTTCTTCTAAGATCAAAAGCTCCTTTGTCTTTGCGCCCACAATAACATCCGCCGCAATTCCATGCTCATGAAGCCATTTCACCTGTGGGTAGACCGGCGCCGTTCCCACACCCCCTGCTACAAACAGCATTTTTTTCTTTTTAAGTTCCTCTAAATCCTCCGACACAAATTCAGACGGACAGCCAAGGGGGCCTACAAAATCGTGAAAAGCATCCCCCGCCTTTAATCCTGCCATCATCCGGGTTCCTGCCCCCACAATCTGAAATACGATCGCCACGGTTCCTTTTTCCCTGTCATAATCACAAATCGTAAGCGGAATGCGTTCTCCTTCCTCATCCGCCCTTACGATCACAAACTGTCCCGGCTGACATGCCTTTGCCACTCGTTTTGCTTCAACCAACATATAAAAAATATTGGCAGCAAGTTCCTTCGTCTCTAAAATCTTATACATCGCTGATTCCTTTCTTCAATCCCCTCCAGGGATTTCCCTTAAAGAGATTAATCCCATTTTCCCGTTTTCATCATAAGTCAATCGGTTCGGTGCCCCCGTATAAACCTCCACGGCGTAAAGTCTGTCTGTTTTCGTACGGTTTCCGTTTCCGCTTTCCTCATATTCATCCAAAACATAATAATAACCGAAACCTTCAATTTCCACAATAGTATTCCGGGGAATAAACACATATTTCCCCTGTATCTCATAAGAATGGCCCAGCATATCGGACAATACCTTCCTGTTATAGAGCGACTCCATCACGTTATCTACTGCCTTACTTACCGTCACATCCGTCTCCGGCTCAAGGTCATAACTGCGGCTGGTGACTTCACTGGAAACCCCTTGCTCTGATACAGTGATAAACTTAAAATTTGTCCTGCCAAGAGGCATAGGGATCGGTTCCGTATATTTGTTGCTGTTAATGGTAGGCTCCGATCCATCCACCGTATAATAAACCGTTCCTTCTTCCGGGGCAGCTGCCTCAATCATGACAGGAAGCTTATAATCCCCGCTTAAAATAGGCACTTCCGGAGGATCCGGCACTGTCAGGTTAATAATATACCAGCTTCTGGCAACCTCACTTTTAATCCCGTAATCATTAACAAAAACTGCGCAGATTTGAAATTCCCCTGTTTCCAGAAGAAGCGGTGCCGTGTAGATCTGGCTATGTTCATCGGGCATGCTTCCGTCTGTTGTATAATAGATCTTTCCGCTGGTATTGGAGCTGATCCTTAAGGGAACCACTTCTTCATATGTTCCCGGCTCATACTCAAATTCCGGTGCCATTGCCATATATTGTTGAAAATGATGCTGTATTTCTATGTCCTCACTAGAGAGCAATAGTGCATTGATCTGCTCATACTGCTCCTTTTCCCCGTAAATTGCAATGATATGTTCAAAGACCCTTTCTTTCTCCCCGTATTCCAGATACCTCCGATCTACCAGTTCCAACAAGATAGAAAGAGCCTGATCCTTGTTATCGATTTCTCCAAGATACCCTACTTCCAAAAGCGCTATATCAATATCCTCCGGGGAAAGCTCCCTTGCCCGGTCCAAAAAAACTGCCGCTTCTTCATAACGGTTATCCTCTGCCAGCTTTTTTGCCTGGCCCACCTGATAAGAAACGGAATTTCTCCGGTAAAAAAAGCCAAACGCAAACACGGCAACTAACACAAGAAGAACCAGACTGATCAAAAAAACCGGAAGCCTGCCTTTAACCGGGATATCTTTGAAAAAAAAGTCTTCCGGCTGTATCCGCCTTCCTTTCTTTACCTCCGTTACAATTTCATCATCAGGAATTTCTTTCTTTTTTTCCGCTTCCTCCAGGCTGCTTTCTTCGATTTCTTCTACAACCGTGGATAAAGCTTCTGATATGCTGTTTTCAATCTCCGGCTCGAAGTCCGGAACAATCCGTATTTCATTTCCGCATGTTTCGCAGTACAAATGACCTTCCGCCATTTCGCATCCGCAACTCGGGCAGACCATACCTGACTTCCTCCTTTACCTCTATCTATCCGGCTGAAACATCAGTCCATCCTTACGGATTCCAAACAATTATTTAAGAGCATGGCTATCGTCATGGGTCCTACTCCGCCCGGAACCGGGGTGATCGCGCTGCACAAAGGCTCTACTGATTCAAAATCCACATCCCCGCAAAGCTTACCGTTTTCATCCCTATTGATTCCCACATCAATGACCACCGCCCCTTCTTTCACGTAGTCTGCCGTGATCATCTTAGGCTTTCCTACCGCCGCAATCAGAATATCCGCCCTTTTTGTGACTTCCTTTAAATCCCGGGTCCTTGAATGGGCAATGGTCACCGTGGCATTTTCACGGAGCATCAAAACAGCCATGGGCTTCCCTACAATATTGCTCCGCCCAAGCACTACGCATTCTTTTCCCGCAATTTCAATACTGCTTCTTTTTAATAACTGTATGATCCCTGCCGGGGTACAGGACACAAATCCCGGCTGCCCGATGCACAATGCGCCCACGCTCTGGGGATGGAACCCGTCCACGTCCTTTTTCGGGTCAATGGCTCGGATCACTTTATCCTCGTCAATATGGGCCGGCAGGGGAAGCTGGACTAAAATCCCGCTCACGTCTTCTTTCCGGTTCAATTCCCCGATCAGAGAAAGAAGCTCCTGCTGGGTGGTCTCTTCCGGCAGCTCATAGGAGAGTGATTCTATCCCTATGTATTCGCAGCCTTTCTTTTTATTCCTTACGTACACGGTGGAAGCCGGGTCATTCCCTACCTGTATCACCGCCAATGTAATCTTTATTCCCTGTTTTTTCAGCGCAGCTGCCTGCTCTTTTAATTCATCCTTGATCCTTTGGGAAATAGCTTTCCCGTCAATGGTCATTGCCATAATCCATTCTCCCTTTCCTTAAAACAGCCCGGTGATCACACCGTCTTCATTTACGTCGATCCCGTATGCCGCCGGCTTTTTCGGTAAACCGGGCATGGTCATCACCGCACCGGTCAAGACCACTACAAACCCTGCCCCCGCCGAGACATAAGCCTCCCTGACCGTTATGGAAAACCCTTCCGGCCTGCCAAGAAGCGCCGGATCGTCAGAAAGAGAATACTGGGTTTTGGCAATGCATACCGGCAGGTTTCCAAATCCCAGGGCTTCTATCTGAGAAAGCTGCTTTGCCGCCGCTGCCGCATAGACCACATCCTTCGCCCCATATACTTCTTTTGCCACTGTCTCTATCTTTTCTTTTAAGCTGATCTCATCTTCATATAAAGGTCTAAAATCACTGTCTTTTTGTTCTAACGTGGCAAGAACCTGTTCCGCCAGGTGCTTTCCGCCTTCCCCGCCTTTGGCCCAGACATTGGCAAGAGCAAATTCACAGCCCATTTTCTTACAGAACCCTTCCACAAAAGAAACCTCTTTTTCCGTATCCGCCACAAAGCTGTTTAAGGTCACGACCACCGGAACCTTATATTTTTTAAGATTTTCTATATGCTTTTCCAGATTGGCAATACCTTTTTCAAGAGCCTCCAAATTTTCCTTGGAAAGATCCTCTTTTAAAACGCCGCCGTTATATTTCAGCGCACGGATGGTAGCCACCAAAACCACCGCATCCGGTTTCAGATTCCCAATCCTGCATTTAATGTCAAAAAACTTTTCAGCCCCTAAGTCTGCGCCAAAGCCTGCCTCCGTAACCACGTAATCCGCCATCTTTAAGGCCGCCTTTGTAGCCCGGAGAGAGTTACATCCATGGGCAATGTTCGCAAAAGGACCGCCATGCACCAGTACCGGCGTATGTTCAAGTGTCTGCACCAGATTCGGTTTCATGGCATCCTTTAAAAGCGCCGCCATAGCGCCTACCGCATGTAAATCTGCCGCCGTCACAGGTTTGCCCTGGAAATTATAAGCAGCCACGATCCTGCCTAAGCGCTCTTTTAAATCCGCCATATCCAAAGCAAGGCAGAGCACTGCCATAATCTCCGATGCCACGGTAATCACAAAATGATCTTCTCTTACCGTTCCGTCGGTTTTTGCCCCTAGGCCCACTACCACATTCCGAAGGACCCTGTCATTCATATCCAGACAGCGTTTCCAGACCACGCTCCTTGTGTCAATGCCAAGCTCATTGCCCTGCTGGATATGGTTATCCAAAACAGCCGCCAGAAGATTATTTGCGCTGGTTATGGCATGAAAATCCCCGGTAAAGTGAAGGTTTAAATCTTCCATCGGCACGACCTGGGAATATCCCCCTCCGGCAGCGCCGCCCTTAACGCCAAAGCAAGGACCCAAAGAGGGCTCCCTTAACACCGTCACCGCCTTTTTCCCAAGCCTGGAAAGCGCCTGTCCCAAACCTACGCTTACGGTGGTCTTCCCCTCCCCTGCCGGGGTTGGGTTGACGGCTGTCACCAGGATCAGTTTCCCGTCCGGACGATCCCCCATCCGCTCCAGATACCCGTCGGATATCTTCGCTTTATATTTCCCGTAAAGTTCCAGGTCATCTTCCCCGATCTGAAGGCTTGCCGCCACTTTTGTAATCGGGTCAAGCACCGCTTCCTGCGCAATTTGAATATCTGTCTTCATCACATACCTCCTGTTATAAGGACTCCTCTATGTACTGTTCCAACTGTTCCATGCTCATAAGCACTTTCCGCGGCTTCGTGCCTTCTTCTTCCCCGACCACGCCTGCTTCGCTTAGCTGATCCATGATTCTGGCCGCTCTGTTAAATCCGATTTTAAAGACACGCTGCAGCATGCCGATGGATGCTTTATCCTTCTCAATGATAAACTTGGCCGCTTCCAGAAAATACTGATCCCTGTCCGAACCATCCTGGGAAGCTCCTGCGGCTCCTGCCCCGGTGCCTGCCCCGTAAGTGGATATCTTATCCTGGATATCCGTATCATAAATATTCCCTAAAGTCTGATTTTTCAAAAACTCGACCACGTCCGAAACTTCCTTATCCGACACAAACGCCCCCTGGACCCTGGCCGGTTTATTATAGCCCTGAGGATAAAACAGCATATCACCTTTTCCCAGAAGCTTCTCCGCACCGTTCATGTCAAGAATGGTACGGGAATCCACACCGCTTGACACGCTAAAAGCAATCCTGCTTGGCATATTTGCTTTGATAAGCCCCGTGATGACATCCACGGAAGGTCTTTGGGTCGCTATGATCAGATGGATTCCGGCTGCTCTTGCCAGCTGCGCCAGACGGCAGATGGATTCCTCCACTTCGCCGGGGCATACCATCATCAGATCCGCAAGCTCATCCACGATAATGACGATCTGGGGCAGTTTCCCCGGTGCTTCCGGATCCCCGCCATCACGCATGGCTTCTACTTTTTGGTTATAACCTTTTAAGTCCCGGACATTAAAATCCGCAAACTTCTGGTAACGATCCGTCATTTCCGCAACCCCCCACTGAAGAGCCGCTGACGCCTTCTTGGGATCCGTCACCACCGGGATCAACAAATGGGGAATCCCATTGTAGACACTGAGCTCTACCACCTTAGGATCCACCATGATCAGCTTCACATCATCCGGACGGGCTTTATACAAAATACTCATGATCAACGTATTGATACATACCGACTTACCGGAACCGGTTGCTCCCGCAATCAGCATATGGGGCATCTTGGCAATATCCGAGACCACCACCTTGCCGGCAATGTCCTTTCCCACCGCAAACGCAAGATTGGACGGGAAGTCCTTAAATTCTTTGCTTTCCAAAAGATCACGCAAGGCAACCATGGTGTTTTCTTTATTCGGCACCTCAATCCCAACTGCCGCTTTTCCGGGGATAGGCGCCTCAATCCTGATATCCGTTGCCGCCAGGTTCAGTTTAATATCATCCGAAAGCCCTACAATCTTGCTGACTTTAACCCCCTGCTCCGGCTGCAGTTCAAACCGGGTAACCGCAGGCCCCTGGCTGATATCCGTGACCATCACCCGGACGCCAAAAGTCTGCAGGGTCTGTTGCAGCCTTTGGGCCGTTTCCTTAAGCTCCCTGGCCGAATCGCCGTTTTTCCCTTTTCCCTTCACCAATTTGCTGATCGGTGGGAAAAGATATTTCTTTGGCGCCGCCGGCTTTATGGGGCTTTGAATGTCTGCTTCGGCTGCTCCGGTCCCTTCCTCTGCCGTGTTTTTACGTTCTGCCGCCATCATCTGTCTTGGCGCCGTTTTTACGGCAGGCTCTTTTTCCTCCCCATCCATGGAAAACGTGTTTTCCGTCAAACCTATGGGCACATCACTATGTATTTCCCGCATATCCGCCACAGGTGCAATCCACTCATCCTGTGCTTTTTCAAATTCTTCCTCTTCATAAGGCACAACTATTTCCGAAAGTTCATCATTTCCGGTATGGATCACGATCTGATCAAATTGATCAATGCTTTCCTGCGCTTCTTCGTCAACATACGCTGCCTGTTCTTCAAAATCCGTCAAGTTGATCTCATGGATATCATCCCTGACTTTTTCTTCCCTTTCACGATCCATCAGGGAAGTATCAATCATCACGCCGGAAACCTTCTTGTCCATGCGTAGGATCTTTTCATTCTCAATCTCTTCCTGGCGGAGGCGCTTTTCTTCTAATCTGCGCTGCCTTTCTTCTTCCATTTCTTCCCGCCGGATCCTTGCCCGTTCTCTCCGGTACGCGGCATCCTCCTTGGAACGCTGGTACATCTTCTTCCCACCGGATTTCACACCTGATACAAAGGATTTCTCCGTCAAGATCACTAAGGAAATGATCACAGCCACCAAGATTAAAAGGACCGAGCCTGCCATACCTAAAAAATGGTGCAGACAATAAGCCAGGGAACCGCCGATCACGCCGCCTCCGTTGTGGTTTTCACTGCAGCTTTTATAAATTTCCTGAATCTGGTAGCTTTCCGCCCGTGCCGGCGCGCCAGTAAAAAACTCACACACCACGCCCACCAATAGCGCAAGCACCACACCGGATGCCAGCTTCCGAAAAGCAATAAAGCTCCCGCTGTTAATCGTTCCAAAAGCAATCATAACAAAAAGCACCAGGGGCATCACATATGCAGTCAGCCCGAAAATGCCAAACATCATGTCACTTAATGTATCGCCAAACACGCCCGCCACACCAAAATTGCACACAAATAAAAACACCGCCACCGCAAACAGGACAATCAAAAACACTTCGTTTCTGATTGCCGTGTCCATAGGTTCGCTTTTTCTGGAATAATTGCGGGATGAACTTGTCTTTTGATTGCTTTTACTTTTGGAATTACTTTTTTTCCGACTGGAAGAAGTGCCTCTTCCTGTACTGCTTTTCCTGGTCTGTGCCATACAAAAAACCCCTTCAGTACTTTGTCTAATACCTACATAATCTTATATAGTATAGCATCTTCCTTAAATCTTGTCACCCTTAAGATTTTCATTTTTATATTCTGGATTTGCGCCGGGTAACCATCCTTCCGCCGGTGCAAATCCGGAACACTACTTTTTCTTCTTGGATATCATACTATGGAGCTTTTTCATAGCCTGGCTGATCCCGCCGGTCTCATTAATGATCCCCTCCGAAACGGCTTCTTCCCCTACCAGTATGGTTCCTACGTCTTTGGTAAGCACACCGGTCTCCATCATCAGCTCTTCAAATCTTGCCTTATTGATCTGGCAATGGCTGCACACAAATCCGGTAATCCTGTTCTGAATCTGCCTGAAATAATCAAAGGTCTGGGGCACGCCAATGACCATCCCGTTCATCCGCACCGGATGGATCACCATCGTTCCCGTAGGTACGATAAAAGAATAATCCGTGCTTACGGCAATCGGCACTCCGATAGAATGACTCCCTCCAAGCACCAGCGACACGGTAGGCTTACTTAAAGACGCGATCATCTCGGCAATGGCAAGCCCGGCTTCCACATCCCCGCCCATGGTATTTAAAAGGATCAACACACCATCGATCTCACAGCTGTCCTCGATTGCGGCCAGCTCCGGCAGAATATGCTCATACTTGGTGGTCTTGGAATTTGTTCCCAGATTATCATGCCCTTCCACTTCCCCGATTACAGAGATCAGATGGATATTGCGGGATTTCCCGTTTTTGTCTAAGGTAACCTGCCCGGTCTCTTCTATTCGTTCACTTCTATGTTTTTCTTCTTCAACCTTTTTCCCTGACATATCATGGCCTCCCTTTCGGATTACATTTCAAAATAAATCAAATAAAAAAAGACTACGGTTAAGCAGTCCTTTTTAGTATTTTCCCATATCAGATTTTTATACATCAAAATCATCGTTTTCAAGAATCTTTATATCGAAGTCATCGAAATCGCTTCCGTCCGGCGCATGATCCACCCATCCCTTAACGGACTGCAAGGGCTCTTTTACCGGCTCCGGCATGTTCCCGTTAACATCATGGTATTTAAAATCCATCTTCCTTTTTTCATGTTTTTTAGGAAGGGGCAGGGGATTTTCCAGCAAGGCAACTTTCCTTCCATCTGCCGCAATGACGTACTGTACCGGTTCCTCCTCCTTTTCGGGTGTCTTCACTTCTTTCACTTCCCTCACTTGTTTTGTTTCCTCATCAGGCGCTTCTTCTCCTCCTTCATCCGGAAGGTGATTCAGCCTGCGTTTATTGATACGATCCGTTATCATTGCCACCAGCACTCCCGCAAGCCCCGCAAATAAAAGCCAGGCCGCCATCTGTACCGAAAGATCCTGGCACCGCTTAGGCAGCGCCTTTAACGGGGCAGTCCACCAGGCAAACTGCTCTCCCAGGCTAAGCCCGGTCAATCTGGCATATCGAAGCAATGTTGCCAGAATACCGCAAAAAAAACCGGCTGCCAGAATACTGCCATAGAAAAAATGTCCTTTATTTTTCACCAGGACACAGATTGCCACAGGCGCCAAAAGCCATCCTAAATAGTTCCATACGCAGAGCATTCCCATCCCAAGACAGACCAGGATCAGCCAAACTGCCCATAAAACACTTTTTTCACCGGCATTCTTTTTCGTGCCCCCACAAAATACTCCCAGCCCCCAAAAAAGAATGGAAAACACAAGCATAAAATAGTTTTCCGGCGAAACTACAAATATGGTCTCCAAGATCCAGGGAGATGCCGCTAAAATAGTTCCGGTAAGCATCTGCGCCATTCTTCCAAAGATAAAACCGGCCCCCAGGAAAATAAAGATCATCCAGACGATCTGCAAAATAAGCTGATATCCCCCAAGAACCTCCATCCGGTTTCCTAAAAAGGCTAAAACCCCGGATAAGTTCCGGGTATAGGCATACGCCATCCCGGAGGATACACCATCCCCGGATAAATCCTGGGCAGCCCGGTCCTGCTGTATCATTGCATGGGCATAATATTCATATGTATCTACAACACTATGGCTGCTGTACGAAAAGTAGACTATCCTTGTCACGATCAACGCCAGGATCCACAATCCCATCAGCAGCCTGTATGTTCCTTTTTTCATCTTAAATCCTTTTATATACAGCTTAACGCATACTCCAAATCCGCAATGATATCCTTCACGTTTTCAATCCCTACGGAAAACCGGATCAAATCCGGCGCAACACCGGCTTCCACAAGCTGTTCATCGGTCATCTGCCTGTGGGTATGGCTTGCCGGGTGGAGCACGCAAGTCCTTGCATCCGCCACATGGGTTACGATCGCTGCCAGCTCAAGGTGATCCATCATCCGTTCCGCAGCCGCCCTGCCGCCCTTTAGCCCAAAAGAGATCACACCGCAGGTCATCCCGCCCATGTACTTTTGTGCAAGCGCATAATACTTGTTGCCGGGAAGCCCCGGATAATTCACCCAGGCCACTTTTTCATGCTCTTCCAGATATTCTGCAACCTGCCGTGCGTTTTGACAGTGCCGCTCCATCCTAAGCGGCAGGGTTTCCAGGCCAACATTTAAAAGAAATGCGTTTTGAGGCGACTGGATCGACCCTAAATCCCTCATCAGCTGCACCGTTGCCTTGGTGATATAAGCCCCTTTGCCAAATTTATCCACATAGGTGACCCCGTGGTAAGATTCGTCCGGACTGCAAAGTCCCAGAAATTTATCCCCATGAGCTTTCCAGTTAAAGTTCCCTGAATCCACGATCGCCCCGCCTACGCTCATGGCATGTCCATCCATATATTTGGTGGTGGAATGAGTCACGATATCCGCTCCCCACTTAAAGGGATTACAGTTGATTGGCGTTGCAAAGGTATTGTCCACAATAAGAGGAACCTGATGGGAATGAGCTGCTTTCGCAAACTTTTCAATATCAAGGACTACCAGCGCAGGATTTGCGATGGTTTCCGCAAACACACACCGGGTATTTTCCTGAAACGCCTTGCTTAGCTCTTCCGCCGGCGCATCCGGATCCACGATAGTGCACGCAATCCCCATCTTCTTCATTGTCACCGTCAAAAGATTAAAGGTTCCTCCATATACCGTAGAGGATAACACCACATGAGACCCTGCTTCACAGATATTAAAGACTGCATAATAATTTGCAGCCTGGCCGGAAGATGTGAGCATTGCCGCCGCGCCACCCTCCAATTCGCAGATCTTCTGCGCCACAAAATCATTGGTAGGGTTTTGCAGTCTGGTATAAAAGTATCCTGACTCTTCCAGATCAAACAGTTTCCCCATCTGCTCAGAAGTTTCATATTTATAGGTTGTGCTCTGATAGATCGGCAGCACACGAGGTTCTCCGTTCTTCGGCTTCCACCCGGACTGGATACATATGGTTTCTTTTGCGTACTCTCTGCTCATGTGCCACTCCTTTTCCCTTATTCATCCCAGTTATGATAAACAGCCTGCACATCGTCCTCTTCATCCAGAAGGTCCAAGATCTTCTGAAGACTTTTTACTGCCGCTTCATCCGTAAGCTCCACATAATTTTGAGGGATCATGGTGATCTCCGCGGAAGCTAAGGGCACATTCCCATCCTGAAGAGCTTTCAACACCGCTTCAAAATCATCCGGGCTTGTCAGCACCTCAAAGCTGTCATCCTCCTCCGAAAAGTCCTCCGCACCGGCATCAAGAGCCAGCATCATCAGCTCATCCGCATCCCCTTCATATTCTTCTTTGTCTATGATCATCTGGCCTTTTTTGTCAAACATAAAAGACACACATCCCGGAGTGCCTACATTCCCATTCCCCTTGGAAAAAGCGTTTTTCACATTTGCGGCAGTCCGGTTCTGGTTATCGGTCAGTGCGTCCACTATGATGGCAATCCCATTTGGCCCGTAACCTTCGTATGTTATGTACTTATAGTTCACATTGCCTGCATCACCGGCAGCCTTTTTGATCCCTCTTTCAATGGTATCATTGGGCATGTTATTGGATTTAGCCTTGGCAATGACCTGCGCAAGCTTGGAATTGTTTGCCGGATCCGGCCCGCCTTCTTTTACGGCTACCGCGATCTCCCTTCCTAAAATGGTAAATATTTTTCCTTTTGCCGCATCATTTTTCTCTTTTTTATGCTTGATATTTGCAAATTTTGAATGTCCTGACATGATCTTCTCCTTTATTCTGGTTTATAAGTATCATTTTTTTCTTCTGTCAGCCCATCCCTGTCACCCGCTTTTACCTTTGGCAAAAGCCTGGTCACAAGGACACTCTGTATCATCCGGTTTTCAACACGGAGAATCGTAAATTGATATCCTTCCACTTCTATTGAAAAGTTTTCATCATCTTCTTCCGGTATCTTTTCCATTTTGGAAATCAAAAACCCATTTAATGTCTCAAATTCGTCCTCACGGAAAGAAATATCAAATTTCTCCTCCAGTTCCTCTAAAGGTGTGATACCTTCTATTATATACTCATCTGCATTTTCCGTTTCTTTGATATGGGCTTCGTCTTCATCATATTCGTCCATGATCTCGCCCACGATCTCTTCTAAGATGTCTTCCATAGCCAGTAACCCTAAGGTCTGCCCGTATTCTCCCACAACGATCACCATCTGGGTCTTGGTATGCTGCATAGTCTTAAACAACACATCAATATTTTTGGTCTCAGGAACAAACATGGCATCCCGGATGAGCCCGTCAATCTCTCCCACCGAAAGGGGCAGATTCGACTTATCCCTCTGGGCGCACATAGCATCCCTGTAATGGAGAATGCCAATGATATGGTCAATGTTTTCATCAAAGACCGGGAAACGGCTTTTACTCTCGCTTAGCATATAATCCAGGGCTTCCGCCAGCGTCATATTTTTGTCAATAGCAAGGATGCTGTTCCTGTGGGTCATGATATCATGGGCTTCCTTGTCTCCAAATTCAAAAATATTGTTGATCATTTCCGCTTCCGTGGCAAGCAGGACTCCCTGCTCATGCCCTTCATTTACCATGGATATGATCTCTTCTTCCGTAACATCCTCCTGATTGTCATTCTCGTGAATGCCAAACAGCCTGAGTATCAAAGCGACTGTCACGGAAACGATCCCGGTAAGCGGTGAAAACAGCTTTACCACAAAATACACCGGATTGATGCAGGTATAAGCAATCTTCGAAGCATATCTGATCCCCAAACGCTTCGGAATCAATACGCCAAAGGCAAGCAGCACATACAAAAGCAGTGCACCTGAAAGGATAAAGGCAAGCGTGGTCAAAACAATCCTGTTTTCCAGATACACCCCTGCGCTTCCTTCCAGCAGCCTTTCCATCGCCAAAGAAAACATCCGCAGAAAAGACACACCCATGATCAGATTGATCAGCGTAATGATCAACTGGACCGTATTTATGTATTGTTCTGGGTTTACCGCAATTTTGTACAGTTTTTCCGCTCTTTTGTTCCCTTCCTGCACCTGATCCGAGAGATCTTTGGTGCTTAATTCCCTTGCTGCCGCCCCAAATCCGTAAAAGATCATTTCAATCAGCAATAATACAAAGAATATCACATAACTGGCCGTAGGTCCGCCATCGTCCATTTCCCCATCTCCTTTATCGCAAAGTTTATCAAATTACACTATAACATCTCCTGTTCTTATCGTCAAGTTTTGCACCGGTCATGTGTATGTACCAAGCTCTAAACTAACCATAAGCCCCCGGTTTACTTCCTTCATAATATCCTCATCCAGATGGCATACTTTATCCTTTAGCCGCTTTTTATCAATAGTCCGAAGCTGCTCTAATAAAATAACAGAATCTTTGACCATATCGTATCTCCCGGCACTTAACTCAATGTGTGTCGGAAGCTTTGCCTTATTTAATTTTGACGTGATCGCCGCACAGATAATGGTAGGACTGTGCCTGTTCCCCACATCATTTTGTACAATAAGCACCGGACGGATACCGCCCTGCTCCGAGCCGATGACCGGCCTTAAATCCGCGTAATAAATGTCTCCTCTTTTCAATCTTCACACACCCTTCATTCCAATAGGATTTTCAGCATTAAGTAGTATAACCGTATTGTCAGAAGGTATTCAAATGCGTTTAAAAAACCTGATGCCCATCCCCGGTGCACAGAACGCTTCCGTCTTTTGTGTAGATTCTGGGAATCCTTTTTCCCAGGTCGCAGGCAAGCTCATAATTAAACCGGCCGGACAGATCGCCTAACATTTCCATTGTGATCCTCTCTTCCCCGTCCTTACCGATCAGCGTCACCTGATCCCCCATTACTGTCTCAGGAATCTGTGACACATCGACCATAAACTGATCCATGCATACCCTGCCGATCACAGGCGCTTTTTTTCCATGTATCAGCACATAGCCTTTGTTTGATAACCCCCTTGGGTATCCGTCCGCATACCCTGCCGGGATGGTGGCAACCCGCATCCTTTTCGGTGCGACAAAAATGCCCCCGTAGCTTACCGGCGTGCCTTTTTCTATCTCCTTCAAATAAACAACCCTGCTGTAAAGGGATAACGCCGGGGTCAGCCTGATCAGATCCTGCCGCACTTCCGGGGATGGCCACAGACCATACAAAATGATCCCAGGTCTTACCACATCCATATTGGCTTCCGGCATTTCCACGATCCCTGCACTGTTAGAACAGTGTTTTATCGGAATATCCACCCCTGTCTCCTCATAAAGCAGCCTTAAAAACTCCCGAAAAACAAAATACTGCTTTTGGGCGGAGCTTTTGTCTCTCTCATCCGCCCTGGCAAAGTGGGTAAATATCCCCTCCACCTCTATTCCTTCCGTTCCTAAAGCCTTTTTCACGAAGGCAAGACCTTCCCGATCCGGCGTGATACCGATCCGGCTCATTCCCGTGTCCACCTTGATATGGATCTTTGCCTTCCTGGAACAATCTTTTTGGCGCATAGCCATATGTATGCGGGAAAGCTCTTCTAACGTATCATAACGAAACGCCGCCATCCTTACATCCAGACGGATCAGCTTTTCATAGCTGTAAGGAAACGTATAGCCCAAGACCAAAACCGGCTTCCTGATGCCCTTGCGGCGAAGCTCCACTGCTTCTTCCGCCGTTGCCACCGCAAAACCGGATACAGCGTCAAGCTCCTCTAATGCCGCCGCAGCCGCTCCTGCGCCATGGCCGTATGCATCCGCTTTGACCACACACATAACGCCGGTCTTTGGCGCAAGGACTGCCTTGATCTGCCTGACATTTTCCTTTACCGCATCTAAGTCAACCTGTGCATAAATTCTTTGAAATTCTTCCATCATACCCTGCATCTTCCCTCTTTCCAAACCGTTTCTCCCTTCATCACTTCCGGGAGCCTGCTTATCAGATCCATGGCCGTCATGCCATGCTTCCCGCAGCTTTCCGCCGCCTTGTCCCCGGCTTTCCCGTGAAGGAAAACACCGGTACAGGCTGCCTCAAAACAGCTCATCTTTTGGGCAAGCAGCCCGCCGATGATACCGGCAAGCACATCGCCGCTGCCGGCTGTTGCCATGCCGTCGTTTCCTGTTGTATTGACAAACGTTCCGTCTTCCTTTCTGCCCAAGACTAAAGTCACCGCGTCTTTTGCAGCCACCACACAGCCAAACCGCTCCAAAACTTCCGAAACAAGCGCCAGGCGTTCCCCGGGATACCTTATGTGGTCCGCCCCAAGAAGCCGGAGCAGTTCCCCCGGGTGGGGCGTTAAAATAATACGCTCCCCAGCCATTTTCACCAGCTTTGCTAGATGCAGGCTGTTCCCTGTCATGTTTAAAGCGTCCGCATCCAGCACCATAGGAACCCGCCCGTTGACCAGACAGTATTCCAGCAGAAAATGCGCTGCCCCGCTCATCCCAAGGCCAGGACCGATGACCACCGCATCGGCCCAGCCAAGGGCCTTTTGCACCTCCCGCTCTTTGGGCATTTCTTCATAAGAGTACAAAAGCGCCTCCGGCAGGGTACTTTGTATGATCTGCCTGTTGCACTCCGGCGCTATGATCTTCACCATCCCCGCCCCGGTCTTTAATATGCTTTTTCCCGCCAGCACGCAGGCGCCACACATATCCCGGCTTCCCGCAATCAAAAGTACTTTCCCAAAGGTTCCTTTGTTCCCATCCGGGCGTCTGGCCGGCAGCCGCCCCGGTAACTCATCCTTTTCATAATAAAACATCCCCGGCATCTGTCCGCCAAAGGCCCTGGGCGGGATCCCGATATCCCTTACCACAAGCTCCCCGGCATAACTTTTTCCCGGATACAAAAGCAGTCCTCTTTTGGCAAATGCATATGTCACCGTAAGGTCCGCCTGTATGGCAGCGCCCATCACGTTCCCTGTATCCGCACAAATCCCGGAGGGAACATCCACGCTTACCACATAAGTGCCTCTTTGGCGCATCCGGTTTACCTCTTCAACCACATCCCGGTACATCCCTTCAAGATTCCGTGAAAGTCCCACGCCAAACAAAGCATCTATTACAATATCATATTCTTCCTCTTTCAAATTGCTCTGTATGGAAAACCCTAAATTTTCCAAAATACGAATCTGCCGGGCAGTCTGCTCCGAAGCCCTCTCTTTGTTCCCCACAATAAAAAACGCCACCTTGTCTCCCAAAGCAGCCAGCATCCTCCCGGCTGCCAGCCCGTCGCCGCCATTATTGCCCACACCGGAAAGCACAAGGATCTTTCCTCTTTTGGCCCGCTTCGCCAAAAGGGCCTGCACGGTCTCCATGGCTGCCCGCTCCATCAAAACAAGCGCCGGGATTCCAATCTTTGTAACTGTATAATCGTCACACCGCTTCATTTCCTGCGCACTTACCGCATACCGCAACCCAATCACATCCTTTCAGATTCTGATGCAAAACAGCTTTTTAAAAACCAGCAAAAGGCGCCATCACCAACATGGGCTATGGCGCATCCTAACCTTCTTTCATGTAGTTTCCTTATGAAACTTCATATCAAACATTTCGATCACTTCCGCACCGAATATATCGTGCATATAAGAGTACAGCTCCTGATTCATCGTCTCCTGTTCCTGTTTTTGAACCAGACGCTCCTTTAATTCCACACGGGTCTTATTGATCCATTCCGCCGCCTGGGCAATCTCCACCTCATTTTTCTGGATCCTGTCATAACAAATCTCCATTGTGCACAGCATCAGTTCCTTATTGACCCTGTCGATCTCCCTTGGCAGGTCCAAAAGCTCATCCGCATAGCCTTCTAACTTCTCATTGCATTCCCCGATAAGGCGCGTGTTTTCTTCCGCTTTCTTTTGTGCTTTCTGGTCATTTCCCATGGAAAACTCATCCGCATGCTCCACGATCTCATGCATCAGCTGTCTTTTTAAGGCTTTTATCTTATCCGTCTCGCTTTTGGCTTTCCCCTGCCTTTTCAATAACTCATTTAATTCGTTTTCCAGGCGGAGGATATTGTGATCCGGCTGAGTCTGCGTAAATAGCTGGTGCCACTTATGATCCAGCGTAAGGAGCGGTATCCTCTTCCCCGCAAGCGCCGGTTTAAAGACCTCGTCTTTTTTTGAAATTGTTTTCGCCATGAACTCCCACCCCTTTTTACAAAGCATTTTCCTGCCCGAATTGATTTATATTATATGCCAGCTTCATTAAACTGTCTGATAAATGGACATTTTCCACCTGGATTCCCTTCGGAACATTTAAGTCCACATGCGCAAAATTCCAGATTCCCCTGATTCCGCAGGAAACCAGACGCTCAGCCACCGCCACCGCACTGTTTTTAGGAATCGTAAGCACAGCAATGTCAATCTGGTTTTCTTTTACGAAGCTCTCCATTTCTTCCATGGGCATAATCTTCATATCCTTGATCTCTTTTCCGTACAATGCAGGATTGTTGTCGAACATGCCCCGGAACAAAAAACCCCTTCTTTCAAAATTCATATAATTGGCCAAAGCCTGCCCCAGGTTCCCCGCACCGATAATGATCAGGTTATGAGTCCTGTCAAGGCCAAGAAGCTTCCCGATCTCCTCATAAAGGTATTCCACCTTATATCCATACCCCTGCTGGCCAAATCCACCGAAATTGTTAAAATCCTGACGGATCTGAGAAGCCGTCACATGCATGATATCGCTCAATTCCTGGGACGAGATCCTTTCAATCCCTTCATCCTTAAGTTCACCCAAATACCGGAAATATCGTGGCAGGCGTGAAACTACAGCCTGTGAGATCTCTTTATTTTCCACGTGCCCTTCCTCCCCGTCATACAGATACACTTCCATAATAAATATATAACAATGCTAAATTAATGTCAATCACTGACTTATGCTCCATGACTTTGTATCATCAAACAGCAGCTTGACATTCCATTTTATCCTCTGTAAACTGTTAGGTACGATACTAATTTAGAGGTGTACCATTATGATTTTATCCTGTCAGAACCTATCAAAAGCATTTAATGAACAGCCCGTGCTTTCCGGGGTTTCATTCCATATAGAAGACTATGAAAAAGCTGCCATTGTTGGGATCAACGGTGCCGGAAAGACCACTTTGCTTCGCATGATCGTAGGGGAACAGAGTGCGGATGAAGGGATTGTCACCTTATCCAAAGGAAAGACCATGGGATATCTTGCCCAGAACCAGAATGTGGAAAGCCAAAACACGATCTACCAGGAACTCCTTACCGTCAAAGCCGATATCATTGCCATGGAACAAAAGCTGCGAGACATGGAGCTGTCCATGAAGCAATCATCCGGCAAAGCCTTAGAGGACCTTATGGAGGCCTATGCCAGGCTGAACCATTCCTTTGAGCTTGCCAACGGCTATGCCTACAAAAGTGAGGTCGCCGGTGTCCTCAAAGGCCTTGGGTTTTTGGAAACGGAATTTAACAAGGAGATCTCCACCCTTTCCGGGGGCCAGAAGACCCGTATTGCCTTAGGGAAGCTCCTTCTGCTTAACCCGGACCTGATCATCCTTGACGAGCCTACCAACCATTTGGACTTAAACTCCATCACTTGGCTGGAAACTTATCTTTTAAACTATAAAGGCGCTGTACTGATCGTTTCCCACGACCGCTATTTCCTTGACCGTATCGCCGGAAAGATCATTGAGCTTGACCAGACCAAATGTACCGTTTTCAGCGGCAATTACTCTGATTATGCCGTGAAAAAAGAACAGCTCCGCCAGGCCGCCTTACATGCTTACCTGAAACAACAGCAAGAAATCAGGCATCAGGAGGAGGTCATTACAAAATTACGGTCCTTTAATCGGGAAAAATCCATTAAGCGCGCGGAAAGCCGGGAAAAGATGTTAAACAAAATGGATGTTTTAGAAAAGCCCACCGAGGCAAGGACCGACATCCACCTAACGCTGACCCCTCACTGCCAGAGCGGGAATGACGTGCTCCACATAGAAGGCCTTACCAAATCCTTTGGCCCGAATAAGCTTTTTGAAGGCATTGATATGGATATCAAACGGGGCGAACATGTGGCTGTCATCGGGGATAACGGCACAGGAAAGACCACGATCCTAAAGATCATTAACGGCCTTCTTGAGGCTGACGCCGGATCCATTACCCTTGGCGCCAACGTACATATCGGGTATTATGACCAGGAACACCATGTACTCCATATGGAAAAAACGCTTTTTGAAGAAATCTCTGATACCTATCCTTACTTAAATAACACGGAAATCCGCAACACCCTTGCCGCGTTTTTATTTACCGGCGAGGATGTGTATAAGCGCATTGACAACCTAAGCGGCGGAGAACGGGGCCGGGTCTCACTGGCTAAATTGATGTTATCCGAATCCAACTTTTTAATTTTGGACGAGCCTACCAACCACCTGGATATCCTGTCAAAAGAAATCCTGGAGGATGCGTTAAATGCCTACGAAGGCACATTGCTATATGTGTCCCACGACCGGTACTTTATCAACCGCACCGCCAGCCGAATCTTAGACCTGACCGGCCAGAAACTTCTTGGTTATCTTGGCAACTACGATTATTACCTTGAAAAAAAGGACGAACTGGAGCAAAAGCTGTTATCAGATGCGCCTGAATCCTCCCCGAAGTCCGGCTTGGCTTCCGAATCCAAAAAAAGCTGGCAGGACCAAAAAGAGCAGCAGGCAAAACAGCGTAAAAAAGAAAATGACCTGAAAAAATGCGAGGCTGAGATTGCCCGCTTAGAGCAGGAACAAAGCGAAATAGAACAAGAAATGACAACCCCCGAGATTGCCACCAATGCGGCAAAGCTTCAGGAATTGTCATCCCGTCAGGAATCCGTCACAAGCCGGCTTGAAACCCTTTACGAAACATGGGAGCTGCTGGCCGGAGATTTATAAGATCTGTTCTAATGTTTCTCTGATCGCCTTGATGAAATCAAGGCTGTTTAAGATAGTGGGATTTTCACAGGTGGAAATAAGCGACAGACTTTTTGTCATTTTTCCACCCTCCACTGTCTTGATGCATGCCTGCTCTAACTTTCCGGCAAATTCCGTCAATTTAGCTATTCCGTCCATCTCTCCTCTTTTCCTGAGAGCGCCTGTCCATGCAAAAATAGTGGCAATGGAATTGGTTGAGGTTTCTTCCCCTTTCAAGTGCTTGTAATAATGCCGCTGCACCGTGCCATGAGCCGCCTCATACTCATACACGCCATCAGGGGATACCAGCACGGAAGTCATCATGGACAGATCCCCATAAGCAGTTGCCACCATATCCGACATCACGTCCCCGTCATAATTTTTACATGCCCAGATAAAGCCGCCTTCCGAACGGATCACACGGGCCACCGCATCATCAATCAAGGTATAAAAATATTCGATTCCCAGCTTTTCAAACTGTTCCTTATACTCCTCATCGTAAATTTCCTGGAAAATATCTTTAAAAGTATGGTCATACTTCTTGGAAATGGTATCCTTCGTTGCAAACCACAGATCCTGCCTGGTATCAATGGCATAACCAAAGCAGGCCCTTGCAAAACTTGCAATTGATTTTTCTGTATTGTGGATTCCCTGGATGATCCCCGCACCGTCAAATTGATGGATCAGCTCCCTTACTTCCGCCCCATCCTCCGCCGTAAATACCAGCTCGGCCTTTCCTTTTCCCGGAACCTTGATCTCCACGTTCTTATACACGTCACCGTAAGCATGACGGGCTATTGTGATCGGCTTATTCCAATTCCCCACATAAGGAACGATGCCCTTGATCAAAATGGGAGCCCGGAATACCGTACCGTCTAGAATAGCCCTGATGGTTCCATTGGGGCTTTTCCACATTTCTTTTAAATCATATTCGCTCATCCTTGCGGCATTCGGCGTGATCGTAGCACATTTGACCGCTACGCCATACTTTTTCGCCGCATTTGCACTCTCTACCGTCACCTGGTCATTTGTCTCGTTTCTATAGGCAAGTCCCAGATCATAATACTCCGTCTTTAAGTCGATAAAGGGAAGTAAAAGCTCCTCCTTGATCATCTGCCAGAGAATCCTGGTCATTTCATCGCCGTCCATCTCCACCAACGGGGTCGTCATTTTAATCTTCTCCACTTTTTATACCATCCTTTCTTAAATTTTAAAGGCCATACAGGCCGTTTTTAACCATATTGTCATAGGCGTTCGTCATATGCTGCGTTGCAAGTCTTTCCGCTTCATCCGCCTTCCCTTCCTTGATCGCTTCCATGATCTTTTTGTGCTCTTCATTTGAGGCGATCCCGCGCTCTTTGGTAGAAAGGGTCTTTTTCCTGATACGGATCACATACTGGTGAAAATCCTGTAACAGGTTTTCCAGCATTTTGGAATCACATGCCGCATACAAAATATGATGAAACTGGCTGTCTAAATCCGCCATCTGTTCCATATGCTCCTTAGCCGCATGGAAGCTTGCAAGGTAAACCGTCTCCTCCAGCGCATCAAGCTGCTCCGGCGTAATGTGTTCCGTTGCCAGCCTTGCACACATTCCCTCTAAGGAGGAACGTATCATATAGATATCTTTTACATCCTTGGCCGTGATGCCGGTCACATAGGCTCCCTTGTTGGGAACGATCTGGATCAGCCCTTCCAGCTCAAGCTGACGGAAGGCTTCTCGTACCGGCGTTCTGCTGACACCCAGTTCCGTTCCTATGGCAACCTCCTTTAATTCTTCATGCTCCGCATACTTCCCGTTTAAGATATCCTCCCTGAGTTTGTGAAATACCCTGCCCCGCAGGGAATACTTGTCCGTCACTTCCTGCTTAACATCATACTTACTCATTTCTGTTTCATTTGCCTTTCTCTTTCCATTGATATCGATATGACTCAAAATCCCTATGAGATAGTGATACCTAATTTCTGGCAGGCAGCCGTAATCTGTTCAATCAGTTCCCGGTCAGTCAAAACCGTTACGCGGCCGCTCTCATATTCCTGATCCACCCACTTTTTCACTTCTGTCACCAACGGGCTGGACTTGTCAAGCTGTTTATCCCCGGAAAGCTTATAATAAGCGTTGATCCAGTGAGCGATCCCTGCAAGCCCTGAAGTGTTGGAGACCGCACACAGAACCGGCCTGTTTAAAAACTTTTCCGTGTCAAAAATATTATAGATCTCTTCATTTTTTAACAGCCCGTCCGCATGGATCCCGGCCCTTGTCACATTAAAATTCTTCCCGACAAAGGGCGTCCTTTCCGGTACCGTATAGCCGATCTCTTTCTCGTAATATTCCGCCAGCTCCGTGATCACCGTGGTATCCATCCCGTTCAGATCCCCCTTTAGCTGGGCATATTCAAAGACCATCGCTTCCAAAGGCGTGTTCCCGGTCCGTTCCCCAATGCCAAACAATGACGTGTTCACGCCGGAACACCCATAAAGCCATGCCGTGGTAGAATTGACCACCGCTTTATAAAAGTCATTGTGCCCGTGCCATTCGATCAATTCATGGGGAACCCCCGCATGGGTATGCAGCGCATAAATGATCCCCTGCACGCTCCTTGGGATGACCGCACCCGGATAGTTGACCCCATACCCCATGGTGTCACACGCACGTACTTTGATCGGAATCTGATATTCCTCCATCAGCCTCATAAGCTCTAAACAAAAAGGCACCACATAGCCGTAAATGTCTGCCCTTGTAATATCCTCTAAATGACATCTTACACTGATTCCTTCTTCAAGGCAATCCCTGACAACACTTAAATAATGTTCCAACGCCTGTTTTCTTGTCATCTTGAGCTTTAAAAAAATATGGTAATCGGAGCAGCTTACCAAAATCCCGGTCTCTTTCATGCCGATTTCCTTCACCAGCTTAAAGTCCTCTTTGCTGGCACGGATCCAGCTTGTCACCTCCGGGAACTGATACCCCCGCTCCATACATTTATAAACCGCATCCCTGTCCTTTTTACTGTACAGAAAAAATTCACTGGCTCGGATCATGCCGTTAGGGCCGCCAAGCCTATGTAAATGATCATAGATCGTCACGATCTGTTCTGTGGTATATGGCGCTCTGGATTGCTGCCCATCCCTGAACGTGGTATCCGTGATCCAGATGTTTTTCGGCATATTATGAGGCACGATCCTGTCATTAAACGGGATTTTAGGCACCTCTGAATAAGGAAACATATTTCGGAAAACATTGGGCTTTTTTACATCATCCAGGATGTACATATGCTCTTCAATTTCTAACAAATTGTTTTTGGTATTAAGCGATACCGGCCTGTCCATAAACATTCCACTTTTATCTGGCATTGTAAGCTCCTCCTCTTTGTATATTGCAAAGACCATGTATAATTGTATACAATTAAACATGGTCTGTCAATAACTTATCTTATAATTCAATTTAAGAAATAATTCAGATAATATGTGCAATTACTTTCTTTCCTATCTAAGCAGCCTTGCAATATTGACCATTCCCCACCCCTGCTTATTCCACGGTTCATTCAGGTCCGTAGCCGTATACTGCAGCCGCTGCTTCACCTGCAGATTCGTATATTGAGGATATTTCTGTAATAATAACGCCGCTCCGCCGGAAATGATCGGGGTTGCCATGGAAGTTCCGCTTTTTGTCACATAAGCATTCCGGTAAAACCTCCCCCTTCTTTCTATCCCCGCATTACAGGACACAATATCCGTTCCCGGTGCGACAAGGTCAGGCTTTTTCATTGCATAAGGACTGGGCCCCCTGCCGGAATAATTTTCACAAAGCTGCTCCCTGTTCCCGAAATATCCCCCTTCATGACAGCCTACCGTGATCACCTGTTTTCTGGCTCCAAGGGGAGAAATGCTCATAGGCTTAGGGCCCATATTCCCGGCCGCACAAACTACCACAAGCCCTGCGTTCCATGCCTGGTCCACCAAAGCAAGCAGCTTATCCATCCGGTCCTTTTCCATGTTTTCTCCCATGCCAATAGAAATGTTTAATATGCGGATGTCATACGCCCTCTGCATAGCAAGAACCCATCTGATTCCTTCCGCCATGTTTTCAATTACACCGTCTCCCTTATAATCAAGCACTTTCCCAACCACCAGCCTGCTATAAGGGGCTATGCCTTTAAACCGGCCGTTTGACAAAAAACCGCTTCCACATAAACAGCCTGCCACATGGGTGCCATGCCCGCTGTCATCATAGCGTCCTCTTTTTCCGTTTACAAAATCCTTAAAATCTATAATCCTGCGGTCAAAATCAGGATGGAACGCGATCCCTGTATCTAACATGGCGACCGTGATCCCCTTTTTCCCGCAGGATTCAACCAGTTCCTCACTGCATCCTATTTGCTGCCTTACCCGAAGCATAAAAAAACTCCCGGCTTTTTAATTATCATATGCCGAGAGTTTCTAACAGTTCTATTTGATTAATTTTTTCGGTTTCCCTTTATAGAAGAATAAGGCCACCGCTCCGGCTAGAAGACCTGCCGTTAAAAACCACTTGGGATGGATTGGATCTCCGGTATCCGGCGTATTGTCCTTGTTTCCGGCAAGGCTCGTGATCACGGCTTTCCCGTCTGTCACATATGCCTGCCCATTTATCCCTGTATAATTATAAATGCCAAAAGGTGAAAAATGGCTGGTGGTAAACTGCAGGTAATCTCCGTCATCTAAAGCTGTTACCCTGTGTTCCACGGCTTCTAACTGCCCATCCTGGTCTAATGTAACTACATGCATAGCGTCCGCCGAAATCCCTGAAGGAAGCGGAACCTGCACCGTAATTTCCTGTTTTCCCAACCTGGTAATGGGAACCGTTCCTGACGCGTCACACAATGAAATATCATAAGCCGACAAATGGGATGGCTCCCTGCCGCCGTATAATTCCCCATACGCCGCCGTAATCTTTTCCCCTGCCTCCGGTGAATCCACAATCCGAAGCACATAAGCCCCTTCATCCCCGGCAAGCGAAGCCTGCATATTTGCACCATCCGAAATCACCTGGCTGTTGATCTGCAGTGCAATGCCGCTATCTGCCATAGCTGCAACACCTTCACTGTTATCTGCCACCTGCGCACCGGATTCATTACAGATAACACCATTAAAGCCATAGATTCCGGCTTCTAAGACAGTTCCTTCCAGCCCTTGTGCCTGATCCGGGATCACAGCGGTCTTGATCGTTCCAAACGCATAGGTACGATACTTTCCATTTGCAAGCCGTGACGCACTGATTCCTACCGTCAGCTTAGGCAATGTACTTCCGTTAAACACCACCGTATCCGTTCCGCCGTTGAGGGCATAAGCTCCCATCCCTATTTCTTTCATGGAAGCGGGAATCGTCACAAACGATAAAGGGCAGTCCATAAACGCACGGTCACTGACTTTGACCAGATTTCCCCCGCCGTTTACCGTCTTTAAATTTCGGCATCCCATAAAGGCTTCCTCACAGATCACTTCCACGGAATCCGGAATATTCACTGCCGTGATCCCCATATGGTCTTTAAACACCTGCGGTCCGATCTGTTTCACGCCATCCGGGATGTTCACCACACTGTCCGACCCGCCATAAGCAAGTAAGATTCCGTCTCCCACAATCTTATACGGGGATGATGCATCTGTTTGAATCCATGGCGTTTTTTCAAAAGCATAGGGTTCGATTTCCGTTACCGTAGAAGGGATTGTCACCTCTTTTAAAGAATCGCAGTGATAAAATGCACCGTACCCAATGCTGGTCACCCCTTCCGGAATATCCACCGACCTAAGTCCGGATCTGGCGAACGCAAACTCCCCGATCTGCGTGATTCCCTCTTCTATATCATATTCTGATAAGTTGATATCCTGATAAAACGCCTGGCCTGCTATCCTGTTGCCGCCCACAACCGTATACTTAGGAAAATCTTTTCCCTTTTGGGCGCCGTCCGCAAGCAGGTTTTCCACGTTTGCTTCCTGCCCTGCCGCTAAATTCCCATCTTCTCCGGCACTTAACTGTGACAGATCCACCCTGCCCGCATCCTGGTTTCCGTTAGCGGGCTGATTCCCACTAAGTACATTAGACTGCCTGTTATCAATGAAAATGACTGCCCTGCCTGCCACAATGCTGGACTGCCCTAACAGGGTCATGTTATTGATGGACTCCGTTTCCACGCCCATAGTCGGCTCCGGAACCGGTTCAGCATTTTCCTCCGGTGCCGGGGTCGTAGCAGGTTCACTTTCCTTGTCCGCTTCCGGTGATGCTTCCGGCTTTTGCGCACCGGTTACCTCATCGGCATTGATCACCCTGGAATCCTGCACATCCTCATACTCCACTTCCTCCACATCCGACCGGTTCAGCGCGGCTGCAAATTCAGCACTGTAAGTTCCCGGCGTGGCACTGAATTTCACATTCGGGCATCCGTCAAAAGCGCTGTCACTGATATGGTTCATGGAATCCGGCAGTACCACCCTTTGCAGGTTGACACAATCCTCAAAAGCCTTGCTCCCAATCGAGTGGACGGGGAGCGGTATCTCCACTTCCCTTAAATTGATACAGTTGGAAAAGGCATATGCCGGGATCTCGTAAAACCCGCTCCCCAAAACCACTCTTTGCAGGTATGGGTTTCCCCAAAAGGCATATCCCGTAATCTCTTTGACCGTTGACGGAAGCGTATAGGCTTCCTTTTCATAAGCTGGCATCAATGCATACACGACGGTTTCTTCATCGTCATATAAAACGCCGCCTGAAAAATATAAAAAACCGTTGTCCTCCGCAATTGACAGATCGGAAAGACGGCTGCACCCGGCAAAAACGCCCATGCCAAAATCCTTTACTCCTGCCCCTAAGGTCACATTGGTCAATTCCCTGTTGTTGGCAAAAGCCGCCGTACCGATCGTGGAAACGCTATCCCCTACCGTAATCGTCCGTAGATTATCGCATCCGGCAAAGGCGCGGTAACCTACCGACTCCACATCGCCTGCGATCGTTACTTTGACCAGATTATCATTACCTGCAAAAGCTTCTTCCCCGATCACCTTGATCCCATCAGGAACAGACACGGCGTCAGCCGTGCCTGTATATTTTAATAATTTTTTGCCTTCCACCTGAAAATCAGATGACGCCACACTTGCCTGTGCATCCGGTACAGGCACCTGCGATACTACTATTGCCGTAAGCAATAGCAGTACGCTTAAGGTTTTAGAAATTTTTCTGTTCATATAGGCACCTACGCCGCTTTTGCTTTAATCGCTACTTTTTTATCTCGCTTGAAGAACAAGATCAGGGAAACACATGCAAGCCCTAATGCAAGGAACCACTTCGGATGGATGGGGTCGCCTGTCTTTGGCGTCGCGTCAATAGTTGCCTCTGTCAAGTTCGCCGTATCCACATAAATCACATAAGGTGAGAAGTGGGTTGCCGTAAAGTTCACGCAAGGCACACCGCCTACTGTAGTAAACCTGCCGTTCAGGTCTTCCAGCGCCCCATTTGAGATAGCCGCTATCCGGTTATTCCCCGCATACTGTACCAGGTCATCTGGCAACGGCAGCGTCAGGTTGACCGTAATCCCTGAAGTATCCGCTATCCTGGTCCTTCCGGTGGAATCATAAAGGCTGATATCCATAGGAAGGTATTTAATCCTGCTAAGGTCGCCAAACCTTGCCTGCAATGCAGCCGTCGCCGCATCCGTGGCAGCCTGATCCTCCGATACCTTCACCACAAAGTTATCCGTAGCGCCGCTTACCGTAGCGCCGGCAAGATTCGTGTTAGAGATTCCCGGTTTCGTCACATCCACCACTGTTCCATTGCTGCTAGACGCCCCTGAACTGCTTCCCGAGCCGCTGCTTCCGCTTCCCGCATTCCCGCCAGGCGCAGTGCTTTCTCCGCTTCCTGTCTTATAAGTTGCCGTAATCGCAACATTGGCTGCCGGCATGGTAAAGGTTGCTGATGTTGCGTTAGGGTTCGAGAACCCTACCCCTGCCGTGGAGGAAGTCCACTTATCAAATACCTGGCCTTCTCCCATGTAATAAGCGTTCACTGCCACGATCGCACCGGCCGCATAAGAACCGCTTCCCGATCCGCCCGATACGGAAACCGTGTATTTCTTCACATCCGAACCAGGTTCCGGTGTGGCTGTTGGTGAAGCGGAAGGTGAGGGCGAGGAATTGCTTCCGTTGTTCCCATTGTTACTGCCGTTGTTATTTCCACCGTTATTACCGCCATTGTTGTTTCCACCATTATTGCCGCCGTTGTTACCGCCGCTTCCTGTGGTCCACTGTGCATAAACTGACGTATCCTGCTTAACGCCTGTTGCCGAAGATGCCGGCGCCCAAAGCCATTTTACAAACGTATACCCCTCTCTTGCGGGAGGCATGGGAGCCATAACTACTTCTCCTTCACTGACATGCGTAGTCCACCATGCTTTCTCATCTGTCTCGGTAAGATAGAAGGAAACCGTAAACCTGTTAATATCGCCTGAGCCGTCTACAAATTTAGCCACAATCGTCGTGTTTTCCGTTATATTATAATGCGGTTTATCCCATCCCATAAAGATATACCCCGGATGCTTCGGAAGTTCATCCTCTGTGGGAGGTGTGGCCGTTCCGCCATACTTGACCGTTTCTGTCTTAAGCGTCTTCCCGTCATAACCATCTATAAAGGTTACTGTAAATTCGGGAGAACCATACATCGCAATCACATCCGTATCACGATTGATATTCCTGTACTCACTCCATCCGGTGAAAACAAGTTCCGGATTATTACAGGTTGGAGTATCTTTCGGCAGCACAGCGTCCTCTCCCGCAATCACCTGCTGTTTATCAAGCAGCACCATCTTGCTCTTATCCATATCAGGCCATTCCGGCACATTATAAATGTACACCGTAAACTCCTGCTTCACTTCATCATCACTGGAAATGATATAATCGTAATCCACTGCATAATAGTCCGCATTTGAGTTCTTAAGGCACTGGAAAATAACAATACTGTTCTTAGGGTCTAGCGGCTCAAAGGCATCCTCTTCAATTGCGATGGGATCGCCTTTATAATACACTACGAACCGTTTTGCCTGACCGCCTTTAAACGCATCCGCGTTAATTCTCTTCAACGTCGTAGGAAGCGTAATGTTGTTCATGTTCATGCCCATAAAAGACCCTTCTGAAATAATATCTATCGTGGTCTTTGACAAATCTACCTGTGCAATCTGGTCACAATCGGCAAATGCTTCAGGTTTAATAGCGCTCACCCCATTAAACTCATTATCCGCACCTACATTATAAGATCCGGTTCCGCCTACAGCTCCCCTGTTTTCAAGACATTCCACAATTTCCAAGCCGCTTGCTATCTTGCGGTATAAAATACCGTCTTTATATTGAAACTGGGAAGGATCAATACAATTGATTCCGGCCATTTTGTCACATCCTTTAAATGGACGCTTCCCTGTATCCTGAAGCTTGGAGCCAAGTGTAACCTGTTCTAACCCTTTACAATCCTCAAAGGCGTAGTCATTGATCATAGTACTGCCTATTACATCCGCACTCTTTAAACCAATACAATTTTTAAACGTGTAGGTCTCCAGTTCATCCACACCATTGATCAGAACAGACAACAGATCCTCATCCGGTCCAATACCTGCGCCAACGGCAACCACTTCGCCGTCTTCATTCACTTCCTCACCTTTCGCATTCACCCCTGAAAAAAGTCCGGGTCTGATGCTTGCCACGCTTGCCGGGATTGCCACATTCTGGATAGCACCCAGAAATGCCTGTTCATCCGGGGTAGTCGGATTTCCAGTCGTCACATTTGTGACCATAGCCTTATATTCATCAGCCTTAGGCGTTCCCGGGGTGACATAAGGCAGATCATCAACCCAGCCGCCATTTATCTGATCTCTTCTCGGATAGCCCACAAGCTGTGCTTCTCCATCATTATATTTCACTTCCAGATTCGTCGGCCAGCCGCTATGGCAGGTAATCCAAAAACTTCCCCAGTTATCAGGAGTGATCTTACTGCTCCCGTTCATGGCATACTGAAAGGGAACCGTGTCAGCTCCGGTTTCAGAATTAAGCATTGCACCTACAAAATAAAGCGTTGGCGTATATGAGTCTGAAGGCTTTATTTTATCACCCGCAATATTACATTTGTTCCCACAAACAGTGTCATGGGTTTTAAACGCATCCACACCGATTGAAGTGATCGTTGATGCGTCAGTATAGCTGACCGTTATAAGATTATGGCATCCTTTAAACGCATTTGCTCCTATTTCCGTTACCGAGGCAGGAATTGTTACCTTATTCAGGAAACAGTTATTATTAAAGCTGCCCTCCGCAATCCTCTGGATAGAAAAAGCGCCTACCTTTTCAGGTATCTCCAAAATATCCGGTTCATCCGTGGTTCCATCAAGCTTTCCGAAATGCACCAGATCCCCGGTATTGTTGATCCGATAAATTACTTTTGCCGTCTTTGAATTCGGATCATTATTGCCATATGCATGGGTCTGCTCCACCCTCTCATACAGCTCCTGATTCGGGTATTTATAGGTTACGGAATTATTATGTGCCGTATCACGGATAGCGGAATTTTCCGGTCCTTCGAAATAAAAGGAATCCGGCACTTCATTTTTGAAATTATCCCATGTATTCTCTGTACAGTTCGGATAATTTGCTCCATCCTTACTGTGCCAGTCGCTAAAGTTAATTTTATCATTATGGATAATGACCCTTTGTAAAGATGTACATCCCTTAAACATGTCAATATCCAAGTTTTCTTCCACATATGTTTCCGGAAATTCAACCTCCGGCAGGCTGGTGCAATTCTTAAATATATGATTCCCTAACGTCTGCAGATACATTTGTGATGCGCCATCCCCAAGGAAATTGATTTTCCCCAGATTTTCACATCCCTCAAAACAGTTATCCCCCAAAGCCTTCACGCCAATAGGAACCGTAAATTCTTTTAAAGAACGGCAGTTATAAAAAGCGTCTTTCCCGATGGCCTCGATAAGCGCATTGGACTCGATCTTGAACGTTTGGAGATTCCTGCATTCCGCAAAAGCCCCGTTCCCGATCGTGGTAAGACCGTTGGCAAGCGTAATGTCTTTTAATGTACCACAGTTATAAAAAGCAAAGTCACTGATCCCCCGCATATTGCTGCCAATATTCAGGTTTGTTATGTTAGTGTTTCCGTTAAAAACCCCCTGGTTTGGACTTGTAATATAAGTATCCAATACCCAGCCGCCGTTACCGTCGTCTTTTATAGTCTCCGCACCAATATAGGCCACGTCTGCCTTAATTTTCCAGTGGTTGGAATCATCCCCGGCTGCAACGTACTTATCCGTTCCGTCATCATTTTTCCCGTCCTTATAATACAATTGCTCGTCAGGTATTTTAGACCAGATCTGATCATCCGCAGGGCGCTTGTTATCATAATAGCAGGGATAATAAACAGGACCGGTAACAGGATTTAACGTATATTCCTTGTATACAGGCTCTTTATTATCACCTTCGCCGGTTTCACCGATTTTCACGCGATATACCCAGACATCCGTTCCTTCTTTCTTGTAAGCTTCATTTTGCGCAATCCGCTTCGGCTCTATTGCGCCCGTATCCGGATTTTCGTAGTTAATGACATCGTAGAGCAAGTATCCGGCATCATTTTTCAGCTGTTCCTGCACCTGATAATACAAAAACTCATCCAATTTGCTGACCAGACAATATCCGTCACTGGTCACGTTATCCGAATATTTCTTAAAGGCTTCTAGCTGGTCAGGGATCGTTAATGTACTGTCTTTTAAAACATTTCCGTTATACCCTAAGATCATGGCCACCTTATTGGGATTTGTTGTTGTCGGACGTATATAGACAAACTGAAACAAACCGTTTCCGGATGTGTATATTATCTGCTCCAGGTTTTTACCGCCTGTTGTATCTGTCCTGTCCTTTGCATAGGGTACGGAACTTTTATAAGTCTGATCAGTCGTTTCGTTACCTGTAGTAGGATGTTCGCTGTAAACAGCAACCTTGATCACCCTTTCTGATGTATCGTTGGGATTCGCACTTACATCCTGCACCGGAATCGCCGCCACCGTAATTGCGGAAATCATAAGCAGCGCACCTATCGTCTTCCTAATCTGTCTTCTTAATTTTCTGTTTTTCTTTTTGGTTGTCTTAGCCATTTGCTGTAACACTCCTTTTAGTTACTGAATTCTTTTTGCCACCACCACGAACCGTCCATCTGTCTGCGAATGGTCACAGGTTGACAACGTCAGCAGACTGTCCCCGTAGCTTGCCGTAACGCCCGTGTCAAACAGGCTCATCTCTTCCATTTCTTCCATATAAGAATCAAATTCTTCCTCAGAATTTGCGTTGATGAATTGATAATATTTAAAAACAAGGTCGTCTTCATTATACACCTGCGAGCGGAAAACGTACATCACCTGGTATGTCGCTTTCTCATAGATACTGTCAAACTGTATCACGGAATGCTTTTGTGCATAAGACTCCTTTGCATACTTTTGAAGCTGACCGAACATCTGTCCTGACTTCATGTGATGCCCATAAATGATCAGGTTGGTGGAACGCGGATAAATACTGCAGTCACAGTCCAAAAAAAGGCTCCCGTTCTTATCATATTCCTGATTAAAATTATGGTCCAGATAATACTCATTGTTAGATGTCTGCATTACTGGGTAATCGATTATTGTATCGTCAATTTTGAGCCATCCGATTAGCTTTTTATTCTTTTCATATAAAGTTTTATATTCATCCAGCACATCCGGCAGCTTAAGCGCCGACTTATGTAAGGAAAATTCGTTTGGTTTCTGGACCTGATTTACCGCAAGTACATCGCTTCCCTTAAGGGATGCAAGCTGCTCATAATCCATGCTGGTCCTCACACTGTAAAAGTAATATATTCCAAAATACCCAAAACATGCCACTGCCACCAGCGAGGCCAGCCCCACGATAAGGCGCCTTCTCCGCTCCCGCTTTTTCAGTTCTCCAAGAATCTGTTTTTGCATATCCTTGTCATATTCCGTAAGATCCTTTGCCGGGCCGGTGCCTGCAGGTTTGCCGGAAGCTTTTGCGCCGGGCTTCCTTTCTGTTTTCTTTGGCCTGCCCGTTTGCCCTTTTACAGGCTTCCCTGCATTTTCTTCGGTAACTCCCCGCTTCTTTAACGCCTCGATCTTTTCATATATCTCGTCGTCAAAATCATTCCCTACGGGCGTTTCAAACCGATATGCCCCACTTTGCAGTTCTTTGTACAATTGCTTAAGCTGCCCTGGGTCGTCTAAATCCATCCGCGACCTGATAGTGTCAATCTTCTTCTGGTCACGCAGCGCAGCCGCATAATCTGCCTGAGTACGGAAACGTCTGCCCCCTACTGTCAGATTCTCTGCCGACATGGTGCACCTCTCCTTCTTCACATATATATTACATTTTACTATATCTCGAAATTAATTCAAGTATTTTGTCAAGATATTGTGTAATATTTTGTAACCGTTACTCCTCCTGCCCTTTCCCTAAAAGCTCCATTACCGCATCAATCGCCTTCAGATACCCCGAAAGCCCCTGTCCGTAGATCTGCTTATCACATGCCGGGGCAGTGACGGATACCTTGCGAAACTCCTCCCTTTTGGTGATATCGGAGATATGGATTTCCACTTTAGGCATGGAAACGCTTGCCAGTGCGTCATGAATGGCATAGCTGTAGTGCGTATAAGCCCCGGGGTTTATCACAATCCCGTCCGTCCCGTCAAAGTAGGCATCCTGGATCCTGTCAATGATGGCGCCTTCGTGGTTGCTTTGGAACACTTCAACGGAAATCCCGCACTCCTGGCCCTTTTCCCCGATCATGTTCAAAAGATGATCATAATCCTGTGTTCCGTAGACTGCCTTCTCCCTGATCCCTAAAAAATTCAAATTCGGTCCGTTGATCACTAATATTTTCATCGCTCGTCTCACTTTCCGTCCTATTCATCTAAACCAGCCCCTTCATCTGCTCAATGATCTCGTCAAAAGTACTTTCTGATACTTCCAGCGTCACATCCGCACAGGATTCGTAGATTCCCTCTCTCTCTTCCAGCAGAGCCTTAATCTGTCTTAAGGGATCCGCAACCTGTAAAAGGGGGCGGGTGGTATCTGTTTTTAATCTTTCATAGATCGTTTCCGGCGAAACTTTCAAATAAAACACCTTTCCTAGCTGCTTAAGGAGTTTCCTGTTTTCCTCTTTAACGGGCAGTCCGCCGCCTGCTGAAATGATCTGCCTGTCAGCATCCTTTATAAGCGCCTTTAAGCATTCCGTTTCCAACCGCCTGAAAGCGCTTTCCCCGTCACGCTCAAAAATATCCGCCACGGTCATTTTTTGTTTTTGTTCAATCCACTTATCCGTATCGACCAGAGGCCTTTTCAAACTATAGGAAAGCCTGATGCCCACGCTGGTCTTCCCGCTTCCCATAAAGCCGATCAAAACAATGTTGTTCTTCAAAATCATCCCGCCTTCCTCATCCGGTAAATTATCGTTCCGCCGCTTCATCCAGCAAGCCATAGACCTGCATCGCAATCTCCTCCGGAACGGAAACGCCGTTCCAAAGTTCATAGGCAATGACCCCCTGGTATAAGAGCATCTTAAGCCCGTGGCAGGCCCTCCCGCCATGGCTTTTGACAAGCTGCATAAACCGGGTATCCCGGGGCTTATAGATCAGGTCATAGCCTGTGTGTATCTTCCGGTAAAAGTCCTCATCATCTATGACCACCTCGTCCACATTCGGATAAAGACCCACGCTGGTTGCCTGTATGGCAAGAAACCTTCCCTCCGGAAGCTTTCCATGATCCGACAACGCCATAGGGCAGACGCATTCCCTGCCGCTTTTGCTGTTTACTTCCTTTGCCACCTCCGCGGCTTTATCCGCGGAACGGTTCATCAGATAAACTTTCTTCACATTTTTCGACGCACACAAAAAGGCCACCGCTCTTGCCGCACCGCCTGCCCCAAGAATGACCACTTCCTGTCCGTCTAACATGATCCCTTCACTTAAAAACGCACGGTACAATCCCGGCATATCCGTATTGTACCCCTTAAATCCGTTTCCAAAGCGGACCAGGGTATTTACCGCCCCTATCTTCTCCGCCAGCTCATCAACCTGTACAAGGCTTTTCATCACCCGGCTTTTATGGGGCACGGTCACATTTAAACCAAGCACATTTAACGCATACGCCCCTTCCACCGCCTTATGCACATTTTCGTCCTCCACATGAAAAGGCACATAGACAAGAGGATGAGAAAGCAGCTCTGCCAGTGTGTTATGAATCAAAGGGGACAGTGTATGTTCCACCGGATTCCCAATCAAACCGCAAGTCCTTGTATGCCCATCTATCATTTCCATCATCCTTTCCCTGTAGAATTTCTTTTTAAGCTTCTTTTATAAAAGAAAAGCACGACCTTTTCCAGGTATCTTTTTAACACAATCTGGATCTCTTCTTTTTTATCTATGGGCCGCACCAGCAGGGAATAGATCCCGGTATTCCTTGCCCCCCATACATCCGTAAACAGCTGATCCCCGACAAAAAGCGTATTGCCCCTGTCCGTTCCAAGCATCGCCATGGCTTTTAAATAACCGCTTTTTTTAGGTTTCCCCGCTTTAAAAATATACTGTGCCTGTACGGCGTCATTAAACATTTTCACTCTGGGTTCTTTATTATTGGAAAGAAAAAGGACCCCGAATCCCATTTCCTTCAGGCTTTGCACCAGACGGATACTCCGCTCATCCGCAGGTGCGCCGTGGCAGACCAAGGTATTGTCAATATCAAAAATGATGCCCCGGTATCCGGCATCATAAAAAGATTGAAAATCAATTTTGTAGGTAGAACTATGATATTCATCCGGGTAAAATATTTCCAGCATTATAATACCTCCAACCTTTCTTATTGTACAAAACACCCTGCCATTTGGCAAGGTGTTCTTTTTAAAGACCAAACATTGTTTAATCCCAGCATCCTGTCTCTTTTACTTCCAGCGATTTCTCATGGCAGACAGGGCACGCAGTCTTAGACAGATCCCTGGCCAGCCGGACCGGCTTCCCGCAATCCGGGCAGGGGCCCACATAAGCCTGATAAGTTTCCAGCATCCTGACTACGGGAACGCTTACCATCCCGCCGCAGTCCGGACAGACAGCCAACCGGTACCCAAAATCAAACAAAGGAATTTCCGCCTGTTTTCCATATTCCAATATTTCCTGTTTCATTTCGTCCGGAAACAGATCCGCCACATGTTCCAATGTTCCATGCATCAGCCCGCATCCGGTCATACATTGCCAGTCTGCCCGGCATGATCTGCATGAAATATCAACGATCACTCCCATTGCAATATGCCCTTTCCGTCAAAGATAACTTCTTTATCCTAAAAGCCCTAATATCATATCCGGCTGTCTGTTTGCCTGTGATAAGATTGCCGTTCCTGCCTGCAGCAGGATCTGCTGGTTGGAATAGCGCACCATTTCTTTCGCCATATCCGTGTCACGGATTCCTGATTCTGCCGCCGTCGTGTTTTCCACCACGTTATCCAAATCGGAAATTGTGTGTTCCAGACGGTTCTGCACCGCGCCATAAGCGCTCCTTACGCTGCTGACATAACAGATTGCGTTTTTTATTTCATTGATTGCGGCGCCTGCCGCATCTTGTGTGGCAACATTGGTTCCCCAAAGCCCCAAGGCCGCCGTATTCATGGCATACAGGTCAAAAGCAATATGCTGGCCGGATTCCGATCCCACCTGCAATGCCGCCACTTTTGCGCCTCCCGGATTTCCCGGGTTGATTGGTGGATTCGGCCCCGTTCCACCGCCTCCTAAAATTGCCGTTCCGCCTACATTTAAAGAAGGTGTGATCACGGAACCCGCCCCGCCTTTGGACGCATAAGAGAGTTTCCTGACAAATTCCGTCACATCCGCATTGGCGCCATTGACCGCACTTTTGATCTGCGCCTCTGTCATCCCTGTATTCTTTTGCAGCGCCTGATTCAGCGTCTGCCCGTTGATCAGATCCGCAAAAATCTTATCCATCCCTCTTGCAATGGTCTGCCCCGAAACGCTTCCGCCATTGCCCCCGCACCTTCCCCGTCCGCCAACGTAAAATCGCCAGAATCAAACTGTATCTCAAGGTCAAATGGCCTGCCTGTGGAATAACATTTATATCCCGCCCTTGCCAGCATCCCGCCTTTACTGTCTATATTGACCACAGTTATTTTAATATCTATCGTTTCACTCCCCACCGCGTTTTTAAGCGAAGGGAAGGCACTGAAAATCCGGTTTGCCGCACCCGGTATCAGTTCTGTTGCGATAAGATCCGCCAGGGCTCCGCCTTGTGAAACCGGACCTACCCCGGCACGCCCCATAGCCGCCGTGCTTGCCGATACCCCCGAGCCATCCGGCATATCCACGGTAAAAGAACCGTCTTTTAAATTATAATGGATATTATATTCACTGACCGCCGACGGAAACGCCGTGCTTGGCCAGATCCCGTCATCCGGGAAAAGCCGCATCTACCATGGCACGGTCTTCCTCTGTCAAAGTCCCGTTGGCTGCCCTGATCGCCAGTTTGTTGACCCGCTGTAACATTTCATGGATCTCGTTTAAAGCGCCTTCTGCAGACTGAACCATGGAAATCCCGTCCTGGGCATTCCCTTGCCTCCATATAGTCACAGTAGCTATGAGTATAGTTACAAGATTTTTGTCGGCCAATAATTTTATAAACTTAACAATATTACAAAAAAATTTAATTATATTGAAAGAAAACATGCCCTGTGATATGATAGAAGCAGTCAAACTATTGTTATCATCCAAAAAGGAGTGTGCTTATGACCGCAAAAGATTGTATTAAAGGCCGCAGAAGTATCCGCAGCTTTACCGAACAGCCCATTGACCATGCGCTGCTTTCCGAAATTATCGAAACCGCCTCCTATGCCCCCAGTTGGAAGCATACACAGATCACCCGCTATATCGCCGTAGAAGGAGAACTAAAGGACAAGATTGCAGAGTGTACCTCGGCATATCCCAGAAACGGGGAGATCATCGCACAGGCGCCAATGCTTGTCGTTGTTACTTATATTAAAAACAGAAGCGGTTTTGAGCGCGACGGCTCCTACTCTACCGCAAAGGAAGGTTCCTGGCAGATGTTTGATGCCGGCGTTGCTGCCCAGACATTTTGCCTTGCCGCTTACGAAAAAGGCTTAGGGAGCGTGATCATGGGGATTTTTGACGAAGCCAAGGCAGCTTCGCTGCTTAACATTCCCGAAGAAAGAGAAATTGTCGCACTGATCCCTGTTGGATATCCTGCCGAAGACCCTGCGGCACCCAGAAGGAAACCTGTAGAGGAATTATTATCATTTATGGAATAGGAAAATCGAAGAGATCTTCTCTTCGATTTTATTTTGAACATTTTTTAAAAGGAGAAGCAATTATGAGACATCTTATGAGCCCTTTGGATTTTTCCACGGAGGAATTAGACCGGCTGTTTGACCTTGCAAACGATATCGAAGCAAATATGGACAAATATGCCCATACCTGCGCCGGCAAAAAACTAGCCACATGTTTTTATGAACCCAGCACGCGCACACGCTTAAGCTTTGAAGCCGCCATGCTGAATTTAGGCGGCAGCGTGATTGGTTTTTCCGATGCTGGCTCTTCTTCCGCCAGTAAAGGGGAAAGCGTATCTGACACCATACGGGTCATCTCCTGCTTTGCGGATATCTGTGCCATGCGCCATCCCAAGGAAGGCGCGCCCATGGTAGCTGCCGGAAGGTCTTCCATTCCCGTCATCAACGCAGGCGACGGCGGACACCAGCACCCTACTCAGACCCTTACGGACTTACTTACCATCCGTTCCCTTAAGGGAAGGCTTGATCATTTCACCATCGGTCTTTGCGGCGACTTGAAATTTGGCAGGACCGTCCACTCACTGATCAATGCTCTGGTCCGCTACGAAGGAGTCAAATTTATTTTCATCTCCCCAAGGGAATTGATGGTTCCTGATTACATCACCGACATGTTGAAGGAAAGGAACATCCCCTACGAGGAAGTGATCCGTTTGGAGAGCATCATGCCGGAACTTGACCTTCTTTATATGACCAGGGTGCAGAAAGAACGTTTCTTTAATGAGGAAGATTATGTAAGGTTAAAAGATTTTTATATCCTTGACAAAGCCAAAATGGAACTTGCAAGGCCGGATATGCTGGTGCTCCACCCGCTCCCAAGGGTCAATGAGATTTCCGTTGAGGTGGATGACGATCCCCGGGCTTCCTATTTTAAGCAGGTACAATATGGCGTTTATGTGAGGATGGCGCTGATCCTTACACTTTTAAATATCAAAACGGATTAGGAGGAATTAAAAATGCTGAACGTCGGAAAAATTGAAGAAGGTTTTGTCCTTGACCATATCAAAGCCGGAAAAAGCTTATCTATCTACCATCACCTGCAGCTTGATAAGCTGGACTGCACGGTAGCCATCATCAAAAATGCCAGAAGTAATAAAATGGGAAAAAAGGATATTCTCAAGGTGGAATGTGACATTGATATGCTGGATTTGGATGTGCTGGCCTTTATCGACCACAACATCACCGTGAATGTGATCAAAGACGGCGAGATTGTTTCCAAAAAGGATCTGATGCTGCCGGGGGAGATCAAAAACGTGATCCGATGCAAAAATCCGAGATGCATCACCTCCATCGAGCAGGAACTCCCTCATGTCTTCGTCCTTGCCGATGAGGAAAAGGAAATTTACCGCTGCAAATACTGCGAAGAAAAATATACCGGCTCATTTTAAATCACCCAAATACAAAAGGCTGTGGGAAACAGGATACGGATATCTTGTTTCTCCACAGCCCTTATATATGGCTGGCCGCCATAAACCGGAAAAACGACTTTAAGGCGGAAACCGTAAGCGTAATGACTGACACCGCCAAAAAACCTATGACCACGGCAACCATACTGATCATCATTTCTTCATAGCTGTAATGCCTTGACGGGATATATATCTTTACTTTTTCAGTGAAAAAGGCAATGGCCAAAAGCACAAATGCCGTCACAAACGTCTTGATCCCCCAGTTCCACTTTGTACAGGAGACATGCACCGCAACAGTTCCTACAATCCCCAGCAGGAGAAAGGCGATCGCCCTCCCGCTCTGCCTGATAAAGTAAGTAAGCGAGTTTACTTCCTCTTCGCCAACATTCTGACTATCGTTGATATTCTGTGCCAATGACGATATAAACTGGCTTCCAAGCTTTTTGGCATCCTCACCGCTTTGGACGGAAAGGTAGGTGATTCCGGCAACCATGACAATAAAGGATATCCATAAGACCGGTACGATCAGCCTTGTTTTCTTTTTTTTCATTCTATTCCTCAACTAATCATCTAAATACATACTATCTTCTGCTATCCTCCATTATATTCACATTATTCCGGCGCTGTCAATTCTCTGATCACAGTCTTAAGAATTAATTCATAAAGTTCCTTCAAAAGGCGAAAATTCCAGCCGGATAAAATATCCCTTATCATGCTGGCAGACCGGACATTTTTCCGGCACCTTTTCCCCTTCAAAAACATAGCCGCAGTTTAAACACATCCATCCTGTCTTTACATCCGAGACAAACAACTTATTTTCTTCCATCCATTTGGCAAATCTTCCGAACCTGTCTCCATGCACCTTTTCAATCTCCGCAATGGAAAAAAAGGAGTGTGCAACGTCTTTAAACCCTTCCTCCATTGCCTTTTCGCCGAATTTTTTGTAAACAGGATCGTGTTCCTCATACTCATTGTGCTGTGCCATCTTCAATAGATCCAGCACATGATCCGAAATGTCAACAGGATAACCGCCCTCGATATGGATAGTCTCTCCGGAAAGTTTTTTCAAATGATCATAAAAAATCTCCGCATGCTCTTTTTCCTGATTTGCGGTATAAATAAAAACCGCTTCGATCACCTGAAGATTTTCTTTCTTAGCCTGCCCTGCCGCAAAGGTGTAACGGTTCCTGGCCTGGCTTTCCCCTGCAAATGCCCGCATCAGGTTATCCTTTGTTTCACTCTTTTTAAAATCCACTGCCATCATGATCTCCTTCCATTTCCCAAATAATATTTTCTTTTTATTATGGGTAACTAAAGGAAAAATATACCTGATTTCCTTTTTAAGGAAGGGCAAATTTCACCTGCTCAACATCCGTGGTAAGGACTTCCATCCTGTATTCCGGGAACTGCAAAATCAAACTATCCAGACAAAGCGCCGTATTGTATACCCTGTCATGTGCAAGCATGACCACTTTTTTCCTGCCCATGGCCGTAGCCTTTGCATTGGCAAGAAGTTCTTCCGGGCTTTCGGCCCCTGCCGCGTCGTCTAAGCTGGCATTCCAGTCAAAATACACATATCCCCTGCAGGTCATTTCCCTGATGATATCCTCACACACAGACTTATTGTAGGCATTCACGCTGCCTCCGGGAAACCGGAAGATCTTCGCCTTTACACCGGTGATTTTTTCCACCACGTCATACGCTTTTTGGAAATCCTCAAGGTAACTGTCCACGCTCTCATAAAGCACACTGTAGTCATGGCGGTAACAATGAATGCCGACGGTATGGCCTTCCTCCACGATCCTCCTTGCCACCTCCGGATATTTTTCCACGTATTCCCCGATCAGGAAAAAGGTGGCCTTCACGTTCTTTTCCCTTAAAATGTTCAGCACCATATCCGTACACTCCTCCGACGGACCGTCATCAAAAGTAAGGTACATGGTCTTAGGATGGAAATATAAGTCAATGCCCTGGGCAATCCCTTCCGCAATCTTTTCCTGGTACTGTGCGTCTTTCAGGTTATCCCTTTCTTCCCTGTTTGACAAAAACCCGGTCTCGATCAGACAGGAGGGCATCTGAGTGCTGCTGGTCACATGGAAGTCCGCATCCCCGTGCAGTTCTCTCTCCTCCGCTCCCGTGCTAAGCAGGGTCTGTCCGTGGACAAGACAGGCCAGCCTTTGGCTTTCTCCCTCTGCATCCTTCCCGTCATACCATGTTTCAAGCCCAAAGACGCTTGCATCTTCAAAGGTATTTTGATGAATGCTGACAAAAGCATCCGCCCCCATCCGGTTTGCAAACTTTGCCCGGTCTTCCTTGGAAATGTAAGCATCCTTTTCCCTGGTCAGAAGTACCCGGAACCCCTTTTCTTCCAGCTTCCCCTTTGCCAGCAGCGCAATCCGGAAATTAATGTTCTTTTCTTTGATACCATCCTTAACGCACCCGCCATCCACTCCGCCATGCCCCGGGTCAAGCATGACCAAAGGTTCTTCTTCGTTGTCTTTTTCCAGCTTTCCCACAGCGCCTTCATAGAGCATGCTTTTGGCCGTCTTTTTATCTGTCTCCTTGGTTATCACTTCTATCCGCTCTTTTGGCACCTCGATCTTAACCGCCTGATTCTTCGTTTCCTCTTTGTTTTCTCCAAAGACAGGCGCTTTCCCTAAAAGTGACACCATAGAAACGATAACGGCAAATAATATCATACCTGCGCCAAGAAGCTGTTCATCCCATTGTTCCCGGTTTTTCCTGACCTTTTTCTTTTGCATAAAAATGATGCTCCTTCCCCGATCGTCCTTGTAATAACAGCATACAGGGCAGGTGCATCATATTCTCATCATAGTTGTATCATAGTTCCATCACTTTTGCATCATAGTTGCATCATTTGGAAATTTTCAAAAACAGTTCGTTGATCCCGTCATAAAACCCGATGGTCACGATGGTCTTTTCCTCCCCGTTCCCGTAGAACACATATTTTTGGTAATAGGGCGTGGTCTCCAAAAGCGGGTTGTTTGTCTCATAAACCAATGGCTCTCCAAGGCCCATGTATTCCCCCCAGGCTGCGATCATCCGATCCGGATCGATCTCTTCCCACCTCAGATTAGTCCTTGCGTAAAACTCATAAGGCTTTCCTGTGTCCGCATCCAGATAAGCGTCCAGAAGGCGGTTTTCCTTATTGGCATTTTTCTGGTTCGTGGAAAGGCTTACCTTCCACACCGCCACATTATTTCTCGGCTCTAACACGTCGATGGCGGAATAGAGCACCGCATCATACCCACCCGGCGTCACTTCCCGCACCGTATCCGGCAAGATCCCCGCTTCTTTCAGCGCATCCAGGGTCTGGTTACAGGTGGCGTAGATTTCCTCATCCGTAATCTCCCGCCCGGAAGGCCCCTGATGGTTTACCACAAACGCATACGCCCCTTCCAGCTCCTGATAGTCCGGCTCCATGCCCCTTGTGAGGGCACTCTGCTCGCTTTCCGGCATGGCCTGGCGGTTTAAACACTGGGATAGGATATAAAGCTTTTCCCCGGGAGTAAGCTGATAGCGGTATCCCTTTTCCCCTTCTTCCGTGGTCTTGGTATTGATGGCGTTTAGGATATTCTGGTCCGCATAGACCGCAAGAGCCTCCGGCCCCCAGACAGAAAGCCCTGCCACAAGCAACGTCATAAAAAGGAGTATGTAGTTGATTGCCGATTTCTTCATGCCTCTCCTCCTTTTCGAATCAAAAAGCTCATCGCCGTTCCTTTGCCCGGCGTGCTGTCGATCTCCAGCCTGCTCTCATGCAGGGCAAGGATCTCCGCACACAATGCAAGGCCTAACCCTGCGCCGTTCCTGCTCCTCGACCTTGATTTATCCACCATATAAAACGCTTTGGTGATCTTCTTGACTTCTTCCGGCGCAATCCCCACGCCTTCATCCTTCACCGTAAAGCGATAGCCTTCCTGCTCCTTTTTCCCCAAAACTTCTATTCGGCTTCCCGGCTCCGACGCTTTACAGGCATTGTCTAAAAGGTTGATCAGCACAGTGATGATCAGGTCGCTTTCCACAAAGATCGTGTCCGCGTCATACCGGTATTCAAAATCCATTTCCTCATTGGTCTTAAACATCTCTTTCACATAAAGAAATAGATTTTCTGCCGGAACCTGCAAAAACTCCGGCGTTCCGTGCTTTGCCACCATGATATCCAAAAGCCTGATGGACATGCTCTCCAAACGCCGTCCTTCCGTATAGATGTAGTTAGCGGACAAAATGCTCTTTTCTTCATCCAGCTTTCTTGACCGCAGCATATCCGCATAGCCGATGATGGAAGTCAACGGCGTTTTCAGCTCATGGGCAAAGGCGCCGATAAAATCTTCCCTTGCCTGCAGTTCATCCTCCAATTTTCCCACGTTTTCTTCCAGGGCCTCCGCCATCCGGTTAAAATCAAGAGTAAGCTGTCCCAGCTCATCGCTGCTTACCTTTTTTGCCCGATACCCGTAATCCCCCGCCGCCATCTGCTTAGTAGCCTTGGTCAAAAGGCGGATCGGCTTGGTAAGCCATGACGCGATCAGATACATGACCAATGTGCCCAGCACCAGCATAAGCACCGTGACCCGGCGGTAAACTCCAAACCCTAACGTGCGTTCCTCAAACACTTCTGAAACATCCCTTAAAGTTTCCAGGTAAAGCACCCGGTCCAGGGCCCGCAGTATACTCCCTGTCTGGATATAATACCGCTCCCCTAACCGGATGATCCGGTAAGTCTTGGTCTGTTCATCGGTTCTTGCAAGCTGCTCCCCGTCTGCGTCAAAGCCTTCACTGGCATATAAAAATACCTTTTCTTCATCACTGATCCTAAGCATCCTGCCTGTGCTCTGCCCGCTGTTTTCCAGGTTAACGGCAATCTGCTCAATGGAACCGTCCTGCAGCATATCATACTTTGCAGGCACATTTAGGGCAGCGGTCTCAAAGGCAAATCGGAGAATGCTGTTCTCGTCCAATGCCTGTTCCACCTCCCGCACAAGGGATGTCTCAAACACATAATTCACCAGGTAAAATCCGCTGAACCCGAAAGCAAGGGCCATCACGATGATACTTAGCAGCAGAAGTTTTAAAGAAAATCTCATTGATATCCCCCTGCATGGCGCAAGCCTGCTTGCGGCTCAGCACCAGTAAAAAGTTTGAAAGCTTCTTTCAATCTGGTACCTCTAAGCGGTATCCAACCTTATATACCGCCACCAGATTATGTTCCCATCCAAGCTTTCTTCGAAGGCGCTGTACATGAAGATCCAGGGTCCGGCTGTCGCAGTAATACTCTTCCTCCCAAACCCTCTCATACAGGTTTTCCCTGAATAAAGCTATATTTTTATTGGTCACGAAAAGAACAAGAAGCTTAAATTCCTTATTGGTCAATACCACCGGCTTCCCTGCCCGCATGACCCGTCTTGCTTCCATATCCACCACCACGTCGCCTACCGTAAGAACCTGTTGAGCCTTGTGGTAACGCCTGAGCACAGCTTCCACCCTGGCCACCAGCTCCACCACGTCAAAGGGCTTGACCAGATAATCATCGGCCCCCAGTTTTAGCCCCTTTACCCGTTCCTTTACCTCGTGCTTTGCGGTGATAAAGATCACCGGTATCTTATAGGGCCTGGCATATTCCAAAATATCATAACCATCCACCCCTGGAAGCATGATGTCTAAGAGAAGCAGGTCAAATTTCTCCTTATCGATCAGTTCAATCGCCTTAAGCCCGTCCTGGGCCGTCATGCATAAATAACCGGAAGCTGATAAATTCAGCTCGATCAGATCACATATTGCCTTTTCATCATCTACAATCAGTATCTTATTCATTCTTCTGTCTTCCACCCCCAATAAGCTCTTGCTTTTTCCACCAGGCCCGCCACCGTGTCCTCGTCGCTGCAGGGATATTTCTTTTGTATCCCGGTCTCCTCATAAAAGCCGCCGGTGCGCTGGTAATAAATAGAATAATCGCTTTTCGTTAAAAGCTCATTCCCCTCATAACTGTATCTGGCAAGGACTAAAATGTCCTTCATCCCATCCCCGTCAATATCCCGGCAGGTGATTCCCTTAAGCGCATACAGATTGTCATATTCACCCATAGGCTGGAAACTCCAGACAATATCACCCTGCTCATTGATAAGGTAGATCATAAAGACCGCAAAATCTGCCATAGTATAAGTTCCCGGCACCACCTCAAGCTTCCCTAACTTTTCAAACTGCCTGAAATAGCACTGCTCCTGTGCAATCTGAAAACCATTAGCCAAAAGCTCCTTTTTCGTTGTTGCCGTATAAAGGAACTCTGCCGACTTGCCATCCCGCACAAAAGCGGTAATGCACTCCACACTTTTATTCATGCTGAAACGATTGATCTTATCCGATATGCGGTAGTCCCGGTAAAATCCCTGATCATCCTGGAACAGAACTTCCCCCACCTTATAGGTTTTCCTTCCATAAGAAGTTCCCTTCCTCTCGCAGATCGCGATAAGGACCACGTCCATCTTCCCATCCCCGTTCAGCTCCTGAAAAGAAATAGCCGCAAGCTCTTTGATCGGCTGCTCCATCTGCCCTTTGTTCCGGTTGTTCGCCTCAAGCTGGTCCGTGCGGTATACGATCGAGCCATCTTCCTTTGCCCAAAAAAGCGCCAGCCGGTGGTATGTTTTTTCCAAAGCGGGGATCAGTACCACATTCCCAAAACATTCCGTCTCTATGGGAAAAATCTGTTCCGTGATGACTTCAAAACCGGCATTTTCAATCTCCCTGCGGCTGGTGATCCCTAAAAAGCGCTGCCTATAATCCTCATAGGCATCTAAAACCGCCTCAGAATCCCCGTCTTCCTCCCCGTAAACGCAAAAAGAGAAAGCGGGCGATATGCATAACAGATAAATTATCATAAATGAAAACATGATCAATCTTTGCTGCTTCATAGCATCCCCACTTCCTCATTGGTCTTATATGAAATTAGTATAGGTGATTTTTGAAAATATTTCAATGACCTTTCCACAATAGTTTTACTTTTATGATCCTCCGGAGAGATTCATCAATCCGCTCCTCACTGATCTCACCCTTTTCAACTGCCTCTAATATTCCTTCCGATGCCTGCTTAAAATCCCTTGGCATCAACAGCATATCCACCCCTGCCTGGAACGCCAGGACTGCCGCCTGCCGGGAGGTATAGTTCTGGGTGATCGCTCCCATATCCAAAGCATCCGTGATGATAAGCCCTTCAAAACCTAAGTCGCGGCGCAAAACATCCGTGATCATCTTTTCAGACAGCGTGCAGGGAGTATCCTCCCCTGTGATCTCCGGTACCGATATATGGGCTGCCATGACTGCGTCCACTCCCAAAGAACCGGCCGCCATAAAAGGCTTCAGCTCACTTTTTAATAATTCTTCATAAGTCTTATCCGTATAGGCAAACCCATCATGGGTATCTCCCTGCACAGCCCCATGCCCGGGAAAATGTTTAAACGAACTAAGCACATTTTGACTATGGAGGCCATCCGAAAACGCGGCTGCCATCTTGACTACCCTATCTGAGTCACTCCCAAAGGACCTGTCTCCGATCGCCTTATTGCTTTTATTCGTAAGTACGTCCGCATCCGGCGCAAAGTCAAAGTTAAACCCAAGCCGGGATAGATAAGTTCCGATGGTCTCCCCGGCCTCATATGCTTCTTTTTCATCCTTGATCTCTTGCATACTCCCGATTTTTTCCACGCCAAACGCCGGATTGCTGCCAATCCTTGCCACCCGGCCGCCTTCCTCATCTATACAGGTAAAGAGGGGAAGCCCTTCCACTTCATAGGAAAATTCCATCACATTTTGCAGCATTTTCTTTGTCTGCGCAGGATCCTTTAAGTTTTTGGAAAAATATACCAGACCTCCTACCGGATAGTTCTCTAAGCTCTTCCTGGTAGTTTCGCCGGCTGCCGTCACTGTATTGCTTCCGGTCAGCGCTTCCGGCGTGATAATAAAAAGCTGATATACTTTTTCTTCTAGGGTCATACCTGCCAGGATCTCTTCCACTTCTTCCAGCATCTGCTCCTCTTTTGCTTCTGCCTGGCTTCCGGATAACAAGACCATCATAAGCAAACATAAAATTCCAAGCCCCTTTTTCATCTTCATATTCACAAATATCCGCCCCTGTCAATCTATTTTAAGCGCCCGCATAGCGTTAAGGATTGCGATCACGGATACCCCCACATCCGCAAACACCGCTTCCCACATATTGGCAACGCCAAAAGCTCCAAGCAAAAGCACCAGCGCCTTCACCCCCAGCGCAAACACAATATTCTGCTTTACGATAGATAGCGTCTTTCTGGAAATGCGCACAATAGATGCGATCTTTTTTACATCATCATCCATCAGCACCACATCCGCCGCCTCGATTGCCGCATCAGACCCCATGCTCCCCATTGCAATACCAATATCCGCCCGGGTAAGCACAGGCGCATCGTTGATGCCGTCACCCACAAAGGCAAGCTTGCCCTTCCCTTCTTTTCTTTCCAAAAGTTCTTCCACTTTTGAAACCTTATCTCCGGGCAAAAGCTCCGCATGGACTTCATCGATCCCAAGTTCCTTTGCAACTGCCGCTGCCGCTTCCTGCCGGTCTCCGGTCAGCATCACGCATTTTTTTACGCCCACTTGTTTCATATCTCGGATTGCCCTTGCTGCGCCCTCTTTTACACTGTCGGCAATGACCACCGTTCCGGCAAAGCTGCCGTCAAACGCCGTATACACCACTGTTCCCGCACTCTGATCAGGTACATAGCTGATCTTTTCCTGCTTCATCAGCTTTTCATTGCCTACAAGGACTTCTATTTCGTCTACCATCACGCGGATTCCGCATCCTGCAATCTCTTCCGCCTGGCTTACACGCTCCATGTTCAGTTCCATTCCATATGCCTCACGGATAGAACCTGCGATAGGGTGGGTGGAATACCCTTCCGCTAAAGCCGTAACTTCTAACAGTTCTTCTTTACTGCAATTGACCGGATAGATTCCCTGTACCTTAAATTCACCTTTGGTCAGCGTTCCTGTCTTGTCAAACACAATGGTCTCCATCTCCGCAACCGCCTCTAAGAAATTACTGCCCTTTACTAAAACACCAATCCGGGAAGCTGCGCCAATCCCTCCGAAAAAGCCAAGGGGCACGGAAATCACCAATGCACAGGGGCAGGAAATCACAAGAAAAATACAGGCACGCCTGATCCATTCCCCAAAGCTCCCACCTAAAATAAGAGGAGGCAGCACCGCTAAGGCCACAGCGCAAATGGTAACTATCGGTGTATAATACCTTGCGAATTTTGTGATAAAGTTTTCAACTTTTGCCTTTTTACTGCTGGCATTTTCAACCAGCTCCAGTATCCTTGCAACGGTAGAATCGTCAAATTCCTTGCTGGTTTTCACCTTCAGGGTTCCGCCACCGTTCACACAGCCGCTGATGACTTCATCCCCTGCCGCCGCCCTCCTCGGAACCGATTCCCCGGTCAGGGCCGCCGTGTCAATAAACGATTCCCCCTCTAGCACCACACCATCTAAAGGGATCCGCTCCCCCGGTTTGATCACGATCACACTGCCAAGTTCCACTTCATCCGGATCCACCTGAGTCAGTTTCCCGTCTATTTCAATATTGGCATATTCCGGGCAGATGTCCATCATAGCAGATATGGACTGACGGGATTTTCCAACCGCATATCCCTGAAACAACTCCCCAACCTGATAAAACAGCATTACCGCCACGCCCTCGGAATATTCTCCTACCCCAAAAGCCCCAAATGTAGCGATCATCATCAGAAAATTTTCATCAAACACCTGCCCATGCCTGATGTTCCTTGCCGCTTTCAAAATAATGTCATAGCCAATGACAAGATACGGGATCAGATAGATCAGGAACAGATAAACAGTACCCGAAAGCCCGTTGAGAAGGCCTGTGTGCCCGCAGATAAGCAAGCCTGCAAATAATAAAAACGCTATGATGATACGTATGAGCATCTTCTTTTGCTTCTTCGTCATAATCCCTCATCCTGCCTTTCTCTTAGAAAAGGATTTTGCAGTCCGGCTCCACTTTGGCGCAGACAGCCACTACCTCTTTCATAATATCGTCAAATTTTTCATCCACCGCATCAATCGTCATCTTCTGGGCAAGGAAACTGACGGTGGCATCATTTACCCCGTCTATCTTCTTGATTGCATTTTCCATTTTTGCAGCACAGTTTGCACAGTCTAAATCTTCCAGTTTAAATTTTTTCTTCATTATTTTTCCCTCACTTTTCTTAATTTGATCAAATCGCTACTCTTCAATATGTTCCCTTCCCTGGGCAATGATCGTCCGTACATGCCCATCCGCAAGGGAGTAAAATACTGACTTTCCTTCCCGCCTGCTCTTTACCAGCTTGTTTTGCTTCAAAATTTTAAGCTGATGAGAAATTGCCGACTGAGTCATGTTAAGCGCCTGTGCAAGATCGCACACGCACACTTCCGCCTCAAACAACACATATAAAATCCTGATCCTTGTAGAATCCCCAAATACCTTAAACAGTTCCGCAAGATCGTACAGCTCATCTTCGTCGGGCATCTTCTCTGACACCAGCGCTAAAAGCTCCTCATGGGTCTGAAATGTGTCACAGCACTCCACGTCATGTATCGCCATCTTTCCACCTCCCTTCCGGATGACATCCCACTCTTTCTCCATCCCTGCCCCATTTGCCTTTACCATTTGAACAACTGTTCATATGTTTAACATATAATATGGCAGAACTAATGTCAACCCTGTTAATGCAATTTTTATCTAATCTGTATAGATAACAATTCAGCCTTGCCGTTTCCTTCGCCACAAAGCCGGGCTCGTGCAGTTCTGGTTTTGCGTGGCTTATGATAATCTTTCGATAGATTTTGGAAAAATGGCTGTTCCAATATAAATGCTGCTCGCAGCAGTTGTTTGAAATGCCCTGAACAAAACATATGCTTTTTGCAACGGTTTAGTGCAGGGCATAAGTTTCTGCGAGAGAAGCTAATAAATATTTGGAACAGCCGGTTTCCCAAAATCCCGAAAGTTATCATAGCCATAAAAACCAGAACTGACACGGGCCCGGCTTTAAGACGAAGGAAACGGCAAGGCTGAATTGTTACCTGTAAAGCTCATTGCTTTTTCTGCATAAAAGTAGTATCCTATCCTATACAAACAAAAGCATGAAAGAAACTCATGCGTGAAAGGCATAGGTATGATCATGAGCGAAACATTTCATATTATCAGTGACGGTTCCTGTGACCTGCCCACCGGGCTGGTGCAAAAAGAAAACATCACAGTGGTTCCCTTTTATGTATCTTTTGATGATGAAAACTATTTGAAAGAAAATGTGGATATCAATATCAGAGATTTTTACCAGCAGATGGTTGACCGTAAAGGAGTATTCCCAAAGTCCTCCATGCCCTCGGTCCACGATTATGAAGAAGCATTTCTTCCCTTTGCCCAAAAGCAGATACCCGTGATCTGTATATGTATCACCACAAAATTCAGCGGTTCCATGCAGTCCGCATTAAATGCAAAGGAACTGATCCTTGAACGGTTCCCCCACGCCGATATTACCGTTATTGATGCCACTATCAATACCGTGCTCCAAGGACAATATGTGCTTGAAGCCGCCGCATTAAGAGATAGCGGTGTCAACTATCAGGATGCCGTTGTTCGCTTAGAGCAGATCAAAAGTACCGGACGGATCTTTTTTACCGTAGGGAACATGGAATATTTAAAGCATGGCGGCCGCATTGGAAAGGTTGCCGCGCTTGCCGGCGGCATTTTGGATATCCGCCCCGTGATCACGCTAAAACAAGGAGAAATTTTCCCTTCCGGCATGGACCGTGGGCGGAAACGCACCACCCAGAAAGCAATTGACCTTTTATTGGAATATTTAGACGAATCAGACTTGGGGATTGAATGTTTCAGCATCGCCGTTGGGTATGGCTATGACCAAAAAGAAGGAATCTCCTTCCGCGACCATGCCTTAACCGTCCTGCAAAATAGAGGATATCAAATAAAAGAAATCCCGATTTACCAGATTGGCGCTACCATTGGCGTACATACCGGGCCTTACCCGCTGGGCTTTGGGGTCATTGAAAAAGCAATCCATCCCTGACCCGGATCACGTCAGCAAACAGGCAAAACGCCAAAGCCGCTGCATTGAACTTTGCAACGCAGCGGCTTTGGTCTATCTTGTCAGGGCCGCACAGATCTGCCCCGCATCGTAATTTCCCACTCTTTTTTGTGCTTCTATGATCCTTTCTACTTCTGAAAGTTCCTCTTCCAGTTCATCAGGACTCACTACCTGCTCCCCCTGAAACAGCGCTCCGTTCATCTGGTCCGCAAACCTGTCGTTGTCGTCCAAATAATCATAATAATACTCGTCTGATTTTCCCATACTTCCGTCCTCCCTTAATAATTTTCATATAAGGGATTCCTTCAGATTAATCGATGTGTCATAGATGCGATACCAGAACTCCAGATTCCCAGATATGTTTGCAATTATAATAACATATCTGTCCTAATTTTGTAAAGAAAATTATATGGTATTTTCTAAATTTCCGATTAGTTGAGGTACTTGGTAAATAATACCGCCATCATGATAACTAAAGTCTACGTCGCCACGCTTGATAATGCGTTCGCGAAATGGCTCCTTAAGATTTTAGTTATCATGATGGCGGGTTTATTGGCTCAATTAATCTCAACTGGCTGCTCAGCTAGATATCCGACCACCACGTACTTGGCTATTTAATGCAATGTAGTGCATAACAGCAACGTGGCATAAACAATGCTGTTAGCGTTAGCCAAAAACCCTTTTAACCCAACTAAACGAAAACTACGCCCCCGCCCAACTAAGGGCTTCCTCCATACTCTCCGCCCCCAGCACGTTCAATATCATTTCCGTATACTCTTCTGCCTTATCCGTGTCAATGCAGCTATATATTTCCTTCAAATATTTTTCCGACCCGTCATACTCATAGATCCCAAAGGAAAGCCCCTGGCGCATCTCCTCCTTTGCGTCTGTCTGACGATTTAAAAGTAGTGCATCTATGTACGGATTTGCCTCAACAATATAATAGCCGTAAGCAAATGCGGCCGCCTGGAGCTTTTCTCCAAAACGGGATGAAAAGCCAAGCTCCGAAATGGTAATATCTCTTACCTCTCCCTTCGGGTTTAAATATTTCTTTTGCTGCATCAGATCCGTAAGCACACTTAAGTTCATGATCGTAAGCAGTTTTGAAGTGGAAGTCTTATCGTATTTCTGTGCCCAATAGTTGACACGGGTGAGGGGATCCGGATAAGGATGGAGCGCAACCCCCCAATCATAGCTGCCATGCTGTGACGCTATCTCATTAAACTGCTCGACCATCTCTTTTCCGTTAAAATAAACCCGGTTGTTTCCACCATTACTATTCCACTTATGATCAATGCTGAAATAAACCTTGGCATTGGCATAGTTGCTTTTAATCGCCTGATAAAAAGTGCGGAACCCCTTCTCAAACTCCTGCGTATAATATTCCACGTCCTTTGTGTCCATATAGTTCCATGTCTTATGCTGGTTGATCTCATTAGCGATCACCCAATTATGTATCATGCCGTGATCCTTTCCGGAATAACGTTCCGCAAGAAAACAGGCAACCGCCTGCAGCATTTTTGTACCCACCTTTTCTTTGGTGTTGAACATATAATAATAAGCGCCGCTTTCCTTATTCCTTGCCTTGGGATGGATCATTTCTTTATAATCATCATTCCAGTCATTCAGCACAACAACAGTCGTACACATACCCTCAGCTGCCAGATAGGCAAACAGCCCGTCATAGCCACTTACTGCCGCCCCGTTAAACGCATATTTTTTTCCCTCATGCTCATAAAAAATAGTAGGATACTCCTCATCGTCAGTTTCCCCCATAATCGCCGATAACGGGATATTGTAGATGGCATGCTTTACCCCCAGGTCGGTAAGCTCTTCCTTCCCCAGCATCGCCGGATCCAGTAACAGACCTTTCTTAGATTCCACCTCCGGATAATCCTCCTGATTTTGCGCCAAGAGCTCCGGGTTGCCCAAATAAACGCCTTTCGCCACCGGCGTATACTTCCCGTCTATCAAAAGCGCCGGGATAAACTGCTCAAACAGATATCTATCTTTATATGGAAATGAGACTGTACTTTCTTTTTCCTTTAACCATTCAGCCACCGGAGCCCCAGCCAGCTTTCCGGCTTCTTCATAGCATTCCTTTGCGAACAAATACAGATTGGCGTCATCACTCCGGGGAAGATTTGGCATGGTAAGGGAAAACACTGCCTCGTCCGGATCTTCTTCATTAAGCATCATACTTCCGGACCCATAATTTGCAAGCTGCAGCTCGTTCAATCTAAGGTCGCCTCTTGCTAGCAGCTCCAAGTCAACCTCTTCTTTCATATCCTCAGTTTCCGTTTCTGTTCCCGTTTTTTCCTGCACGTCCGCAGTGCTGGCAGGAGCCGTCTTCCCACAGCCATATAACACAAAAAACGATGCCAGCATACCTGTAAGGATAATGAATAACACTTTTCTTATTGATGTAATCTTTTTATGCACGCCCCATCCCCCTGCATTTATAAGAAATTAACCTTAATGGCCAATTCCGTTTTTACACTGCTGTCTTCTGCTATGTCATCAGACACGGATAATTCACCCTGCCGGATACGCCTATACATTTCCTGATACACTTCCTCTGAAGCATGTTCAAACTTCCACTTGCCCTCTGACACCGCAAGCCCCGTGCAGCGGTCTTTTGCGCCATACCGGATTTCCTTCCCCGCAAACGCATCTGACCATTTTTTCCCGGATGCAAAATAATCGTCCAAAGAATGGATCACCCCATTAGAAATATCCTTTACCGCACTGGTCACAAAACGCTCCGACAGCGGACTTTGATCCACATCTACTCCGATCAACAGACCATCCGCTTCCTCCGCCGCCTCAAGCACCGACTGATATAATCCACCGCCACAGGCAAAAATCACTTCGATGCCTTCTTGATACCACTTTAACGCCATATCCTTCGTCTTTGGATCAGGGAGAAAAGACTCCGCATACCAGTAATTTACCGATACATCTTGAAGACCCAGTTCTTTTGCCGCTTCATCAATTCCCTGCAGATAACCGTAACCATAGCGGACTACGGATGGCGTGTCTTCTTTCCCTCCAATAAATCCCAATTTACGGTACCCCTCAAGCACTGCCATGTATCCTGCCAGATAACCGGATTCCTCCTCCTTAAAAGAAATACAGTGAACATTACTTCCCATTTCCACCGGATCGCCATCAGTTCCTTCCAGTGTTCCGTCAATCAGTAAAAAGGAAATTCCCGGATAGACATCCTGCAGCTCCCATACCGCTTCCTGAAAATCATATCCTGCACAGATAATGATCTGCGCTTTACTTTCCGCCGCCTGTTCTATCGCCTCTTTATGTTCTGCAGGAGAATCATCCCCCGCCCCGTAATGGGAAAAAGAAGCCCCTGCCGCCAGCGCATACATTTGTATCCCTTCATAAATCGCTTCATTATAACTGCCATCCCTGGCAGAATCGGCGAATACAAAAGCAATCTCACCGCCTGTTTCCCGATAATCCCCATAGGGGTCATTCAGCAGTTCTGCCATAGGGTCTGCGCTTCCCCCTGCACACCCTGTAAACATCCCTATCATAAGCAGGGAAAGTAAAATGCAAAAAATAGTTTTCTTCATTTAAATCCCCCTTCATAAACATGCATTTTTTCACTATTTTATTATAACACAATCGTTTTCTCCATGCAAAAACAGATAGGGCTAATCATCAACAATATGCAACATTTTTTGTCTTTTATCTCAAATATTTTTTTAGTTTTTGGGTAACGGCCAGGATATCAATGGGTTTTGCCAAATGGTCATCCATACCGCACTCTAAGCACTTTTGGATGTCCTCCGAAAAAGCATCAGCAGTCATGGCAATGATAGGGATATCCGCATCCTCACGTTCCAGCCCCCGGATAGTCTTAGTTGCTTCATAACCATTCATCACAGGCATCCGCACGTCCATGATAATCGCGTCATAGTATCCAACCGGGGATTTCTTGAACCTCTCAACACAGATCTCCCCATTCTCAACCCATTCAAGTTCCATTTCCAAGGCAGAAAGCAGTTCCCTCGCAACTTCCCAGTTAAGCTCATTGTCCTCCGCCAATAAAATATGCTTCCCTTTAAGCTCCAGATCAGTTCTTTCCTGAGCCGCAGCAGCTCTTTCACCGGAAGTATCTGATTTTTGCCTTTCCGCCTTTGCCAGATCAAGTACCACATGGAATGTACTGCCCTTTCCCTGCTGGCTTTGTACAGTGATCGTGCCGCCCATGGCATCTACAATATACTTGGTAATCGCCATTCCCAGCCCGGAGCCTTCTGTTTTCTGCACACGGGTATCATCCTCCCTGCTAAAGGAGTCAAATATTACTTTTAAGTATTCCTCCGACATGCCAATGCCCGTATCGCTTACGATAAAATGTGTGCGGACACAGGAAGTATCCTCCGGCAGCGCCTCCTGATATACGGTTACCCTGACCGTACCGTTATCCGGCGTAAACTTGACCGCATTACCCAGCAAGTTGATCAGAACCTGGTTCAGCCGTACACTGTCACAACATACATTCTCCGAAAGAATTTCACTGGCAGTCACGTGAAACTGTTGATTTTTTGCCTTCACCTGAGACTGCATAATATTGACAATATTGTCCATGACCTCCCTTAATGACATTGGCCCGATGTTCAATGTCATTTTTCCGCTTTCAATCTTGGATATATCCAGCACATCATTGATAAGGCCAAGCAGATGCTTACTGGATAATTCAATTTTACGCAGATAATCCTGAACATGCTCCTGATCATGCGTATTGGCCATGGCTAAAGATGTCATACCGATTATGGCATTCATGGGAGTACGGATATCATGGCTCATGCTTGATAAAAATTCCTGTTTTGCAGCATTGGCACTTTCCGCCTCCTTCTGCGCCTTTTCGGCTGCTCTCCGTGCTTCGTCCATTTCCGCATTTATACGCTTTAATTCAGATACCTGGCCTTTAAATACCTTTAAATATTGAAAGAATATATAAAGGAGCATAGCGATCACGGCAAAAGAAGCGGCATAAACAATAATAAGCCAGCGGCTGCCCATGCCTGATATCATATGATCCAAACCATCAAAAGGAAGGGCTGTCACCAGATACCAATCACAATAAGGAAGGTCGATGCAATACAGGTGAAGGCGTGATCCGCTGTCTCTTAAAATAACGGAATAATCTTCGCTTCTTTCCATGGCATCCGTAAGCCGCCCGATGTAAAAATCCGCTTCCTCCTTTTTTCCTTCAAGTATGCTGTAAAGCCTGTCAAAATAGTTTTCATGAGTACTGTCCTCATTCCGCACCACATAGCTGCCGTCTTTCCGTATCACATAAGAGTAGATCAGCGAACTGTCCGAATCAAGAAATAGAACCTCGCTCATATATTTGGATGAAAGCCCAACCACCATAGCAAGGCTGTCACTCCCGTCAGACATGGGATATTCGCAGGGAACGCCAAACAAGATCACGCCATCTCCGTTGCTGTTATACGCAGACGCTGCTTTCCGCTCCCCATTTTTCAAACTCTCCAAAAACGATTCCGGGTGGTTTAGTTCCACCGGGTCGCCATAGATCATTTCAATTTTACCATCAGGCGAATAGAGTGCGGCGCATAAAAAATGTCTAGCTCTTGCGCCATATTCTATCTCTTCCTTTGATCCGTAACCGGTATCCTCTTCACTATTTGCAATATGCGCTATGGATTCCGCCATAGTCAGACGCAGATCAATAATGGTCTCAAAATGCAGAGAAACCTGCTCATTCATGCCGGCCATGTATGTAGTGCCTATCTCCTCGATCGTGTTTTCACTCATTTTATTGATAGATATTCCTAAGAACGAAAACAAGAAAATATTCAGGCAGATGATCACCGCTATACTTGCTTTTAAGGAACGTGGTAAAACCATGTTTTTCATACTTTTTTCAATCTCCATTCTTTGAGTTTTGTTCCATGCTCAACGCAAAAGAGTGCATAACGCCCACAAAAGTATGCGGGCACAATGCACCAATGGAAATTAATCTTCCATAGAAATATAACCCAAAAATAAACTTTAGTTTAAGGCGCCTGCCGGCACCTAAGCTGATCCATGACTTTAAACATTTTTTTAATATCCACCGGTTTGGCCAAATGCTCATTCATCCCTGCATCCTTTGCCATTGCAATGTCTTCTTCAAAGGCATTGGCCGACAGCGCTATGATCGGCACGGACTTTGCGTCTTCCCGGTCCAGACCCCTGATTACGCGGGCCGCCTCATACCCGCTCATGACCGGCATCATCAGATCCATAAGTATGCAGTCGAAAGTTCCAAGGCCGGATGCTGCAAATGCGTCAACAGCCGCTTTTCCGTCATTGGCAGTCACTACCTTTGCCCCCGCATCCTCAAGCATAAACTCTACGATTTCACAGTTGATCTCGTTGTCTTCAACCAAAAGGACACACATCCCTGCTATGCTGTGCGGGTCAGGTTCTTCCTCTACAGGCTGCGCACCCCAATCCTTGTCAACCAAGATAGGCAAAGTGACCCTGACCTCGCTCCCCTTGCCCAGCTGACTGTCTATCTCGACAGTTCCCTTCATTTGTTCTACCAGCTTCTTCACGATGGACATACCAAGTCCAACACCATTATAGTTGGTCCTTGCTCCTTGATGTTCCTGGGTAAAAGGCTCAAAAATGTGCTTTTTAAAATCCTCCCCGATGCCAATTCCGGTATCTTCCACCACAAACTGATAGTCTGCGGTCTTATCCTGACAGGCCTTCTCGCTAACCCGGACAAACACGGAACCATGAGGACGGTTATACTTTAAGGCATTATCGATAACATTCATCAATATCTGCTTCAAATGTAACGGATTTCCGATCACCCTGGTATGTTCCAGCTCCGTCTTTTCAAGCACCAGCTGGATTCCCTTTTCCTGTGCCTGATAAGAAAGAATCATGATACAGTCATCCAACGAAGCGCAAAGGTCAAAGGGCTCCTCAACCGCCGCCGGCCTTCCACTTTCCAGCTTGCTGATTTGAAGGATATCATTGACCAAAGACAACAGATGCTCCGTAGACACGCGGATTTTCTCCCGGCAGGCACTTTGCCGTTCCGAATCCTCCTGTCCTTTTTCCATCATGGCAAGGGTTCCTAAGATTCCATTGATAGGCGTGCGCAGATCGTGTGACATATGGGAAAGGAACTCGCTTTTTGCCGAATTTGCCTGTCTCACTCTCTCTAAAAGTTCCATGATGACCTGCTCTTGTTTCTTCCTTGTCACCATAATTTCCGTGATATCCTGATGATATCCGTTCAGACAGGCTCCTGGTTTACTAAATGTTTTATCTTGTACACCGCCGCATCGGACATAAATTTTCCCCAGTTTCGGATGATTCCAGGGATAGATCACCTCAGAGCGTCCGCTTTCCAATATCTCCGCCACTACATCCTGGACCATGCTCACATAATCCGGCTCAATATTTTGAAACCAATGCCGATAACACTCCTCCGGTCCGATCTCATCCGATACCCCAAGGAGGATCCGCATGGTCCTGTCCGCATGCATCCTTGGCGGACAGCCCTCCTCCAACTCAATAGTCCAGATACCTGTCCTTGCTCCTTCCAGAATATCCTCCAGGCTCCGCCTTGCTTCCAGTTTATATTTTTCTTCCTGCTCCACCACGGCATTAATGTCTCGCTGGGCAAAAATTGCGCAATTTTCTTTCTCTGTCTTCTCCGTGGCAGAAAAGTGAATCTCCAGATGCTTCAGCCGGGAGGAACCATCCTCCACCTGATACCGGACGGAGAATTTCTTCTTTTCCTTAAGCCGGGCAAGCACATAATCTTTTTTCGTCACCGCCCGGAGCCGTTCCTGATCCTCTAAAACCACATACCTGGAAATATATTCCTCCATGGCTGCCTGATAGCCATTCTCAAACCGGACGTTCCAATCCATGCTTATCCCTTCGCTGTTCCGGTATATCTCACATTCATCCGTGTCAAAGTTCACCTGATAAATGCCCAGATAGTCCACGCTGAGGGCATGAAGAACATTATAGCTCCGCTTTTGAAGTTCACGGACTAAGTTACGCCGTTTCAGAGAAGATACAATAAAATATGCCGCAGTCTGGAGCATATTAGACGCATACTCCAGTGACTTCGCCGGCGGGTTATCCACACCATAAAAGCCAATAATATTTTTGCCGTCATAAAGTGGAACCACCACGAGAGAACATACTCTCTGGCGCTTCAAATTCTCATATTGAAGTGGCTCTGACTCCCTGATATCTTCCAGGCTCTCAATAACGATATGCTTGCCGATACGGAACTTCCGATACCAGCTTGCACACACCTCCCGGGGAACATTTTGAAGATTATCTTTTTCCGGTTTAACCCCGGCGGCGACCCACTCATAGGTATTGTCATCACCGCCGGATTTGTTCTGCTCAAATATGTAGGTCCTCTCCCCGTTCAGCGCTCTTCCCAGATGCTCCAGCAAAACCTCAAGGGACTGATCCGGGGTCTCTTCCAGCAGTGCGACACGGAGTCCCTCATTAATGACAGTCTCCAGATTCTGAATGCTTTGCATGCCGCTATGCTGCCTGCCGAATCCATCAGCCAAAACGCTTCTCGCTGACTGCCCGAAAAGCTCTCTTGAATGATCCATACCTCTGTCCTCCCTGTAAAGTCATTGCCGCTCACCAAATCAACAACACTTGTGACATAATACCATATCCCCCCAACCACGTCAATATTGAAAGAACCGATGACACTCGACTACCAAAAGTCTATGACATCGGTTCAATGCTACATTCTCATATATTCCTCTACCGGCATCCCTATTGTCAAAATATCAAAAGGTTTATAGGAAACCATATCAATTCCACCTTCCATCTTCCGAGAGCTTCACCGCCTGTAGGTATAAAGGCCCGAAGTTCCACTCCGTTCCTTTTACCTGCGTGCGTACCAATGGCATATTATAGGCCAATGCCCTGCGGTTTATCCCCGCTTCCACTGCGTCACCCTGATGAGGCAGAATCAGATAGCAAAAATCATGGCGCCCTATATCGGAAAGGATATCCGGGCGTATATTAGACCTTAAAAGGCTTAAGGACATTCCTTTTTCTTCCACGCCCACTCCATACTTCCCTTCATTGATAATGGCGATTCCACCTGATTTTTCCGCAAAGTCACACCATTTATGCATGCATACTTCAAACCTTGCCTTCTGCCAGCTGGTGTTTTGATGTGTCTCTCGTTTGATATACCCGGCGCTGGTGTCACAGACAAGCTCTCTGGAAAGCACATTACATGAAAACTCCACTTTCATCATCCTATGCTTCTCATCCCAGTCCACGATGTTCTCCACTTCAATTTCAGGTGAGTCCTTAAAGAGACGAATGACCATCTTCCATGTGCTTTTTTCCCCGGGTGTTTTCACAGCGACAGTAAACTCCGCCAATATTCCGTCTACATAGGTCATATGTAATCCTTCCGACACCGTAAGGGGATACTCAACATCCTTGTAGTTCGGAAGGATATCCCAAGCATCGTACATCCCCGGCGTATCCTGATACAAATGCATCTGATTGAGTTTGCCATCTGCCCATTCCCGCTTTGCCTTCTTGTCAAAAAGACTATCTATAGAACCGTTTTCATTAAAAAGAATCTTATAGCGGGGAGTTTCAACTTTCATCCCTTCCACCATCAGCCATGAAGTGGATGAATCCACACTCCGCCGGAATTTTTTTGATGAAAAAACATCCATGTCCGCTGGCGCAAAATATCCTCTTATGTCCTTCCGCAAAACAGGGCCGTCCTCGCTGGGGATAAAGACTAATTCTTCCCTCTTTTGGTTCAGTGTATTCCAATATACTTCTCCACTTTCTCCAATCAAGGTATCCAGTCGGCTTTCCAGCTCCTGATAATCCTTTAAGGCATCCTGATATACCGGATTGATATGACTTCCCGGGAGAATGTCGTGGAACTGGTTCAGCAAGAGCATCTTATAGCACGCTTTCAATTCTTCTTTCGGGTATGCTTTTCCTTCCTTCATCCGCAGCACGCTAAGAATTTCCGCTGTACGCAGCTTAAATTCCAGGCGACGGTTATATGCTTTCAGATTAGACTTGGTAGTAAATGTTCCTCTGTGCATTTCCAGATAAAGCTCGCCATCCCAGATTTCCAGCTGTCCATTATCTTTTAGATTACGGTGCAGGAACTCATCTGCCCTCATATGCTCTGTTTTCGGCATAATGCTCAGCTTTTCAAAACGTTCCATCAATTCCAACATTTCCTCGGTTACGCCGCTTCCGCCGTCCCCATAGCCAAACATGGACAACGTCTGCCCGCCTGTCTCCTTGTCCTGATAAGCATCCCAGTTTTCCTGGATCTGACTGGGCATATTCCAGGTTATGAAATGAGTGGGAGGAACACAGGCATAAACCTCGCTCCCGTCTATCCCTTTCCATATAAAATTGTTATGAGGGAAGCGATTGGTATCGTTCCATGTAGACATTTTATTGGATACAAAATAATCCACTCCTGATTTTTTTAAAATTTGGGGCAGAATCCAACTGTTTCCAAAAACATCCGGGAGCCAAGCATTATCCACGGTAAACCCAAATGTCTCCCTGTAATATAACTGCCCGTAAAGACACTGGCGTATCAGACTCTCAGCGGAAGGCACATTACAATCCGGCTCCACATACATAGCTCCAACCGGTTCAAACTGCCCGTCTTTAATCTTCGCTTTTAATTCTTCGAACAATTCCAGGTAATATTTAGCGAGCGTCTCATAGGTGTAAGGCTGGGTATGGGCATATTTAAATTCCGGGAACCTGTCCATAAGACGCATTTGGATCAATACGGTTCTGGCATTTTTCTGAACCACATGCATCCTTCGCCAATAATACGCAATATCAAGATGAGAATGCCCGACCAAAGCCACATTCCCGCTTGTCCTAAAGTCCTGGTTTTGGTAAATATGCTCCTCTATATAACGGGAGGCCTCCACCGTTCCCGCAAAGGTGTCAAAATCAATTTTATTTAACGCCAGATTCAGCTCCCGGTTTAAAAATGCCCGGTAATCCTCATCAAAATGTCTTGATTTGGCAATATCAAGCAAAAGAGTGAGATCATAATACAAAGATAACAATTCTTTGTTTACCGCCGCCACATAAGCCCCTTCAAAAATCTGCCGGCATCCCCTGGAATCCATAGCCTCAGGGTTTCTCTCATCATCCGGTTTGGATCGATTATATCCTTCAATTTCAAAAGTAAAATCCCACTCCCCCTCTTTCAGCCATGGATTCAGCAAAATCCGGTCACGGTTAGGGTCAATGCCCCCCGCATAGCTGCCGTTTATCTTTACTATCATTTCCGCCGCCGTATGTAACACAAACCAGACTTCCTGCCCCTGTAACTCCAAAGGCACACTCCCCCGCCCTTTTATAAAAACCGTTCCGTCCGGAGTAAAATACATATCCCCTTTTTGCAAAGGACGATACTCCGATAAAAATTTGTATTCGTTTTCACCAACCTGCAGAGCGTCCCTGATCTCAATGTCTGTAATATCATATTTTTCCGCAATCACATTGCGCTTAATCCATGCATAGCGCAAATCCGTCCATTCTTCCGGACGCATACTTCTCCGTATTACCTCAACAAAAGCCATCCTTTCCCCCCTCTATTCATCCCAGAAAAAAGGTTTCCTGCGGATTGGATTTACTCTAATATCCATCCCCAAGTCCTTTTTAACTTCTTGACAGATCCAAGCAAGACACCTGTCCAAAATTACGCATTTAGAACATTCACCCCTGAAAATCAAAGTCAGCACATTGTCTTCAAACGACACAAACTCCGCCCAGCCCCCGTCGCCCCTGACTCTGGGAATTATATTGCTATTGATGTATTCTTCCATAAAACATCCTCCGCTGCTTTTACAATAAGTTTTCAGATAAAATCATCCCTTTTAGGCTGAAACACATCTACCAGTTTCCCCGCCTCTAAGCAAACCGTTCCGTGCTCTGCACCCGGCGGCATAAAAACACAGTCCCCCTTTGAGACAATCCGGCTTTCCCCACTGACGGTAAACTCAAATTTCCCTTCCGCAATGTACGTGACCTGGGTATGGGGATGGGCATGGACATTGCCTTTTGCCCCCTCCTCAAATGTGATTTCGCACATCATCACATCATCGTTATATCCCATTACTTTCCTGGCAACACCCGGTTCACAGTTGGTGATGCTGCATGCTTCATTTTTAATAAACATTCTCCTTCTCCTTATCTCTCACATAATCCATCCCTACTCAACGCACTGGGTCGCATTCATGGCCGCTTCAAAATGCAATAAAAAACCGGGGCAGTTCAAAGTATCCCCTTCCCTATTAAGGAAAATGTTCTCTTTTTCACATTTTTCCTTAAAAACAGTGAAATCTCCATCTTGGGATGAGCCACCACAAATACACACAAACGCAATCTTATCTCCATACGCCCTTTTTTCACACCCGCTCAATACTTCATCATGATCTTCCAGTTTATGGCTGCACCAAATCCCAATATATCCATCACCTTTTCTGCCAAACAGCCAATGCCCTTTTGAGACTGTTTCATCAAACTCTCTTTCATTCCAGAACAAATGAACAAAATGAATCGGATGCGTATCCGGTATCTGATATAAAATCCCCAGCACATTATTTTTCTGCCGCATAGCCGGCATGATTCCATTACCAAACCAATAACCGGGCCTTGCCTCTCCTCCGGTTTCGCAACATTGCCCCGGATGGTTGGAAAATACCACCAGATTCTGGGAAAGCGCCGCATACCACATATGCTGCTGGTATCCATACACGCCGGGTTCAAACTGCATGGTTCCATGAAAACATTCATTCATGGATTTCACATAATGAAAACATTCTCTCTCCCGCTCTTCCATCCTGTGCTCCCATACCCTCCTTACACCGTCACGCCTTGGAGATTCCACTGAAGTAAGCATATATTCCCCGGTCTTATAAAGATCAATGACCGCATTAGAACTCCGGTAAGACTGCCAGCCTTCCCGCTCCATGATTTCTTTAAGGTCTTTCGGCATCCGATATCTGGTTCCTGCCAAAACGGAAAGCCATTCATTGTATACATAAGGCGCCTCAGCATCTACATACTGTAATAAAGCCTGTAAATGCTGCCTTTGCGGATAAAGCACATCCCTGTATATCCTGCCTTGCGGTGATATGATGACCTTTTTAAAGGTATGCCTTGCAATGGTACGCATAATCAGATCCGCTGCCTGCCATGCCTTATGCAGAGAGGTTCCCTAACACAACATTCCACATAGTGATTGCATAATCATCCCCTTCCACCGTTACGGCCGGTACTGCAGGATAAACATCCTCGTAAGGCTGCAATGCAAAATCCGCCAGCCTTCCGGCCTTGGAAGCATCAATTTTTCCTGCCATATAGCTTCCGAGAGGTGCGCTGTATCCGCCTTCAAAATAACCTTTCAGGAATTCTTCGCTCCCGAAATATTCAATCACCTTCCAGCCTGCCGCTTTGTCTTTACAGGAAGTCAGCATAGCCCATCCAAAGTTGGGTGTACAATTCAGAGCGCCTTTTACCTCTCCTTCCATTGTGGGAAGTTCCGCTACACCCCAGTCAAAGCTACAGGGAAACTGATCCGTGAACACACCCGCTTCCTGAGAAGCATTTCCCCAGAAGCAGAAGCTCCCCTGTGCGAATAATGCTCTGTTATTATCAACGCCCTGTGTCTCAGACCCAGGGAGCACATACCCGTTTGCATAAAACTTGCTTGCTTCTTCCAATAACGGTATCCACTCCGAGAAATCGAACACGCCGTTTTCATAATCATATCCCATATGGTTAAATCCGCTCATTTCGCCAATCCCTTCCAGCCACCTGCCGAAACCATTCTGGGTAAACCCTACGCCGTATATGCTCCCGTCTCCATTAGCCGTTATCGTGCCTGCCGCTTCCACCATTTCCGCAAGCGTATCCGGAACCGCATCATATCCGGCCTCCTTAAGAAGTCCTATATTGTACTCGATCCTGGTTCCGGAACGGACGCCGGTCGGCACCCAGTAGATATCGTCACCAATACTATTTAAATTTTCATATTTATGATCCATTGCTTCTGTCACCGTCTGGAAATCCGATGCATCTGATATGTAGCTTGTCAGTCGTCGGTCAAAATCGTATAATTAATCTGTACGTCTGTATTTGCCGCATTGAACTCCTCGATTTTCGCTGTCATGTAATCCTCATCATGACGGTTGTTTGACCATACCTCAATCGTTACCGCATCACCGCCCGCCGCACTTTCTTCTGATGCATTACTTTCATCCGAAGCAGTCTGGCCAGCTTCCGTGTCCCCCGATACATTTGACGGCGTATCAGATTTTGCGGATGAATCACCGCTTCCCCCACAGCCCGCCAATGATAAGACCATGGAAGCCGCTAAAAGCAGTCCTAACACTTTTTTCTTTTTCATAATTTAACTCTCTCCTTTCGCATACTGATCCGTATCGCTTTATTTGCATATATTTTCACCCCAATCCCCTTAATTGAATATGGTATTTTTCATTATTTTTGTAACATTTTTCAATAACCTTTGCAGAATCTGATACACAATCCAATCTTTATAGTATAATTTGTCTAAAAATTAACTGTTGTTTTTATGAAGGTGGTATAAAATGATGTTATCTCCTGTCAGCGTTATTATTGCCGATGATGAATCTGCTATCCGCAACGGCCTCTCCGCAATCATCAAGAATATTGATATAGAAGTAAACGTCCTTGGCTGTGCCGAAAACGGTAAGGCAGCTTTAGGGCTTATCCGGGAATTCCGCCCGGATATCGCTATTATTGATATAAATATGCCGGAATTAAGCGGGCTTGATGTAATCAAAGCTTCCATAGAAGAAGATATCCCCACCTGCTTCCTTATATTGAGCGGTTACGAAAACTTTGAGTATGCACAAAGGGCAATCCGTTACGGCGTAAAGTCTTATTTTTTAAAACCGTTGAATCTGGCTGAATTCCGCAAAACATTTATTGCCCAATGCAGGAAAATATTGGAGGCACATGATATGGATGCGCTTATCTCCGGCGGCCGGATTTCTTCCTTAATGGACTCTTCCCGGACTTTGCTGCTAAACCAATTGATCCAAAACCGATTCCCAAAAAACGGGAAACTATCCGATGAGCTTGCAGTCCTGCATCTTTCCATTAAAAATACCCGGAGCTGTGTGGCACTCTTTTCCGTTTTCTTAAACCCGGAAGAAGAAACATCCCTGTACGAAACCACTGCTTTTCGAACGGATTTGCAGCTTTTAAACGGATATCCTAATGAGTCCTGGATCTATGCCGAAAATCAGATTGTCTCCCTTGTGAATATTGAAGATATCAAAAGTGACAACTTTAAGGACAGCATCCGGCATTCCATCCACCTTCTTTCCAGAAACGGATATCCCGTAAAAGCCGGAATCGGCTCACCCATAGATCAGCTCACCCTGGCTCACCTGTCATATTCTGCCGCTTTAGAAGCATTATCCTACCGGGTATATGATACAGAAAACCTGCTTTTTGACAGCAACATGATAAACCGCCAACGCCCTTCCTTTTCCGCCGCCAACATTGACTATACCCCTTTAATCCACGCCGTGACCCGTCAATCCGCAGATCAGATCAAAGATTATATAGACCATTTTTTTACTTCTGTTTTTGCAGTGAAAACACCGCCCCCGAATTACGTGCTTGGTATGTGCGTTTACCTGCTCGTAAATCTGCAAAAGCAGTTGCAGCATCGTTATCCCGATGCTAAGCAGAACTTTGAGTTTAGCTGCGACAAATTGTATCAGTTCGACTCCATACGCCAGCTCCGGCAATGGATCATTGAGATTCTTGTTGACTACAGCCGTCTCCTTGCCAGCAATACCGCAGATCAGGACGATATCATACATATCGCCAAAGAATACATACAAAACCATCTTGGCAGCAATATCAAAGCAAAAGATGTTGCCCGCCAGGTTCATTTAAGTGAATCCTACTTCACGATATATTTTAAAAACAAGACCGGAATCAACTTCCGTGATTACCGAGTATATGAATTCATTGTAAGAACAGGAGAATACTTATGATTATCAGACATCCCAAAAAACTAATCACCAAAATCTTATTATACATGCTTCTTCCAACCCTCCTGGTCTTAACTTCCTTTAACGGGATTCTTTCATTATTTTATGGGAATTTTTCTATGAACTCAGCCATTACAAATGCCGCCGGCGAAACGCAGCAGGTCTCCTCACGCTTTCAGGAAATCTATACCTATACATTAAAGCGTTTTATCACCCTGACCGTTTCTGACGATTTCCGGAATAAGGTTAAGCTTTTTTTACAGACAAACAGTACCTACACCGAATGCAACAATCTGTTACAGGATAATATCACAAACTATACCCATATCAACAACCTGATTTCTTCTGTCACTATATCCAGAAGGCTTTCGGCATGGGAGACCATTGTTTATTACCCTTATGCCCTGCGCCTCAAACATGATGGCATAGAAATGATCAGAAACTACCCTTCTGTTTCCGACATTACTTTCCTGCCATCCTGCGAGAGCCCTTATAATGGGATAAACGAATCCATACCGATCCTGATTCCCATGCGGTACCATGAAAGTGATGACCTTCTCCTCATTCCGCAAAACGAGGCTGCCGCCGATTTCACCTTCTGTCTCTTTTTCGATACGGAATCCGTCCACAATTTCCTACGCTTATACTGCAGTGATGATTCGGAAGGGATTCTATATATTACCGACCAAACGGGACAGATTCTCTCCCTGCCCTCTTCTTCCATTGAATATGAACGAGTCAGCCGGGAAGATCTCCAAAATACCGTTTCCATGCTGATTTCTGATAACGGTACCTATGCACAATCGGCCGATTACCATATTTTCTGCGCTCCAATTATTGAAGACAAATTATTCCTTATCAACGCAGTGCCAGAAAGCGTGTTTATGCAAAGCTACACTTATATGCGCTCCATATTCCTCACGATCGGCATTACATCCGTTGTGCTGGTCACTATTTTAAGTGTTATGATTTCGTTTCTGATAACAAAACCATTGAAGAAACTGATGATCTCCCTTCACAGCATTGAAACAAATAACTACCCCGGAAAGATTGCCATCAGCTCCAATGATGAGATTGAGCAGTTGAATGACTCCATCCATTCCATGTACTGCACGATCCAAAAGCAGATTGCACAGATTCATCAAGAAGAGACCGAAAAATATGACACGCAGATGCAGCTTTTGTCCGAGCATATGAATCCACATTTTTTGTACAACACACTGGAATTTATCAATATGGAAATTTTTTGCGGGCATCATGACAACGCCTCCAACATGATTTCCAACTTGGGAAATTACCTGCGCACAGGCCTTGCTTACGGTGAAAACCTGCTGACACTTTCACAAGAACTGGATCATGCTCTGTCCTACATTAATATTATGAATTACCGATTCTCCCACACCATACAGGTGACCGTCCAAATTCCGGACAACCTGTTAAATCGGCCAATTGTAAAATGTATTTTGCAACCCCTTGTGGAAAATTCCTTAAAACACGGTTTTGAAGTAAACACAACCGCAAACTACCCCTTTTCGCCATTCATTACAATTACCGCACAATTTTCCGGTTCCCATCTGGAAATTTCCGTCATTGATAACGGAATCGGCATTGACATAGAAACAGCGGAGCAGGTGACCAAAAAGAAATATGTTCCGAGCGATACCCGCGGGCATGTAGGACTTAATAATGTATACCGGAGATTAGTCTCCTATTACAAAGATGTGGATATCACTTTTTCCTCCATCCCATTTTTCGAGAACAAAGTGACAATCATCCTGCCTGCCGGACCATTTACCGATTTTTCTGAAAGGAGCTTTTATGAACCGTAAAGAACTAAAAGAAGAAAAAGAAAAATTAAGAACATTAAGCCTGAAAGGCAAATGCTGGTACCTTTGGGCTTATTATAAAATCCCGATATTACTTACGCTTTCCGTCATCTTCCTCTTCCAACAGGCCATCGGCGCATTCCTTAGAAGCCGGCAGGATTGTATGCTCTATTGCGCTTTCATTAATCAATCTTACGCCGGGGAAGCTAATTTGGAAGATCTAAAAAAAGATTTTTATGTCAGTAAAGAATTTTCAAAGCATCAGGTTCTGACCTTTGACGCTTCTATCAACCTGACAGACGCTCTATACAGCAATGCTTCTTCCATCCTGTTCCAGTCTCTTATCGGAACCGATACGGTGGATATTGTCATCACTAAAGAAGAAATCATGGAGCTTTACCATGACCAGGACATATATCTAAATCTGAATACAGTACTGTCCGAAGACTCACTTTCCTTTCTTTCGGAAGAACTTTATTACAATACAAACGCCGGAGGGCAGTTAATCCCTATGGGAATTTACCTGAAAAACAGTATCCTGCCCTCCGGCTATGGTCTGGATGAAGATTCCATTTTAAGTATCTGTACTTTAGAAAATCATCCTGAAATTATAAAAGATTTTATCGCTTTCATTTTCCCGGCAGTCTCTCTTTGAGGCTGCTTTATCATATCTCAGGCACGAAGCGCACCTCAAAATCCATTTCCTCTTCATCCAGACAATATTTTTTAAGCTGGTCCGGTCCACAGCTTTCCGAGCCGATCCCGCTTTGCCGGTAATCAACGCATAATACCGTATAAGGGGATTTTTCCAGTTCATAATTATGTTCTTTTGCCGTAAGCTCTTCCTGCGTATATTCGGATGCGTTAAAAGAAAAGGTCTCTTTTCCGGCCGCCATAAGGGATACATCGTTGCTCTTCGCCACCACATAATCACAGTCGTAATGGCTTCCGTTTTCCTGCGGGCGGATATAGTCCTCATGCATATCCTTCACATTCTCCGTAAATACGCCATGGTAACCGGCTCTTCTCTTATCCACATAGCTCTCGTAAGGCCCGATTCCGCAATAAGTTACGCCAGACATTTCCTTCGGCAGATATAACCTCAGCCCAAACCTGGGCAGGAACGGGAACACCGGATTCTTCTTCCCGTGGATCTGTGCATCCACAGCGCCGTCCGAACCGATCCACCAGCAGACCTGCACGTCCAGAATCCTCTGGATATAAGCCGCAGATAAAGACAACATGGTCTCAATCCTGACCCCATCTTCTTCCACCGTCATCTTTGTCTCATAAGCCCTTGGTGAAACTCTGTCATACTGGGCCCGCATCCACTCTGACTTGATCCTGCGGTCATTGTCCGTAGGCGCACGCCAGATATTATACTCCATAGGTTTTTCCAGTAAGGTTTTGTTCCGGTAACACATTTCCATAAACAAACCTGTAAATTTATCATAGGAATAGCTAAATTCCGAAGTCGAAACCAGAATCCGGCAGTCATCCTCATGGATTGTAAAGACTGTTTTTTCCTTCTCTCTCTCAAATAATTCCTTAACTTTTTGATTTTGCCCATCACTATTTACCAACAAGACTTCGTCAAACCCTAATGGGAATCTGGCCGGCAGCACCTGCGTTTTTTCCTTTAAGTAATAAGATACTTTTAGGAAACACTTTCCCTTTGCCGGGATTTCAAAGAAGACGGGAACCACGCCTTCTCCATGAGCATGGATATTCAAAAGCATCTGGTCGTTTACCGTTCCTCGTTCTATCACTTCACCGTCACAGATCACTTCATACTGTACGGTCAGATAATCCTTTAGGTTTTTAAAGTCCAGATAATTATGCAGGGTCAGTTCCATCTTATCCTGATCAAAAGAAACTACCCTTGCAGGACGGTGCACATTTTTAAATTCCTTTAGACCGGTATGGGGCCTTCTATCCGGATACACCATCCCGTCCATACAGAAATTCCCGTCATGAGGATATTCTTTATGGTCGCCGCCATAGGCATAGATCGTCTTTCCCGTAATCGTCTTTCCCTTTTCAATGGCATGGTCACACCATTCCCACACAAAGCCGCCGCAAATACCGTCATATTGGCTGATCAGCTCGAAATAGTCCTCAAAATCACCAGGGCCGTTCCCCATAGCATGGCTGTATTCACACATCACATAGGGCAGAGAACCATCTGTTTTAAAATAATCATGTATCTCCTCAAGGGAAGGGTACATCCGGCTGTGCAAATCCACGTTGCTTAGATCGCTGCCCTCCAACGCATAGCGGGCACCTTCATAATGGGTCAGCCTGGTAGGATCAAATCCTTTGGTCCATTTCAAAGCCTCCTCAAAAGTGCATCCGTAAGCACATTCGTTCCCCATAGACCATATCACAACGCTCGGACGGTTCTTATCCCTCTCCACCATGCGCTTTGTCCTGTCCACGGTAGCTTCCGTGAAATCCGGATTATTGGCAATGGCCTTTCCCCAGCGCTTACATCTGGTATCCCAGTCTGTCTCCACATTATATACGGACTCCGTTCCATGACTTTCATTGTCCGCCTCATCGATCACATAAAAGCCCAGACGGTCATAAAGCTGATAAGCCCATGGCGCATTGGGATAATGGCTGGTACGGATGGCATTGATGTTATGCTCCTTCATCAGGGTAAGATCTTTCATCAACTGTGCGGGGCTGATCACAAAACCAGTGACAGGATCACTGTCATGGCGGTTAGTTCCGCGGAATTTTACATTTACATTATTTATGAATAACACACCATCGGAAACCGTTATCTTACGAAAGCCCACATGATCCGTGATGACTTCATCTTCCGTCTCCAGCACCAGCGTATACAGATAGGGCTCCTCCGCATTCCAAAGCTTTGCGCCTTTCACACAGATTCCGGCCTTCCCGTCCTCCGCTTCCGCTTCCCCTGCAAGTTCCCCTTCCCGGTCATATAATCTGACGCTTGTGGGAACCATCTGGTCCTGATATGTAAAGGTAATCTCCAGTTCACCGTCCGCAAGATCCTCTGACGGCCAGGCAATTACAAAATAGTCAAAAATCCCTTCCGCCGGTCTTTTTAGCAGATACACATCCCTGAAAATACCGCTCATCCGGAACTTATCCTGATCCTCTAAATAAGTTCCGTCACACCACTTTAATACCAGGACACAAAGCGTGTTTTCTCCTTCTTTTAAACTGTCCGTAATATCAAACTCACTGGTAGAATGAGAAACCTGACTGTACCCGGCAAAAATGCCGTTCACCCATACATAAAAACAGGAATCCACCCCCTCAAAGTTTAAAAATGTCTTGGGCGCTTTCTCATCCTTATGGTAATCAAAGGTGCGCACGTACTCCCCGCAGGGATTATGATGGGGCACATAAGGCGGATCCATAGGGATCGGATACCGCACGTTGGTGTACTGATGGCGGTCATAGCCATAATTCTGCCATACCCCCGGAACCGTCACGGTATCAAAGCCGGAAACGTCATAGCCCTCTTTAAAAAACTCTTCTTTCACTTCATAGACGCTGTCAAAATAACGGAATTTCCATTCCCCGGAAAGCATCTGGAAACGCTCGGAATCCTCCCTATTCTCCACAGGGTTTTCCAGTTTTTGGGCCGCAGGAATGTAATATGCCCTGTTTGGCATGGTATTCTTATGCAGCACTTTTAGGTCTTCATAATACTTTGGAATGATCATGTTTTTTACTCCTTCAACTTAAATTTATCCGCATTAAAGTCCGGATTTTTCTCCTTTATCGCCATCATCAGCGCTCCTGCGTCCGGCTCATTGGCCGGCAGCGTCAAAACACCGCCTCCTGCCTCCACCAGCTTTCCAAAAGGTTCCAAGATACACTCCCCGCTTTTAAATAAACCGCCGGAATAAGAAACCGGATAGGCGCTTCCTGTAAGCCTAAGCTTTCCGGCAACGGCTTCCACACTCATCCATAGTTCCCTTGCACCTTCTTCGTATATACTCTTTGCGACGCCGTCCCCTGCCATACAGATTTCCTTCAAAAGACGCTGCAGCTCCGCAAACTTCCCTGCCTGCACGATCTGCCGGTTCAGCGTCACCACAAAATGCTCATCGTCACCTTGGATCCCAAAATATTCCCGGAACATATGGTAAAGCTTCGTTCTCTTGGCTCTTCCGTCGGCCTGCCTGGTATAGGCTTCCACCAGCTTTTTCCCATGCCATGTGCAGGAACCTTCATCGTAACCGGCGCCCCAGCCGCTGCTTCGGGCAATCTCTCCCTTATCGTTCACACCAAAGGCAATGGCGCCTGTACCGGAAATGATATTGATACCGGAATGAAAACATAAAGAACCTGCCCATCCCACATAGGTATCACACTGACACACCACCCTGTCCGGGGAAAGAACTTCCTGGCAGGCCTGCCAGGTTTCTTCTTCCGTGCCTTCACCTTCCCCGTAGCAGCTGATACCAAGCCCCATACAGGCAATCTCATTTTTGTGAATGCCCGCCTGGCGGCAGACTTCTCCAATCCCTTCTTCCAGTGTTTCTTTTAAGCCTTCCTTGCGGGCATCCATGATGATACATCCCCCGGAACGATAACGGGCGTATACCTTTCCATGTTCATCCCCCAGCAAAAAAGCTGACTTCGTGCCACCGCAATCCACCCCTAAATAATACATGTCTATTCCTCCCTTTCGAAAAATGACCTTTTTATTTTAACATTTCCAACGTGCTAACGCAATGAAATACTTTAATATCGTGCTTCACATTTTCATATTTTCTGACTTGATCTCTCTCTCCAATAAAAGCAGGCAGCCTAGCGCCGCTGCCGCAAAAAGGACTCCTGTGCCAAATACGATATGCATCCCGTGGCCATTTGCCAAAAACAATCCCGTAATTCCCGGCGCTGTTAGAGTTGCAATCACAATCCCCAACATCACGTAACCATAATTTTCTCCTGTATGCCTGATGCCGAATATGGAACTGGTAACGGACGGGAAGCTCCCCATGATACCTCCATAACATCCGTAGATCAAAACAATTGCCACTGTTACAGCGTAAGAATGGAAGATTCCAAGCACTGCCATTACAGCCACCGCAACAATCAATACCACTTTAATGCAGGAAATCCTGCCGATCTTGTCCGCAAGTGACGGCAGTACCAGCCGTGTGCCTGCATTCATCACGGAACCGAACATCACTGCGCAAACTGCCACGGACTCCGGGATACCCAATGAAATCTGATGGCTCTGGGATACAGGAGAAACCAAAAAGTAAGGAAGAAGCCCAAACAGCATAGTAAGCAGTAGATAATAAAATTTTTTGGTATGTATCATCTCACTGGACGTATATTGCTTTTGTTTCGCCTCTTCCCCTGCATTGCCGGAATCATCCCCCGAAATTCCTTCCGGCAATGCATAGAACGCCGCACTCAAAACCCATGCCGCCGCAATGACCATTCCGATTAAGAACAGAGCTGCTTGGGGCCCGCCTTTAGACAGCAGAAATCTGCTTACAGACGCCATGAAGAATCCGCAAAGTCCATTTGCGGTGACAATGATCCCTGACGCAAACCCCGGCCTGTCCGCAAACCATTTTTGCGCCGTTGCAATGATTGTTGTATAGACCATTCCCTGTCCAAATCCCTGCAATACCCCATAGGTGATATAAAAAAGCATTGGCGATGGCAGGATGAAAAATGCTGACAGCAGAACCCCTGCCGAAAATATCCCTCCTCCGATCCAAACCACCTTCTTGGGATTGCCATTATCCTGCATACGCCCGCCGATAATATTCCCAAACACAAAAGCAGCCAGGGCAAGATAAAAACACATCGATGCCTGTCCCTGGCTCCAACCGGCCTTTTCCATCACGTATGGCTGATAAATCGACCATACGTGTGGAAACCCGGTAAAAAATATGATAAGTGCCCCTGATACCATCATGAGCGGTCTGCGCCTGTCAGACGCTTTTGGCTGTTTTATCATTTCTTTATCCTGTCTTTCTTCTTTACCAGAGATTACGGTACATCTGCTCCACATCCCCTTGGGTAATTTCCCTTTGTGTGTTCTGCGGGCTGCCGCTCTCCATTGCGTCATGAGCCATCTTCTCGATCACATGGAAAAATTTCTCCTTATCAATACCATATTCTTCCAGTGTAGGCGTTTCAAGTTCCTGCGTCAGACAAACCACTGCCTCCAAAAATTTTTCACTTGCCGTCTTGTCAGAGTCCTCATTTTTTGCAGCGCCAATGGCACGGCCAAGCTCTGCAAACCTGCCATAAGCCCCTTCTAAGGCAAACCCCAGGCACTCTTTCATCAGCATTGCGTTAGAAAGCCCGTGGGCAACATGGAACAATGCGCCGATCGGACGGCTCATACCGTGGATCAGGGTAACGCTTGCATTGTTAAAGGCAATCCCCGCTTCTAATGCCGCTATCGACATCTCTACCCTTGCTTCTTCATTCTGGCCGTCGTGAAACGCTGCCGGAAGATATTTGAAAATCCGCTTTACAGCCGATAAGGCAAAGGTATCGGACATAGCCTGTGCCTTTCTGGACGTATACGCCTCCACCGCATGGCAAAGGGCGTCCAATCCTGTAGCCGCCGTGATCTTCGGGGGGGCCGTCATGGTAAACTGCGGATCAATGACCGCCAGATCAGGCATCAGCACTTTCCCTCTAAGCAGCATCTTGATATCCTTTTTGGTATCCGTGATGATGGTAAACTGGGTGGCTTCCGACCCGGTTCCTGCCGTGGTCGGGATTGCAATGATGGGCGGCATTTCCGCCTTGATCTCTTTTCCCATATAATCGGAAATGCTCCCTCCGTCTGCCACCAAAGAAGCGATTGCTTTCATAGAATCGATAGGACTTCCCCCGCCAAGTGCGATCAGGAAGTCACAGTTCTCCGCTTTATACTGCAAAAGCCCCGCCTCGATCATCTGATCCGTAGGCTCCCCCGTGATCCCGGAATAAACCGAATACGCAATCCCTTCCTTTTTCAGGACGTTTTCTACTTTTTCACAATTTCCAAGTTCTATCATCACCTTGTCCGTAACGATCAGCGCCTTTTTTCCAAACTGCGCCAATGCGCCCTGTGCCATATCCAAAGCTCCGGCGCCGCTGATGATCTGGCCGGGTACAATAAATTCTCTTGCCATAATGATTTCTCCCTTCTTCCTTTCAATCCTCCGCATCCAATGAATCAAAATTCCGCATCATGCATCCACACGTACCGCTCATCCTCACACCGGTCTGTCTGTAACCAGGGGTTCCCGTCCAGATGACGGATCATCCAGCAGGTGTACATCTGGAACCCGGGAGCCACTGCCTGGGGATGGAGCTGTCCGCCGGGGATCGCCGAAAAACTGTTATTCACACTCTTAAAGACCTGATCCCCCACAAAGCTTGCCCCGAAGCCCTCCGGCCTGTCAAACTTAAACAGGTAAGTTTCCGGCTGGGGATGCCTGTGGGGCAGATATCCGGACCAGTTCCCCCGGTCATTTAACACTTCCCCAAGGACCATATTGGATTCCGGGCAGATATCATGGTCAAAAATCGTGTTTACTCTGCGCTTTGCCACATTTCCGAATTTCCCCACGCTGGAATACCCCCAGGGCGCATCCTCCGGCGCATAAAGGCGGCTTGCAAATGCCCGTTCATTCTTTGTGCACTGCACTAAGATCTCCGTATCTTCTCCCGCCGTCACCTTAATTTTATTTGCGTTGCTCACATGCAGGCACCAGGGGCCTTCCGTGAACACGTCCTTCCGGGAAACCGTCCGTCGGCCCCCTTCCCATTCAAAGGTAAGACTTCCCGAAAGGAGAAGGACCGCAATCTCCTCCCCTTCCCTTGAAAACTCCCTTGTCTCATCTGCTTTCATCCTGTAGACGCGGATATCCATCATCATTTCTTTATATTCATTGTCGTAGGTGGTAAGCACCATTTCCCCTGCGGCGTCAAATTCAGGATAACCAAATACTTTTCCCATTTTCCGAATCTCCTTTCCTATGTCCTGCAATCTTAATATTCCCTTGATTCGCTTCTGCCTTTTAACACACCCTGGCAGGCTTCTCTCACAGATGCCTTTTTAGAAGTTGTGGCAATCCCCACATTCCACCATGACTCATAGCCGTCCGTCATGGTCTTGGGAAGCACTTTTAAGTCAAACAGGCAGGCTGTGTTCTGGGTCTTTGCGTCTTCTAACGCTGCCGTCAATTCCTCAATGGTCCTGCAGGTATAGGATTTTAATCCGTAGCCTTCCGCCACCTTTGCATAATCTACCGGAATCAGATCACCGGCAGGCTTTTTCCCGTCGGTATAACGGAACTCTGTTGCAAGGCTTCCAATCCCATGGTTCATCTCCAGGTTGTTGATGCAGCCAAAGCCGCAGTTGTCAAACACCAGAATATTGACCTTCTGCTTTTCCTGCATGATCGTCATGATCTCGCTGTGCATCATCTGGAAGCTGGAATCCCCAACCACACAGTAAACTTCCGATTCCGGCTCGGCAAATTTAACACCGAGGGTTGCCGCCACTTCATATCCCATACAGGAGTACCCGTATTCCGCATGATAACCGCCCCGCTTATCGGTAGTCCACATCCGCTGCATACAACTGGGCAAAGACCCCCCTGCGGTAATGACCACCGCATCCTCATCTATGGTCCTCCTGATTGCCGCCAGGGCTGCCGTCTGGGTGATCTTCCCTTCCGTAAGCTTCACAAACTCCGGGATTGTCCTTGGATCCCTGGCCTTTATCATAGGTTCAAAATCATCCCCTGTATAAGCAATGCCGGAAAGGTATTCCATTTCCTCATCCCAGGCTTTCTTTGCCTGCGTAATCTGCGTGGTATATGCGGAATGATAACCCATATTACGGAGTTTTTCCGAAAGTGCCAGAACCGTGGCTTTCGCATCCCCTACCGCCTTTACCGCATCCATCTTGTATGCGTGAAACCTGCAGTTATTGATGGAAACAAATTTCACGTCATGATTCCGGAACAGGTGCTTGGAGCTTGTGGTAAAATCGGACATACGGGATCCAATGGCAATCACCACATCCGCGTCTCTGCCGATCACATTAGAAGCATAAGTTCCGGTCACCCCGATTCCCCCAAGGCAGTAAGGATGGCTGGAAACACATGCGCTCTTCCCTGCCTGTGTCTCCCCAAAGGGAATGCCAAATTCCTCACAGAAGTGTTCCACTTCCTCCCCTGCATCAGAATAACGGACACCGCCGCCTACGATCACAAGGGGTTTTTCCGCCCCGGCGATCACCTGTGCCACGTCTTCCAATTCCTCTTCCACAGCCACCGGCCTTGTAATCCGGTGCACCCTTTTCTTGAAAAAATATTCCGGATAATCATAGGATTCCCCTTCCACGTCCTGGGGAAGCGCAATGCAGCATGCCCCTGTCTCGGCAGGGTCTGTAAGCACTCTCATGGCATTGATAAGAGCCGTCATCACCATTTCCGGCCGCAGAATGCGGTCCCAGTATTTGCAGACCGGTTTAAAAGCATCGTTGGTGGATATCGCCAGAGAAGAGCTCTGCTCTAACTGCTGCAATACGGGATCCGGCTGTCGGGAGGCAAAAGTATCCGCCGGGAACACCAAAAGCGGAATATTGTTTACCGTTGCCGTTGCACAGGCCGTTACCATATTGGCAGCCCCCGGCCCTACCGAAGAAGCGCATGCGATAATTTTTCTGCGCTGGTTCTGCTTGGCAAAGGCGATTGCCGTATGGCACATCCCCTGCTCATTCCTCCCCTGCATCACCCGAAGCTGCCCGGGGTCACTGTCTAATGCCTCCCCAAGCCCTACAGCAATGCCATGCCCAAAGATGGTAAAAAATCCTTCCACAAATTTCGTCTCTTTCCCGTCCATGGATACATACTGGTTATCCAAAAACCTCACAATTGCCTGCGCGGTCGTCATTCTTGTTGTCTCTGCCATACTTAGCTCCTTTCCTGTCTACACTCTTGCGATCATTTCGCCAAATTGTTCTTTTTCTTCTTTAATAAATGCGGCTACCTCCGCAGGCCCTGGAAGGGAATCGGAACAATTATTGCTCCGTACCATCATGGATGCCTCTGCGGAGCCAAATTCAAGGCAGTCAATGATATCCCAACCCTGATACAGACCATAAAGGAACCCGGAGCCGTAGCCGTCGCCGCCGCCAAAGCCTTTTCTTGCCTCAACCGGGAATGGCTTGATGCTAAAGCTCTGTCCGTCACTGGTATACGCCGTGGATCCCTTCATCCCATGCTTGATCACCACGATCTTGGCATGATACCCCTGCCAGTAAGCGGCGCTTTCTTCATCGCTCATGCCGGGCTTTATTAATTTTTCCGTCAGGTCAAACTCTTCCCTTGACCCCATGATAATATCCGCTTCCTTTGCCACAATAGAATAATAAATAGAAATCTCGTCACGATTCTTCCAGTTGTATTCTCTGTAATCAATGTCAAAAATCACTTTGGTATTGTTTTTCTTAGCAAGCATCACCGCTTTGATCGCCGCTTCCCTTGACGGACTTTCTGCAAGGGCTGTTCCGGAGATCAGAATCGCCTTGGTATTTTTAATATATTCTTCATCAATATCGTCCACATGGAGCTGTAAGTCCGCAATGCAGTTGCGGTACATCAAAATACTGCTTTCTTTCGAAGAGAGCATCTCCGTGAAAGTGAGCCCAAGCTTTTCCCCGCCTGTACATCTGGTGATGTGGGATGTGTCGATCCCCTGCTCGTCAAAATATTCCACCACGAAATCCCCAAACTGGTCGTCTGACACCTTCCCTATAAATCCGGCCTTCAGCCCATGCCGGGTAACACCTACCGTAATGTTCGCCGGAGACCCTCCTACAAACTTCTCAAACATATGCACCTTCTTAAGCGGCTTAAACTCTTCTTTCACCTGATCATTGTAAGCCGGGTTAAAGTCGATCGCTACCCTCCCAAGGAGCACCAGGTCCATTGGCCTTGATTGGTCAAATTCAATATACCTCATGATTTCCCTCTACCTCCGTTTCTTAGTTTTTGCCTGTTTCTTCCCATTTTTTGCACTGCGTGCGTTTCTTGTTTGCGTGCTTTTTGTGCTTTTCTATGTGCTTTTTTATAATAGCACACTCTCCATGTATATGCAAGTAAATCCATATAAAATTATCCATGGCACACATTGATTGCTTGCCTGCTCGCCTATTCTGAAAATTAATCTTCCTGTATTGCGTGCTTTTCCCTTGCGTGCTTTTTTAATATGTGTTAAACTAAACATACTACTCAGGCAGGAATGGAGAATTTTATGGCGGTAACGATACAGCAGATTGCGGCTTTAGCAGGCGTGTCCCGGGGAACCGTGGATCGGGCCTTAAACCACCGGGGCCGGATTGCCCCTGAGGTTGCGGAGCGGATCTATCAGATAGCGGAAGATATGGGATATGTCCATAAGACGAGAAAGAAAAACACCGGAAAAAAAATAAAGATCGGCGTGGTGACCCAGCTATGCAGATCTTCGTTTATGCTGGAGATCAACCGGGGCATCCGGGATGCCGAAAAGGAATTAAAGCACCGAAGTATAGACCTTTTGGTTGAAGAACAGAACTCTGTTGATGAAAAAAGACAATTGGAAGCCATCGACCGCCTGGCCAGCCGTGGGATTTCCGCCCTTGCCATCATGCCCATTGACTGTGAACCGGTAAGGGCAAAGCTGAATGAACTTGCAGCCGAAAAACAGATTCCCATCGTGACCTTTAACTCTGATATCGTGGGAACAAAGCGGCTCTGTTTTGTAGGGATGGACAACCACCAAAGCGGCCGTGCCGCAGCCGGGCTTATGGGCATGCTCACAGGTGGGAAAGGAAAGGTGCTTATCATTACCGGGCATTTTTCCAGCGCCTTAAATAACCAGCGTGTTGACGGGTTCGTGGAAGAAACAAAAAAATTATACCCCGGGCTGGAAATCGCCGGGGTACAGGCAAGCTTTAATGAAACCGGGGAAGTGGAACGGATCATGGAAAACACCTTATTAAGCGTGCCCGGGATCAACGCCGTCTTTTCCGTCTCCGGCGGTCAGGGCGGTATTGGCAGCGCATTTGAAAAACTGGGCTTGGAGAGACGGCCCTGCGTGATCATCTATGACCAGACCCCCAAAAACGAAAAAATCATACGAGACGGCATTGCCGATTTCCTGATCGACCAAAACGGGTATGAGCAGGGCTACCGCCCGCCATTTTTATTGGCAAATTACCTGATGAGCGGGCAGCTTCCTGAAAAAGAATTTATGTATACCGATATCGTGATCAAAACGAAATATAACCTGTGAGAGCAGTTTGCTATCCTTCCCCGATCAGTACTTCCTGCCCTCTAAACGCAAAGCCATACTTGCGTATCTTTTTTTCGGGAACCCCTCTTGCAATCAGGGATGACGCATATTTTTTGTCCTCAATCTGCTCTAATGCCGCCCTAACCGTGTCCTCTAAGCTTTTCTCTTTTTTAGGCTTGAACACCTTAAACTCTATAATGATCCCATCATCTGTATCCTTCTTCAACGGTTCCAGCATCACGTCATATCTCCCAAATCCGCTCTCCCTGTTAGATGTTAAAACATATTTTCCGGCTAATTCCACCAAAAGCCCAAGCACAAAACCGTGGTAAAATCTTTCCGGCTCTGCATTCGACGGCCTTATACCCGTGTCAAAACTACTGAATGTCATTTCCGCAACATGGTTCATATACTCATTCATGGCATCTACATCCCCCGAGAGTAATGCCTTCACAAAATCATTATAAGTAGATGTGGCAGCCCCAAACCATTTCCGCACTATATTCCGAAACATAGTCCTTACCTCAAAGTTTACGAGCCCCAGCTCATACTCCTGTTTCCACTCTCCGTAAACAGACACATATGTCCTGAATTTTTTCACTTTTAAATATCCTCCGGCAAGCAAAAAGCTCCATACGGCCTGCTCATCCTCCTCAAGCTGTTCATAAACAACCTGTTCGTCTATCTCCGTCACGACAGTTTTTTCCTGCAACAAACTTTCAAAGGAAGTTTTCAGTTCCTTGCTTCCCTCCCGGATTAGTTTTGCCACCAAGTTGTTGGAACTGGAATTAGCCCAATATGCCGAAAATTCTTTTTTGTCCAGATAATTTAAGATAGACCATGGATTATAGATATCCTCCCTGCCGCCGAAGGTAAATCCACCTCCGGGTTATTTAAATCCGAAAATACAGACTCTTTACTAACACGCGTAATCCCGGTCAAAAGCGCACGCTCCAAATATGGGTTGGTCTTAAAAGTAGAATTGAACAATCCCCTGGTAAAGAAAACCAATTGATTCCAAAATCCGTATACCCAGGCTTCCTGCATAGGGGTATCATATTCATCCAATAAAATAATAACCCTCTTCCCATAATAGCGTGAAAGGAAGCCAGACAACGCTTTTATGGAACGGGATGCGGCGTAATCTTCCATATCCGCTGAGATACCCAGAAAATCCTTCTTCTCATTTTCACTTAAGAGATCGCCTTCCAAAAGGAAACGGTATTGATTATATAAATCTTTGATTAAACTACATATTTTCTTCCTTGTCTGGATATATGTAGTTTCCTTTATATCAGCAAAGCTTATATACAATACCGGATACGTTCCCTGAAGTTCCCTGTATTTCCTATTTTCCCATACCTTAAGCCCTTTAAATAAATCTTCCCTGCCTGCATACCGGACAGAAAAGAATTTTTCTATCATGCTAAGGTTCAAAGTCTTCCCAAATCTCCTGGGACGGGTAATCAAGGTCACTTCGTCCGCTTCTTCCCACCATTCCACAATGAAATGGCTTTTGTCAATGTAAAAGTTCTGATCGGCCCGCAATTTCTCAAAGTCCTGATACCCGATACCAATTGGAAGCTTATTGATTTTCCCCATACCAGCGTATTCCTTTCTAAGCCTGATCCCAAAATTTTTGTATGTGCATCCTTGCCGCAACGGCGTTATCCGGTGACGTGTTTTCCAATGTGGCATGGATGTAAGGCTTCTTTTCTTTCATAAACTTCATCAGTGCCGTATAATCCATTTCCCCAAGCCCGGCTGCCGTCTCCGTCATTTTTCCGTCCTTCACAAAAAAGTCCTTTATATGGACCACCGCAACGTCTTCGCCCAAAAGCTCTATGGCCTCTCCCACCACTTCCCGCTGTTCCTTGTAATTCCACACATCCAGAAGGTTTACAGGATCTAAGATGATCTGCAGGTTCGGCGAACCGATTGTGTCTAACAGCTGCCTTGCCCGCTTTGGGCTGTATACGATATGCCGGCAGACAGGCTCTATCGCAACGATCACCCCCATCTGCTCCGCATAACGGACTATAGGCGTAAAATTTTTCACAAAAATCTCAAAAGCCTCATCACTGTGGCAGGCTTCCTCAAACCGGTACTCCGCATTCGGCGCTCCGGTCTCCGTGCCCACCACGCCGCACCCCAGCATGGAAGCAAAACGGATATTGGCCAGATAACGGTGCTGGGTCTCCTTAAGCCTTACCTCATCCGGGTCCGCAAGGTTTAAATAACACCCAAGCACTGCCACATCAATGTCATATTTGGAAAACAACTTTTTTAAATGCATGGCAAGTCCCGGCGTAAGGGCTCCATCCGCCACACTGTACTCTTCAATCACCTTTGCAAGAGCCAGATGCCCACAGGCAAACCCCTGATTGCGGGCAACCTTAAGCCTATGTTCCAAACTGCCTTCCTCAATGTCATGTAAACGTATTCCTAACTGCATGATCTTCTCCCCTTTCCATTTGCACTCTTTATCTCTTCAGCCCACCTAAGGAGCCGCTCCACCACCATCTTATCAAGCTCCCGATAAGGCATAAGAATCTCCGTCTCCTTCCGGCCGTCAGGACTTTTCGCAACAAACTCCCAGGTTGGCATGAAGGAATAATTTTCACGGATATAGGCTTCCACTTTTCGGTCAGTCTCCTCATCCGTAAATAACCTGCCCTCAAACATGGGCATGATCAAAAATCCGGCTTCCCCCGCATTCTTATTGCAGGCAGTATCCCGGTCAATGATAAGCTTAAAGTAGTCCGGCGCCGGCAGAAAAGCGTGTTTCCCCGGCTGCACGTACAAGACCGGATGGCTGCCTTCCCACTCCAGCACGCCTTCTATCATACTATTCAAAAACTTCCCGTGAAAACTGCTTTCCACGCCAATTACTCTGCCTTCCCCATCCAAATATACAAAAGAATGCTCCAGGTCATACAGATGCTGGATATCAAAATCATAATAAAACGCATACTCGACCGCCGCCCCGCCCTTTGGAACTTCTATCGTCCGTCTGCAGGAAGGGCTCTTTGCAGTCTCTCGGTATACGGTATACCCTATCCCTTCAAGGGAAAAAGGCTCCGCCTTATCATAACGTAAATGAGGCACATAAGCTGCCGCCAGCTCAAGTTCATTATCAAATTCCATTTTCTTTTATCCTTCCTTTTAATTGCTTTGCTACATATCCCATAAAAACCGGTGCCGCCACCGCCATAAGAACCCCCATGCCAAAAAAGACCACCGGTGTTCCCACGCTGTCAAAAAGCGCGCCGCCCAAATACCCAAAAATAAACTTGGAAAAGATCATGGCGATCACATTATTGAGCACCTGCACCCTTGCCCGGAATGCATAAGGGATATTTTCATTAATATAATTCAGCAGGCACCAGGTCACTGCCGTAAAACTAAATCCCTGCAGCAGATTGCATGCCACCGCCAATACCGGCTCATAAATCCGGCCAAGCAAAAGCCATCGCACCCCCGTCAATATCCCTGCCGCCAAAAGCACCCTGACAATCCCAAAACGCTTCACGATCCGCTCCATACTCATGAAAAAAGGCAGCTCAGACATGGCACAGGCAAAGATCATGATCCCGACCCACTGACTGTTTCCGCCAATCTCCACAAAATAAATGGGATAATAACTGTAAAAAAAGCTGTTTCCCAGACTGTGGACCAGACTGAACGCAATCAGCGCAACTAATGCCTTATCCTTAAAAAAGATAAGCAATTCCGACTTTCCTTCATCAGGTGCATTTGGGGGAACCGCTTTCCGGTCCGCTTCCTTAACTTGTCTTTTTGCGTCTGCGCCCAGCCGCATCAGGCACAATAAGCATAAAAACATTGTTCCTGCTATCCACCAGAAAATACCGGAATAATGGTTTTTCAGGCAAAACCCGGAAACAAGGGATGTCAACGAATACCCCAGTGTTCCCCCAGCCCGGATCTGGCCGAAATCCCACCGTGATCTTTGCAGCGTCTCCAGCGTCATATCGTCCGTCAGCGGCACGATCGGCACAAACATCATCCCAAATAATGTCTGCAAAACAAAAATGTACAAGTAATTCCTGCTTGCATAAAACATCAGGGCAAACACCATTGACAGGGCATACAAAACCTTGAGCACCCGGAGTTTCTTACCTGTCCTGTCGCTCACCCTGCCCCAGAATAACTGGGAGGCCAGCACCCCTATGGTGGAGACCGAAATCATAATCCCAATCTGCGTTGCCGACATACCAATCTCTGTCAAATATAAATTTAAATACGTATTGTACACTGCCTGCCCCGAGTAATAGGCAATATACAACATTAGAGAAATAATTGGAAAATTCATATCCTTCTTCACATCCTTTGTTCCAGTATACCTGTTTTTTTACTCAAAATCAACGGAAACGGGATTATTAGTCTTACTTGAAAATTTCACAGATTATGAATATAATATAAGCATCAAAAGGAAAGAGAGATAATAACATATGAGCAATAGGGAAAGGATTGTTGAATTATTAGACATCATACCGGATTATAAAATCGGTTATGTGCTTGCCTATGTTCAGGGAGTGGCGGCCGACGAAGAAGCAGACGATTTTTTTTGTCAAAGAATGGTAGAAAACTATGAAAATGCCCCAGACGAGGACAAAGAAGATATCCCACTTGAGGATTGCCTGAAGGAATGGGGGCTTGATTAATGTACAGAATTATCATTAAAAAGAAAGCCAAAAAATTTATTGATAAATTACCTATCAATGAAAAAAAGAAAATTGTATATGCAATAGAACAGCTTCCAAACGGTGAGGACATTAAGAAATTGAAAGGTCATAATGAATTACTCAGATTACGTGTCGGAGAATATAGAATTATCTATTCGATAGATAATGGTAATTTGATTATTTACGTTATAGATGCCGGAAATCGCGGCGATATATACAAAAGATATTAGATTACTTTGAGCATCTGCTCTGCAAACTGCCGACAGCCCGGTAAAGATGAAGCTAAATAATAGGACTGGGGCAGATCTGTTTCTATCATACAGATTTGCTCCAGTTTTGTACAGGTACACACTATCTACCGGTCACGATTTTTCAAGGTGCATAACTAAATATGCGAGGTTTAAGCATTTAATTAAATAGTGCATCATACTCAAACAACAATATCTGAATTTTCCAATAATCTTAAAATAGCATCTCTCGGCTCAAATTCATCCGTTGTCTTTCGCAATTCATCCAAGGTCCACCATTTAAGCGCATGAAAGGTATTTTTTTCACCTTCCTCCATATTTTCCAAAGAAAAAGCACTATCCTCAGCCATCCGCACTAAATAATACACTTCATGGCTAATAAATTCCCCATTTTTTCCCTCAAACGGAATGTCTAAAGTCAGTACACTTCCGTTCCTAATTTCAACATTGACCCCAAGTTCTTCAAATAGCTCCCTCTCTAAGGCCTGCGCAAAACTTTCCCCAGTTTCCACGCCGCCTCCAGGCGTGACCCATAAAACTTTCAGCGCACCGGTAAAACTAAACTCAAACTTCTGTAAAAGTATTTTATTATTATCATTCAAAATAAACGCTCTGGCATTATTACGGATATTCATTCTACTCCTCCACGTTCTTATAATTTTTTGTTAATTTCGTATCAGATTACTTAAACTTCGAACATGAATTTTAGTTATGTACCTTGAAAATTCAATACCTGGCAATAATTCAGTTGTCAATGTTCTATGATCTATATCGCTTGTAGTTTCGTCTTTAACAAAACAGGAATGACATCCATAAATGTATCTACTAATACATTGATTTTGTCATCTGCTATACCAAGGCTATCCGCAAGCAGTTCCTTGAGTATCTGGAGCAATAATCGAAATGACTGAATTCTTGTTATATCGGGCATTTCATCGGAAAACACCTCTGATGCAGCTACTCTTCTATATATAGTGAGTAAAACATTGTCTAAGACTTTTTCCCTCACATCCGATATCGTTCCGCCTGTGTACGATACAGGGAATAATACTCCCCCTTTCGTGCCATCAATTCCTTATGGCTGCCCTGCTCTTTGATCTTCCCATCCGCCAGCAAAATAATCTTGTCCATAAAATATGTGGTTGTGAGCCTGTGTGAAACAATGATTATTGTCTTATCCAGCTTTCTGATCAGATCGTTGAACTCATATTCACTGACCGGATCCATAGAACTGGCAGGCTCATCCAAAATCAAAAAGTCACTTCCGTGATATAAAGCCCTTGCCACTGCAATTTTCTGCCCCTGGCCGCCAGAAATCCCCATGCCGCAGTCCGCATACTCCTGTGTGATTACGGTATTGATTCCACCGGGCAAAGATTCCACATAGGAACGGAGTCCACATTTCTCCAAGCATTCCCAAACCTTGCTTTCATCGTATGCCCTGCCCATTGCCACATTCTCCGCAATCGTGACCGGTAATAAATGAAAATCCTGAAAAACACCGGAAAAGCTTCTCGTAAGCTCCTCAAAAGAATATTCCAATATCTCCCGCCCATTAATCAGTATCTTCCCTTTTGAGCAGTCATAAAGGCGCAGCAGAAGGTTTAGCAACGTTGATTTTCCGGCGCCATTATAACCCACAAGGGCAATCTTTTCCCCCTGAGAAATCGTAAAACTAACATCCTTCAACGCATCCTTACCAGATCCATACGAAAAATATACATTTTGGAACTGGGCTTTTACAACAGACATAGGCAGAATGTTTCTATCCGCCCCCATTCTTTGGTCAGCAGCCTGTTGGTATTCCAATACGCTCTGTATTTTCTCAATATAAAGTGCATTTTTCCCTGCTTCCGCCAATATACCAGACATCCACATAAGGTTGTTCTTTAGTACATCTATAGAGGTAAACAAAGCCGCAAAATCCGCCAGGGAAAAGCCCCCCGTAACACCAGTTTTCCAAACAAGATACCCTGTATACAGGATATAGATTGGAAAAGAATCCGCCAAAAAATTCTTGATAAATGTCAACTGGCTTTCTCTAAAACCATATTTTTGGTATATCTCCTCAATCTGTCGTTCTTCTTTCTTAAATTGCTTCAAGAAAAACATCCCGAACCCCTGAACTCTCATTTCCTTCAAGAACTCTTTTTGATAAAATAACTTATCAATATACTCCAGCCTGTGTTCATTCTTCACAAGCCCCATGTCCCTTTCCCAGCTAACTCTGTCCTTCACCACCTGCAGCGAAACTCCAGCCACAACCACCAATATCACCAGTACCAACGCAACATAATCCACTGTTCCTATCACCAATGTAAGCGAAACAACGGATGCCAACGCACTGCAAAACTTCTCGCTTCCGGCATAAACTTTCTCCATATATTCGTACCCATGAAAAAGTGACCAATGCAGATCCTGATAAAAAGCGGGCACATCAAATTCCTTCAGCTCCACGGATTTTGATATACAAAACAGCCTTGTCTCAATGGCCGTTTTCAACTTTTTCATGGCCACAGGTCTCCATTTATTCTCACAAAAAGCCTTAAGCAGAAAACAAAACAGGTTCAAAATGAGCAGCATCCCAAGAAACGAAACCGTTTTTCGCCAGGTCTGCCCTATCTCAAAGTTTTGAATAACCTTCCGGAAAGCAAATACCATTGTATATGCATCGATCGCCGACTTCAACATGCATAGGGAGATTCAATCCTGTAACATCCTTTTCGTTACCCGGATACCTATAACTAAGGTTCCTGACTTCAAGCAAAGGCACTTCTTGATTTCCGGGCTCTTTCGGCGCATCTCCCTTATCTCTAAATGACTCCTGCCCCAAAAAAGCATGGATATTCTGAAGGTACAGATGACTGCGCTCCAAAGCCTGCCAGCCATATACAACGTTTAATAAAATCTGCGTAAAATTTAAAACCGCTAAAGATAACGATGCAAAATCCCCCACCGGAAGGTTCCGCAAAATAAATACCCTGTACGAAAGGTAGATACAGGAACCCAGAAACGGAAACAAAAAGCCGATAGTCGTATGTACAAACCCAAATGCAGACAACCGGTTTCCATATTTTTTTACCACCTTAATCCCCTGATCTGCCGCCTTCCGGTAATATTTTAGCAGTACGGAATACATAGGAGTTGTCCGGAGTTCTGCCGCATACCCTTTCGATGAAAAGCATCTGGACACATATTTTTCTTTTTTTTGACTTTCCACACATTCCATATCCCTCTGGTAGATACTCTCGTTCATACGTTTCCCCAGAACCAATGCCACAACGACAGGAATCAGCACAAACACCATCATAGAAACATCAATCCGGGAAAAGAAGATCACCAGGAATAAAGCGGCACTAAAAGAAGCTAAAAGTCCACATAGGCTGTCCGCATAGTCCAGCGCATACTGTTCTTTTCCTCTGACAGCTTTCTCATATCCGCTATAAAAATCTGGGGATTCATAGTTTTGGAGTGGAATGTTGTCAGCTTTTTCATAAACAGCCCCTCGTATGCGGAGCATAGCCTTTGCATGGCCAAGCGGCATCAGATAATGAAAATAAACGGCATAATAGAAATCCTTCAATAAATAGATCACACAAGACAATAATAAAAAGCGAAAAATGAAACCAGTGTCTTTTCCCATCTGCAGACTATTCATGATAACCCGGATAAAGAATACGCCGATGAATACCTTAAACCCCTGCTCTATCATATGAAAGAGCATATTCCACACAAAAAACTCCCCTGCCGTTCTTTGAACAAATAGAATATCTTTTTTTACATTCCGCAACATGATATTTACTCCATTAATCTGCCTTATAAGAAAAAGGAAGGCATCCAACTTATCTTTTCAGACTGCTGAACGCCTTCCTCTTATACTTCTAACACATGAATATCATTGTCTCTTACAGACTGTCATAGTAAGCAGCCCTTGCATCCAAAATCTTCTTAAGGCCGGCATTCTCCAGCTCTTTATAGCCTGATTCATAAGTAGATTCAAACTGATCAGCCGGGCAGCAGATACATGTATAAACAAAGTTGATCATCCTTGTCTTTACGTCTGCGCCGTATGTCTGCTCATCCTCTGAAATATAACCATAGGAAGGGAAGATATACTTTCCGGTATTACATACTGTATAGTAATCCTGGAACCATTCAAGCGTTACCCAATCGGATGCCCTGTTGTCATACTGAACCTGAGCCATAACATCATAATCATTTACCCAGTCAAAGTTAAGGTTCATAATGCTAAGGTCATCAGGTGTTCCGGGATATCCCTTTTCGCTCATATCCTCTGCGGACAGGTCAAGTGCAACACCATCTTCCGTTGTTTCATGTTCAGGTGTATAGCGGATATTGACAGCAACAGCCGGATCAGCCATCCAGTTTAAGTACTTCATGCAGGCTTCTGCCTTATCACTTGACGCAGCAGGAACCATTACATACATTGCATGTCTGAACTCAAAAGGTGTCCTGTAAGAACCGTCAGGAAGGTCAAAGCACAAAATGGGAACAAAAGTCTCATGGCCAACTGCGTTGTTCAAAACCTGTGTAGGATCCCAGATATGAGTAGTATCGTCAAGCACGAAACCAACCTCGCCGTTGGAAACAGCTGCTAAAAATGCATCTTCTGCCGTATCGGTAGGGAACTCCTGTGTGATCAGGCCGTCATTGTACCACTGATTCAACACTTTCAAGCCTTCTTTTGCTTCCGGTGCAACAGCCATATATGCTTCGTTGTAGATGTAAGCCGTGCGCTCATCCTCAAGGGGCACATAAGAACCAACAAAGTTCAGATACATTTTTTCTGTATCGCCGCGTCCGCTCATTGCCCAAGGAGTTCCAAGCCCTTTTTCTTTTACGGCATACAGATATTCACCAAGCTCTTCCTTAGTCGTAGGCATATCCATTCCCAGCTCATCCAGCCAATCCTTACGGATATAAGATGTATGACGGGGATTTGCCGTACCACGCTGTTTCATAACCGCAAAACGCTTGCCATCAACTTCGCCGATGGGCTGTGCTTCCGCACAGTAGTTAGCAATGTCAGCGCCATATTTTCCATATGCGTCTGTCAAGTCTGTTAATGCCCCGCTGCTTGCATAGTTAAAATATAAAGCCTGGTCATAAGTAAATACGATATCAGGAGCCTGACCACCGGTCATCATGATGTTCAGCGCATCATCAGAACCGGACCTGGGAACAGATACATACTCAACATTAATGTTGAATTTCTCTTTTACCTGATCCTTGATCCACTGGGTAAGTGTATTGTTTTCTGTTGTGGTGCCGGGAGCGGCATTACCTCTGTCCCAAACCATAACGCGGATGGAAACTTCTTCACCGAAAAGGTCATCCGCCGCTGCGGTCTCGCCGCCTGCTTCACTGCTGTCTGCAGCCTGTGTGTCATCCGCTGCTTCCGTGGAGCTGGATGATGAAGAATCAGAGGGTGTGGACGATGAAGAATCACCTGACCCGCCGCATCCTGCCAGCCCTGCCGTCATTGCCGCCGCCATTAAAACTGCCAGCGACTTTTTGAGTAAACTCTTTTTTTGCATTTTAATTACCTCCCTAAAGTTTTTTATTAAAATACCCTGCCCTGCGTCCACATGGCGGAACATCCATATAGACATTTTGCATGGGGTAAATTAACCTTTGACTGCGCCGACCATGATACCCTTGGTGAAGAACTTCTGCACGAAAGGATATACGATCAGCATTGGCAGCATGGAAATCACGATACTGGCCGCCTTGATATTTTCCGCTACCAGATTCGTATTGATACCTTCCTCCACTGATACGGTCACAGATTCAATAAACTGCTTTAACACCATCTGTACCGTATATAATGTGGAATCATTAATGTAGTACATAACATCATTGATGCCGTTCCAACGGCCTACCGCATAGAACAGGCCTAACGTAGCAATGGTGGGATATACCAGAGGAAGCGCTACGCTTGTCAGCGTCCGGAACTGGCTGCACCCGTCAATGGTAGCCGCCTCGTAAATTGCGGAATCAATGCCTCTGAAAGCGTTGCACATGATGATCATGTTATAAGCGCTTAAAGCACCGGGGATGATCAATGCCCACACTTTATTGATTAGGCCGAAATCCCTTACATTCAAATAAGTCGGAATTACACCGGGATTCAAATACATGGTCATTACAAACAGCGTCATGACCAATCCCCCGCCGATCAGGTTCTTCTTAGACAGCGGATAAGCCGCTAACACCGTCATCACCAGATTCACCACCGTGGAACCTATCATCAACACGATGGAATAACCGAAAGCCCGGATAAAACTGCCGCTGTTGACAGCCTTTACATAAGCCTCCGTATTGAAGCCCACCGGAAAGATAAACACCTTGCCTGCCGTAATGGCATCCTTGGCACTAAAGGACATGGATACAACCCGCAGGATAGGAACCATGGCAATACAGGTAACAAGGATAAAGAACAGTGTCCAGAAAAACTGGAATATTTTTTCGTTTTTACTATTCAATGCGCTACTCATTACATAATCCCCTCCTGTCCCATTTTCTTAATCACCGCATTTGCGGAAAGTACCATGATGACACCTACTACCGTCTGGAACAGACCTACCGCTGTCGCAAAGTCAAACCGGCCTGCCGCAAGACCCACGGAATACACATAGGTACTGATAACGTCTGCAGCATCCTTTACCAGCGTATTTCCCATCATGTAAGGACGGTCGAAGCTGATGTTTACCACTTTACCGATCTGCATGATCAAAAGGACTGTGATGGTAGATGAAATCTGGGGCAGTGTCACGTGCCAGATCCTCTGGAGCCTGGTCGCTCCGTCTATGTAAGCCGCCTCACCAAGAGAAGCATCTGTTGCCATTAACGCTGCCAGATATACGATCAGGGAATAACCGGCCCCCTGCCAGACACCGGCAAACCAGTAAACAAAACGCCAGATACCGGAGTTACTTAAAAATGCCACGGAATCAATCCCCATTGCGTTCAGGATATTGTTAACCAGACCGCTTGCTGACAATAACTGAGTCACGATACCGGAAATGATAACCCATGATAAGAAGTTCGGTAAATATAACAGGGTCTGTGTGGTCTTCCTGACAGCGCTGCTCCTAAGCTCATTTAAGAAGATAGCAAGGAATATAGGAATCGGGAAACCGATGATCAAGTCACCCAGATTCAGAATCAGGGTATTTTTCAACGCGCTCCAGAAATCCCTGGATGAGAACACCTCATTGAAATTGGCAAACCCAACCCAAGGGCTGTTCCAGATACCCTGAAAAATATTAAACTTTTTAAATGCAACAACTACACCCAACATTGGTTTATAATTAAACAACACCATATAAACCACCGGAACCACAAGCATTGCGTATAGCTGCCAGTTATTTTTCATGTACAGCTTGGGATTCACTTTTTGCTTTTGAACTTTCTTTGCCATGTAACCTCCTCCTTCATATTGTTCAACTTCCATAATGAATTGTACATTTTCCTATGCAACCTATCCACTCACCATTTGCTTTTTCGCTTTGATAATGTTGCATATTTTGCGTTTTATACGTTATCCTATTTCTGAAAGTTTTACAGGACGGTGTTCTTCCACGCTCTTTTTCGCCGCAATACCCATCAGCACCGGCTTTAACCCGTCCTCTACGCCAAGCGGGGTGTCCGTGTCGTTTTCGATGGCATTAATGAAGCATTCCATCTCCTTGGCAAAGGATTCCATATAGCGCTCAAGGAAGAAGTAAAGGGGCTTTTCACCGGTGACGCCATCCGCATTGGAAAGCACCATGCTGGAAGGGGTGTCATTGGAGGTTGCTGCCATGCCTTTAGATCCAAACACCTCCGCCCTCTGGTCATAACCGTAAACAGCCTTCCGGGAATTGTCAATCACCGCGATCGCTCCGTTTTCCATCTTCAAGGTGATCACCGCAGTGTCCACGTCCCCCGCTTCCCCAATTGCCGGATCTACCAGGACTGCTGACTGCACATAGATTTCCTCAGCGTCACAGCCTGCAAGGAAACGCACCATGTCAAAATCATGGATAGTCATGTCAAGGAACATGCCGCCGGAGACCGCCGCATACTCCGCACTGGGGGGTTCCGGATCCCTGGAGGTCACTTTGATGATATGGGGCTCCCCAACCTTCCCATCCAATACCGCCTGCTTTACTGCCGCAAAGTTGTGGTCGAAGCGGCGGTTAAACCCTACCTGATATTTGACCTTGCTGCCTTTTAAGGCCTCCATCACCTCCTTGATCCTGTCAAGGTCGTGGTCGATGGGCTTTTCACAGAACACGTGCTTGCCTGCCGCGATGGCCTCTAAAGAGATGGGGGAATGGGTGTTGGTGGAGGAGCAGATCAGGACCGCCTGGATCTCCGGGTCATTTAAGATCTCATGATAATCCTTGGTGGTGTTGGCGATGCCCATGCCCTTCGCCCATGCGTCAGTCTCCTCGCTCATAAAAGGGTCCGCGATAGTCTTGATCTTTGCGTTCCTCACGAAATTGCAGATGCTCCTTGTGTGTACCTTGCCGATCCTGCCGGCGCCGATGATTCCTACTGTGATCATAATCTGATGATCTCCTTTCTTATAATCCTGTCTTTTCTTTGATAAACTTCCTTGCATGTAACGCATACTCCAAAGGATTTGCCTTAGAAGGATCCTGCTCCGCCTCAACTACCATATATCCTTCATAGCCGCTCTCTTCAAGCACCTTAAAGATAGGGTCGTAATCAATGCAGCCATCACCTGGGATGGTAAACGCCCCTGCCCTCACGCCGTCAAGGAAACTCATTTTTTCCGCTTTCACTTTTGCCACCACGTCCGGGCGGATATCCTTTAAATGCACATGTTTGATACGGTCCGCATATTTCTTTGCCATGGCAAGCGGGTCTTCGCCACAATAAGCAAAATGTCCGGTGTCAAACAAAAGGCTCACATACACCGGGTCTGTTCCCGCCATCATGCGCTCCACTTCCGCCGCACTCTGCACTACGGTTCCCATATGATGATGGAAGGTAAGGGCAACCCCGTACTTCTCCAGAGACAGCTTTCCAAGCCGGTTAAGCCCGTCGCATAAAAGCTTCCACTCCTCATCATCCATCACATGCTTACCCTCGAAGATGGGCTGATCCTGGATCCCCTGGGTGCTGTAGCTCTGCTCGGATACCCCCACTACCTTCGCCCCCATTTTGGAAAGGAACGCCACATGCTCCTCGAAGCCTTTTTCCGTCTCCTCATAAGGTCTGCTGATCAAAAAGGTGGAAAACCACGCATTACAGATCTCCACTCCCCTTAAGGAGAGGGCTTTTTCCAGCGTTTCCGGATCCCTGGGGTACTTATTGCCCACTTCCGAGCCGGTAAATCCCGCAAGAGCCATCTCGCTGACACACTGCTCGAACGTGTTTTCCCCGCCCAGGTCCGGCAGGTCATCGTTTGTCCAGGCGATCGGGGCGATCCCCAGCTTTACATTTTTTCCTTCAAACATTTTGTTACCTCCATTTTTATAGTCTTTATTTCAAAAGGCCGAAACCTTAGAAGCACACCGCCATCTTCCGTTTCCAGTCTCTTTCCATCTTGTTCCAAAAGGTTAGTCTCCCTAAGTTCCCCCACAGGAAGCTTTGTGCAAAACCGCACGTTCTGGGGCCGCCCGCAGGCTTCATACAAGCGTATCACCGCCCCGCCGTTTTCATCCTCCGCAAGCTTCACGGATTCCGCAATCACGTGGCAGGGTTCTCCCTTAAGGGTCTCCAGTCTGAAGATTCCCAGTTGTCTGCCAATCAGAACCTCTTCCCGAAGGATCTCGGCATTCACATGGGCATGGCGGTTAAACTCAATTCCCCGCTGTGCCACCTTGGCATTCACCATATCTCCCATAAAGGGATAGCAGGCGTATGAAAATTCCTGCAGCCCCTGATCCGCATGCTGATCCGGCTTTAGTGGAGAACGAAGGAGCGTTAAGCTGATCCGGTCTTGCTTTGCGCTGTATCCATATTTACTGTCGTTTAAAATTGCCACACCCATTCCGCCGTTTTCCAATACGCTGTACCTGTGGCCGGAAACCTCATACCTGTCCTTTTCCCACTGATAAGATGTGGTGGCCGGACGCACGCATGCGCCAAATGCGATCTCACCTGTCACCTGGCCGGAATGGACCGCCGAAGGAAAGTCCACTTTCAGCATCCGGTGCCGCTCCCGCCAGTCAACCTTCGTGTGAAATTCTACCGAAAGCCCGTCACCGCTTAAGCAGATAATCTGGGAAAATGGGGATTTTCTGATCTTTCCGGTAAGAAGAAAGGCATCTTTCCCTTGATAGGATGTCTGTTCCATCCTCCACTTTGTGGTGTCAAGCCGGTCTTCCTCCTGCTCATACATGCTGCCTAGCTCCCAGGCATCGTAGTAACCGTTGATGTTCCGGTACAACCGGAAGGTATTCATGGGCTTACCTTCCTCCACAAACTCTTCCCCATCCCGTAAAAGACTGACAATCCTCCCACATCCGTCAAACCCTACATACAAGCGGTCACTTTGCAGAAAACCGGATCCCGCTCCCTTCCCTGCCTTAATTTCACAGCCCTCTTCCCCGGCCAGGGCAGCATCACCGCCACAGATTTTTTCCTCACAAAAATCCTTTTGCAAAGCGGCAAGGCTCTCCCGCAGAATCTGTTCTCCTTCTATATAAATAGCGTCCAGCTCCTGTTCCGCTTCTCTGTGCACCTGCGCAATCCCTGAACCAGGCAGAATATCATGGAACTCCTGAAACAAAAGACGTTTCCATAACTCTTTGATACGATCCGCCGCAGCCTGCCATGGAACCACCCCCGGCTGCCTGGCTCCATCCATCTGATTCTTTAAGGCAAGGAGTGTATGAAAGTACTCCGCTTCCTTCAACATCACTTCCCCACGGCGCACGCCTCGTTTGGTCTTTGCCTGCGCAGTGTAAGTTCCCCTGTGCCATGCCAGGTAAATTTCCCCGGCAAACACATTTTCCGTTCCCTTCTCCCTGACTTTTTCAAAATAGGATACCGGGTCAGCGTATCTGGTCCTTGGCGCCCCTTCCAGATCGGCACACCTTCTTACCGTCTCTAACAATTCTCTGGTAGGACCGCCGCCCCCATCCCCGTAGCCAAAGGGATAGATCATCCCATCCATGCCTTCTTCCTGAATCCGGTCATCCTCCCAGCGCCTTACCATGTCCGCCGGTGAAAAAGCCGCATTATAGTCTTTAAAGAAATGGGAAAGCACTCTGCTGCCATCAATCCCCTGCCACCAAAAATCGTTGTAGGGAAAGGGCTCGCACTCCGGATCCTGGCGGATCAGTTTCTGGGAAGCAAAATATTCCACTCCGCACTGTTTCATGATCTGGGGAAGTGCGCCGGAAAACCCGAAGGTATCCGGAATCCATGCCATCCTGCAGTCCTTTCCAAACTCCTGCATAAACCATTCTTTTCCATATAGAAACTGCCTGACAAGACTCTCTCCACAGGGCATGTTGGTATCGCTTTCCACATACACCGCGCCTTCCGGGATGACCTGCCCGTTTTTTACCTTTTCTTTCACCCTCTCCCAGACTTCCGGATAGGATTCCTTTAGATACTCCAAAATAGGCGGCTCACACAAAAAGAACCGGTATTCCGGGTAGTCCTCCATTAGGGTAAGCTGGTTGGAATATGTCCTTGCCGCCTTGCGCCTTGTCTCCTCCACCGTCCAAAGCCACGCAAGATCCAGATGGGACTGCCCAAAGATGGTAAATTCCGGTGCCGTGGAACCGTTAACCGCCATGAGCAACGGCTTTAATATTTCCTTCGCCTGCCCGACGGACACTTTCAGTTCTTCCTCCGGCAGCTCCAAATCCACCATTGTCACGAACTTTTTCAGCCCTTCCGTCACCTTCATTGCCCGCAACGACTTTTGTGGGAGACGGGATAACAGGGAATACAGGGTCAGGTAATCCATAGCTGCCTGAAATATCTCCTCCTGCCATACCGCCCCAAAAGAAGGTTTTATCACCAGCTGCGGGCCATCCGTTTCGTCAAAGACCATTTCACCTTCCTGACAGTATCCCCCGTCTTCCAGCCGGGGGCCGTGGCCTGCATAGCATTCCATTACAATCTCTATTGTCTGCCCGGGTATGGCATTTTTCGTAAGGGTGACATAACTATGTTTTAAATCCACCGCACCGCTTACCACGCCGTCCACCCAGACAAGCATCTCTTCCCCCACGCCGGGGAAAAAGACGAGATGCTTTCCTGCCAATTCCCCCGGCACCGTAAAGCTTGCCAAAAACCATCCGTACTCCCACAGATTTCCCCATGCCGTTCCCGGTTTTATGGACGTTGCCTCCTTGCCCGCCATCCGGCAGGCTTCCTCAAAGGAAAGCCTTTCCCTGGTGGTAAACCCCGTTACGGGAATTTCCTCTGACTTGCTGTAAAAATGCCGGGGCAGCTCTTTTGCGCAAATGGCAAACCGGTCATCCCATTGCCTTCCCGGATAAATATTCCTGTTACCCATTCTTCCTCCATTCCACTAAAAGCAGGATTGCCAGCGCCTGCCCGTAAGGCATCTGCTTTAGTGGGATTTCTTTATAAAAGTCTTTGCTGACCCTGCCCATAGGCGTTCCATAGGATACCTGCTCGAGCACCCCTTCCTCGGAAACAAGGTCTAAAACCGTCTCCAGCGCCTTATCCGCCACCGGGATATAACGCTTATCCAAAAGCCCCGTGTGTATCCCCTTCCAGATTCCGTACGCAAAACCGCAGGTAGCGCTGGCCTCCACATAGGACGTGGGATCGTCAAGCAGGGTATGCCACATTCCGTTTTCGGCCTGAACCTTTGCAAGGGCATCCACCTGATTTACCAAGGCTCCTGTCAGAATCCTGCGTATCGGCAGGGGCATGTCGATCATATCAAGAATCTCAGGGATCGCTATGGTGATCCAGCAATTCCCCCGCCCCCAGAATGCGCCCGCAAAATTATTTTTTTCCAAAAATGTCCATCCATGATACCAGAAGCCGCTAACCGGGTCCTGCAGATATTTCAAATGCAGAAGGAACTGATACTGGGCTTCCTGACGATAATCCTCCCTGTCTAAAATGCGCCCCATATTGGCAAGGAAAAGCACCGTCATAAACAAGGTATCATCCCAAAGCTCTTCATCGTTTAAGTCGTCGGAGGTCTGGTGCTGGATTCCCCCTTCTTTGGTCCGCTTCATATCCTTCATGATCCATTCCGCCGCCTTGCGGCAAGGCTCCATATAAACTTCGCTGTTTAAATATTCCCCTAAATAAGACATGGTAAGATAAGGAGCCATCGTATTGACGTTTAACTCCGGAAACCCGATCTTTAACTGGTTGTCATAAAACCGGGTAAGCATATCCAGATATGCCTGCTCCTTTGTAGAGTCAAACAGCTTCCATAACCCGTAAAGCCCTACGCCCTGGGTCCACTCCCAATGCGCGTACTTTTGCAGCTCTTCCTCTGAAATATGCTTTTTCTCCCGCATACTCTGCATAAAAGGCTCGTCGTCCTCATACAGAATCGGAGAAAAAGCATCTAACAGTTTTTTCAGTTTTTCGTCTACCTTTGCCTGCAGTTCCTTTTTATGTATCTCCATCTGCTCTCCCCCCTTACTTTCCTCCCGGTTTCCCGGATTTTTTATTGCCTCGCCCCTTTCCAGCTTTTCCTCCAGCAAATCTAAAAGCCCGGGAAGCTCCGAAGGATGCTTGATCGTATAATCCGGCTTCCAATCCTCTTCCTCAAAAGAATGGAAATACCGGGGCGACCAGTCAAGCCAGATACTGGTAAGCCCGAAACGGTTTGCCCCTGCAACGTCTTTTTTCAAATTATTGCCTATCATCACGATACGTCCTTTGTCCTCGTCGGTAAGCCTAAGGGCGTCCATCGCCGTCTGGAACATAGGCCGTTCGGGCTTTTGTACGCCCACCGTCTCGGAAACCACCCACCCGTCAAAACAATGCCTTAAGCCGTTTACCCGGTATACATTCTGAAAAGACTCTTCCTCCCCATCCGCTACCAAAACAATGGTATATCCTGCGTTATGAATCTTCTCCAAAATTTCCCCTGCATTTTCAATAAAATCCGCCTTAGACACAATTTCCGGCTTTTGTGTCATATACTGCTGGGTACTCTCATCTAAAATGGTATCCCCACTGTCCGTAAAAATAATCAATTTTTTGTTTTTTCCCATACTCCCATCCTTTCCTTTTAATTTCTTGCATCTTTATTACGATTCTGCTATACTTACTCCGAAAGAGGTAACGATATATGCTACAGCCAATCCAATATAATGAAAAACAGTTTATCATCGTAAATGACATTGCAAATTCCATGTTTTATTTTTTTGATTACGACCAGCGCTACAGCCAGATCAATATGGAATTTGAGCACTTTCATTTTTTTTATGAAATCCATATCCTGTTAAGCCCAAACGCGATCCATTTTTTAGAAGGGGTTCCTTATCCGATTGAGAGCCATGACTTTGTGCTCCTTCCCCCTTCTTTATTACATAAAAGCTGCTATCCTGAAAAGGAACCCTCCAAACGGCTGGTCATCTCCTTTTTATATCCTGACAATGACCCCGCATTTGCGGATTCCTACAAGGAGCTTCTTTCCCCTTTTCATAAGGAAGTTCCCATTTACCGGTTTCCGGAAGAAAAGTTAAGTGTCCTGACAGGGCTTATCAATCAGATCGCCGACATTGCCTTTCAGGACGAAACCGAACGGCAATCCGTCACCAAAGAACTTTCCGGCCCAAAGGAACTGGTCCTGCACAGCCTTTTCACCACGTTTCTTTACTACCTGAACGAATTTCAAGGCAGCAATATTTATGAGAAAACTCAGATAACCGACAAGATCACGGAACGGATCTATTCCGTGTCCAACTATATCCATACCCACTATCAGGAAGACCTGACTCTCGATGAGCTGGCGAAAGAGTCTTATATGAGCCCTTATTACCTGTCGCACCAGTTCAAGCGGATCACCGGCTATACGATCACCCACTATATCCATCTGGTCAGAGTCCGCAACTGCCAGTTCCTATTAGTCAATACCAAGGATAAGATTACGGATATCGCCTTAGAATGTGGTTTTGTCAGCTTTTCCCAGTTTAACCGGGTGTTCCGGAAATTCTGTGAGGAATCCCCTTCCGAATACCGGAGAAACCATGCGGGGGAGCCGCAGCAGATTGTAAAAGGAAAATCCGTTTTACCCCCCCCTCAACGAGCTTTACTAGTTTGTGACATTCCGAATCGTAAAGGTGTGGTCAAATTCGGTGTAATCAGTGAAATACATCGTAAAGCTCTTATGGTCGCTTTCTTCACTGCCGAATATACCTTCAATAAATCCATGGGCGCCAAAGGCCGGCCCGATGTCAATGGCATCCCTGCCATTGGAAACGCGCACATCCCCCTGCTTGACGAGAAGCTGCTTCCCGGCAACGCCAAACATAGAAAAGCTGTCCGAATCCGCCTTATAAGCCCCAAGCACCGCAAGCTCGATGCGGAAAGGGGCTCTTTCTATGCCGTGGAGCTTTACATTTACCTCAATGCCCTTTTCCACTTCCTTAACCCGCACTTCTATGGTAAGGTCAGGACCCATTTTCTTCTCCCGCTTGGAGTTATCCATCTTCCACCAGTCACTGGTTCCCTGATATTCTTTAAAGGGCAGGTAATACCATCCTTTCATCACCTGGGTCAGTAAGAATCCGTCCTCGGTCTTTTCAAACGTTTCGGGAATAAATGCCCTGTGCTCACAGATACATCCGCCAATCTTCACCGCAACATCCAAAGACGCCGTACTGAAATATAAAAAGCCGCTCTTTCCCTTCATCAGGGTATAAGTGATGTCTCCCTTCCTCACCCTTGCAATCCCGGATTCCGAATAGATCCGCTCAAACTCCGTAAGCTGCCCGCAGCCTTCCCACTCAAAGTCGATCAGTTCCGGCCTGTTCATATAATGGATCAGGATATCCGGCGCCGTTAAATGATTTTCTTCTATCACTTCAAAAATGTAGTTTGCAAAGTCTAAAAACTCCGGGATATCCCGCTCCACTCCCATGGTCAGATATTCCCAATAATAATATTTCGGGAAAACCCTCTTCCCGTTATCCTGCCGGGTAGAATTGGCCGTGAAGATCGTTCCGTCCGGCTCTATGTAAGTGAGCATCATCCGCAGATTGCGCACCGCATATTCAAAAAAGGTATCATCCCCTGTGCATCTTCCCATCGTGATCATGGCGTCGTTATTGATGCGGTTGTAGTTCCCTGCTGATTTCTCCGCAAACTCGCCGTCCTCATTGCAGTCGATCCCTTCCGCCAGGTAAATCTTCGCCGTCTCGGCAAATTTCGGCTCCTCAAAAAACTCCGCGCATTCCATCAGGTTAGACGCAATTGCCCAGCGGTGGTTAGGCGTGTGGAAACCGCCTGCCAAAAGCCCGTAAGCTGATTTTTTAGCTATGGCAGACATCTTCTGATATATTGTCTCCTGCCACTCATCCCTTTGCGCACTTTTCAGATAATGCAATACGGGAAGCATCCTCTTTACGATAAATGCCGTGTCCGGCGCAGAATGGAAATTGCAGCGAATCAGGTCAAACAGCCCGTCCTCATGCTGATATCTTGCCACATAGTCAAGGGCCAGCACGATACGCTCCGCCAGTTTTGCATCCTTATAATAAACGCTGCCACTGTTGCTGTACGCCCCCACCATGTCATAAACCCGGTAGATCGTGTACTTTGCATCCATCAGATCATTTTCTTCCGGGCATCCCCCATGATATGGGCTGTTTTCATTGATCACCTGGATCCTCAGCGCTTTCTTTACTCTTTGGTCGTTGTCTCTTATTATTTTCTCGTAATGCTTCCTCATATTGTTTTACCTCCTGCATAGGCAACTGATTAAGATTGTTCCATTCCATAATCCTGTCCGGGAACAACCTGATATCAGTTTACTTACTGCGGCCGGATTTATCTATGTGTTATTTGTCAACCTGCAGAAAAAATATTGCGTATTTTGTTCTTTTACAATGAAAGCCCCGGCTTTGGGTAATCCTTCAGCATCACGGCCATTCTTCCCATGTCTTGTTTTCTTTGACAGGTCCGCGGCAGGCGTGTTATACTGCCTGCATGGGAAAAAGTACAAATGCTTTCGTTGTCCGGTCAATCAATGAAACTATGGAACGCGACACCCAGTGACGTTTTGTAAAGGACTTTTTAATCAAATTCACAGAAAATTTACATTTCAGGACAAAAAAATAAAGCCGGGAACCTGTTTTTAGATTCCCGGCCTATGGTCTTACTATGCTGTCCGTTCTGCTTTCAGTTTTTTCACTTCGTCAAGTGGAAGTCCTGCGTATTCCGCAATTTTTTCAAGTGTTAAAATCCCATCTGCCAACATTCTCTTTGCGGAATTGATTGCTCCCTCTTTCAATGTCTGATTCCTCATATCTTCCATAGCCCGGCACATAATCTCAATTCCCTCCTTGCTCTCTTTGAAAAATCTCACCCTGTCTGCCAGTGTTCCATAATACATATCCGCTGCGTCTGTGCAGGAGAAGTCATGCATTAACTTCCCGATTGGCGTATCTCCACGGTAAGCGCCATTTACATACAGTATGTGCGAACCGTCCTCAAATCTTTCCCCGGT
>CAJULP010000086.1 GCA_910587295.1 uncultured Lachnospiraceae bacterium | reverse complement strand
TGCAATAATATTGGTCAGTTTAATGCGGTTATTGTTACTCATAGTAGTCATCCTTTTTTGTTTGATAACTCTACGATAACAAATTTGATGTCCTATAATCCGGACTTTAAAAATCCATCACCCCATTTTCTGACTAACACCTTTCTTTTTTATCCAAATCCGCCTGTACTTTCTTTAAGTCTTCCCTGATTGCAATTTTCTGCGGACATTGTGCTTCACATTTTCCGCACTGGATGCAGTTCTTTGGCTGATGCTCATCCCCTATCCCATTTTCCCAGCTCCATTTTACCACATTATAATTCTGGTACATATGGTAGGTGTTCCATGCGCTAAAGCATCCCGGTATATTTACGCCTGCGGGACAGGGCATACAATATCTGCATCCGGTACAGCCGTTTTGTACCCGGCTCCTTAATGTTTCCGTTACCTGACTGATAGTATCCTGTTCTTTTTCAGACAACGACCTAAACTCCTTAAATGTGTGAAGGTTATCTTCCACCTGTTCCGGCGTGGACATCCCGCTTAATATCACATTTACCCCGGGAAGGCTCCCAACCCAGCGAAGCGCAAAAGAAGCCGGGCTTGCCTTGGGATCAAGGGCTTTAAACATTTCTGTAATGTCTTCCGAAAAGGCGGCAAGAGAACCACCTTTTACCGGTTCCATAATGATCACCGGGATTCCTTTATCCGCAGCAAGCCGGCATCCCTTCACCCCTGCCTGCTCTTCGGCATCCATATAGTTTAACTGGATCTGGCAAAAATCCCAATCCCGGTAATTTAAAATCTCTTCAAACACCTCGTATTTATCATGGAAAGAAAATCCTAAATATTTGATCTTCCCTTTATCTTTCAGCTCCTCCAGCCGCTCAATACAGCCAATCTTCACCATTTCATCCCAGCGTTCCTTCCCCATGGCATGCATCAGGTAAAAATCAATATGATCCGTCTGAAGCTTTGTAAGCTGCTCCTCCAAATATTTGTCCACATCATCCGCTGTCTTCACCAGCCACACCGGAAGCTTGGTCGCCAGATAAAAAGAATCCCGGTCATACTTTTTCAGTACATTCCCCACCACAAGCTCGCTCTGCCCATCGTGGTAGGCATAGGCGGTATCTATGTAGTTGACGCCCTCCGCAAGAGCATGGTCTATCATCTTCTCTGTCAGCGGCTCGTCAATCCTGCCCGCTTCTGTCAGAGGGAAACGCATACAGCCAAAGCCTAACAGCGATATATCCACACCCAACTTCTCCATTTTCCGCATTTCCATCTTATTCATTCTCCTTATCTGTCGGAAGATCCAACTTGATATGCACATCCCGAAGCTGCTTTTCCTCCACTTCGGAAGGTGCGCCCATCATCACATCCTGGGCCGTCTTGTTCATGGGGAAAGGAATGATCTCCCTGATGCTCTCTTCCCCTGCGATCAGCATCACCATCCTGTCAACGCCAGGCGCAATCCCCGCATGAGGAGGCGCTCCATAGCAGAATGCATTGTACATGGCAGGGAACTTTGCTTTTACATCCTTTTCCTCAAGCCCTACAATCTGGAATGCCTTCACCATGATCTCCGGGTCATGGTTCCGCACCGCACCGGAGGATAGCTCCACGCCGTTGCACACCAGATCATACTGGTATGCATAAATATCCAGCGGATCCATTTTTTCCAGCGCTTCCATACCGCCTTGGGGCATGGAAAAAGGATTGTGGCAAAACTCCAGCTCACCGGACTCTTCCCCAATCTCATACATGGGGAAATCCACGATCCAGCAAAACTCATAACACTCCTTTTTCATATGGGCTTCACATGCCATGCCAAGAAACTTGCGCAAAACCCCGGCTGTTTTTTGGGCATCTAACTTTTTCCCTGCAGTAAGCCCGATAAAATCACCCTTCTTAAGGCCCAGGGCTTCAATCACCTGCTGCTTCCTCTCCTGAAGGAACTTAGAAATACCGCCCACCAGTTCCCCGTTTTCATCTAACTTAAACCAATACGCCTTCTGGCCGCTCTGCACTTCCACATCCGCACAGATCTTGTCGATTACTTTCCTTGTGGCGCTAAACCGATCCACCACCACTGCCTTTACCGTCTGCCCCTCAAAAGGACCAAACCCACAGCCATCCATACACGTTGTTGCATCCTGAACGATCAGGTCAATACGCAGATCCGGCTTATCAGATCCATATTTTTCCATGGCGTCATGATAGGAAATCCTTGCAAAAGGTGCGGTAGACGCCGTCTGATACTTACCATACTTGGCAAAAATGGGGGGAAGCACGTCCTCAATCACACCAAACACATCCTCCTGAGTGGCAAAAGCCATTTCCATGTCAAGCTGATAAAATTCACCCGGTGAGCGATCCGCCCTTGCATCCTCATCCCGAAAACAGGGTGCCACCTGGAAATACCGGTCAAAGCCAGACGTCATAAGGAGCTGTTTAAACTGCTGGGGCGCCTGTGGCAGAGCATAAAACTTGCCCGGATGATTCCTTGCCGGCACCAGATAATCCCTGGCACCTTCCGGGGAAGAACACGTAAGAATCGGTGTCGTGATCTCCAGAAAATCATGCTCCGTCATGCTCTTTCTGATTTCTGCGACAATCTTGCTCCTTAGCACGATTTTTTCCTTAACTACAGGGTTTCTAAGATCCAGATAACGGTATTTTAACCGCACCGCCTCATCCGCTTCCCTGGAACGGTTAATCTCAAAGGGAAGTTCATTGTACCTGCACTTGCCTAGCACGGCGATATCCTCCGGAACTACCTCAATATCCCCTGTGGCAAGCTGAGCATTCTTGCTGGAACGCTCCCGCACCATACCGGTTACGGAAAGTGTGGATTCATTGTTGATGCCGGAAAGCTTATCCATCATCTCTTCCGTCTCCACCACCACCTGTGTCACTCCGTAAAAATCCCGCAATATTAAAAAACCAAGATTCTTGCTGACTTTACGCATATTGTCATACCAGCCCACGATCGTGACCTTCTCTCCCACATGCTCCATCCTCAACTGATTACATGTATGTGTCCTTGACTGTACCATAACTACTCCTTTATCCAATTATTTTATCGTTTCGTTTTTTTCTAGCTAACGCTTATTATATCATAAACCACCTGAAAGAAACAGTATTAAATTTCCGGGATTTGTTCCTGCCATTTGACCATATCCGCCAATGTGATCTCGTCCACCACGCCGTTCACCGCCTCTAAAATCTTTTCCCATATGAGCACCGTCACGCAGCCGCCCCTCCGCCCGCATTCTTCCGGGTTTTCCCCCACGCAGCCTACCGGCGCAAGGCCGCCTTCCGTAAGGCGCAGAATCTCCCCTACCGTGTAGCACTCCGGAGCTCTGGTCAGCAGATACCCGCCCTGGGCTCCCCGGACGCTTTTAACAAAACCCGCCTTATTAAGAAGGGCAATGATCTGTTCCAGATATTTTTCTGAGATCTCCTGTCTTTTGGCAGTGTCCTTAAGACTTGTGGGGCCTTTGCTGCCATGGATTGCAAGATCCAGCATCAGCCGCAGCGCGTACCTTCCTTTCGTGGATATCTTCATATAAATCCCGCCTTTTCATTTCCGACTATTTCAATATGAATTGTATCCTTTACCCGAAAGTATGTCAAGGCTTGACTAACCCATCGGACGGTTATATTATGATATCTGTGTGATCGCCCGGGCAGACCGCCCGGAAAAAGAACCTGCAGACAAGAAAAGCTAAAAAAGGAATCAGAATCTTATGGAAATCAGACGCGCAAAAGAACAGGATATGGACGGAATCAACAAACTCCTTCTTCAGGTATGCCTTGTACACCATAACGGCAGGCCCGATCTTTTTAAATACGGGGCCAAAAAATATACAGACGAAGAGCTAAGGGCCATCATACGCGATGATAAGCGCCCCATCTTTACCGCCGTAGGCGAAGATGGCACAATACTCGGATATGCTTTTTGCATCTTCCAGCAGCAGATTGGAAACAACATCCTGACAGACATCAAATCATTATATATTGATGACCTGTGCGTGGATGAAGCCATCCGCGGCAGGCATATCGGCAGGAAACTGTATGACCATGTCCTTGCCTATGCCAGGGAAAACGGCTGCTATAATGTCACCTTAAACGTCTGGAGCTGTAATGAAGCCGCTATGAAATTTTATCGCTCCTGCGGGTTAAAGCCCCAGAAAGTGGGAATGGAAATCCTTCTGCAGGACCGCTAATCCCGCGGCTGGCAGCGCCGGGTTTCATTTCTCCGGGGTAAAGCTTACAAACACGGAGCCATTATGAATCAGTGTGCCGTACATACCCGCTGCCAATTGTCCTGCCTGCTTTCCCGAAAGGGAAAGAATCAGACGGGTATCATCTTTAAGTGAAAAAGTAACATGATACCTGCCATCTGACCCGGCGCAGACCGGACCGCCCTTTGAAAGATACTGGCCGGGATTCATTTGGCTGACCGAATCAATCTCCGCCACCCGCACATGGGTTTCCTTTTCCTTTTTCCTCGAAATCAGGGCGGTCAGGACAACAGCCCCTATCGCCATCAGAATGATCAGTATCTTTTTTACCTGCCAGTCACCCCAATTATCAGGTATCAAATACAAAACCGCCATTGCAAAAATGTCCGCTGTCAATAAGCCGGATAAATGTTTCCTGCCTGCCATCTTCTCTCCCTCCGATCACATCAGCCCTGCATCTGCGCCATTTCCTCCTGTATCCGCTTTTCACAGGAGCGCATTGCCAGAATGGTCTTTTCAAACAATTCCTCCAGCTCCCATCCCAGCATTTCCGCTCCCTGGCGGATCACATCCCGGGAACACCCTGCCGCAAACCGCTTGTCCTTAAACTTCTTTTTGATACTGGACGCTTCCATGTCCATCACGCTTTTAGACGGCCTCATCAGCGCTGCCGCACCGATAAGCCCCGTAAGCTCATCTGCCGCAAACAAAACCTTTTCCATTTCATGTTCCGGTTTTACATCGCAGCACAATCCATAACCGTGTGAACAGATTGCATGGATCATGTCCTCACTTACGCCGCCTTCCCTTAAAAGCTCCGGCGCCTTCACACAATGCTGCTCCGGATACCGTTCAAAATCAATATCATGTAAAAGCCCTGTCTGCGCCCAAAAATCAGCTTCCCCACCATAGCCAAGCTCTCCGGCATACCAGCCCATTACGCCTTCTACCGTAAGGGCATGCTGAATGTGGAACAATTCCGAATTATATTTTTTTAGCAAATCCAATGCCTGCTGCCTTGTCAAATTACATATCCTGTCCATCTTACGCCTCCGTCTCGTTTTATATTCCAATTACCCTTTCAGTCCTCTTGACTGGCGGTCCATATCTTCCACCACGATATCGTAGATCTCCCCGATAGAGGCACAATACTCAAGCACTTTCCAGGGTTCGTTGGTATGGAAATGGATCTTGATCAATTCCTCATCCCCCACTGCAAGAAGACAATCTCCCTTAAAATTTTCCGTAAAATACTCTGAGATCACGTCTTCGTCCAGATCCTCGCCTTCTATCAGCAATTGTGTATCATATTTAAACTCTAACATGGCTGCTCCCTCCGCTTCATCATTTCTTTCCTGATTTTTATTATAGCACTGATCCGAACCACATTCTACCACTATATTTATAGCGCCCTCACTATCCTGTGCCGCTTTTTTCAGCACTTTTTCCACCTTGGTATAATATCCCCCCGCCTCCCGGGCATGACAAATACACAGCTTGCTTTCTCCAAGTTCACAAAGGCACTCATAAAGGGCATCTAAATTTTTTCCGTAATACTCCGGGAAATCCAGCTTTTTTGCCAGATAGCTATGCGCCGCTTCCCGCTCTGCCATTTGTCTTGCATCCAGCACTATCCTCATAGCCTATTCCTCCCCATACAAAAGCTCAAAAGTCTCATAGTGGTCCTCCGTATAATAGACCAGCCCGTCATTAGAATACACGATACGCTTAGCCCCCCGGTATCCTCCGTCACTGTCGATATCGCATTCATGGTATTCCCTGCCTTCTTTTTCCGGCAGGATGCCTTCAAAATTCCCAAAATAGTCTCCGCCGATACTCTTCCCCGGCGCAGCCTGGGCCAGGTTCCCCTCACTGCTCACCCATCCAAGGGCTTTGGCTTCTTTTTTCGTGATAAAATTATCCGGCAGATGCCCGTAAAGCGCTATATACTCCGCAACCTCTTCCTTGGAAGTGTAAGTACCCTCTTCTAGAATCCGGGTTTCCGACTCCTGCCGGCTGCCCGGCTCCTGCGCTGTCTCCTGCTCCTGCTGACCGGCTGCCCCCCGCTCCGTCTCCTGCGCCGGCTGCTGCGTTGGCACCACCCCGTCCGCACATCCTGCCAGTAAACCTGCCGCCAGCAAAAAAGCGCCAAACAGATATCTCCATCTTCTTTTCATCTCTCTTACTCTCCTTTACAATATGCTATTTTCTATTTTAACACAATTTGATACAATAGGAACAAGCAAACGAAAGGAGAATCCATCATGTCAATACTTTCCGCATATATGCTCCCCCACCCGCCGCTTATTGTACCGGAGATCGGCAAAGGACAGGAGCGCGCAATCAGCCACACCACCGAAGCCTGCCACGAAGCGGCACGCAGGATTGGAGACTTGCGGCCCGACACCATCATCCTGATTTCACCTCATCAAACCATGTATTCAGATTATTTCCACATCTCTCCGGGAAAAGGGGCAAAAGGCTGCTTTTCCCAGTTCCGGGCAGGCAATGTAAAGATGGAAGCTTCCTACGATACTGCTTTCGTCCAAAAACTGTGTGAACTGGCAGACCGCTTTGCTTTTCCGGCGGGAACCTATGGGGAGCAAAACAAGTACCTTGACCACGGCACAATGGTTCCTCTTTACTTTGTGAATCAATATTTCAGAAATTACCGGCTGGTAAGGATCGGCTTATCCGGTCTTCCTCTAATCAAGCATTACGAATTGGGACAGCTTATCAAAGAGGCATCCAATACCCTTGGGCGCAGGACCCTCCTTATTGCCAGCGGCGACCTTTCCCACAGGTTAAAGGATGATGGACCTTACGGCTTCCAAAAGGAAGGTCCTGAGTATGACCACCGCATCATGGATGTGATGGAACGGGCCGCCTTCGGAGAACTTTTGGATTTTCCCGAAGATTTCTGTGAAAAAGCAGGTGAATGCGGCCACCGCTCCTTTACCGTCATGGCAGGAGCGCTGGATGAGACCGCACTCCTTCCCGAAAAGCTGTCCTATGAAGGCCCCTTTGGCGTGGGATACGGCATCTGCTGTTACCGCACTGCCGGAAAAGATCCAAGCCGTAATTTCCGTTTCCAATATGAAGAAAAGCAAAAAGCCGCCCTTTTGAAACAGCGCGATAAAGAAGACAGCTATATCCGCCTTGCCCGCAAGACCATAGAAACCTACATCCTTAACGGAAAAATCCTAGACCTGCCCAAAAACATTGACCAGGAAATGACAGCCCAAAGAGCCGGAGTCTTTGTCTCTATCAAAGAGGACGGACGCCTTCGGGGCTGTATTGGAACCATCCAGGCCGTGCAGGATTCCATTGCGGAGGAAATCATTGCAAACGCCGTAAGCGCCTCCACCAAAGATCCCCGTTTTTCCCCTATCGAGCCCTGGGAATTAGAACGCTTATCCATCAGCGTGGACGTGCTTGGGGAAAAAGAAAAAATCGCCTCCCCAGACCAGCTTGACCCCACACGATATGGCGTTATCGTTACCAAAGGGCGCAAACGGGGTCTGCTGCTTCCTAATCTGGAAGGCATAGATACGGTGGAAGACCAGATTGCAATCGCCAAAAGAAAAGCCGGGATAGGTGAAGAAGAACCGGTAGAACTGGAACGGTTTAAAGTGATACGGCATGAAGCCGGCATCTTAGATGAGGAATGATAATGAAAATGAAAACAACCTGCCAAGTGTGTATGCACCACTGTCAATTAGAACCCGGCCAGTATGGGGCCTGCCGGGCAAGAAAAAACGAAAACGGAACGGTTATCTGCGCCAACTACGGGCAGGTAACTTCCCTTGCCTTAGACCCCATTGAAAAAAAGCCCCTTAACATGTTCTATCCGGGAAGCATGATCTTATCGGCGGGCAGCTATGGATGTAATCTGCGATGCCCTTTCTGCCAAAACCACGAAATTTCCATGGCTTGCGCTAAGGATATCGACTTCGTCTACCTTTCACCGGAATTTCTGGTCCAAAAAGCGGCCGAATACCAAGCGGAAGGGAATATCGGGGTTGCATTTACTTATAATGAGCCGCTGATCGGCTGGGAATATGTATATGACACGGCAAAACTGATCAAAAAAGCAGGCATGAAAACTGTGCTTGTCACCAACGGAACCGCCGCGCCGCATATTTTAGATAAGCTTCTCCCTTTCGTAGACGCTATGAACATAGACTTAAAAGGCTATACACAGGCCTATTACCAAAAACTAGGCGGAAATTTAGAAGCCGTAAAAGAATTTATACAAACGGCGGCCTCCGGCTGCCATGTAGAACTCACCACCCTGATTGTTCCGGACGAAAACGACAGCATCACGCAAATGGAAGAAGAAGCCAGATGGATCGCTTCCGTTAAGACGGTAAACTCTTCCGGGCAGATTCCCCTGCACGTGACCCGCTTTTTCCCCAAATACCACATGACGGATAAAGAGCCCACCGATGTCAGGCAGATCCACCGCCTTGCGGATGCCGCAGGGAAGTACCTTAAAAATGTGTTCTTAGGAAACTGTTAAGCACAAAAATATCATTCTAAGAATTGTATTCCAGACAAAAACAGATTATAATTACAACCATGACCAACAACCCCAGACAAAAGAGCGGGGAATCTTACTATATGGAGGCTGCGATATGATAAGACATATCTGTATGTTTACACTAAAACCGGAAAATAAAGAACAAACCATAGCAGAATTTTTTGACCGGGCGGAAGCGCTGCGAAAGATCGATACCATAAAAAGCTTTCAAGTCGTTAAAAACGCTGAAAAAACCCCGGATTCCAACTATGACGTTGCCCTGATCTTTGACTTTGACACGGTGGAAGCATTGGACTTTTACCAAAAATCACCGCAGCATGTGGAGTTCGGAAAATACGTCTCTGCCGTCAGGATCCAAAGGGCCTGTATTGATTATAAGTTCTAAATTAACCGCAAGGCATCCCGTTTCCAGGATGCCTTGTTTTCATAAAAATCTATTCCTTTTCCAATTCCCATATCTGCTTATCCTTTCGGAAATAAAGGCACACCCTATCCCCTCAAAGGCAATGGCAAAAAACAAAAAGCCAAAATACTTCCTGCCAGCTTTACATGGAGCTAATGCAATGCACAGTTTCATTCCTCCACCTTACTTTTCTAACACGGGCAACAGCTCCGCCGGCGACGATAAATAATACGCTGCCGGTATCTCCTTCGTATGGCTGCCCCAGACCGCCAGTGCAAAGTCCACCCCTGCATTCCGGGCACACATACTGTCATGTACACTGTCGCCAATATAAAGGATCTCTTCCTTTTTAGCCTTAGCCCACTCCATATACTTAAGAAGAGGGCCTGCCATAGGCTTATGTTCCTGTGTATCATCCGAACAGACCCTTATTTTAAAAAAATTGCTTATTTTGAAATTATCAAAATCATTTTCCATCAATTCCCGTGTCCTGGAAGATGCCAGACCAAGCTGGTACCCCTGGCCTGCCAGTGTTTTCAGCAGTTCTTCGATCCCCTCATGAACCGATACCATATGTCCATAGCCCTGAAGCAGTTCCACCCACCGCACCATCACTACCGGAATATTTCCAATCCCAAGCCGCTTAAGCGTATCCTCTCCGGTGATCCCCAGGGCAAACCTCAATTGTTCAAAGGGAAATTCCTTCCCCATGGTTTCACAAAGCACATCCTGAAGGGAATGTAAAATAGCCTCTTCATTATTGATCAATGTTCCGTCAATGTCAAAAACAATATGCTGATACATCCATCCTTCTCCCGTCTTTATCCTTTTTAAACCAGCACACCGCTCGCTTTCCCGTTCCGTCAAGCATTAAAATCTTTAATGATGGGCGGAATCTGAGACATCATGTTGTCAACGTCCTCAAACATAGCGCTTTTGGTTGTTCCCATTTTGCTGGCACGATTGATATGCCGTACCACTTCCTGATAGCTGTCTTTCATTTTCTCAAAGAAACTGCACAATCTTTGAAGTTCAGCTTTGGATTCATCAATTACCCCCGCTATTTCTGTCTGAACCTTGGTTGCGCCTTCTGCTGCCTGCGTGATATTATCAAACCTTTCATAGGTTTCATCTACCTTAGACAAACTTTGCCCTAATGCCTGGTGGGAAGTATGGATACTATTGCTAAGCTGATCCGCTCCCCGCTCCACATCGCCAATACTTGACTCTACCATAGCAACAAGGTTTTTAATTTCTTCTGACAAACTCTTCACTTCACTGGCCACTACCGCAAATCCTTTTCCCTGCTCTCCGGCCCTTGCCGCCTCAATAGACGCATTAATGGATAGAATATCTGTCTGGTCCGCAATTGATACGATTTTCCCCATACAGCCTTTGATTTCCTTCAAAGAAGCCTGAAAAGACTCAAAAGTACTTTGCATTTCCTCAAAATAACTTTCTATCATCATGGAACCGTTCTTAAGCTCTTCCACTTCACTTTGCGCCTGAACCGTGGATTTTTCTATGTCTTCCCTTACCTCGGCAAATTGACCGGATACCGTATTGATACTTGAAAAAGTCTGTTCAAACTCCTGTAAGGACTCCTTAAAGCCTTCCGAATCCGCCAACACATTCCCAAAAGATTTACTCACCAGACTTAGTTCATGCAAAGATTCCACTTCGCTTTCCACAAGGGCACGATGATAACCCTTAAGGCTTTCTATTACGTATAACACCGGATGCAGGTTCCTTGCCTCAGACTGGGTCTTCTTCCATAATTTCATTTTCGTTCCCCCTTACCTACTCAAATACAACACATGTCATCGACTGATTGACAAAACGGTTATTATAATGTTCCCCATACCCTACCAAACCCACATGGTTGCCTAAGGCACTCATTTCATGCAAGTATTCTTCCATATAATGATTGTCCGTAAAAAGAAGGTATCTGAATAAGCAGTTTACGGAAAACACCGCTGAAACCTTGGGGAAATCATTTTTGATCATCCGGATCGTATCCTTTACGATTTCTTTGTAATCACCAAGTTCCAGCATGATAAGCACATCCGAATCATTCACCTGACGGAAACATGTCAGTGCGTTCCCGCTCACTTCTTTGATGGATATGATGCAGATGTCATCCCCATTGATCTTCCCGAAAGGATTCTTAAAAGTCTGCGTCTGTATTTCCTTTTCCGTTACATGGAGAATATCCTGATAAACCTGCTTTGCGGGCACCCCGTTTAATTTTCCTAATATGTACTTGGCCTTGTCCGTCTTAGACGCTATGAAACGGTAATTCCCCATTTGATGATAAATATTTTCTTTATATGTCTTTACCCTGCCGCGATTGTTTTTGACCAGCGCATACGCTACCGCATCCTGATAGACCTTACCATTGGCAGATACTTTGCCGGCATCCCCCGTTCCCCCTACCAGCGAAATATTTTTATGCTTCAATACACTGTAGATCGTGGTCAGTGCACACGCATCGTTCCCTGCACAAAAGTCAATACATACCGTATCTTCATTTGAACTGTTTATCGTACGTACATCACGCTCCAACCGCTCAATATACTTTACTGGCATGACCGATACTTCTTCTAAAACATTTGCCGTTGCACTTACCCCATCATAAAACGCCACAACGCCAACACCTTTTTCCACCACTTTCGTATCGTAACTCATCCCGATACACCCAATACTTGGAACACGGGGATATAGTTTTTCAAGCTGTTCTACATGAGATTCAAACTGATCTCCATTGGATAACAGCATGATCAACTGGGGATTTCTAAGTCCCCGGACCGCTTCCTGCAGATTTCCCCTCTGGCTCATACCATAAAACTGTCTCAAAACGTTGTCCTCTCTTCCTTATCACGAATTTAATTTCACATTATTAAATAATATTATACTTCATACTAAGATAATCGGTCAATAAAAAATCTACCTGACAGCGATTCCTATTTCTTTTATATATTCTTTATTGATTCTTATTGTGTTCGTAACACTTTGGACATATTTTCCGTATATGATATAAGTAACTTAAATGAAGCCGCCGGTGCCAAGACCGTGTGCTGACCGGCTTCGACAAAATACTGCAGGTCCTCCTGTCTACATAAATTTTTTTAAATTGTTCTTTACAACCTGACAAAAGGATAGTATAATGTTAATTGTTGTAAGGAACAGTGCAGATGTAGTTCATTGGTAGAATATCAGCTTCCCAAGCTGAGGAGGCGGGTTCGATTCCCGTCATCTGCTCTCCAAAACCCTTGATTTTACGGGGTTTTTTAGATACCTAAATATCAAAACCTATCAACGAACCAATCAAATGCATTTTAGGTTGGTTTTTTATTTTGCCATGAAATCGGGAATACTGCTGATTATCTGGCTTTTCTGGTCAATACTCTTCCTATTCCTGTGATAATGGTTTTCTGTACATACAATATCCGTATGCCCCATCTGACCCATGATCAATTTATTATCAATATGATTGTCCAGGAGTATCGTTCCATAAGTTTTCCGTATTTTATGCGGTGATTTATGATAGATATTGAGCTTCTTGCATACCCTTTTCAATCTCATACGCATTGCCTGGGTGGATATCCTCACGCCGTCTTTCACAAAAATGAATTCCCCGAATGGGTTCTGGCGTTTGATTGCTTTTGTGATCCATGCATAATCCTCTGGTATTATCACTGTCCTGACACCTGCTTGCGATTTAGGGAACTCTTTCACCTCACAAACATATTTCCCTTCTGGATTAGCAAATCTTGTTTCAGTCCTTCGGATTTTAAATGTATTCCCTGAGAAATCACTATGCTTTAATGCTACTATTTCCCCAATCCTAGCCCCGGTCACAAACATAAGCATTATCCCTAAATTCATCATATCCGGATTATCTTTAAGATACCCGATCATTTTATCTGTCTCTTCCTCATCGAATACTTCTTCATAATCCTCTTTTATCACTTTCTTAAAATCCACCTCAGACGTGTCTAATTCCTGGAACAACTCTTCTACATTAAAATATATCAACTTCCTCTTCTTTGCCCTTTTAAGGAATCCCCTTGTGATTGTTTTCAGGTTAGAAAATGCTTTTGCGGTAAGCTCATGTTCCGGGATCTGGCTTTCAAGGAATTCACTAAAATCTTCCTCTGTAATAGACTTAATCTTTTGTTGTCCGAACTCCCCATAATGGCGGTTAAAAATCTGCCTATTCCGTAAATGTGTCGCATTGGATATCTTCTTCAATTCTAACCTATGGTCATTCCACTCATTAAATATCTCCTGGATTGTGGGATTTTCCATCTGTGCTTTCCAGTAACCGACAACAATATCCTCAATCTCCTTTTGGCTATTCCGTTCCCTTTGTACCCTTCCTCTCTTATCATCCGGTAAATATGTATACCACTTCCCATCCTTCCCTTCCCATATCTTATATGGGTGCTTTTCTAGTAACTCTTTTCTCTTCATAACTTCAATACTATTCCGCACATCGTTAATGTCAATAATACCATTACTTATGATAAACTGCAATATATCATTGCTTTGTCCATATTGCAGATTGTTCAATTCCATTGTATTTTCTATGTCAATTCACCTCTACAAACAATATATTTAAAAAGGCACTGCTATGGCTAATCAGCAATGCCTTGGATTATAAATAACAATATTCAATTTTTACCATTCATCATATAATCAGTACATGGAACTTGACTCAGCACTTTTGTGGGGTCAAGTTCACATCGGCTTTGTTTATAGTTACATTTATGTTTCTTTTTGATTACCGTCTTCTGTTTCTTCTGTTTGGATTGCTTGTGTTGCCGACTACACTACAGATATGTAATTCATTTAAATTTCCCAACGGTTCCTTTACATAGACACTCTGCATCGGTTTTAGTTCAACATTTGGGATACCACATGGAACCGTTCTTTCCTGCCCAGCTTGGTCTATAATGACATAACCGTTTTTATCAATTCTTTTTATAATAGTCTGATAAGTACGGTCTGCCCTGTAACTCTTAAACTTCTTATTGACCATAATCTGAATTGCTTTTAAAATCTCTTTTCCTAAATCCACTGCTATTCCTCCATATATAAACCGCACCCATATTTCAGAGTGCGGAAATCATTTCTTCAAATATATTTTTTATCAATGACACTATATCGAATTAGTGTTCCTACTACCTTAAAATATACATTTATGTTAAGATATAATTATTATTTAATATTTTGAGGTGGCCAGAATGAAAAATAAACTTACTAAAGAAGA
>CAJULP010000085.1 GCA_910587295.1 uncultured Lachnospiraceae bacterium | reverse complement strand
GAAAAATACTTCCTCCATACACATATTGGCTAAAGGTCCGCAGTCTGGTACAATCGGAAAGAATCACATTCAGGGCAGTTTTATCTTTTGTATAAAGCTGCTCTTTTCGTCTGCCCTGAATCTGATACTTTCCTAAAGAATCTTACCACAGGATTTAAAATCCGCAAAACAGTTTCCACACTTTTATCAAATAATCTTTATACCCGGCCTTATCAATGGTGATATCTGAAAGGATGGATACACTGCCGATACGCTGCCCGTCCATAGTATATACCGCTTCTCCCACGGCGTCTCCCCTTTTGATAGGAGCCTCCACAAACTCCGGCAGGGATATCGTCTTTTGGATCCCGGACAGATCGCTGCCTTTGATGTCCAGGTACCGGAAAGGCTCTTTATAGATCAATGCGGTTTCATCCAGCACCCCGCCCTTTACCGGCAAAGATGGAAGTTTTTCCTTGTTTGGATCCTCATAGAGCGCACTGACGCTGTACCCATAGTCAAGCAGCGCCATGGCGTCCTGAAACCGGGTCTTATTGCTGGGAGAGCCCATCACCACCCCGATCAGATCAATATTGTCCCTGCTTGCCGTTGCGGAGAGGCAGTAAAGCGCCTTGCTGGTGGAACCGGTCTTAAGCCCGGTAGTCCATTCATACATCTTGAGAAGCTTATTGGTGCTTGACAAGGTAAAGTTACTGCTCCCCTGTCTGGTCTCATGGGTAATATCCTCCATCCAGATCTTCGTGTAATCCAGCACCTGGGGATATTTCGTGATCAACTCCCTTGACATGACTGCCACGTCTTTGGCTGTGGTATAATGGTTATCCGACTCTGTCAGCCCGCAGCAGTCCTCAAAATGCGTGTTCGCAAGTCCCAGATCCTCAGCCCGCTTGTTCATCAGCGCAACAAACTCCTCTTCGCTCCCTGCAATAAACTCCGCAGCGGCAACACTGGCGTCATTACCCGATGCAACGGCAATACATTTAATAATGGTTTCTAACGTCTGTATTTCACCTTCTTCCAGAAATACCTGAGAGCCGCCCATGGACTTTGCATAGGCGCTGGTCATGACCTCACTGTCAAGCCTGATCCTGCCTGTTCCCAGATGGTCAAAGATCACAAGCAATGTCATGATCTTGGTAATGCTGGCCGGGCTCCTTCGTAAATCCGCATCCTTCTCACAGATGATCTGTCCGGTAGATGCCTCCATCAGTATGTAAGAGGGCGCTTCCAGCGCAGGTGCGGCAAAAGCCTCTGCCGCCGTAAACGGCGCCTGGAACAAAAAAATAAAACATATCACATAGCACAGGGTAATTTTAAAATATTTTTTCACGTAACTGTCTCCCTTATGTATTCTATTACTATGGATATGTTTTATTTGATTTTAAAATGCAAGTCCTATTTAATACCATCTTGCCCGGAACGAATGATACACGTCCATGAGCTTATCCTTCCGTTCCTTGATACTGACATGGAATATTTTATATAATTTGATCAGATAGTCTACCGTCACCAAAAACAACACCACCGTACAGGCCCTGATCCCCCACTGGCGGTTATACATATCTACCAGCCCCAAAATACGGGAATGCAGGAAGGTGATGATAATGATCGCATAAAATCCCCATGCTATCGTGCTCTCCATACAAATGATCCCCTGATAGTTCAAAGGCTTTTCGTGATAATCCCACCACACCTCGCCAAGGAACTTTTTCATCAGCCGCCCCACCAGATATTCAAATGCCGTGGCAAGTACCGCCCCCGCAAAATAAAGCGCCACCAGATTACTGCCAAGGGGATGGAGGATCAGATATCCGATCACACCGCCAAACCCGTAGATCGGACAGAACGGCCCAAAGCCAAATCCTCTGTTGGTCAACTTTCTGTTACAGAATGACATATAAATAGATTCAACTACCCAGCCCATGATACTGTAAATGATAAACGCTGAAACAAGATGATATACATCCGTTCCAAAAAATTCTTTTGCCCACATTTATAACATCTCCCCTTTTGATCATATACTATGTTTTAAAGTTTTCAAAATATATAACGGAGCAAATTTGCATTTTTCTTCAAAATCCGAAAATTGATTTTTACTGCTGCTTCCCTAAACAACAAGAAAGCCCCTGTATGTTTATCAAGGGCTTTTTCATGTACGCATATTAATTGTATTTACGTTTTCTTGCTGCTTCAGATTTCTTTTTACGTCTTACGCTAGGCTTTTCATAATGTTCTCTCTTACGAATTTCCTGCTGAATACCAGCCTTCGCACAGCTTCTTTTAAAACGACGTAAAGCGCTGTCTAAAGTCTCGTTTTCTTTAACGATTACGTTTGACATCCTACACCCTGACCTCCCTTCAGTCCCTTCCTCGTAACATCGACTGATTGGGTTTATTTTTATGCATAACATGCACACTGATATACACAGCTATAATTATACCACATTATTCCTGTCCGTCAATCCCAATTTGTATTTTCTTTAAAATTTTTCATGATTTTTTTCATGCGTAAAAAAGGACAGGGATGATTTACTGCCGGCCGCTGCCGATATCGGCCATTTTCTTGATAATTTAAGAAATTTGTGATACACTAATCGAAAAGTAGCGACGTATATGTCGCAAGTTCGAGGTGACTTTAATGATCAAACGAGATTTCTATTTAAACCGCATGATTCATAATATGTGGAACAGTGAGGTCAAGGTAATCACCGGCATCCGCCGCTGTGGAAAGTCGGTACTGCTGTTTGATCTGTTTTATGAGTATCTTCTCTCACAAGGCGTTCAGGAAGATCACATCATAAAAATCGAATTGGATCAGAGACGTTATTACAAGTTCAGAAATCCAATCACACTTTGTGAATATGTCGAAACCCTTGTTACGGAACAGAAAGATGAGAAGTTTTATCTTTTCATTGACGAAGTTCAGCTTACCACAAGGGTTATTGACAAGGTAAACGGCGGGATCGAGGTTTCTATCTATGATATGCTCAATGAACTCAAAGCATATAAAAATCTGGATGTGTATGTGACCGGCAGTAACTCCAAAGGGCTGTCAAAGGACATTGCTACAGAGTTCCGTGGCCGTGCTACTCAAATTCATGTATTCCCTCTGTCCTTTAAAGAGTTCTACTCCCATGTGGGCGGTGACGAACGAAAGGCTCTGGATACCTATATGCTTTACGGCGGTATGCCACGCCTGCTGGCATTGAAAGATGAAAAGGATAAAAAAGATCATCTGTCCTCTCTGTACACCGAATTATATATAAAGGATATTGTAGAGCGCAATGGCATTGAACGTGAAGATATTTTGAATGATATTTTGGATTTCCTCGCTTCACAAATCAGTTCTCTGACCAATCCTGCCAATATTGCCAACGCATTGACCAGCATAAAGAACGAAAAAGTCAATTCCACTTTAGTGTCAAACTATGTACAGCACATCATGGATTCGTTCCTTGTTTCTATGGCAAAACGCTATGATGTGAAAGGAAAGACCTATTTCAAGTATCCAAATAAATACTACTACACAGATATTGGCCTGCGCAATGCCAGATTGAATTACCGCCAATATGACCCCGGCCACATTATGGAAAACCTCATCTACAATGAACTTGTGCATCGAGGATATTCCGTTGATGTCGGCGTTGTGACAGACCGTACCGGCGGTGCAAATGTGCAAAAGGAAATTGACTTCATTGTAAATGATGCAGATAAAAAAATCTACATCCAGTCAGCTTTCCAGATGGATACAGAAAAAAAAGAATCCTCTGAACTTGCTTCTTTGATACTGACAAAAGACTTTTTTAAAAAAATCATCGTCCGCATGGATATTCCTCATAACTTCTATGATGACAACGGAATTTTCCATTGTCATCTGATAGACCTGCTGCTTGGCCGTGTAGAATTATTTTAAGCAAAAACGTCCGTCCAGATAAAATAAAATTTTATCTGGACGGACGCTCCAATCCACACTTCCACGGCAGCTAAGCAATCTGTGCCTCCAGCACTTCCTGTGCCTTTGCAATCGCATCATTAATCCCGGCAGGATTTTTACCGCCAGCCTGTGCCATATTCGGCCTTCCGCCGCCGCCGCCGCCAACCAGTGCGGCAATGCCTTTGATCAGGTTCCCTGCATGGGCGCCCTTATGCATCGCCCCGTCGGTCGCCATGGCAACCATGTTCACCTTGCCTTCCACATCGGAGATCAGAACCACCACTCCTTCGGGCAGTTTGGCTTTCAGCTGATCGCCAAGATCTCTAAGCCCATTCATATCCACGCCGGATACCTTAGCGGCAAGCAGCTTCACGCCCTTTACTTCCACCACCTGATCCATCACATTCCCTAAAGCGTCTTTGGCAGCCTTGCTCTTTAAGGATTCATTTTCGCTTTGTAAAGCCTTTAATTCCGCCATCAGGTGGGAAAGCCTGGGAACAAGCTCTAAGGGCGTTGTCTTCACCGTTTCCGCCGCTTCCTGAAGCCTTGTTTCCAGTTCATCATAATATTTTAACACACCGTCTCCGGTAATCGCTTCAATCCTTCTCACTCCTGCAGCAACGCCGCTTTCGGACAGAATCTTAAACAACCGGATCTCTGCCGTATTTGCCACATGCGTACCGCCGCAAAGCTCCGTGGAGAAATCGCCCATCCGGACCACCCGCACCGTCTCGCCGTATTTTTCGCCAAAGAGAGCCATGGCTCCTGTCTTCTTTGCCTCCTCAATACTCATGACCTTCGTCACCACGGCAAGGGATTCCCCTATCTTTTCGTTGACCAGCTTTTCAACACGGCAGATCTCTTCCTTCGTCATGGCGGAAGAATGGCTGAAATCAAACCGGAGCCTGTCGCCGTTTACAAAAGAACCTGCCTGTTCCACATGACCGCCCAAAACACTTTGAAGCGCCTTCTGAAGAAGGTGGGTTGCGCTGTGGTTTTTGCAGGTATCACTGTGATTTGCTTCATTTACCTTAAGCGTTGCCACATCCCCGGTTTTTAATGATCCCTTTACTACCTTGCCCACATGTCCGATCCTGTCGCCGGGAAGCTTAACGGTATCCTCTACCTGAAATTCACTTTCCCCACAGACAATGATCCCGGTATCGGCGCACTGGCCACCCATGGTAGCATAAAAAGGCGTCTTGGCGGTAATGACCGTTCCTTCTTCCCCTTCGCTTAAGGACTCCTTCCACTCATTTCCGTTATTCATTGCCACAATGCCGCTGGTTTCTTCTAAGGTGTCATAACCCACATATTCACTGACAACAGCTGCATCCAGGCTGTCATAAAGACCCGAATTTTCCACAGAAAGCTTTGCGGAGAAATTCTGGTTTTCCCTTGCCTTCTGCTTCTGCTCTTCCATAGCCGCGGCAAAGCCTTCCTCATCCACCTTGACCCCTTCTTCCTGTGCCATTTCCACAGTCAGCTCGATAGGGAAGCCAAAGGTATCGTACAGGTAAAACGCAGACTTACCGTCAATTTCGCTTAAGCCCTCTTTTTTCTTTTGTTCCATGATCTTGCGGAACTCTTTCATGCCGTTTTCCAGCGTACTTTCAAAACGGTTGATCTCCTTTTTAAGCTCCGTGACCACAAATTCTTTGTTTTCCTTCAAAAGAGGGTAACTTTGCGCGTAAACATCATCAATAAAAATTTCCGCTATCTTTATGATATTTTCCACATGCAGGCCAAGAGTCCTTCCATGCCTTACCGCACGCCGGATCAGACGGCGGAGCACATATCCCGCACCCACATTAGAAGGCAGAAGCTTCGCTTCATCCCCCACTAACATTACGCTGGTGCGTACATGATCCGCTAAGATCCTCATAGACCTTGTAAGCGTTTCATCCTGCTCATATTTCTTTCCTGAAACCTTCTCAATATAAGCAATCACCGGAGAAAACAAGTCAATCTGATACACATCCCTGGTTCCGTTTAAGAAAGCCAGGATACGTTCCAACCCCCATCCGGTATCCACGTTTTTTTGTTTTAAGGGCGTAAGGCTGCCGTCATGATGCTTTTCATACTGCATGAAAACATCATTTCCAAGCTCCGTGTACTTTCCGCAGGAACACCCGGGCCCGCAGTCCGGCCCGCAGTCCGGCCTGTCCGCCACATAAAACATCTCACTGTCAGGGCCGCAGGGGCCGTATTCCAATCCCCACCAGTTATCCTCCGCCGGCAGATAGTAAATATTTTCCTTCTTAAATCCGGAAGCGATACGGTACTTAGCCCCTTCCTCATCCCTTGGGGCATTTTCATCCCCCGCAAACACGGTTGCGGCAAGATGGTCCGCATCAAAACCAAATACCTGAGTTAAAAGCTCAAAACTCCACTTACACCGTTCCTCCTTGAAATAATCCCCAAGGCTCCAGCTTCCCATCATTTCAAAAAAAGTGACATGGCTCTTATCCCCTACCGAATCAATATCATTGGTACGCACACAGCCCTGCACATTACAAAGCCTTGTTCCCAAAGGGTGCTTTTGTCCAAGCAGATAAGGCATCAGCGGCTGCATCCCGGCCACATTGAACATAACTCCCGTAGAGCCGTCAGATACCAGGGAAACCGCCCCTACATCCACATGCCCCCGGTCTATATAAAATTGCTTCCAGGTCCTTCGTAGTTCATCTGAAGTGAATTGTCTCATCTTTATTTCTCCTCATTCCTTAAAATGCAAGCTTTTCCGCAAAGTAAGCGTCCAGATCTGCAATAGCAACCCGTTCCTGTTCCATGGAATCCCTAAACCTTACCGTCACACAGCCGTCTGTCTCAGAATCAAAATCATAGGTCACACAGAAAGGCGTGCCGATTTCATCCTGGCGGCGGTATCTCTTACCAATGTTGCCCCTGTCGTCAAATTCACAATTATATTTCTTGGAAAGATTTCCAAAAATCTTTTCCGCCCCCTCGTTCAGCTTCTTGGAAAGCGGCAGCACCCCGATCTTAACAGGCGCAAGCGCCGGGTGGAAATGAAGCACGGTACGCATATCTCCCCCTTCCAGCTCTTCCTCGTCATAAGCGCCGCAAAGCACCGCAAGGAACAGCCTCTCCACGCCTAAGGAGGGCTCGATCACATAAGGAATATATTTTTCACGTTTCTCGTCGTCAAAATAACTCAGGTCCTGTCCGGAAACATTCTGGTGCTGGGTCAGGTCATAATCTGTTCTGTCCGCAATCCCCCAAAGCTCGCCCCAGCCGAAGGGGAACAAAAATTCAATATCCGTAGTCGCCTTGGAATAGAAAGATAATTCCTCCTTATCATGGTCGCGGACACGCATCTCCTCTTCCTTCATGCCAAGGCTCTTTAAAAAGTCGATACAGTACTGCTTCCAGTAAGCAAACCATTCAAGATCCGTATCCGGCTCGCAGAAAAACTCCATCTCCATCTGCTCAAATTCCCTTACACGGAAAATGAAATTTCCCGGCGTGATCTCATTGCGGAAGGATTTCCCCACCTGGCAGATGCCAAAAGGAATCTTCTTCCTGGAAGTCCTCTGCACATTCTTAAAGTTTACAAAAATGCCCTGTGCGGTCTCAGGCCTTAAGTACACAGTATTTTTAGCATCCTCCGTAACCCCCTGAAACGTTTTGAACATCAGGTTGAACTGACGGATATCCGTAAAATTATGTTTGCCGCAGGTAGGGCAGGGAATCTGGTTTTCGTCAATAAAGTTCTTCATCTGTTCCTGACTCCAGCCGTCAACGGAAGACTCTAACGTGATCCCCTTTTCTGCCACATAGTCCTCAATGATTTTATCTGCGCGGAACCTTTCATGGCATTCCCGGCAGTCCATAAGAGGATCGGAAAAGCTCCCCAAATGCCCGGACGCCACCCATGTCTGAGGGTTCATCAAAATGGCACAGTCAACCCCCACATTATAAGGGCTTTCCATCACAAATTTCTGCCACCATGCCTTCTTGATATTATTTTTCAGTTCCACTCCTAAGTTGCCAAAATCCCAGGTATTGGCCAGTCCGCCGTAAATCTCGGATCCCGGATATACAAACCCCCTTGATTTTGCCAGCGCCACGATCTTCTCCATTGTCTTTTCCATACGCAATCTCCTTCTTTTTCCTGATCTTTTCTATTTGTAAAGCACGTAACCCGTTCCTTCCCCTTCAACCTGCGCACACTTCCGGTTATCCGAAACCGCAACATTGTCACTTGCATATTCCGCCCTGCCGTCCAAATAAACCGGCTCCTGGATGTTCATGACCAGCAGTTTATAACCTTCCATAGAAAGAATATCAGACTTTCCTATCGTCTGGCTGTTATCTTTGGTGCCGCTAAGCACCACATTAAGCTCATACTCTTCCGGCACATCCGCAGGCATTCCCGCAAAAAAGAGCACATGATTATACGCCGCATAATCCAAGGGCTCCCTGTAGGTCATCCGGACTGTTACCACACCTTCGTCTGCTTCAATTTTTTCCACACTGATCTTGTCGCTTCCCGCTGCCTTATTAAAATCTGCTGCTTCTACCAAAATTGCCTGCCGCAATTCCTCCAGATCATAGTAATCCTGCGCAAAGCTTTCCTCAATATGGGATAAAATTGTTCCATCTTTTTGTATTGAGACTGTGCTTCCGCTTTTTTCGCCCTGAGAGCCGTTACAGGAAGTTAATAAAAACATCCCTGCCGCTAAAAACACTGCCGGCATAATCTTTGCCGTTTTTAGGGAAATCCGTCCAAACTTGACCATCATCTTCCATCCATACCTTTTCACAATTTACCAATCAATTATATTTCATCTCCTTAAGAATTTCAAGGCTTTTAAATTTCCTGTCAACAAAACGCTTCCGAAAGGCTTCCGTGATCTGTGAAAGCTCCGCAAGCACCTGTTTTGTCACCGTAAACGTATAAAGCTTTTCCACTTTCGTATTCACAATAAAGGAAAGCGCATACAACGTAGAATCCAGATAGGCTTCCGGCTTTTCAGGAGGCCCCGGATATTCCCCGTTTAAAGAGAGCGCTTTGATCTCAAATATGTACCGCACCAGCTCATCGGAAAGCCCTTTATGCAAAAGGGCCCGCAAAGACTGGTACAATAGCTTTAACATATCCTGATCCTGATTATTTTCCCTTGTATAATAATCCATCACCTCAAGGAAATACATCCCGTAACAGGTCTTCTCATAATCATCCCTGAGCTCTTCAAAATAATTGCTGATCGCCGCCTCACTGACACTGTAAGACGTCCTTCCCTCATAAATCCGAAACTGCCCAAAGCAAAAGGGATTGGTGGACGCTAACAGCCTGCTGCCCTGCTTTCTTGCACCTCTGGCAAAAGCCGCTATCTTTCCCCGCTCCCTTGTAAGTATCACAATACGCCGGTCATATTCCCCTGTAGGCTCAGCCCGTAAAACCATCCCTGTAACACTGATCTGCTCCTGCACTATTTATAGCTCCCTCATCCCCATCCGGCCTGCCGCCTTTCCTGTTTGTTACTCCCGTACCCAAAAGATCCACTTCACGGTAGGCCAGATAATCATCAATTTTCCCTGTACTAAGGAATTGCTTCCAGTAATTTTCCGCTCTCATCCTGTGCCCCCTATTATCAAAAAGTATGTGATATTAGGGTGCGCTTTTTTTATGATTCTATTCGTTCCCGTCAGGATTATATCCAAAATTTTTAAGGAGGAAATCACTGTCACGCCAGTCTTTTTTCACCTTCACCCAAAGCTGCAGGTTCACTCTGCTCTCTAAGAGCCGTTCTATGTCACGCCTTGCGCTGCTCCCTATTTTTTTGAGCATCACTCCCTGTTTCCCGATGATGATCCCTTTATGGGATTCCTTCTCACAGATAATGGTAGCTTCAATATCCACGATCTTCTTCCGCCATTTCATCTGCTCTATGGTCACGGCGATTCCATGAGGAATTTCCTCTTCTAAGCATCTAAGAGCCTTCTCCCGTATCATTTCCGCAACGATCTGGCGCTGGGGCTGGTCCGTGATGGTGTCTTCATCATAAAAAGCCGGGCCATAGGGCAGGTATTTCATAATGCACGTTACAAGCTCATCCGTATTGATATCCTTAAGGGCTGACACCGGTACAATCTCTGCAAAATCCATTTCCTTGCGGTACGTGTCTATAAAACCCAAAAGCGCTTCCTTTTTCACCGTGTCTATTTTATTGATCACCAGGATCACCGGAATATTCACCTTATGAAGCTGTTCCAAAATGTGCCGTTCCCCGGCGCCAATAAAATTGGACGGTTCTACCAGCCACAAGATCACATCCACTTCCGAAAGGCTCCTTTTCGCAACCCCCACCATATAATCGCCCAGCCGGTTTTTCGCCTGATGGATCCCCGGCGTATCCACAAACACGATCTGTCCTTCCTCTGACGTATATACCGTCTGAATCCGGTTCCTGGTAGTCTGTGGCTTATTGCTTGTTATGGCGATCTTCTGCCCGATCAACTGGTTCATAAGGGTTGACTTCCCTACATTGGGTCTTCCGATCAATGCTGCAAATCCTGATTTATGCTGGTCATTCATTCTAATTATTTTCCTCTTTCTTTTCTTCTGCCGTTTTCGTTTCGGCTATCCCGCCTTCCGGTTTTCTCTCCTGTATCAGCATCTGCTTTTTTAACTTTTTACTGCGCCTTTTTTTAATGGCAAGCCTGATAAAAAGCAGCGTTGCTGCAATAACTACTGCCCAAAGCACGATATAAGGAAGGTAGATCAAAAAGCCGACGCCAAAGTTCACAAAGCCGCTGCCGATATCCACAAGACTTCTCTGAAATCCTGTTACGATCTTTTCGCCGATACTCTGTTCCGCTACCGGCGTATACTGTTTTACTTCTTCGATCGATAAGTAGATCGTGCTGTAATTGACCTGATTATCCATAGTGCGGAGCTGGGATTCCATACTTTCGATCTGATAGCGTACCTCCGACAGGCGGCTTTCAATGGAAATAATATCCTCGATATTCTCCGCCTGCCCCAAAAGTTCCAGGAGCCTTTCCTGCTCTGCCATCAAGGCCTTCTTATGGCTTTCCATATCCACGTACCTTAGTGTCACATCCGTCACCCGGTCATTCCGGCTGATCACATTGGAAATCTCCGAGATTTCCGAAAGGAACTCCTCAAGCTTATCCGCCGGGATCCTGATGGTCATATTGGCATTCCGGGTTCCCCTCCCGTAATACTGGCTCCCATTATAGGTATAGCTTTCTTCTATGTAACCGGAAAAGCTTTCCGTCCTATGGAAAACAGAAAGCAGCAATTCATCAAAAGACTCCGTCTCCACCTGCAGGTCTACCGTTTTGATCAGCTTCCTTCCGGTATCCATGACCTCCGGGGCACTGTTCCCATCCCCGCCGTCGTCCATACCGGCTTCTTCCGCCGCAGCCTCCGCATAATCGTCGGACTCATACTCCACCCCGTCCGACAAATATCCGCTGCCTGCCATCCCGTTTCCTCCCGCGGCCGCAGGGGCTGCCGCCGTATCACAGGCTGCCGACTCATATTTACTGCTTCCGCCGCAGCCTGCAAGGATCATGCTAAGACCTAAAACTAATGATAACACCCTCCATTTTTTCATATACTTTCCTCCCTGTTTCTTACGTATTTATCATAGATACGTTTGAAACCCCAGCATTTATGGAAAAATTAATGAAATAATTGGTCCACCTGCATAAATAATTCCTTATTTTCTTTGATCTTTTCCCCGTTCCCCACCACGCAAAGGCAGTCATATTCCATAAACGCTTTCACATACCGGCTAAGAGAGCGGATCGTTTCCCCGGTGGTTTCCAAAAGTTCGTTCCTTTCTTTTTGCACCAGCTCCATGGAAACTCCCGTCAGATATCCGCTCCGGGAATAAACTCCCTTTGCCGCCGGCGTCATGGGAGTATCCAGCTCACTGACCGCGCCGATGATAAACTGAGTCACCGACCTCTCGTCTAACTTCGCCTGCCCGATATAATCCGCCGCCTGTTCATATACATTGACGGTCTTATCCAGGTTAGGATCCCGGTAAGACACAAAATAGCCGTCGCCGTTACGGTAGAACCCGCACATGCAGCCGTAGGCGCCGCCTTTGACCCGTACCTGGTTCCAAAGATAATCATATCCCATCATCACCTTTAACACCTTAAGGGAACCGGTATAAGGAAGCCCCTTATTGATAAAATTACCTGCCCGGCATACGTACTGTACCTGCCCGGCGGTCATAAAGCCTTCATTTTTCTTGACCAGAACCGCCCGGAAACGTTCTCCCTCTACGGGAGCCGTATAGAGCCTGCCCTTTAATCCTTCCACGGCTTTTAAAACGCCCTCAAAGCACTCTTTTGTCGCCGTAATATCAACCATCAGGTTTTCCGGCCGGAACACACACACAGCCAGTTCCCTTAGATTTCCACAAAGCTCTTCTTTCCTGTTTTCATAATCCCCTGTCAGCTCTTCTAACAGACGGTACTGGGGAATCCCGCTCACCTGCTCCGCCACCGCCGCCGTGGGTGAAAAATAGGACAGGGTCCTGATAAGGGCCGTAGAATGTCCGGCGCTTGTCATTGCCGCCTGCATCCTGGATTTTGCTTCTGATAAGATTTCAAACAGTCTCTTGGTGTCATCAAACTTAGACGCAAGAAGGACTTCCTCCATAAGCTCTAAAGCCTTATCCCTTTTTCCGTATAAAGCTTTTGCCTGCAGTTCCAGGGTCATCTTGTATTCTTTTAGATCGTTCACATTGGTATAGGTGTTTACCGCCGCCTTCATGCCGCCGGTATGGATATTGATCTCATTATACAGTTCCCCAAAGCTATAATGCTCTGTATCCACCATCATCAGAACAGCCTTCAAGATCCCTACATATGGGAACAGCCGCTTTGGCACCTGTTTTAAGTCAAACATAAGGTTCAAATACCCGATACCGTTGGTAAAGATATCATGGAACAGCACCGTGGTATCCCCTGCATAGAACACTTCATTCACATAGGCCGGCGCTTCTTTTTTCATATCCTCCCTGGTAAGAAGGGGAATGGTCTTTAACGCTTCCTCGCTGCTTTCTTCCTCCTGATAAGCCAAAAGGGCTTTTGTCTGATCCACGATCCTTTGTTTTTCTTCTGTGGAAAGCTTAGCCTTGTAATCCTGAAGACTGCCCAAAAGCTCCTTCTCTTTTTTTGTGGTAAGTCCCGGCACCGGACGGACCGTCAAAATGCTCTTATGGTTATTCTCTAGCATATAGTTTTGGATACATTCCTCATAATACTTTGTATCCACCATTTCCCGCAATTTCCTGTAAGTCCGGTTTGCCTCAATATGCAAAAACGGTGCGGACTCATCATAAAGCCAACTGTCAAGAGCCTGCAGGCCCAGCATCAGCCCCCTTGGGTAAGAACCGAAATCCGCCTCCCTGTATTGGAACTCATAATGGTTGATGGCAGCCTCAAGAGATTTCTTATTGATCCCTTTTTCCACCAGTTCCGTAAGCACCTGATTGATCGTCTTTTCAAATTCCTCCTTCTGGGCTTCATCCGCATTTTTCGCGACAATGGAAAAATACGGCTGGAAAATACCGTTTTCCAGAGTGCTGTATACGTCCTTCCCGATTCCCTTATCAAGCAGCGCCTGCTTCACCGGCGCCCCGGGTGCGGAACAAAGGACATAGTCCAGAACTTCCATGGCAATATAAAGCTCCGCGTCAAGGCTGCTTCCCATGGAAACATTATAAGCCAGGTAAGTATTTTCCGAAACCGGTTCTTCTTCCATCACCGGATATTCTTTTACCAGCTCCCTTGGCATGGCAAAAGCTTTCTGATGCCCCACCTTGGAATCAATCTTAAGCTCGTCAAACGCGGAAAAATAATTCTCGTCCATAAACGTAAGATATTCCGCCGCATCCATGTTCCCATACAGATATACATAGCTGTTGGAAGGATGATAATATTTCCTGTGGAAATCCAAAAACTCCTCATAGGTAAGCTCCGGGATCACATCCGGATCCCCCCCTGATTCCATCCCGTAAGTAACATCCGGGTAAAGGGAGTTCATGATCTCCCGCTCCACCACGTCATCGGGGGAAGAAAACGCCCCCTTCATCTCATTATAGACCACGCCGTTGATCGAAAGGTCATCGTCAATGCTGTCCATCTCATAATGCCAGCCTTCCTGCCGGAAAATATTTTCCTCCTGATAAATATTGGGATAAAGGACCGCATCCAGATAAACATGCACCAGATTTTTAAAATCCTTGTCGTTACAGCTTGCCACCGGATACACCGTCTTATCCGGGTAAGTCATGGCATTTAAAAAGGTGTTTAAAGATCCTTTTACCAGCTCCACAAAAGGGTCTTTTACCGGGAAATGCTTCGAACCGCAAAGAACGGAATGCTCTAAGATATGAGCGACTCCGGTACTGTTTGTGGGAGGCGTCCGAAACCCGATATAAAATACCTTGTTCTCGTCATCATTTAACAAAAGCACCACATGGGCCCCTGTCTTTTTATGCTTTAAAATATAACCGTCTGAATTTAAATCCGTAATCTTTCTTTGCTCCACAATTTCATACGCCCCAAGCGCGTCAATTCTCTGTTTCATCCGTTCTTTTCTCCTTTCCAAATTAAACGCTGAAAGTCATAAGCCCCAGCTTTGATATGATAATTTCCTGCAGCATCATTCCCGATGCCTTTTTTCGTGCAAGGTTGATCTCACAAAAATCCTTAAGAGGGAAAATCTTTTCCTGATACGCCGTCTTAACCTGTCCGAACATATTTTTCTTTTCCGCCATCATCTGGACCTTTACTTTCATCTTTAGCTGCCGGAATGTCTCATATAAAAACCCTTCCGGCTCCATATAGTAAAGCTGGCTTTCTAACGTGGTATCCGGGGATGCTTCCTTAAGGACATAGTGGTTTAGGACCGCCTTCAGTTTAAAGGGCACTGCCTCATTGTCCATCAGTTCCCCGTAGGAATATTTTGCCCCGAGATACAAAGCTCCCGTATCCTGCATCACATATTTATAATCCGCATATTCTGTTTTTTTCATGGGTTCTTCTCCAGATCCTCAATGGCAAATCCGCTCATGCGCATGGCGTCCTCAATATAGCGCTCCGACATCCCCGTCTCTTCGGAAAGCTCCGCGGCTGTGACCTTCCGGTGAAGTTCCCCGGCCAGCTCCCTTGCCTTATCGGCAACCTGATTGACCTTCCCGGCAGCCTTTTTGTCTTTATCCGCTTCCTCAACGGCCTCTTGTATATGCCGTTCCATGGCATCCATGACCATCTGCATCAGCGCGCCTTCCGATTCCTTTGCATGCTCGAACGCCCCTAACATGGTAACCCCCAGGGTAAGGGCCAGATTCCCTTCCCCGATCAGATCCTCCAATAAAACGCCCTGGCCGGCATAAAGCCTTGCCACGTCCGCAACCTTGGGAAGGAAAAACCGAATCAGTCTCTCCTGGGATGCCTTCTCTCCCGCCATGGCAGAAAGGATCATGGCCTCCTTTTCCCCTTCGCTGATCTCACCAAAAAGCATGATCTCCTTCCGGTACGCTTCCAGATAATCCATTTCTCCATCTGTCAGGTAATCATCAAGGTCCACCGGCTCCCCGATGCCCACCTTATGCTTTTTCAGGTAATCGTACACCAGCGAAAGCTGGTCATCCGATAAGGACAATTCCGCAAAAGCGTCCTGTACCTGTTCTTCCGATATGCAGTTACCCTGCTCCTTTGCAAGTTTCCTTACCTGTCCTAAAATCTGTGCAAAACGCACTTCGCTTAATTCCGGCATCCTGCTCCCCCGTTACTTAAAAATCACATTTTCCCCTTCACATGGGTATGTGTAAAAATATGTTCCTCACAGTACTCATAATTTCCGTCGCATTTAGAGCAGAACCGAAATTCCAGTTCCGGATTGGTTTCCTCTGTCCTTCCGCAGACCGCACATTTGTGCCGAGTAATCTTAGAGGCTTTTTTCATATCCCGCCTAAAATCCGTGCGCCGTTTTGCCTGTCTGGGAGTCATATGGACCTTCCCTCTGCTGGTTAAGAAAAACACGATAAAATTCATCAGCGACGCACCGATCACAAAGCGGTTTGCCACCGTAAGCGCCACGTCAAGAGGCGCAATGCCCGTTGTAAACCCTTTCACAAACTGGTACACCAAAAGCGCGCCATATATGATCCCCATGATCTTAACCTTTATGGGGATAAAGAAAAACAAAAGGATCTGCATATTGGGAAACGTAGCGGCAAACGCCAAAAAGATAGACATGTTCACATAAAAAGTGCTGAACATGCTTGCCGCAAAGTCATAATACCCACTGCCTAACGCAGCCACGATATCCCTCTGGAACAGTAACGTATAGCCCAAAAGCAAAAACGCTCCTACAATGGTAAATAAGATACCGGAAAAGATGTAGACATTGTACCGGTAAGTTCCCCAGGTGCGCTCTAACGTGGTGCCAATGGAATAGTAAAAATATAACATCAGCAGGGTAAAAAAATCAAAACTTGACGGCGGAACCAATATCCACGTAATGATCCTCCAAATCTGCCCTTTAAAAACAATCTGATATGGATTTAAACACAAAAACTGAAGAAAATCCGGCCATATCATCTGGAACAAATAGCCAAAGCCGTAACAGATGATCAGCATCAACGACAGGTTCTTAATTGCGTACTTACCAAATCTTCTTTCAAAACTTCCTCTGGATTTCATTTTTTCCTCCCCTGCATACCACAAGATCTTTGTTTTAGTATAACCCTTTGTCTCTGGTATCATATTCTAACATTGCTGGCATAAATTGTAAACAAAGGTTCCATTATTTTAGAAATTTCAAAGTGTTTCTTTACAATTTGTTTATTTTCCTGCGTTGCATTTTGCCAAATGGTGTCGTATAATTACAACGCATGTCAAACAAATTTAAACTGAAAGGCGGTAGATTATGGATCAACAGCATTTAAACAACAATCTGAACGGAACCTGTGGCATTGACATCGGCTCAACCACTGTTAAGATTGCTATTTTGGATGGTGAACATAATATTCTGTTTTCTGACTATAGACGACATTTTGCCAACATAAGGGAAACTCTTTCCGACCTGTTAAAGGAAGCCTATGAAAAGCTTGGAAACATTACCCTTTACCCGATGATCACAGGCTCCGGCGGGCTTACCCTTGCCAACCATCTACAGATTCCTTTTGTCCAGGAAGTCATTGCCGTTGCCTCGGCGCTAAAAGAGATCGCACCCAAAACGGACGTTGCCATTGAGCTGGGCGGTGAGGACGCCAAGATCATTTATTTTGAAGACGGAAATGTGGAACAGCGTATGAACGGGATCTGTGCCGGCGGTACGGGATCTTTTATTGACCAGATGGCATCCCTCTTGCAGACGGATGCGTCCGGTTTAAACGAATATGCCAAGAATTACCATTCCTTATATACCATAGCAGCCAGATGCGGCGTGTTTGCCAAATCTGACATCCAGCCCCTGATCAATGAAGGGGCCACCAAAGAGGATCTCTCTGCCTCTATTTTCCAGGCAGTGGTCAATCAGACCATCAGCGGCCTTGCCTGCGGGAAACCAATCCGCGGGCATGTTGCCTTTTTAGGCGGTCCCCTTCACTTTCTTTCTGAGTTGAAGGCCGCTTTTATCCGCACCTTAAAGCTGGATGATGAACATATTGTCACTACCGGCCACTCTCACCTTTTTGCGGCCATCGGCTCCGCCATGAACGCAAAAAATGAAGTGTCTTACTCTATGGTCGAAATGGTTTCCAAACTTTCTTCCGAAATTAAAATGGAATTTGAAGTAGAGCGTATGGAGCCTTTGTTTGCTTCCACAAAAGAATACGAAGATTTTAAGGCCCGCCATGCAAAACATCATGTGCCCGCCGCCGCTCTTTCTTCTTATCACGGAAACTGCTTCCTTGGCATTGATGCAGGAAGCACCACCACCAAGGTTGCATTAGTCGGACAAGACGGTTCCCTGCTTTACTCTTTTTACAGCAGCAATGACGGGAGCCCCCTTAAAACAGCCATCCGCTCGATCCGGGAAATCTATTCCATACTGCCGAAGGATGTAAAGATCGTCCGCTCCTGTTCTACCGGTTATGGTGAACTTTTGATGAAAGCCGCTTTCCTCTTAGACGACGGGGAGGTGGAAACCGTAGCACATTATTATGCCGCCGCCTTCTTTGACCCCCAAGTGGACTGCATCCTGGATATCGGCGGCCAGGACATGAAATGCATTAAGATCAAAAACCAGACCGTGGACAGCGTTCAGCTTAACGAGGCCTGTTCTTCGGGCTGCGGCTCATTTATTGAGACTTTTGCCAAATCTTTAAACTACGGCGTGGAAGATTTTGCAAATGCGGCCCTGTTTGCCGAACACCCAATCGACCTTGGCACCCGCTGTACGGTATTTATGAACTCCAAAGTAAAGCAGGCCCAAAAAGAAGGAGCTTCCGTTCCTGATATTTCCGCCGGCCTTGCCTATTCCGTCATTAAAAACGCCCTGTTTAAGGTCATCAAGGTATCCGACGCCTCCGCTCTTGGCAAAAACATCGTGGTACAGGGCGGCACCTTCTATAACGATGCGGTTCTTAGAAGTTTTGAAAAGATAGCCGGCTGTGAAGCGATCCGCCCTGATATTGCAGGGATCATGGGTGCTTTCGGAGCTGCTCTCATCGCAAGAGAACGTTTTTCTGAAGGCTATGAGACTACCATGCTGTCCTTTGAAAAGATCGACACCCTGCAGTTTGAGACCAGCATGGCAAAGTGTAAAGGATGCACCAACAGCTGCCGTCTTACCATCAACAAATTTACCGGAGGAAGGCAGTACATTTCCGGCAACCGCTGCGAACGGGGTCTTGGAAAACAAAAGAACGAAAACAGCGTTCCCAATCTTTTTGATTATAAATTAAAGCGTCTCTTTGGGTATGAGCCTCTGCCTGCCGACGAAGCAAAGCGCGGCACCGTGGGGATTCCCAGGGTCCTTAACATGTACGAAGACTATCCTTTCTGGTTTACCTTTTTTACCAAATTAGGTTACCGGGTGGTTTTATCCCCCCTGTCAAACCGGAAAATATATGAGCTTGGGATTGAATCCATCCCCAGTGAATCGGAGTGTTACCCCGCCAAATTAGCCCACGGGCATATCAGCTGGCTGTTAAACCAGAAGGTTGATTTTATCTTCTACCCCGCCCTTTTTTATGAGCGGAATGAATTTGCGGACGCAAACAATCATTATAACTGTCCCATCGTCACCTCCTACTCCGAAAACATCAAAAACAACGTGGAGGAGATTACCGGCGGAAAGGCCATATTACGGAACCCGTTCATGTCTTTTCGCGACTTAAAGACCATAAGTGAGGCCCTTGCCGCCGAGTTTTCGGAACTTTCCACCACAGAGGTCATAGAAGCCGCAAGGCTGGGCTGGGAAGAGCTTTTAAAAGCACGGACCGATACGCAAAAAAAAGGGGAAGAGGTCTTATCCTACTTAAAGGAAACCGGGAAACGCGGGATTGTCCTTGCCGGACGTCCCTATCATATCGACCCTGAGATCAACCATGGGATTCCGGAACTGATCACTTCCTATGATATTGCCGTGCTGACAGAGGATTCCATTTCCCACCTGGGCTGTCCGGAACGGCCCCTTATCGTATCCGACCAGTGGATGTACCACTCCCGGCTTTATGCCGCCGCAAGCTATGTAAAGACTGTTGACAATCTGGATCTGATCCAGCTTAATTCTTTCGGCTGCGGCTTAGACGCCGTGACCACAGACCAGGTAAACGACATCCTCTCCGGTTCCGATAAGATCTATACCTGCTTAAAAATTGACGAGGTTAACAATTTAGGATCCGCAAGAATCCGTATCCGGTCTTTGCTTTCAGCAATCCGGGTACGGGAAAAACAGGGCAGGCAGCGTACCATCCGCTCCAGCGCCATCAATAAAGTGCAGTTTACGGAAGAAATGCGCAAAAACTACACAATTTTATGTCCCCAGATGTCCCCCATCCATTTTGACATTTTAGAGTCTGCTTTTAACGCCTGCGGCTATCATTTTGAAGTCTTATCCAATGACAACCGCCAATGTGTGGACATGGGATTAAAATATGTAAATAATGACGCTTGTTATCCTTCCCTTATCGTGGTAGGACAGATCATGGACGCCCTCTTATCCGGCAGATATGATCTAAATCGGGTGGCGGTCATTATGACCCAGACCGGCGGCGGCTGCCGGGCCACCAATTACGTAGGCTTTATCCGCAGGGCATTAGAAAAAGCCGGAATGCCTCAGATTCCCGTCATCTCTTTAAACATGGCAGGCATTGAAAAAAATCCGGGCTTTAAGCTTAATTTGAACCTTTTGACGCGGGCTGCCTATGGCGCTGTGTTTGGCGATATTTTCATGCGCTGCGTCTACCGGATGCGCCCTTATGAAAAAGAGCCTGGTTCCGTTAATGCCGTCCATCAAAAATGGCTGAAAAAATGCCAGGACTTTGTTTCCGCCAGGCACCTTAGCTTTTTCACCTTCCGGAAAATGTGCCGCCAGATCGTGGCTGACTTTGACGCCGTTCCGATCACGGATACACAAAAGCCCCGGGTGGGGATCGTAGGCGAGATCCTAGTCAAATTTGCCCCCACCGCCAACAATCATCTGGTAGAGCTTTTAGAGGCGGAAGGGGCTGAAGCCGTGGTACCGGATCTGCTGGACTTTATGCTTTATTGCTTTTATAATCAGATTTATAAAGCGGATCACCTTGGCATGAGCAAAAAAGCTGCACTGATATCAAAAGCCGGCATTGACGCTTTGGAATTCTTACGCGGCAGCGCTGCGGATGCTCTTAAAAAGAGCAAACACTTTACCCCGCCTGTCAGCATTTACCACCTTGTGGAGTATGCAAAGCCTATCGTATCCATCGGCAACCAGACCGGGGAAGGATGGTTTTTGACCGGTGAGATGGTGGAACTGATCAAAAGCGGCGTAAACAATATTGTCTGCACTCAACCCTTTGGCTGCCTGCCAAACCATGTGGTGGGAAAAGGCGTGATCAAAGCCTTAAGAAGCCGGTATCCGTTAAGCAATATTGTTGCCATAGACTATGATCCCGGTGCCAGCGAAGTAAACCAGTTAAACCGTATTAAGCTGATGCTCTCCACGGCCCAGAAGAATTTAAAAAGCGCAGGCCAAAGCGCGGAAACGAGGAAACCATGATCAAACAGGAAGTAAATGAGTTAAAACGCCTTTACACTCCCAGCAACTGCTCCATTACAAGAATCTGCGGCTGCTATGTGGACGGCGAAAAAAATAAAAAGACCCAGTTTAAAGAAGCCTTCCTTTCTTTGCCGGAAGAAGAAATATTTAAATATTTTGAATTATTGCGTAAAACCCTTTCCGGCACGTTAGGAAAAAACTTGTTAGATCTTGAATTTCCTTTAGCCAGTGAACAGGAAGGGGGAACCCAGGAATTTTTACTGCGGCTGCGCGAGAGTAAATTGAAGGATGATACTCTTTTGGATGAATTTTATGACAAGGTCGTTGCATCCTATGAATACGTGGGAAATTATCTGATTTTACTGATCCACGACGCTTATGACGTTCCCGGAAAGACCACGGACGGCCTTACCATGGAAGATGCCTCCGACAGCGTTTTTGAATATCTTCTGTGCTGTATCTGTCCGGTCAACCTTTCCAAGCCGGGCCTCAGCTACGATGCCTTGGCGAACGAATTTCATAACCGGGTCCGGGACTGGGTGGTGGAAATGCCGGAAGTGGGATTTTTATTTCCTGCCTTCAACGACCGTTCCAGCGATCTGCATAGCACCTTATATTACACCAAAAACCCGGAGGAACCCCATTCTGAGCTTGTGGATCAGATCTTAGGCGCCACCCTTCCACTTACAGCAGGAAGCCAGAAAGAGACCTTCCAGGCTCTTATAGAGGAAACCTTAGGCCAGGACGCCGAATATGAAGTTGTCAAAAGCATCCACGAAAACCTTACGGAGATGATCGAAGAACATAAAGAAATCCCTGAACCTTTGATGTTAGATAAGCATCAAGTCAAAAATCTGTTTGAAAAAAGTGGTGTTGTGGAAGAAAAACTTACTGATTTCGATAAACTTTACGACGCCGCTGCCGGGGAAGATACCTCTCTTATGGTCAATAATGTTGCCAACACCCGCACCTTTGAAGTAAAAACGCCGGATGTCGTGGTGCGCGTCAACCCGGAACGTGCAGATCTGGTCAACACATTGTTCATTGAAGGAAAACGCTGCCTGGTCATTGAGATCAACGACCACGTGGAAGTCAATGGTGTAACCGTCCGCACCGGCGAAAGCACTGATAGCGGCAGCTCTTTCTCATAATTTCGTTGACTATTTTTATTATTGCGCTTATAATACAATTAAAAAACATACCAAAACCAGAGGAGCCTATCACTATGATAAACGCAGATATTTTTGATTCCATTTACAATTATCTGGAAGACTGCCCGGAAGATAACCTCTCCTGCCACCTTGCTGACGACAGGCGGTATCAGAACGCCTTGTCCGCAGAGCGGACTTTGGCAGAGCAATATCAATCACTTGACCTGACAGAGGAGCAGCGCTCTGTCATTGACAAGTGGGTAGATTCCATGCAGGCCACCAACGCCGCCCATTCCATGGTATTATTCCGCCTTGGCATGCAAAGCTGCTTTTCCCTTTTAATGCAGCTTTCCGGGCAGAAATAGCAGCTAAGCGCCTTGCTGCCCTGTACGGTTCTGCACATATTCCTTCAAGACATCCGCTGCCTCACTAAGCGCAAGCCCTGAATCTGCAATCATCCGGTTTAAACCTTCCAGGTCTTTTTCCTTCTTTTCCCGATAAAGGGCTTCCAGTTCCCCTTGCTCGGATTTCAGCCTTGTTTTAAGAGCGCTGATCAGCTCTTCCTTTTCAGCAATTTTTTCTTCAACTGCTTTCCTTGGTCCTCTCGCCATATCCTACCTCGTTTCCGCGCCCTTTGGCACTTGATCTGATCACAATATAGTATATGGACATGGCTTCCAGATTATTCCTGCCACCCTGCATAAAGGGTCATGGATTCCGTTATCGTATCCTTATCCTGATCCCATAAAACCGTAAGATCCTTATCCCGGTACCACCCGGTAAAAGTATACCCCTCACGGACAGGGGCTTCAGGCACCTGCAGAAGCTCTCCGTACATCTGCTTCTGATCCTCTACTGCCGTTCCGCCCAGACTGTCAAAACTGATCTGATACCCCCTGTGGGAAATGCCAAAAGCAAGGCATGCCACAAGCACGATGCTAAGGGCTATAATCACCACATTCAGCGTTCCTACCGAGATATTCACCCGGTCATAAAGCCCCCGAAGCTGGCGGGGGGATTTTTCTTCTTCCATAGCCACTCCCGTCCGTGCGCCTGAACGCACATCTGTGCGGCTCTACTACAATCCGTAGAGAAACCGCACAGATATAAAGTCATATTATTTACGTACCAGATATTTCCTCATATCTATTGCACAGGCAATCAGGATAATAAGGCCCTTAATGATATAAAGCATGTTCGCATCCACGGAAAGGAAGTTCAACCCCGCAAAAATAATCTGTAAAAGTAAAACTCCTACCACGATCCCGCTGATACGTCCGATACCACCGACAAAAGAAACACCGCCAATGACACATGCCGCAATGGCGTCACACTCGTAGTTAAACCCTGTAGCCGCATTAGCGGAAGCAATACGGGCGCTGTCTAAGAACCCGGTGATCGCATACATCACGCCTGCTAACACAAACACTAAGATGATAGTCCGAGATACGTTTACGCCGGACACGTTAGCTGCTTCCTCATTGGAGCCTACCGCAAACATATTCTTTCCGAATGTTGTCTTATTCCAGATGATCCACATCACTATGGTGAGTATAATAGCATACAGCACGTACTTAGGAACAGCCACACTGCCAATGCTGAATAAAGTTCCGGTAACCATTGACCGGTAACTGTCCGTAAGACCACTTAACGTCTGCCCGTTGTTGGTACCGTTTTTCAGGTACATCAAAATGACACCGTACACGATCAACTGTGTGGACAAGGTGACAATAAACGGATGCAGTTTAAATTTCGCCACACTGAAACCATTTACAAGCCCTACGATAGCCCCAGTTCCTAAAACAAGCAAAAGCACCACAAAGATTGGAGGCGCACTGGTCATTTCCGGAAACACCTTAAACGTGGTGGTAAGCAGCGATGCGGAAATACATGCGGTAAGACCTACCACGCGGCCTGCGGAAATATCCGTTCCTGTCAACACAATACAGCCGCCAATTCCAAGGGCAATAGGAAGCTTTGCCGCTGTCAGGGATACGACATTCACAATGGAAGGCAGCTTTAAGAATGCCGGCACTTTGATCGATATGTAGATTACCGCCAAAATAATAATGATATACATGGCGTTGTTGAGTAACAGGTCGCCCACCTTTTTCATTTTATCCTTCGGCGAAAGCTGTGCAAATGCCTGCCCCTTCGCCCCGATTTTTTTATCAGCCACAGTTCATACCTCCTAATCCTTATGCATATTTAGCAGCCAGAGTCATGATCTCTTCCTGCGTTGTGGTCTTAGCATCCACCTCTCCCGCAAGCTGCCCGCCGGACATGACCAGAATCCGGTCGCAAACTCCCAAAAGCTCCGGCATTTCCGAAGAGACCATAAGAACCGTCTTCCCTTCTTTTGCCAGGTTCAAAATCAATTGATAAATCTCATATTTAGCCCCCACATCTATTCCTCTAGTAGGCTCATCCAAAAGCAATACCTCCGGCTCTGTCAAAAGCCACCTCGCCAGGATCACCTTCTGCTGGTTACCTCCCGATAAAGAGCGGATCTGTGTCTTTTGGCTTGGTGTTTTCGTCTTCATAGCCTGAATACCCCAATCCGTGGACTCACTGAGCTTCTTATCGCTTAAAAACGGGCCCACCTTATAACGCTTCAGACTTGATATGGTGGTATTTGCCTGGATATCACGAATGGCAAAAATCCCCGTTGCCCGGCGCTCTTCCGTAAGCATGGCAAATTTATTGGCAAGAGATTCCCTGGCATTGCGGTTCAAAACCCGCTTCCCGTCCAGATAGATCTCTCCCCCTTTCCGGGTAGCAATCCCGAAAATGTTTTCCAGAAGTTCCGTACGGCCGGACCCGTCTAAGCCCGCCACTCCCAGGACTTCTCCCCTTCTTGCGGTAAAAGAAACATCTTTTAGCTGGGAATAAGAGGCTGTCAGGCCTTTTACTTCCAAAAGAGGCTCACCGACCTTATTATCCTTCTCCGGATAACGATTGGTCAGTTCCCTCCCCACCATCAGGCGGATGATCTCATTCATCGTCAATTCTTTCGCAGGGCGGGTAGCAATCCACTGCCCGTCACGCATGATCGTCACTTCATCAGATATCCTGAGGATTTCTTCCATCTTATGAGAAATATAAATGATCCCGCAGCCCCGGTCCCTGAGCATATTGATGATCCTGAACAAATGCTCTACCTCTTCCTCTGTAAGAGAAGAAGTGGGCTCATCAAACACGATCACTTTGGAATGATATGAGACCGCTTTGGCAATCTCCACCATCTGCCGCTGGGAAACCGGCATCCGGCTCATGACCGTTTTCGGGTCAACATGAACCTCAAGTTCCTCAAAAACTTCTTTCGTAGCTGTATACATCTTGGATTCGCTGGTCAACGGACACCACTTGGATACCTTTGGGAAACGCCCCAGCCACATGTTGTCCATTACGTTCCGTTTAAGGGCCTGGTTAAGCTCCTGATGCACCATGGCAACCCCATTTTCCAAGGCTTCCTTTGATGTCTTAAAGTTTACCTCACGGCCTTCCAAATAAATGTTTCCGCTGTCTTTGTTGTATACCCCAAAAAGACATTTCATCAATGTGGATTTACCTGCACCATTTTCTCCCATCAAAGCATGGACCGTTCCCGCCTTCACCGTTAATGACACATTGTCTAATGCTTTCACACCGGGAAAAGATTTGTTGATTCCCTCCATTCTCAAAAGGACATTTCCATCCCCTGCAGGTTTTGCTGCCTGTTTTTCCAAATTGTCACCCCCTGTTTAAATTCTATATACGAAACTGCAACCACACTTATGTGCGGTTGCAGTAATCATACGTTATATCCGTCCGCCTGTTATCATTCACCTGTGTAGGTTGCGTAAGGAATGTTTACACGCCATGTTCCAACCACGTTCTCTGCCGCTACATCCGCAAAGGTGTCTGCGCCACCCATAAAGTTAGCGGAAATCTGTGCGATGGTGTTAGCCATACCGTCAGCATCCTGCTTGATGGTACCGGTCATGGTTCCTTTACCAATGGCTTCTTTTGCTGCGTCAGTAGCGTCTACACCAAATACGGGAATCACGGTAGCGCTGCCATCTTCTAAGTTGTAGCCTGCGTTCTGCAATGCTGTTACGGCACCGATTGCCATTTCATCATTGTTTGCGATTACAAGCTCAACCATGTTGTTGTTTGCTTCACTGTACTGTGACAGGATCGTCTGCATATAATTGTTAGCTGCCGCTGCGGACCATGCGCCATCCTGGTCAACCAGGTACAGGTTTGAGTTGCTGCTGTCATAGAAAGAAAGTGCTGACTTACCGCCTGCTGTAAGGATTGCGTCTGCATCTTCCACGCCATACTGAGTACGAGCAATTGCTTCCGCATTACCTTCCTGGCCTTTGAACATTACATAGGAGATCTCCCCGTCGCCGTTTAAGTCAACCGTATCGAAATTCTCCATCAGGTAATTGCCGATCATTTCACCCTGCATATGGCCTGCCATTTCGTAATCGGTTCCTACGAATACACATTTGTCATAGCTGCTTACCACTTCTTCACTTACAGAACGGTTAAAGAAGATCACTGGGATATTCTGAGCGCTAGCCTGCTCGATAATGTTTTTAGCCGCATCATCAGAACCGCTGTCCACCAGGTTTACAACCAATAAGGAAGTTCCCTTGGCAATTGCCGTGGTAACCTGTTCCGTCTGTGTGGTCTGGCTGTTGTTACTGTCATAATCCTGATAAGGAATCCCTGCTGATTCAAGAGCGGAATCAAGAGCGGAACGAACGCTGGAAATGTAAGTATCCCCATACGTATAATAGAATACGGAAACATCACCTTCCACTGCCGTAGGCTGCTCTTCTTCCTGTTCGGGCTCTTCTGTCTCTGCCTGATCGGCTGCGTCGGCCTCATCCTGTGCTGCCGTTTCCGGCTCGCTTGCCGGTGCTGCTGCCTCATCTGCTTTGCCGCCGCAGGCTGCCAGAGACAATGCCATACAGGACGCCAGCACTAAAGCCAAAATTTTCTTCTTCATGTGTTTATCCTCCCTTTAGATAATATGATATTTGTCAGTTTGCATCACTGACAAATACATTATACTACGCCAATACAGCATTTTCTATAGAATTTTTTTTGTTTATTATTGATTTTTTTCATTTCTTTACAAAATTTATTGATTTTTTACGACAATCTGCTGTGGACAGTGGTAATATTTCCCTTCCACAAGCTCGATCTCCGGCGGAATCTCCTGTTCCATCGCCTTACAGGCCGCTATGGTAAAGATTGCCCCGGCATAGCGCTCTTTATCGCTGGATACGGTTCCCAAAAGCTTTCCGTTTGCCACCGCCTCAAGGCCCGGCGTTGTTCCGTCGATCCCTACCGCACAGATCCCGGATATCCCTGCCCGTTCCATAGCATCAATGGCGCCAAGCGCCATATCGTCATTATTGCACAAGATCAGCTCGATCTGCCCCGGGTACTTCTCAAGCCACTGCTCCATCAACGCCGAGGCCTGGCTCCGTTCCCAGTTAGCGATCCCTCCTGTGATCTTTTCCACCGGAACACCGCCGTCTTTTAAAGTCTTTACCGACCATTCCGTGCGGATCAAGGCGTCCTGATGGCTGCTTTCCCCCTCAAGGAGTACATAACTTACCACCCCATCCCCGTTTAGATCCAGGCTTTCCGGGTTTTCCCTGTACCTGTCCACCACGATCCCTCCCTGTAAGACCGCCGATTCCTTGGCCACCGCCTCTATATAATAAAGCTGGTCCCACCGGTCCATATCCTCTTCCACCGGCTGCCTGTTAAAAAATACCACCGGTATCTCTGCTGCCATTGCCTTATCGATCATCACCGACGCAGCCGTCCTGTCCACCGGGTTGATGCACAGCACATCACAGCCTAACGAAATAAACCGCTCTACCTGATCATTTTGAGTGTTCTGGCTTCCTTTGGCGTCCTGGATATCCAGGTTCACCTTCACCCCGTTTTCCTGTTCATAGGCTTTGGCACATTTCTCCAGTTCCCCCCTGATGTTGTTGATAAAAGTGTCATCCCCCTGGTACAGGCTTACCCCGATGCGGATGGATTTTTTCTCCGTTTCATTTTCCGCTCTGCCGCAGCCGGTAAACATCATTACCGCGCACAGCAGCAGACTATTCAATAGGAAACAGAATTTTTTCATATTTTTCATTCCGCAGATCCTCCCGGCCGATATCATAACTTTCCAAATATCCCATCTCTTCCACCGGCCGGTTTTCGGCCAGTTCCACTGCCGTTTTCACACTTAAGTACCCGGCGCTGAAATCGTCTGTCACACAAAGTCCCTGTATGATCCCCTTATCAAGATAGTTTAATAAAGGAACGGTACTCCCCCGCCCGTAAAGCCCTTTCACTTTCTCTTTCGACTGCTCATCCTCCACAAGAAACTGCGCCGCCCTCAAAAGACTTTCCGGATTTGGTGCGATCAGCACCGCTTCTTCCAAAACCTGCGCCCAATCATTTTCACCAGCGCTTTCTATCAAAAAGACCGTCCACCCTTTTACGGAAAGCGTATCCCGTACTCCCTGCGCAAACAACATATCCACTTCATTCATTTTTTCTCCTTCTAACAGATATACCTTATCTTCCCCGGGATGTTCCTCCAAAATCCTCTCCCCCATCCTGCATCCCATGGCATGATAATCAAAAGTAAGGACCGCCATATTATTAAGTCCTTCCACTTTTTCTTTTTCCGTATTAATAAAGACCACCGGAACGGTGAGCAGGTTATCCTGCTGCATGCCGGCTGCCATCCCCGCATCCACCGGCGCTACGATGAGAGCCCGGCTTCCATCTTCCTGCTCCCGCAGCATCAGTTCTTTTTGCTGTGCGGCGCTCCCTTTTTCGTACAAAGTGATAAAGCTGATATCCCCGTTAAACTCCATGGCGGCCCTTTCCATCCCTTTGCGGAAATTCACGTAGTTTTCGTCGGAAACATCCCCGATGACCACTGAGATCGGATAGATCTTTGCCGTTTCCTCTTTAATGATCAGATCCGTGGATGAGACTAAAAACAAGATCACCAGCACAAGCCCGTATAAGATCCAGAGAAAATTTACCTTTTTTTCTTTGTTATGCAAAATGTCATGCACCTTCATGTTCCAAAAGCTCCTTATATGAAACAGCGGGCAACCGTATTTTTATGGCAGTTCCTTCATCCGGTTCCGAAAGGATCGTAAGCCCGTAACCTTCGCCAAAATAAAGCCTGATCCGTTCATTGACATTCTTTACCCCGATGCCGGACCCCTTTCCCGATGAGCTTTTCGTCTCCCCGGTAAGAAGCCCCTCCACCTGTTTTTCCGTCATACCAAGCCCGTTGTCCGCAATGGTAAAGCACAAGCCCCCATCTTTAAGTTCCGCCTTCACCAAAATTTCCCCGTCGCCATCCATAAACTCCATTCCATGGTAAATGGCATTTTCCACCAACGGCTGCAGCATCAGCTTTAAAGATGCCAGGTTTAACACCTCGTCCGCCGCCTGGATCCGGTAAGTAAATTTATTTTTAAACCGCTTCTGCTGGATCGTCAGGTAGTTGCGCACATGTTCTAACTCATCTCCTACGGGGATGATGCTCTTTCCTTTGCTTAAACTGATACGGAAAAAACGCGCAAGGGCAGTTACGATCTTCACTGCCTCCTGTTTCTGCTCATTTTCGATCATCCACACGATAATATCAAGTGTATTGTACAAAAAGTGAGGGTTAATCTGAGACTGGAGCGTGTCAAATTCACTTTTCCTCTTTGACTCATGCTGCGCTACTATATCTTCCATCAGTACCTGGATCCGCCTTGCCATCTCCCCAATGGAACGCCCTAAGTGCTGGATCTCGTAGGAACCGCCGATATCAATATCCGTGTCAAGCTCCCCTGCCTCCAAGGCGTTTACCGACTTTTCCAATTCCTTTATGGGAGCCGTGATCTTAGACGAAATATAGGCGTTGATCACCGCAAGCAAAAACAGGAAGAATGCCACCACAAACACCATAAACAATTGGGTCTTCACCCCATTTAAAGTAAAGCCCTGCTCCGGCACCACCCCTATGATCTTCCACCCGGTGTACCCTACCGTTTTTGCAATGATATCCCGCTCTTTCCCCTGCCAGGTTTCCCTGTAGTTTCCATCCCGGTAAGTACTGGCCGCCTTTATATTTTCCTCCTCCAGCCCAACATCGATCAGCTGCATCTTAGGATGATAGATCAGCCCGCCGCCGCTGCTGATCAGGTATAAGTACCCCTGATCTCCCAATAAAATATTATCCAGCATATACTGCAGACTGGAGTAAGTCATGTCGATCAGCAAAACACCCTGTGCGGTGGAAGTGCCTTCCGTGATCTCCACCGCGCGGGAAAGCGTAATGACCCACCGGTACTGGTTTTCACTGTTGTCAAATATATTCTGTACATGCGGCATTGAAAAATGCAGGTTTTCCGGGTGCTCTAAGGTATCCTTAAACCATTCTTCCCTTGTCACGTCCAAATCGGGCTTAAGCCGGGCCGCCGGCACTGCCGTAAGCAGCTCCCCATCCTTAGACAATAATGCAATATTGGAGACGGCATCCTTGTTATTGTCATACAGAAGCGTCATTTCGCTGTTTACCGTCTCTTCCTTGGCAAGCAGATCCACATTCTTAATGATCCCATAATACAGCGAATCCGACAGTTTCATAACGGTGCGAAGATACGTATCCATGGAAAGGTTTACCTGATTGATCACTGTCTGGTTTTCTTTTCGTACCACAGCCGAAAGCTGCTCTTCCAGCCGCCCGTATATGGATACCCCTACCAGCAGGAGCATAACAAGGGCGCTTACCGTAAAATAGATAAAAATCGTGTTACGGATACTTACCCGCTGAAAAAAATCAGATTTTTTCTGCTTTGCCATACACCCTCCTGCCTCGGCTCATCATGCTCCCCTGAATTTCGTGGGCGATACCCCGAATTTCTTTTTAAAGACATAACTGAAATAATTCTGCTCCTGATACCCTACCTTCTGGGCGATCATATAAGTTTTGTCATTGGTCTGGTTTAAAAGCTCCACAGCCCTGTTTAACCTCACGTCTGTCAGATATGCCACGCAGGTTTTCCCGGTCTCTTTCCTAAACATGGTGGAAAAGTACGCCGGGCTCATGGAAAGCTGCCTGCAGATCATGTCAACAGACAAATCCGGCTCCTGATAATGTTCCTGGATATATTTTTTCGCTTCCTCGATCACCTGTCTCGTGGTGTTGCTCCGGCGGCAGCTGATGGTCTCATTCATTAAACATGCTATCTGCGTAAGCCACCTGGTAAATTCCTCCCGGTCCTGTCCGCCGCCAAGCAGTTTCATGATCCCCCCGTCCGGGTCAAAAACCTGCCGAAGGTCCATTTCATACTGCTGGATCAGACGGGTAATGCAATTGACCAAAGAAAGCATGTAAACCTGATACTGGCTGGAATGTACCCGGGTATCATCCATCCTTGCCGCAAGCGTTTTCACCTCCTCCTCAATCTCCTTTGGCGTGCCGAACTTGATCTTGTTTTCCAGCTCCGTCTCGTCTTTTTGGTTTAACTGCAGTTTCCCCCGGCTTACCGGTTCCATATCGCCGATGAAAATTGTTTCCCCCGTTCCCGCAATGGCTTTGTAACCAAGGGCATCTACCGCCGACTGGTATGACTCGCATATCTTCTCAGGGCGGGAATTGCCATGCCCCACACCGATCGTTACCGTTACCCCCAAGATTCTTCGGGTCTCTTTACAAATATCCGTCAGGATACTGATAAACCCTGTCTTATTGTTCTCCTTGCCGCTAGCGGCAATGTCGATAGCGGCTATGACCCCGATCCCGTCATCGGAATCAAAGCTGGCAAAACGAAAATATCCCTTAAGATGATCCTCTAAAAGTCCCCGTACCGATATGGGAATCAGCTTCCGTTCTTTCTGAAACGGCAGAGATTGCGCTTCCATTCCCCGCTCTTCCCTTTCCACACTGATCACTGCCGCTACCAATTCATCGGCATCCAAAATGTCTATGCCATATTCGATAAGCTTTGGCCGGACCTCTTCCTCCGCCACATTTCCCTGCACCAGTTTATTTAAGAAAAGTTCCCTGATGATAGGAAGGCTCCTGCGGTACCGTTCCCGAAGCTGACTGATATCCCGCCGCTGTTCTATCTCCTCATCCAGGTTTTCCCGCACCCGGTTCAAAATCTTCGCAAGTTCCTCCCCGTTTACCGGCTTTAAGATATATTCCGTGACATTTAGTTTGATCGCCTTTTGGGCATATTCAAAATCGTCATAACCGGAAAAGATAAGGATCTTGATGGAAGGGTACTTTTCCCGTATCTTTGCCGTCAACGTCAGCCCGTCCATATACGGCATCCGGATATCCGTCATGACCACATCAGGCTCTAAGTGCTCTAATTTTTCCAGGGCATCCTCGCCGTTTTCCGCATCTCCAACCACGGTAAAGCCAAGCTTTTCCCAATCCATCTTGCGGATCATGGCCTTGCGGACTTCTTCCTCGTCGTCTACCAGCATGATACGATATAACCCCATTACTTACCCCTTCCCTATTCTTTCTGTATATTCTTACTCTATTTTTTCTACATTCTTTCTCTGCAGCAAATGCGCCGCTTCATTGCGGCGTCCCTGTAATTATTATAAATTGCATGTAAAAAAGTGTAAAGCCTTAACTGGACCGCAAAATGAAATGATGCACTCCGACCTTACCATAAATATTCAAAATACGCCCACTCCTATTCCCTGTGGTTTATTTTATAATCTAACCAAAGAAAGTTTATACATTCCGAAAAAAGGGGGAACCGACATGAACATATGCATATTAGAAGATAACAAGGCTACCGCCGAGAGCGTTTTCAAGATGGCTCTTAATTCCTGCCACAGGTTAGACATTCCTGCCCCTTCCATTTCCTGTTTCACCTCCCCGGAAAAATTCCTTATCTGGTTCCGGGAAAATACCGGCAGCAATATTGACGTATGTTTCCTGGACATTTATTTAAAAAACGACATCGACGGGCTTTTCATCGCAAAAATCATGAAAGCCAAAAACTATCACACCTTATTGGTCTTCATGACTTCCTATGACCATTATTATACACAGATGGTACAGCTTGAACCCTTCCGCTTCCTGCCAAAACCTTTTCAATATGAAGATTTCCACAAAATCTTCCTGGATGTCTATCAGCGGATCACCCTGGAAAATACCGAGAATAAATGTATGTATTCCTTTAAAAATAACGGCATCACCTATTCCGTAAATTTAAATGACGTACTATATATCTCTTCCTATAAAAGGAAGATCTTCCTGTATACCTCAAAAAACGATACTCCTAATTTTTACGGGAAAATGGACCAGGTAGAACGGGAAGTAAGAGAACTGACTGACAAATTTATGCGCATAAGCAAAAGTTATCTGGTGAATACAGATTTCGTAGAAAGCAACGGTAAAAACTCCATACAGATCCGGGGCGTTTCCTATAACATCAGCCCTAAATACAAAATACAAAAAAATGCAAAACAACACTAACCGGGAACAAATAATGACATAAAACACGAAAAAAATTACAACCCCCTTTTCAATACCTTTTATTCCTTTATAATCGAATTAAAAGTAATGAATGACTAGGAGGAATTACAATGGATTTATCTTATTTTGTCGTGACTTGTGAAGAAACAGATCTGTTTGACGGGAAGATCGTACGTGTCAACAAAAAGGCCAGGGATATTGACGAAGTCTGCCTGATTTTAAAAACTTACTTCAATCAATACCCTGCGGCACACTGGGAAATGTATCCGTGCCATGTTCAAATATAGCTCGGCGCAGGGCGTTGACGGCTTTTTCCAAAAGAAGAACGATGGCTCATAAAGAACAAGCTCATTGCCGCCAGGTCAAAAAATCAAACTGGCGGCTGCTTGTTTACCTAAGATACCGTTCCCCAAATACCCTGCTCGATTCCTTTTTCTATATTTTCCTGATCACGCATCAATAAGGTCATATATTCATGCCTCCATTCTCTGTTCTTTTTTGCTTCTTTTACTGCTTCCTCCAACTTTTTTACAAAGCCATCATCCGGCCTTTTTCCCGCTGCATAATCCAAAAAAGCCTTCAATTCCTTGCTGACAGTTGCTGCATGGCCTTCCCAAAAAGGAAATCGTTAGATATTCCAATTTCTTCCCATGATGTACTGGCCATGCAGTTTTTACAGTTTTTTAACTGGACTTACATTATTGTAATCAAAATTTTTGTTTTCTCGTCTTTTGTTAATACGTATCGTTTTATGTTTTAATCACCACCAGCCTTAAAATTATATATCGGCTTTATGATATCAATAATATTTACTGTATCGCCAATATTTTTCACAATATCATCCATACCTTTCATACGCCAACTGTTTTGGAACATTAGTTCTTTTTGTATTTTTTAAGGCAGAAATACTTCTCTGGATTTCGTGTTCTCTTCCCTGGACTTTCAAATCAACAATCAAATTATCAATATCTTTTTTAGTAAAACCATTTAATGACTTATAACCTTCTTCCTGATAATAATTTGCAACTTCTAACCCCAAATGCCGGCTGCCAGAATGTACTACAATATAAATACCCCCATCAAAATGACAATTATTATATAGGATGCTCCTCGCCAGTTAACCCTTTATACTTGTATTCTTCTAATACAACATTCCTTCATGAATCCTATGATTTTTGCATCATTTCCAGTCTCATAAAAATCTATCAGCAGCCCCTTAAATTCCTCCAACTTCTCAATAGGTATTTGAAAAATACCTATATTATATTCAATAAGCACTTTATTAGCCATAAGCTGTGCCACTCGCTTATTTCCATCAATAAACATTTGCGTCCGTGCAATATAGCAAAAATATTTTAGCGCTCTTAATTCAAGATCCTCTATCCGCTCTATTTCATTAATTGATTCCATAATAATTCCAGTATGAGGTATCTCAGGTTCCCAAGATGTACCGCCAATCTGTACAGGAATTGTTCTTATTTCACCAGCATAACTAAAAAGTAATTCCCCAACAATTTTATCAAACTCTCGCAGCAACATAATACAATTATTATATTCAAGATTATCTAAAAGAAACTGCCACGCTCGTTTCATATTAATTACAAATAATACTTCTTCTGTTTTTGTGGTTGTAGGAGCATTTGCAAGGATTGCTTCCGTCTTTGGGAACGTGGTTCCCAGCCCTTCAAGATTAGCACTTTTCCATATACTATCCACTAACATCCTTTTAGCCATCTCTATAGCTGTATCTCTCATAATCATAATCTCCAAATTATTTATGCCACTTTTCTTTTACTTGAGAGTATAAAGTTCTATCGTAAAAATAACTCTTCCATATGGATTTATGGTATCTTTAAGTTACCACACTTCTGTTATCCGTGCCACTGCCCTCAGTCCGGGTTCTTATGATTCCATGCTGCATTTTTCCCCTTCTACTCTCCCAAGTTCTGAGTAAAATTTCCTACAACTCATAAGGAGTCACCTGATATACGTAATAATTCAGCCAGTTACTGTACAGATCATTGCTGTGGGACCTCCACTGCAGCGCCGGCTTTTTCGTGTCATCATCCTCAGGGTAATAGTTCTTAGGAATCTTGATCGGCAATCCCTTTTCCTTATCCCTGATATATTCATTATGCAAGGTATACCTGTCATACTCAGGATGACCCATGATAAAAATCTGCTTCCCGCCTTCCGTCATGCAAAGGAACACACCTGCTTCCTCAGATTCCGCCAAAACCGTCAGATCACTGCAGGCGTGGATCTCCTCACTGCGGACCGCCGTATGCCTGCTGTGGGGGATATAGAAATAATCATCAAACCCCCGCACCAAAGGGATTTTCCGGTTCATCACTTTATGTTCAAACACGCCAAACAGCTTTTCCGGCAGCATCACCTTTTCCATTCCGTAATGATAATAAAGCCCGGCCTGAGCGCCCCAGCAAATATGGAAAGTAGAGGTCACATGGTCCTTTGTCCATTCCATAATTTCACAAAGTTCCGGCCAATAATCCACCTCCTCAAAAGGAATCTGTTCCACCGGCGCCCCTGTAATGATCAGGCCATCAAAACGCCTGTTACGTAATTCGTTAAAAGTATTATAAAACCGGTTTAAATGATGGATTGGTGTATTTAACGAAACATGGCTGTTCATCTTCATAAAAGACACGTCTATATGCAAAGGTGTATTGGAAAGCACCCGCAGAAGCTGCAGCTCCGTGTCCTGCTTCACCGGCATTAAGTTTAAGATGCAAATCTGCAACGGACGGATATCCTGATGCATGGCACGGTATTCATCCATTACAAATATATTTTCATTCTCCAGTATCCCCTTAGCGGGAAGACCGCTTTGTACTTTGATCGGCATCTCCATTCACTCCATTCATTTTTCTTCTATCGCCTGACCATGGTCTTACCCAAACCGTTCCACAAATTCATCTTCCGTAATGACCGGAACCCCAAGCTGTGCCGCTTTCCGGTTTTTCGATGAGGTGGACTGGGCATCATTATTCACAAGATAGTCCGTCTTTCCCGTAACACTCCCTGTCACCTTACCGCCCATGGCTTCCACATAAGCCTTAAACTCATCCCGATTTTTATAGTGATGCACATCACCTGTGATGACAAAGGTCAGCCCTTTGCATTTGCCGTCCGCCTTAGAGGATGGCACTACTTTTTCTATTGTAACCTCTTTTAACAATGCTTTCAAGGATGATTTGTTCTGTTCATTCTCATACCATTCTATTGCGGACCGTGATTTTTCAGGCCCTATCCCCAAAATCTCTTCAAACCCCTGCCCGGTCTCCATGCGTTCCATAAACCCGTCAAACCCGTTTTCCGCAATCATCTTTTTTCCTGCGTCAATGCCGATCATGGGAATGCAAAGGGCATAGATAAAGTTCACCGGATGCACCTGCCTGCTCTTTTCAATAGCTTTGATCAGATTTTCACATGATTTATCCCCAAATCCGTCCATCTGGCGAATGGTATCGGCATGTTCCCATAAATGGTAAATATCCGCGAACTCCGAGAGAAAACCTTCATTCATAAACCTTAAAATGGTCTGGACGGAAAGCCCGTCTATATCCATACCTGATTTGCTGACAAAACGGGTGAATTTTTTTACATGTTTTGCGCTGCAGTCCGGATTGGTGCAATGCAATGTTTTTGTATTGCTTCTTGGACTTTTACGGACCTCCGTCTTTGCCCCACAGACCGGACAACTCTCCGGAATCTGAAAGCTTCCCGATGATTCCATAACGGCAATACATTTAGGGATGATCTTGTTTGCTTTTATCACCTCCACCATGCACTTTTCGCCGATCCCCAGCCGTTCCATTTCACTGATATTGCAGAGGGAAGCCCGGGAAACCGTAGTACCTTCCAGCTGCACCGGTTCAAATACCGCCACCGGTGAAATGGTGGAAGTGGCACAAGACCACTCAATATGGTCTAATCTTGACTTCGCAGAAACATCCTGCCATTTAAACGCATAGCCTGCCCTTGCGGCATGATGGCCGGTAACACTTCCCGAAGCGGCATATTCCGTATCGTCAAAACAAATCACCAGACCATCCACCGGAAGATCCATCTTCCCTGTTTCTACTTTTTCTGTCCATTTATCAATAACAGCCGAAATTGTTTCCGATGAGACCGCTTCCCGCTCCACTACCGTAAACCCTTCCTTCTCAAGAAAACGCATCCGCTCCCCCCAGGATATCATCTCATCTTCCAGGTACACCAGGGTAAACGCATGAAAATACACATGCCGCTCCTTCACCTTTTCCGGATCATCCAGACTTAACGTACCGGAAGCTAAGTTTCTTGGGTTCGCATATTTCTCGTCATCTTCTATAGTATCATTGATCAGCTCAAAATCGGTATAGGAAATCACAGCCTCCCCTCTGACCACCATATGCTTTTTATACGGAATGTTAAGCGGAAAGCCTTGGATCACATTTTTTAAATAAGTAATATTGGTTCCTATGATTCCATTCCCTCTTGTTAAAATTTTGGTAAGCTTTCCATTATCATAAGTAAGGACCAAGGTCAGCCCATCTAGTTTCCAAGACAGCCAAATCGGCCTATCCTCCGCCCACTTTTGCAGTTCTGCTACCTGTTTTGTCTTCGCCAGGGAAAGAGCCGGGAACTCATGGGGTTCCTTTTCCCCATTATTTTCCTCATATCCGGTATTCTGGGTAGGACTGTCCGGAAGAATAAAACCTGTTTCAGCCTCTAAAGATACCAATTCATCGAACAGACTGTCCCACTCATAGTTTGACATCAGTTCTTCCCTTCCGTTATAGTAGGCATCTGACGCTTCATTCAGCCGTTTTACCATTTCCTCCGCCCGTATTTGATAATCTTCCATCATATTACCTCCATTTATGCAAGTTTTCCGTCACACACGATCCAATTTCCGTCACACATATTTTCAATAAAACCCGTTTTTTAAACAAATTTATTGCTTTACCGATATATTATTTTCATTCTGTCATTATTTTTGTTCTGATTTACATAACTTGTTCCTGCCAAAATTCTAACCCTCAATCTACAATATCTATTCTGCTGCGACACAAGATTTTGTGATTTTTTAGTCTTTATCCTCACATTCCATGCCGCACAAATAATATAACATATGCAATTCATTTCCGGAAATCCGGCGATATTGCCCTGGCTTCAAATTTGCAAGCCGGATATTTACGACACGCACCCTTGTGATTGCCTGGACGCGGTATCCGAGTTCTTTCGTCATTCTGCGTATCTGTCTATTGACCCCTTGAGTCAGGACAATGCGAAACGTAAACTTGCCTAACCTTTCTGCCTTACAGGGTCTTGTTGTTACATTTAGTTCCTGTAAGAGAACTCCATTTCTCATTTTATCAAGAAAATCGTCTGTTATTTCTCTATTTACCTTCACAATATACTCTTTTTCATGCCCTGCACTGCCCGACATCATTGCCCGAATCAGATCCCCGTCATTTGTCAGCAAGATCAGCCCTTCCGAATCCTTGTCAAGTCTCCCCGCATAGGTGACGCGTACCGGAAACTTCACCATATCCGTTATTTTCTTATCTGCAAACCGGTCTTTTTCCGTACAGACTACCCCGACAGGTTTATGATAAGCAAACACTACCTTTTTATTCTTCTCCCGGACCGGCTTTCCGTTTACTAAAATCTGGTCATTATCAGATACCAGCATCCCCATAACCGCCGTTTCCCCATTTACGCTGACCCTCCCTTGATCAATCAGCCGGTCCGCATCCCTTCTTGAACACACCCCGCAGGAAGCAAGATATTTATTTAATCTTTCACTTTTCATAACAGCCGTATTTCTCCTTATCTCCAGGATGGCACATGACTTTAAGCCTTGTTCCTTCCTTTTCGTATTCCACCGATAACACATGAGCATTTTCCATAAAGTAAGATACCACCTGTCCTTTTTCGTAGGGAACCAGGAGTTCCATTTCTTTGAAATTATCATAAACCTTATCAAGGATCAGCTCTGTCAGCATTTCGAGAGAGACATCCTCCTTTGCGGATATATAAATCTTATCGCCTACTGTTTTCGGATATGCTATACAGTCATCCACACGGTCAGATTTATTAAAGACAGTGATCATTGGAATATGCCCCGCCCCTAATTGTGTGATTGTTTCCCTGGTGGTTTCCATATGCTTTTCATAATGAGGATCCGAATAATCTACCACCTGCAAAAGCAGATCCGCCGTCTTTAGTTCCAAAAGCGTTGCCCTAAATGCCTTCACCAGCCCATGGGGCAATTTATGAACAAATCCAACCGTATCAGATAAGAGAAAATCCCGGTTATTCCCCGTGCAAATACGCCGTACGGAGGTGTCCAATGTTGCGAAAAGCATATCCTTCTCCAACACTTTCTTTTCCTCATCCATGCCATGCTTGTGAATCATCCGGTTCAGGATGGTAGACTTTCCTGCATTCGTATATCCAACCAGCGCTACTAACGGAATCCCTGACTTCTGCCTTTTTTTCCTCTGGGTCTCCCGCTCTTTGGAAACTTCTTCTAACTCTCTGTCTAATTCCGTAATCCGATGCTCTATCCGCCTTCTGTCAAGTTCCAGCTTCTTTTCCCCGGCGCCACGGCTGCTCATACTCCCGCTGGTTCCCCCCTGTCTTGTCAAAGCCTCATGCATTCCCACAAGTCTTGGCAGTAAATATTGCAGTCTCGCCGACTCTACCTGCAGTCTTGCTTCTCTCGTCCTTGCCCTCTTTTCAAAAATATCCAGAATCAGATTTGTACGGTCCATCACCGGCATTTTCAACTCCTCCTGGAGGTTCCTTAACTGTGACGGAGTTAAGGTGTCATTAAAGATTACCAGTTCCGCCTCCAACATCTTTGCCGCCTCTGCCGTCTCGGCTGTCTTACCACTGCCCAGATACAGGCTTTTATTGATTCCTTCCATCTTTTGAGTGATCATCCCCACCGGTTCCATTTCACAGGCTTTTGCTAAGTCCGCCAATTCTTCCATGGACCGTTCAAACTCTTCCTGCCCTTCACCGGTATCCACCCCTGCTAAAAGAACCCTCTCCAAGTTCTCTAAAGGTTCTTTTTCATTCATTTTATCCATAAATTCTCCTTACCTTTCTTTGCTTTGTGAAGTAATCCCATCAATGATCTGAAAATAATCTTCAAACGTCTTTTTACAGCATTGTGGGTCCTCAATTGTGATAACACCCGTTTTTAATCCAGTCAGTGTAAATGCCATGGCCATCCGGTGGTCCTCATAAGTTTTCACTCTTGCCGGCATCACTTCTCCCGGCAAGATCATAATCCCATTTTCATCCAAAACCTCCTTACAGGAAATCCCCATCCTGCCAAGCTCCGTTAGGATTGCCGATATCCGGTCCGACTCCTGCAGCCTGATATGCCCCACATCTTTGATCAATGTGGGTGAAGAAGCAAAAGGGGCAATAGCCGCCAGCGTCATAGTCTGGTCAGAAAAATCTTTCATGGACAAAGTTACTCCCGGATACTCTTTCAGCATCCGGCCATCAGCCATTACTCCTTCTGGATACTCTATTAAATCACAGCCCATTGTTTTTAACACATGCAGAAATTGGATATCTCCCTGCATGCTGTCCAGATGCACACCTTTTACGATAACATCCGTTTTTAAAAGTGGCGCCATAGCATAAAAGTAACACGCCCCTGACACATCCGGTTCTATCTGATATTCTGACAGGCCAAAATCTTTTTTATGCGGAACAAAACAACAATCTCCTTCCCGTCTTACCAAAATCCCAAATTGTTCCATAATATTAAGTGTTAATTTAATATATGACCCTTCCGTCCGGCTTCCGGAAAGCCTTACCTTTAATCCCTTATCCAAAATTGCGCCTGACATCAAAAGCGCACTGGCAAATTGACTGCTCACCCCTGTATCAACGGAAATCTCCTCCATAAATAAATTATGGGAAGACATATGAAACGGGAAATGACCCCTCTCCCCCTGATAGGAAATTTCCACCCCCGCTTCTTCCAGCAGGCTCAAAAGCGGCTCCATCGGCCGGCGGCACATCTGCGGGGAAGCAGTCAGTTCATAATCTCCCCCTGCAAAAGCCAGCATCACCGTCAAAAATCTGGCAGCCGTTCCTGCGCTTCTTACATCAATGGCCCCGCTTCCTGCCGGAATCTTGCCACCAGCTCCCTGTATCGTAACTTCTCTCCTATCCTCGCAAATTTCTATCTGAAACCCTAACTTTAACAGACAATCCAAAAAACCGCGGGAATCATCACTAAACAAAACTCCCTTCAAAATACATTTTTTATCTGATAAAGCCGCAAGCAGAAGAGCCCGGTTTGTGATACTTTTAGAACCTGGAACCTGGACTCGGATTTCCCTTGCATTTTCTATCTTACTGACCTTGTATTCTGTGATCATCGTAAACATCCCCCCCCTGTAAATATTCTCCATACTACTATACCAATTTTTACGCCGTCTGCCCACCCCTAAATTCCCGTTTAGTTGGGTTAAAGGGGTTGTCTAAATGCCCGAAGGGAAGGAAAGGAAAATCTACGTCGCCACGCTCGATAAAGCGTTCGCGAAATGGTTCCTTAAGATTTTTCTTTCCTTCCCTTCGAGTTTTTGGCTAACACTAACCCAACAAAACATTCAACTAAATGCGAAGCCACTACTTAACTGGCTGCCGCTAATAGCATTATCTATGCCACATTGCGTCAAATAGCTAGCTACGTAGTGGTCAGAAATCTAGTCGAAGAGCCAGTTGGACTTACATGAGCCAATAAACCAGCCCTAATATGATGAAAAATCTTAAGGAACCATTTCGCGAATGCTTTATCCGAGCGTGGTGACGTAGATTTTTCATCT
>CAJULP010000084.1 GCA_910587295.1 uncultured Lachnospiraceae bacterium | reverse complement strand
TGGCAGAACTATTTCAGAGAGATAAATCAACAATTTCAAGGCATATTAAAAATATTTATTCAGAAGAAGAACTTGTGCAGGAAGCAACTGTTGCATATTTTGCAACAGTTCAAAATGAAGGAAACAGGCAGGTAGAACGCAACATTTGTTATTATAATCTCGATGTAATCATCTCTGTCGGCTACCGTGTGAAATCAAAACGCGGCACACAGTTCAGAATATGGGCAACCGGAATCTTGAAAGAGTATATGCGTAAAGGCTTTGCACTGGACGATGAACGTCTGAAAGATTTAGGTGGCGGTGGATATTTTAAGGAACTGCTTGAACGGATTAGGGACATTCGTGCCTCCGAAAAGGTATTTTACAGGCAGGTACTGGAGATTTATGCTACTAGCATTGACTATGATCCGAAAGCGGAAATATCCATTCAGTTTTTTCAGAAGGTTCAGAACAAAATTCATTATGCTATTCATGGGCAGACTGCGGCGGAAGTTATTTATACAAGGGCAGATGCGGAAAAAGAATTTATGGGGCTTACCACATTTGCAGGAAACCAGCCAACTTTGCGGGAGGCTGTCATTGCTAAAAATTATCTGAATGAAAAAGAACTTCGTGCAATGGGGCAGCTTGTGTCGGGATATTTGGATTTTGCAGAACGTCAGGCAGAACGGGAACAGGCTATGACCATGAAAGATTGGGCGAAGCACTTAGACCGGATTCTAACAATGAGTGGCGAACAGTTATTGTCAGGAAATGGAAGCGTGACGCATAAGCAGGCAGTGGAAAAAGCAACCGGAGAATATAAAAAATATAAAGAGCGTACTTTAAGTGATGTGGAACAAGATTATTTGAACTCGATAAAAATACTGGGTAAAAAGGCAGATAAAGAATAAAGCTTGTAGATTTGTAAAAGAATGTGGTTATCAAAATGTAAAAGTGCAACGGGCGTTGCACAAATGGAGAATATATGCACAGAGGAAGAATAAAGGTTTATACATATACAAGAGTATCTACAGCTATGCAGACAGACGGTTATTCCTTAACGGAGAGGACATAGCGCCGGAAAGCGCAGGCACAGACCGGCCGGAACAGGGTACGGATCAGGCGGACGTCATGGCGCTTATTTATGAATGGGCGCAGGAGCAGCATCAGAACAGGATACCAATAAAACGGTACCCGGAAAGGAGGAAAAATGGCAGAAACAGCAGAAAAGAAAAAAATATCCATGATTCCTGCCAAACCGCAGTATGACCGCAGCGTGAAACTGGCGGATAAAAGAATGAAGGTAGCCGCCTACTGCCGCATCAGCACAGAACTGGAGCAGCAGGAAAGCAGTTACGAGGCGCAGGTGGAGTATTACACCAATAAAATAGAAGAAAACCCGAACTGGAAAAATGCGGGCATCTACGCTGATGATGGAAAGAGCGCAACCAATACCAAGAAAAGGGACAATTTCAATGCCATGATAGGGGATGCGCTGGACGGGAAGATCGAAATGATACTGACCAAATCCGTGAGCCGTTTCGCAAGGAACACAGTGGACGCGCTCATCACCATCCGGAAACTGAAAGAAAAGAACGTGGCGGTGGTGTTTGAAAAAGAAGGCGTCAACACCTTAGACGGCACGGGGGGAAATCCTGCTGACCATCCTGAGCAGCCTTGCGCAGGAAGAAAGCCGCAACATCAGCGAGAATAGAAGGTGGGGCGTGGTCAGAAGGTTCGAAAAAGGACAGGTCATCGTCAATCACAATAAATTCATGGGTTATACCAAAAATGAAAAGGGCGAACTGGTCATCGTGCCAGAGGAAGCGGAAATTGTACGGACGGTGTTCCGGCTTTACCTCGAAGGGTACAGCGCCGCCAAGATCAGTGAATACCTGCAGGAAAAAGGCATCCGCACCACAACAGGGAAAGAAAAATGGCATGCTACTGTTGTGATGAAAATGCTGCGCGATGAAAAATACATGGGCGATGCCTTACTGCAGAAAACTTATACCGTAGACTTTATGACCAAAAAGAAAGTCATCAACAACGGCATTGTCCCCCAATACTATGTGGAAGACGACTATGAGGCGATCATACCCAAAGAACTGTTTTTCCGGGTACAGGAGGAGATCATGCGGCGGTCGGCCATGTGCAAATCCGCCGTCACAAGAAAGAAAAACCAGAAAAGCAAATATTCATCGGGATATGCCCTGACAGGCATCCTGCTCTGCGGCAAATGCGGGCAGAAATACCGCCGGGTAACATGGGCAAGAAACGGCAGAAAGAAGATCGTCTGGAGATGCTCGAACCGCCTGGCAAACGGGGTAAAGAAATGCGGGGATTCCGAAAAGCTGGAAGAGGGCGCATTAAACAGGGCGGTCATGGAGGCCATCCACCGCATCACAAGAAACGAGGGCGATTTTGTAGGCGCATTCCGGCAGAATGTTATCCGGGTGATCGGCAGTTACGGAAGGGAACAGCAGCCCGACGAATACACCGGCAGGATAAAAGCCAAACAGGAAGAGATGGTTGCCCTGATCGCGGAAAATGCAAAGACAGGCGCTTATACGCAGGAGTTTGATGAACGCTACCGCAGGATCGCAGAGGAGATCAATGCCTTGAAAGAAGAACAGGCGGAGGCAGGGAAAAAGAAAAAGCTGGCTGAAAACTATGAACAGCGGGTGAAGGACATGGATGCTTTCCTGAGCGGAAACAGCGGCCAGATACTGGAATTTGATAATGACCTTGTCAGGCGGCTGGTTGCCAGCATCAAAGTAATCTCGGCGGACAGGATACAGATACAGTTCCAGTCCGGTATCGTCATGGAACAGGAGATTGGGAATGAGTAAAACAGGGCAGGGATGACAACAGAATAAAAGGTGTTGTTCCTGCCGGTCTGCGGTAAGAATAAAATGCCCGTCGGGGACGGGTGTTTTATTGTTGGCACAGGCAGAGGGATGATGGAGTGGTGAGGTGGATATAAAGAAATTTATTAAAAATTAGTTGTTAGGTTGAATTTATCCTAACGAATAGTATATAATATAATTAAAAAAGGAAAGGAAACGTAATTTATGAATGTTAATTTAAAAAATCTTGTATCTATATCAGAGGCAAATCAGAATTTCTCAAAAGTTGCAAGAATGGTTGATGAAAACGGTGCAGCCGTAATATTAAAGAATAATGCGCCACGGTATGTATTGATTGATTATGGTAAACTACAGGCAGATGTAGAAGCGGATAATGAAACACTGGAGGATGTGGCAACTCGATTATTACAGAAGCATAGGAAAGCATTTGAGGAATTGGCAAAATGATTTTATTAAACAAAGAACAGATAAAGCATCTTCATAGTAAGTTGATACAGGAAACTGGTGGTATTGATGGAATACGGGATGAAGGTTTATTGAATTCTGCATTATCTGTACCCTTTCAATCCTTTGGTGGAGAGGAATTGTACCCAACTATTCCACGAAAGGCGGCCAGATTATGTTATGGATTAATTAAAAATCACGTTTTTCTCGATGGAAATAAGAGAATTGGGATTTACGCAATGCTGGTATTTTTAGAACTGAATGGAATGGAGATAGAATGTAGTGATGAAGAGATGGTTACTTTAGGACTAGGAATTGCTGCAGGCCAATATAAGGATGATGATATTGTGCTTTGGATTGTAGAACATAACAAGTGATAAACAAGGTATGTTAAGAAATATCGTGAGTTTTGGAGAAATATATGGGTTATATGGACGAACTGTGGCCAATTGAAGGTCATAGTTTTTATGACATAAATGATACTAACTTTCAGGTGCATATTAAGTGGAGTAAAAATATAAAGAAAGATTACCAAAAACTTTCGGAAGAGTTTTTTGAATAGAGAAATTTCTAAGTTGAATTACAGGATACATACAGATGCAATTAAAGAGAATCTGATTCCACCAGAATTAACACCTGCACAGGTGGCGTATACTTATGCTAATGAAGCAGATATGTTGAATGTTGTTTTGTTTGGAAAGACGGCGAAGCAATGGAAAGATGAAAATCCAACGATGAAAGGAAATATGCGGGATGTGGCGACTTTAAATCAGTTGTTGGTACTGGCAAATTTGGAAAGCTATAATGCTGTACTGATTAAACAAGGAAAGAATCAAAAAGAGCGGATGGAATTGCTTCGGCAGTTAGCAATACAACAGTTAGAAACGTTGGAAAATGTGAGTTTAAATAATTTGCCGAGATTAAGAGTAAATTCATAGAAATAAATAATGTTAGAAAAATTCAGATTATTAACAGTAAGGTAAATGAAAGGAAAGGCGATTCATCAATCTTTAATTGACAGACAAGTGGATTAGTGAACTTTCTAATTGGACTGGTAAGGAATACAATATATTAATCAATGTCCGGATGGGGTGATTTGAATAATACAGGTGTGTATTTTTATCAAAAAAAGTTGGAAAATGATAGGTAATGGTAAAATGCCGTACGGTTATGTATTGAAGCATTTAAAACTCAAGGATACTCCTCTATATAATGAAGTGGTAAACGCAAGGGGTAACTTGGATATTAAGTATATAGCAAGTAATCTTGCTGATGAGAGAACTCCAGAATTTGTCTTTTTATGTAAAACGGAAAATAATTCGATGCCATTAGAATATTTTTCAATTGGAGAGATGCTAGGAGGATATGAGAAGGCAGGAGAGTATTTCGATGCAATTACCAATAAATGGAATAAAGAGATTTTTTACATATTGTCTATGTTAAGATTAACCCAAGAGGGAAATATAGAAGTTGCTGATAAAATTTATAAAATGAAAGCGAATTATAAGTGTAACAATATTAACAGAAGCGAGGTGTCTTCTCAAGATAGTTCTATCAGTATATATGATGACGTGTATGAATGGAACAACGATAATTTGACCTGTTTTGAGAATATGGTTGGGTTGCCAGAAGTGTTAAAAGATGAGTTGGAAGATGTTATGGAGCGATTTGGAAGAGGATATAGTGCTTCCAGATATGACGATGCACTAAGAATGTATAAAGAGCGTTCGAACGAAACACATGAAGGAAATAATCTAAATATTACAAAAGAAGCGTTGAAAGAACTGCGTTGTGCAGTAAGGGGACTGGTGCAGAACTTTATAAGCTTTTCCAAAAGCCAGTATGGAAGCATTGCTGATAAAACATTTAATAGCATAAAGAGAGAATATATAATAGGCTTATTGGCACGGATTAATACATTGCAAACAAATGGTTTGTTAAAGTTATGTAGAGATGGAGTTTCTGTAGATTAAATATTTATTATTTGTAAAGGACAAAAGATGTGAAAAAATTATTAGATTAAAATAGTTTATTTGAACGTTGGTAGATCTAATAGATTGCCTATTTATAATATAGATACTTTTTTATAATATTTGAGCCGTTCGAAATCTTTACATGCATTTCTGATAAAAGATGAAGCCTCTGCAGACATGAATTCTTGTAAAATTAAGTTGGAGTTAGGCAAAGAGTTCTTGTGGGAAAGAGGTAATGCCGTTGAGACGGTGTGTTTGCTGTCCTAACTTAATGTCTAGCATCATGTTGAGGTGGAGCTGGATATGGATGAGATGGATTTGACTATGGCGGAGAGTAAGGCGACATATGAGGAAATTAGGGATTATGTATTGGAGCATGGCGGGTTGGCGGATATGTGAGTAAATTTGATTGAAAAATATATGTCAGATTTAAATATAGAATCAGAGAGAGGGAAATCCGATGAGATGTATATTGATGAATAAAAATATGCCTGTAGTAGAGCTGGAATTGGACAATGATACTGCGATAATTTTAAAAGTGATGAAATCTTTCGAATTGGATTTTCTGCCTGTCGGAATAGATGTAAAAACCGGTATTCCGAACAAAAAGGATTTAAATGAATGGTGGCTTGGAAGAAGTATTCCTGCAAGCCGATTAGGGCTTAGAACTGCATTAGAAAAATTAGGGGTTCAGTATCCAGAGCAATTGTTGCTAAGATGCTATGGGCTGAGTCTGTCTGATCAGTATTGGATGAAATCTGTGAATAGTGAAATGGAATGGAAGAATATCAATTTCTTTGAAAATGATTTTTCAGATGATGTAGGTAATATTCTGTTTGGTCAGACGGCTGAACAGAGAATTGATTTGATGTCTCCATGTAATACCTCAGATGGATGGTTGAAAAAGAAGTGGGTAATTATAGGTTCGAAAAGATGTTTAGTGAAGGCTGGAAGTAATCCTTATATGCAGGAACCAATTAATGAAGTATTTGGAACGAGACTCCATCAAAGGCTTGGATGTAAAAATTATGTGCCTTATAATATATTTTTAGAAAACGATGTTCCCTATTGTATATGCGAAAACTTTATCAATATTAATACGGAATTGGTAAGTGCAGTGAGTATCAATCGCAGCATGAAAAAGAGAAATGAGTTTTCTTCTTACGAACATTTTTTGAATGCTTGTGATAGGCTTGGCATTCCGGGGATGAAAGAATTTGTTGATTATATGCTGGTATTTGATTTTTTAATGGCGAACACAGATCGGCACTTTGGGAATTTTGGAGCAATCCGAAATGTAGAAACTTTGGAATGGACAGGACCGGCGCCAATATTTGATAGCGGAACAAGTCTCTGGCATAATAAACTTACAAGAGTGATCAATCCGTTAGAAGAGATAGAAATAAAGCCGTTTTATTCGAGCGTTTCAAGACAAATGAAATTGGTTTCAGATTTTAGCTGGATTCCCTTTGAAGAGCTAAAATATTTAAAAGACGATATAAGAGAAGTTTTTGTGCCAACAAAGTTTATTGATGAGGAACGTATAGAGATGTTGCTGAATGCCGTAACTGGCAGGGTGGAAGAATTGCAGGATATGGCGATGGAGCAGAAAAAGCAATATACATTAGGAAGTCCGAGGTCAAAATTTGGGGAAGGTGATATTGAGTGAATAAAGATCCTTTTAAAGAGTATATCAAAGAGTCAGAGCCGGACAAACGGGATAAAGGATATGCGTGGCATACAGCCATTGGACTGCAGGCGGTTGACGGGCTTAAGACGTCAGAATACATGGTGCGCACTGCTGTCCGAAATATTGAAGGCGAGATATCTTTTGAAGAAGCAAATGCGCTTTTGTTGGAACGTGCTTTCAGTTTCACGCCGAATGAGTATCTTGCCGTTCACCGGAAGTTGTTTACAGGTATTTATTCGCATGCAGGCCGCATCCGAGATTACAATATTACAAAAAAAAGAATGGGTGCTTAATGGCGCAACGGTGCTCTATGGCAGTGCCACGGAGCTGCGGGCAACTTTGGATTATGACTTTTCGGAAGAAAAAAAGTTCTCATATAAAAATCTCTCAATGGATGAAATTATTCACCACCTTGCGGTTTTTGTATCCGGATTGTGGCAGATTCATATGTTTGGTGAGGGAAACACCAGAACGACGGCTGTGTTTTTTATCAAGTATTTACGCACGATGGGCTTCGATGTGACGAATGACGTTTTTGCTGAAAATGCATGGTACTTCCGCAATTCTCTTGTTCGGGCGAACTACAACAATCTGAAAAGTGGTATTCATGAAACGACGGAGTATCTGGAGCTGTTCTTGAGAAACCTTCTGCTGAATGAACAGCATGTGCTTCATAACCGGACATTGCACATCAGTGGAACATTCAAAGAATTGGATAAACCGGACATTGAGAAAATGTTCCAGCCTAAAACAGTAAATCATATTTTGAAGCTTCATGAAGTATTTCTGGAACAAACAATCTTTGGACGTTCAAACGTGATGGATGTGATAGATATTAAGCCTTCCAGAGCATCAGAGCTTTTAAAAGAGATGGTAGAACATGGGGTTATCGAGCCGGTATCCGGACACGGAAAAGGGAAATACAGATTCAAGCAGTATAAAGATTGAGACGATGAAATAGAATGAGGAATCAAAGCTATCTTTTTATAATGAAACCTCCAAACTGAATAATTTTATCTTACATCAGATTGGAGGTTTACACAAACTTTGGGATAGTTCCTGCATGCTCTTTGGAAGAATTCCTATTATCTTTTGAATATAATTTCTTTATGTATTTTTAAGTTTCCACTTTTTTCATCTTGAATCTGGCTATACATACCCCATTCGCTGCCGGTTGAATAAAAGGTTGAAAAATGATTTTTATTGATCATAGGAGAAATTGAAAAACATTTTTCTTCATGATCATATTGAAATCCTGTTAATGCAAGGAAAATCCCATAACTCGACATGGCACGGGCATAATAATATCCTGATTCATTTTCGCTCCATGGATTTCTTTTAATTCCGTCCTGCCGGTCTCTAATTGTTTTAACTATGCTTAGGCCTTCGTCCAGTAGACCATAGTGTAAAAGAATAGTAGCAACCTCATATTCAATTCCGGTCCACACTTCACCATAGTAAACAAATGGAAATCTTGGTTTGCCGCCTTTGGGCCAGGTGCAAGGAGTCAATCCCTTTTCGTCATTTAGGATATATGCCCTTTCTGGATGTACATTATGCTTTGCATTTTCTATGTAATTGTATTTATAGATAGATTTGACAGCTTTTATAATATGCTGTTTCGGGAGACTTTCTTTAAGGCCGGCACAAAATCCCATAAATTCCCCTAAAAGCTGGTCAGACAGACATCCTTTTCCATATTGATAGCGATAATCATCCACATGATCTATAATCTGTTCGTAATATTCTCCGTTAAAACATAATTCGTCCAGTTTTTTGCTTCCCGATTTTCTGCGTATCTCATATTCTTTTGCCAGATCATTTTCTCCAAGATACGCTGCCATATGGGAAGCGGCCTGCAGAGCAGATAGATAAATTGTCGTTGTCATACTGTTAATACCGTATAATTCAGTATCATAGGTAACATGCTGGGGCTCTTCGAGCACGCCGTCATTATTCCGGTCCCATTCCTTGAGGGCATATTCCATTGTAAGTTTTACGCCCGGGAAACAAGTTTTCATCAGCGTATCGTCACCACTGATTTTCCATTCCCGATAAAGACGGATGACCGCTCCCAGCTGGCCGTCCGCAGAAGGTGTCATTTTCCATATGGGAAGCCCTAATGATTGGTAGGTACGAAACGGCATATATCCATCTTTTTGTATTTCATCCACAAATTCTATCTTGCGCATTTTTTGTTCCAATTCAGGAAAAAGATAAGCAAGTGTCTGTGCATAATTCCACACATGTGTGCAATTTCCTGCTCCACAGCCAAGTTCATTTTCTGTGCCTTCCCATCCTAGAAGATTGCCGCCTTCTATCCGAAAACAGGTGGGGCTTCTTAAAACAGTAATATTATCTGCCACAGCTTCTAACACATAACCGGGCAATGTAGTTTGATAGAAGGCATTTGCAAATTTACGGCTATAGCCTTCTAAATATTCCCTGTTTTTGACCATATAAGCTGCTACTGCATTGGCATCTGCAAATTGGCCGGCATAATAATTTTTTACGATATCTGTTTTTCCCTGTGCAATTGCTTCTTTATGTATATCCAGATCATTCCATATTTTAGGGCGGTTGGGAAAATACCAAGTTAAAATAAAAGGAAATTCTTTTTCTTCTTCTGGTCCTAGGTCAGCTTCCAGGCATAATGACCCGATGGCATCCGTAAAATGGAGAAAACCGTAATCCGATGCCTGCGCCCAGGTGCAACCCTTAGGTATCTTTTTATTTTCATTTTCTAACTTACCATCAAGCACAAAATCTTCCCAGAAGTCTTCAGCTCCATCAGTCCATTCACCTTGCACCCATAAAGGTTTTGCTGTTACTTTTTCGTGTGTGGTCATAAGGCACATGCTGCCGGTGGCAATATGATTTTTGGGGATATCTTTTCCTGTAAAAAGCAATCCCCTCATTCCTGAGTCGTCCTGATAAGAATTAACTGTTTTTCCGGCTCTTTTTACCAATGAGAAATTATCGTATTTTTCAAAGCCAACAGGATTATCCAAGGTTCCTACAATGGAAACCTTTACATTTTTATTCAACGGGTTTTTTATCCGGTATGTTAAATAAAATCCTGGTATTCCGGAATTGTCTGCGTCTAAAGGAATAAATGGTGTAAACGCTTCCATACTTACTATGACCGGTATCTCCTGGTCTTCAAAATCGACCTGCACAAAAGGATATCTGCATGACATTACAGATCGATCGAACCGGGGAAGTCCTGCCAGTTCTCCCCGTAAGAAGCCCTGTGATTTTGCAAACGGAGGGTGCAGCTTTGCTTCTAAAACCCGGCTGATTGCCGGTTCTCCCTCTTCCTGGGCACGGATTGCAAAAAATGTATAAGGCATGTAGTTATATTGTCCCGGTTCGTTAAATATTTGCCAGCTTTTGAACTCGCCCCTAGAGCCTATGGAAATGTTTCCTGTTCCAATTCCGCCCAATAGAAAGGCAGCTTCTTTTGCCTGATCATCATAAGTTTTTTGGTCATTGCTGCAATATAGTTCATTTACGGTATATTTTCTGGTTTTCATAGTAATCCTCCATGTTTTCAAAAACCTGCAAATTTGGGCGCAAGCACAAATTTGTCTGTGAAAAATTTATTTTTCACAGTATGCTCCTAGTATAATTTTTTGTATTTATTTATCCTTTTACGGCACCTGCAGTCATGCCGTCTACAAGATATTTTTGAAAAAAGCAGTAAAAAATGATTTCTGGAATTGTTATCAATACGGTAGCGGCAATAAGTCCGCCATAATCCATACTATAACGCCCCTTGAACATAGAGGCTGACAAAGAAATCGTCATCATTTCTTCTTTGTTGATTAAAACAGAAGAAATAGGAAATTCATTCCAGAAATAGATTACATTAAAAATGATAACGGTTGCCAATATTGGTTTTGCAATTGGCAAAACTATCCGCAGGCATAGCCTTATGATTCCACAGCCGTCTATAATAGCTGCTTCTTCTATTTCGCCTGGAAAGCCTCTTAAAAAACCTGTCAGCAGCAGGATATCTAACGCCAATGTTGTCGCTGCCAGTGGAAGGATCAGCGCTATTCTTGTATTCATAAGCCCTAATAACATGGTGATCCTGTAAATAGGAAAGATCATGATATAAGGTGGAATTGTTAAACCGGCGATAAAATAAAAGTACAAAATGCTGCTTATTTTTCTATTTTTGAAATTCAACCGGCTGATACAATAAGAGCACATAAAACTTGCACTTACACTGATTATTAATGCAATTAGAGCGATTAAAGACGTATTTTTGTACATGACCGAGAGGTTTAATGTTTTTAAAACTCTTTTATAGTTTTCAAATCCGGTTGATTTCGGAAATGAGAAGGGCTGGGTCATAATTTCTGTATTATTTTTGAAAGAAAGCAAAAACATCCATATATAAGGAAATAAGATGATAAATGTTACCATTAAAAGGAGCAGCCAGGAAATAATTTTTTTTGTTTTTTTCATTTCAATTACTCTCCTTTATAGATTTTTTGTTAATAAACAGATAAATGACCGCACATGCAAAGGAAAAAACAGCAGAAATAGATGCAATTGCCATACCATATCCGTATCTTGACGTAGTAAATGTCGTATGATACATATAAGTAACCAAAACATCAGAAAGATGGTTAGGGCCGCCGCCTGTCAGCTGTTGCACGGTTTCAAAAATTTTGAAACCTCCGGTTATAAGAAGTACTACTATGATCACGATTGTTTCCCGCAGCATTGGGATAGTGATATAAAATACTTTTTGCCAATAGGAAGCTCCATCAATTGCTGCGGCTTCGTAATAGTCTTGCGAAATCCCTTTTAGTCCGGCTAGAAAAATAGTGGTATAATATCCCAATACTTGCCAGAGATATACAACAGCCACAGAATAAGGTGTCAATGTTTTTCCGCCTATCCATTGTTGTTTTAGTTGATCTAATTTGAATAAAGATAGTAAATTATTAATCAAACCTATTGAAGGATCTAAAATAAAGTACCAAATTAAACCTACAAGAATTGGAGCTATTACAAATGGAGAAAAGTTAAATGCCTTTATCAATCCATTTCCTTTGAATGCCTGATTCAGTTTTAACGACAAAAGAAAGGAAAAAGGCAGTACTAATAGCATGATCATTAATAGTATGATTATTGTATTTTTTAAGGAAGAAAAGAAAAATTTATCTTTGATAAGATGTTGATAATTTTGAACTCCAACAAAAACTGGATTACCAATTCCCGTATAGTCACAAAAACTGTAATAGGCCATGATAAAAATTGGTACTATAATATATAAGGTGAAGAGCAAAAGTGCCGGAAGAATCATAACGATCTTTGTTGTTTTTTTACTTAACCAATACATGTTCCCTTCCTTTCCAAACAAAAAGATACTCCCTGCAAGCAGTCTGTTCATAATTATAAGAAATATTTACTTGCAGGGTGGTATCTCCCATAAGTTTCCTTATTGCTTTTTGACTAATCCTTGGATTTCTGATTGTTCATCTAAAAAATCCATGGCTTCTTCTGGTGTGTAAACTCCATTCAAAACTCCGGTTATGGATTCAAAGTAGGTAGTTTCAAAAGTACCTACATAAACGTTTGGACAGATAAGAGGGCTTTCCCAGTCATCATTTATAGCGGCCATGATATTTGCATATACCGGAAATTGTTCTTGGTCAATTTCGCCGTCATACTTTGTGACAGGCACACAGTTGGAGTCGACAATAATTTGTGTACCTTCTTTTCCGTAGTAAAATTTTAAAAAGCGGATACATGCTTCATATTTTTCAGGGCTTTCTTCTTTAGTTTTGGCTGAGATACAATACGGGTGGGAAGGAGCTTTCATGGAAATTTTTTGATTACCGATTCCATCGGAAAATTGCGGCCCCCACCAAAATCCAATGCTGTCTGCAAAGTCTGACTGTTCAAATTGAGCTGTATCCCAAACACCGCTGTCAAACATAGCCGCCTGCCCGGAAGCAAACATCTGCTGTGCTTCATCATAGCCCATAGTGATCATATTTTCGGGAAACATTTCTGCCTTGGCCATTTTTTCTATCATTTGATAAAATTTTTTATAATCCGGATTATTCCATTTATCCGTACCATTTATGATTCCATCAATATGGTCATAGAAACCATAACGACAATGCATGGTCCAAGTAGCCCAGCAGCTAAAAACATCTTTTGTACCCCTTGCCATTGGGATTATGCCGTTTTCTTTTAGAACTTGGGCACAATTCAGCATGTCATCAAATGTTACCGGAATGCTTAGGTTGTTTTGGTCAAAAAGTGCTTTATTGTACCAGATGCCATTTACAAACATTTCTGCAGGAATGCCATACAGACAATCGCCTATTTTCATGGATTCCAGCATACCTGGTAAAAAGCTATCAACAAATTCCTGATCATTTAAGATATCTTCTGAAATATCTGCCAGATATCCTGCATCTGCCATTTCTTTTGCATCCCCGGAAAGAAGATAGAAAATATCTGGAAGGGAATTTGTCTGGGCAGCCAGTTTCATTTGAGTGGTATGTTCATCAGATGCTTGTCCTTCTAAAACCACTTCAATATCAGGATTTGCTGCATTAAAAGCTTGTACAATGTTGTATACTTGTGGTGCGTTTGATTTTATATCTGCCAGATGTTCAGAAAATATTATTTTTACTTTTTCTCCATTTTCTTTCTGACTTGTGGTTTGTGCTGCCTGTCCTTGACTTTCGGATGATTCATTTGCTGTAGGTTCTGTGATATGATTGTTGTCATTTTTTTCTTTTGCGCACCCTGATAGGGAAGCGGTAAATATGCTGGTACATAGTATGAGTGTAAATATCCTCCTTTTCATTATAGCCCTCCATTTTATGCTTATTTACTTGTTTCTATCCCCAGCTATTCCCTGATCAGGAAACAAAATGTTCCCGTTTCTGTCACTTTTATTGAACAATTCTGACAGAATTTCTGGAAATAATCATGGGGTCAATCACAAGTTTGGCCGGCGCCTGCCGCCCCTGTGATTTGTTACCATTCTCTTTCATAATAAGATTTCGACATAATGTACCGACTTGTTCTAACGGATGAGCCACTGCTGTATAGCCCATAGTAGCTTCCCAGGGAGAATCATCATATAGGATCATGCTGACATCAGAGGGTACTTTCAGGTCAAGTTCATCTAATGCTTGTATTGTTGCAATACTTATTGACTCATTGGCAGAAAGAATTGCTGTAGGTTTTAATTCTTTTACTTTATCTTTGATCATTCCCTTAATACTGTCCTGGACATCTAAGCTGAATAAAAAGTCTGGATTTACTTCTAACCCTGTTTCTTTGAAAGCTTTGTAATAGCCAGGTTCCCTGCTGGGCATAATAGGCCGTTTCCTGTATATCATCATAATTTTTTTGTGACCGCTCTGAAGTAATTTTTTGACTGCCTGATAGGTTCCGTGAGCATCGTCAAACATGATGGTATCCAACTGTTCATAAACCGGTGAAAAGAGCTGGATAACAGGTTTTCCCTCTTTGATCAATTCATCTATTTGAGGGTATCTGTTTCCGGATATCGGACCATATATGAGAGCATCGATTTGCAACATGCTTAACAAGGAAAGGTTACTTTCTTCCATCCTTACGTTTTCGTTGCTGTAGAGTACAATTACCTTATATTGAAAATTATTTAACTCCTTCGTTATGGCATCAATAAGGCTATTAATAAACGGGTTCATCACTTCGCTTAAGATTACTGCTACAACTTTTTCTTTCTGCTTAAGGGGGCTGCTTTTGGTTTTTGGCGTATAATGCAGTTCCTTTGCGGCTTGCAGAACTTTTTCCTGGATGGCTTCTCCTGTAGTATAGGTATCGCTAAAAACTTTATACACTGTGGGAACTGAAACTCCCGCCAGATTTGCAATTTCATGGATAATATTCATATTCCTTCTCCTTGTGTTGTGTAAAATTTTTACCAATGTCAATAAGGACGATTGTGGTTAAGAATATTATACATTAAATATTTTTTGGAATAAAGACAAATAATTTAAAATAATTATTTATCTATTATCTGGATGATATCACTTATTTTGTGATTAGTCAAGTAATTATTATATAAAAATACCTATATTAAGTAGAAATTTATAAATTAACTATATAAAATGACAATAAAAAGCAAATAATTATCAGATAATTATTTGTATAATAATCTGACTTATTCAAGTCGCTTGCAGATGAGAGGGCTGGTGACGCCGGAGCTTCTTTCGGAGCTTTGCAGTGCGGAGTCGGATGTGCTTGTCCGTTCAGCATTGGGGAGGTATATTTTTGCAGGTTTGCCCAAGTATTCTGCGGTATCATAAACGCTGACAACGAAGGGGGTAAACTGATAAAGAGGGTTTGTTTCATGAGTAAATTGAATGATCTGGCTGCGTTATTTCAGGGCTGTCCGGTTTATATCCAGACCCACAATTTTCCGGACCCGGATGCCATTGCCTCTGCTTTTGGGCTGCAGAAGCTGCTTGCGGCCTGCGGCGTTGAATCAAAGCTCTGTTACGATGGAAGGATTGATAAGCTGAGCGCCTCTAAGATGTTAGATACTTTTCATATCGACATGTCGTCTTATGAAAGCCTGGCAGCAGACATGAAGGAGTCGGACCGCATTATTTGTGTGGATACGCAGAAACATGCAGGGAATGTAACGGATTTCATAGGGGATGAGATTGCCTGTATCGACCACCATCCCACCTTTGTTCCTATGGAATATCAGTACCAGGATATCCGCACGACCGGTGCGTGTGCCACCCTGATCGCGGAATATTATTCCTTATCAGGAATTGTGCCGGATCGGGATGTGGCTACGGCACTGCTCTACGGGATAAAAATGGATACCCTGAATCTGACCAGAGGTGTAACTTCGCTGGATATTGAAATGCTGGGATTTTTATTTCGGCACTGCGATCCGGATATGCTGGCAGATCTTGAGAGGAACAATATGGAGTTTACCGATCTGAAAGCTTACGGCGCGGCAATTGAAAATATTGAACTTTACGATAAGATCGGGATTTCCTGCGTTCCTTTCTCCTGTCCGGACGCTCTGATCGCGATCCTGTCAGACTTTATCCTTTCACTGATTGAGGTTGAGGTGTCGATTGTGGCTTCCTTCCGGGAGGATGGCATTAAATTGTCTGTCCGTTCGGAAGACCCGGAGGTTCATGCCGGAAATCTGCTGCATAAGGCATTGGCCGATGTGGGAAGCGGCGGCGGCCATTCCACTATGGGCGGCGGATTTATCAGCAGGGAAAAGGTGTCCCTATTAGGGAATTATCCTAAGGACCGTATCAGGGATTTATTCTTAAACGTTTTGTCAGATCAATAACAGAAGATGGTCATTGGTAAAGGAGCCCGTTTGCGGGCTCCTTTTATGGAATATATGTTAAATATTTTTTCATCCTTCCGGAATCTTCAGTACCTGCCCGATGCTCAGCATATCGCTGGTCAGCCCGTTTAACCGTTTGATTGCATCTACCGTTGTGCCAAATCTCTTGGCAAGAAGCCATAAAGTATCCCCGGACTTTACCGTATATTGGAAGAAACCGCCGCCCGGTCCGGGAGAGGGAACGTTTTGGTTGATTCCCAGATAAACTTCGTACAATGCGTTCCATGTGAGGGGGCCTACAATTCCGTCGGGCGTAAGGCGCATGGTCTGCTGGAATGCGCTTACCGATTGCTTGGTTCCGCTGCCAAAGATGCCGTCTTGGGCAAGGGGAGGAACGTTGGGATAATATTCGGAAATGACATTTAGCAGGTATTGGAGGGTGATCACGTCCTGACCTTTTGACCCTTGACGGAGCATGCTGTCAGGGGGCACGGTTCCGATGCCGAGAGTAGTGCCCTCGCTGTTAAGTTCCGCCAGTCTGGTCACGGCGGTATACAGGCTTGAAAGCTTATACCATGTGGATTTTCCTACTATCCCGTCAGGCGCTAAATTGAAAATGCTTTGGAATTTGGTCACGGCAGCTTTGGTGCTGTTTTGGAAAGATCCAGTTTCATCAGTAATGGCGGGTATAGCAGGATAATTTTGTCTGATCCGGTTTAAGTAAGTCTGGATCGTCTGTACGTCAAGTCCTGCGCTGCCCACTTTAAGAAGGGTGCCGGGGTATGAGGAAAGTACGTTAGTGATGGTGTTTGTCTCTGCAATCTCAATATCTTTCGGATAATAGGAGCGCAGGATTTGAAGCGGCGTCATCCCCTGGTTTGCCAGCGTGACGGTTCCCCATTGGGATAAGCCCTGGCAGGTGGCGGTGGTTCCGTTGCAGAAAGAAGTAAAATAGGGTGCGTTCTGCCCCTGCCGCTTTACATATTGGTTAAAGATCTGATCCACGATCCGGCTTATGGAATCATAAATAGGCCGCCCATACACAAAAGCCTGGTCGTAAGCGGTACTGTTTGTAATGTCAAAGTTGTATCCCCTGCTTTTGTACCATTCCGTAAAGATCCTGTTTAAAGCGAATGTAATGATGGCGTAGATATTTGCGGTGAGGGAGGCAGCAGGCCAGGTGGGATATATTTCACTGCTGGCTACGTTTTTCACATAATCCGGAAATGACACCTGCACATTTGCTGCCGAGGAACTGGGCGTTCCCAAATGTACGGTAATGGGATTGGGAATCACTACCTGGCGCAGTACATAAGGGGAAACCACGGATCCTTCCTGCTGGCGCGGTCCTTGGGCGGCAACTGCGGGTTTCCCGATAGGGATTTCCGTCAGGATTGGATTCCGCTGTATCTCCTGCATGGGAATCAGCAAGAGGGGCAGGGAAGCGGTTTCCCCGTCAAAAATAGGGATATCTGAAATGAAAAGGGAATTAAAGCCGGCAGCCTGTGCAAGCACATTGTAGCTTTTATAAGGTAAGCCGGAATAATATTGATTTTGGGAAAAGCTTTTATCCAGTGTTTCTAAGGGAACGGTCTGGGTTTCCCCGTTTTGGTCTGTGGTCAGCTGATAGATGCTGTTTCCCTGAAAATCCGTGATTCTAATCTGAACGCCGCTTATCGGGAGAGCGTCGTGGGCAGTCCTTGTCTGTATGTTTAGGTAACCAATAGCCATAAGTGCAGTCTTCTCCTTTTTCCTATCTGTTATAGGCTATGAAGAAAACAGGGAAACAGTGACAAAAATGTAGTGCGGAAGGTTTGGGGCGTATGATATAATTATCTCAAAATTGGATCAAGGGAAAGGAATAAAGTTATGGACAAGACCGAAGCAATCAAAAAGCTATGTGAAGAGAAACAGATCCGCATGATTGATTTTAAGATGACAGATATTGACGGACGCTGGCGTCATATCACCATTCCGGTAGAACGGTTTGGTGAAGACACGTTTACGTATGGTATTGGCTTTGATGGATCAAATTACGGCTATGCTCCTGTTGAAAAAAGTGACATGGTATTCTTGCCGGACCCGGATACCGCATATGTGGATCCGTTTGCAACAGTGCCCACGCTGACTATGTGTGGAAATGTGTGCACGATCGGAAAGGGAGAAAATAAGCCCTTTGACCAATACCCGAAAAATGTCAGCCTTCGGGCTGTGGAATATATGAAAGAAAGCGGGATTGCCGACAGGATGGTGATTGGGCCGGAGTTTGAGTTTTATCTGTTTGACAGTGCCAGGTTTGAAGTGACGCCGCAGCAATGTGGATACCGGATTGATACCAGACAGGCGGATTGGAACTTTAGTCTGGATACCCCTGGGAATAACGGCTATGAAGTGCCTTATAAAGGGGGTTATCATGTGGCGGCGCCTCAGGACGTGGGGTATGATCTGCGGAGCCGCATGTGCATGATGATGGAGAACTGGGGGATCCAGGTAAAATACCACCATCATGAAGTAGGCGGGCCGGGCCAGATGGAGATAGAAGTAGAGCTGGCTGATATGCCTCAAATGGCTGACAACACCATGATCATTAAATATATTATCAAAAATATGGCGGCACAGGTGGGGAAGACCGCAACCTTTTTGCCGAAACCGATTTACCAGGAAGCGGGCAGCGGCCTGCATGTCCATATGCTGCTTACAAAGGACGGGAACCCTTTATTTTATGATGAAAACGGGTATTCCGGCTTAAGCCGGACGGCACATTATTTCATAGGCGGATTGCTTTCCCATATTGCGTCGTTGTGTGCCTTTACCAATCCTTCAACAAATTCCTTTAAGCGCCTGGTACCGGGATATGAAGCGCCGGTGACGATCGGTTACGCGACTTCTAACCGTAGTGCGGTGATCAGGATTCCGGCTTATGCCAAGTCTCCTGAAACCAAGAGATTTGAACTGAGAAATCCGGATGCCACAGCCAATCCTTATTATGCCTATGCGGCAATTTTGATGGCGGGCTTAGACGGGATTGAAAAAAAGATCGACCCTGCAAAAAACGGATGGGGACCGTATGATTTTAATCTGTATACATTATCCGAAGAAGAGCAGAAGAAGATCAAAGGGCTGCCGAAGTCTTTAGGCGAAGCATTGGATGCGCTGGAAGCAGACCATGATTATCTGACTAAGGGAGGCGTTTTCCCTAAGAGGCTTATTGACGTATGGGTAGCGCGTAAACGCGGGGAGTTAAAGAAGATGGAGCAGATTCCCAATCCTGCTGAATTTAAGATGTATTATGATCTGTAAAATGAAAGTGGAAGAAAAACAAAAGAAAGCGGCAAGGCGTTATGGGATATTAGACAGTTTCCGGGGGATTACTCTGGTCAGCATGGTCATCTATCATGTCTGCTGGGATCTGGTGTACTTGTTTGGGAAGGATTGGAGCTGGTACAAAGGCGGGTGGGCCTACATCTGGCAGCAAAGCATCTGCTGGAGTTTTATCCTTTTATCGGGATTTTGCTGGTCTCTCGGGAAAAAGCCGGTTAAAAGAGGGCTTATTGTTTTTGGCGCCGGGGCGGTGGTGAGTGTGGTTACGCTGTTGTTTTTACCGGAAGACAGGGTTCTTTTCGGAGTTCTGACCCTGATCGGAAGCAGTATGCTCCTTATGGCTTGGCTGGGGCGGTTCTTTCAAAAAGTTCCGCCCTTGCCGGGGCTTATGGGGGCATTTGCATTGTTCGCGGTTACAAGGAATGTGAATATGGGTTATTTAGGCTTTGAACGATGGAACATGACCGGGCTGCCAGAGAGCCTGTATCAAGGGTATTTTATGACCTTTTTAGGATTCCCTGAACGCGGTTTTTATTCGACGGATTATTTTTCTTTGATTCCATGGTTTTTTTTGTTCTTGTCAGGATACTTTATTTATCGTATGATAGAAGACCGTAAGGAATTTATGGACAAGTACTTTATGGCATCCTGGCAGCCGCTTTCTTTTTTGGGAAGGCATTCTCTGCTGATCTATATGCTGCATCAGCCGGCAGCCTTTGGGGTGCTTACATTATTGGATGGAACCGGTTTGCTTTAATAGCAGACGGGCGGAAGGAGAACTGAAATGTTTACTGAGGCTGTGGCAGATGCGCTGCTGGACGGGATAAAGCTGCTTCCTTTTTTGTTTTTGACTTATGTTGTGATGGAATATATGGAACATAAGACCAGCCAAAAGGCTGGAATCATGCTGCAAAAGGCCGGGAAATGGGGGCCGGTGCTTGGAGGGATCATAGGAATGGTGCCCCAATGCGGATTTTCCGCAGCGGCTTCTAACCTCTATGCCGGAAGGGTCATTACTTTGGGAACCCTGTTTTCGGTATTTTTATCAACATCCGACGAGATGCTGCCTGTGCTGATATCGGAACAGGCTCCTTTGCCGATGATCGCTAAAATTCTCGGGGTGAAAGTCGTGACCGGTGTTTTGGCAGGCCTGATGATTGACTTATGGATTCGGAAGAGAAAAGGAAAAGAAGAGGAAAAACTCCGGATCGAGCATCTCTGTGACCATCAGCACTGCCACTGTGGCGAAGGGAAGATCATTTTGTCGGCATTCAGACATACGCTTCAGATATTTACATTTATTCTTCTGATTTCCATAATCTTAAATCTGCTGATTGGGCTGGCAGGAGAAGCCAGAATAGAGAATCTTCTTTTGGCAAAGCCGGTTTTAGGACCTGCCCTTGCAGGCTTAGTGGGCCTTATCCCCAATTGTGCCTCTTCCATTTTGCTGACTCAGCTTTATCTGGAAGGGGTGTTGGGGGCCGGTTCCATGATCGCAGGGCTGCTTTCCGGAACAGGAGTAGGCCTTTTGGTTCTTTTCCGGGTAAATGAGGACCTGAAAGAAAATATGAAAATTACACTGACCCTCTATGGACTGGGTGTGGCAGCCGGAGTTTTGATCGAGTTTTTTATAATAAACTGTAATATTTTTTGACTACATCCTGCGCCGGCTTTGCATAAATATTATAGCCGCAGTTGGATTTTGCTTTATGCGTGGAATATTGCTTAAAGGGCCAGTCCCAGAGACAAAATCCCCCTACCCAGCTCCGCTTTTGACAGGCTTCGAACATTTCCGCATACCAGTCGGCCTGTTCCTGTAGATTAACGGTACCCCGGATGGTCCAGTCGTTAGGGGCTTTGGAAGAGCCGGTAACAGACATGCAGCCGCATTCGGCAAAAAAGAAAGGCTTCCGGAATTTTTCAACTACCTTTTCGATCCGGTCAAGTTCTTTTTCCCAGCTTCCCGCAGGATAATATCCGCTGGAACAAATAGAATCAACACAATCCCACCACGTCACATGATCTTCCTGGTATTTGTCGGTATTATAGGTAACAGGACCGTCATAAACGGTGCGGATATCGGAAATTAATTTCCGCCATTCGTCGCTGCGGCGTTCTGACATGACCATCTCGCATCCGGCTATGAACATTTCACATCCTGTTTTTTGGGCAATCTTTGCATAATGAAGCTGGAACTTGGTGTAGGAGGCAAACCAGTTGCTCCACTTAGGCTCACAGTGTACATCAATATCAAAAAAGTTGATATGGGCGCGCCAGGTTCCGTTTTTACAGTTCACGGTTGGCTTTAGCGCAACGGTAAGTCCTGCCTTGTGGATATGATCTATCATTTGAATCAATTCTTCGTCTGATATTGTGGCATCAGATGTGTAAGAGATTTCTTCTGACTGCGGGGTATCCTGCAGTCCGTTAGGAACAAGCATGATAAAGTTTGCTCCGGTGCCTTTAACAAGGCTGTTAAAACTTTCATAGGCCTTTTTGTTTAGAAAACTTCCTTTTGGACAAAAGGGAGCAAATGTAATCCCTTTTATTAATTGCATAAAAACCCTCCGTTCTTGTTCGACCGTCTTATTGTACTTGAGTTATCATTAAAATAATTATAGCATATGTGAGGGTTATCCGCTATAATGTAGCCATGTCAAAATTGTAAAAACCTATTCGTGAGGGAAAGTTATGCAGTATTTGTTTGAGTATTGTGACACTCTGGATTGTCCTTATGAGGCTTTTTTATATGATACTGCTGCGATGCCATTTCCTGTACGGCCTCACTGGCATTATTTTATGGAGATCATATATATGCTGGAAGGAACCGGGCTGGTGGAGTGCGATGGGAAAAGTTACGTGGTAGAGCCGGGGGATATGATTCTTTTTCACCCGGAAGCTGTACACGCTATTTACACGGCTGCTGATATGCCCCTTAAGTATGAGGGGATCAAATTTGATGTCAGCAGACTGTACACGGAAAATAATTATGCGCCCAAGCTGCGGGTGATTTTGGAAAATGCCAGTAAGAGTAATCATGCTGATATTTTTTTTAAAGAGAAGCAGATCCGGGATTTGATGGTTAGAAATATACTGGAAGAATGCAGAGAGGAGCTTTGGAATAAAAATTATGGATATGATATTATAGTCCATAATAAGATATGCTATCTGCTGGTGCAGATGATTCGGATCTGGCGGGAACAGGGATTTAATACGGATAAGGCCGCAGCCCATTCTTCGGAAACAAATTCCATCCGGGCGATTACGGCGTATATCGACGTCCATGCAGGTGAAACCATCCGGGTGGAGGAATTAGCTGATATGTGCAATATGAGCTATTCTTATTTTGCCAAAAGCTTTAAACAGTACTACGGCCGTTCCTGTAAGGAGTACATAGAGTTTATCCGGGTCAGCAAAGCGGCGGATCTGCTTTTGTTTACGGAGTTTGATCTAAGCTATATCAGTCAGGAGACCGGATTTTCGGACAGCAGCCACCTGATCAAAACATTCAGGAAATGGAAAGGGATTACGCCCAAACAATTTAAAAAGCAGTACACAATGTGAAATTCCGGTTTCAGTATCAGACAGGGATCCAGATATCAAAACCGGAATTTCACAATAAAAAAAGCACCATCCCCAAGGCTCGTATGTCCTCAAAAATGGTACTCCGATGCGTCTTCAGGGGCTCGAACCCTGGACACCCTGATTAAGAGTCAGGTGCTCTACCAACTGAGCTAAAGACGCGGAAAATATTTAAGTTGTTACTTCATTTACAACGCAAGAGTTATTATAGTATAATGTTCTTTGGTTTGCAAGCTTTTTTTAAAAAAATTTTTTAATAAAGAGGAAAATGATGATTTTTGATACACATGCACATTATGATGATGAAGATTTTGACGGGGACAGGGAAGCGTTATTTGATGATATGAGAAGTAAGGGTGTGGAATACATTGTAAATATTGGTGCAAGTATTTCTTCTACAAAGGCAACCCTTATGCTGGCAGATCGATACCCTTTTATTTACGGGGCGGCAGGAGTCCATCCGTCGGAGACAAAGGAGCTGACATTAAAAGATCTGGAATGGTTAAAAAAAGCAGCCGGACATAAAAAGGTGGTTGCCATCGGGGAGATCGGGCTGGACTACTATTGGCCGGAACCGGACAGGGAAACACAGAAAAAATGGTTTGTAAGGCAGCTGAAACTGGCGGAGGAAACAGGGCTTCCTGTGGTGATCCATTCCCGGGACGCGGCAAAGGACACCCTGGATATATTAAAAACATGGGATGCGCATAAAACGAAAGGTGTCATCCATTGCTTTTCCTATACCTGGGAGCTGGCAAAAGAATACCTTTCCATGGGGTATTATTTTGGCATCGGCGGAGTGCTTACGTTTAAGAATGCCAAAAAACTTGTGGAAGCGGTGGAATATATTCCCATGGAAAAGATCTTGCTGGAAACAGACTGCCCGTATTTAGCGCCGGAGCCTTTCAGAGGAAAAAGAAACCGGTCGGATTATATTTACTATGTGGCAGATAAACTGGCGGAGTTGAAAAATATAAGCCGGGAAGAGGTGCTTAGGATAACCGGAAACAATGCAAGGGAATTTTACGGGATTGGCATTATGGATTAAGGGAGACTGCGGATGGCATATTTAGGAACACCGTCGGCTACGGCGGAAATCATTAAGCAATATCAATTTGTATTTCAAAAAAAATATGGACAGAATTTTCTGGTCGATGCCAATATTCTGGAAAAAATAATCCGTCTTTCAGAGATTACGAAAGATGACTGCGTGATAGAAATCGGTCCGGGAATCGGAACCATGACGCAGTATCTGGCGGAAAGTGCCGGGAAGGTAATTGCAATTGAGATAGACAGGCATTTGATTCCGATTTTGGAAGAGACACTGAAAGAATATAAAAATGTAACGATTATGAATGAGGATGTCCTTAAGGTGGACATCAAGAAGATCGTGGAAGAAAAAAACAATGGGAATCCCATTAAAGTAGTGGCAAACCTGCCCTATTACATTACAACGCCAATTGTGATGGGATTGTTTGAAAGCGGTGTTCCCTTGCAGGATATTACGATCATGGTACAAAAAGAAGTGGCGGAGCGCATGCAGGTAGGACCGGGAAGCAAGGACTATGGAGCGTTAAGCCTTGCAGTACAGTACTATGCCAGACCGGAAGTCCTTTTACAAGTGCCGGGAACCTGCTTTATGCCAAGGCCTGCGGTGGGAAGTGCGGTAATTCGTTTGAAACGTTATGAAAAGCCCCCGGTCACGGCGCAGGATGAGAAAAAAATGTTTGCCGTTATCCGCGCCGCTTTTGGGCAGAGGAGGAAAACATTGTCAAATGCTCTTGCCGGAGGGCTTACTTATGCTGATTCCAAGGGAAACCCGGTGCAGGTAAACAGGCAGCAGGTGTGTGCTGTGTTAGAAAAAATGGGTATCAAGCCAGATATCAGGGGAGAGACATTGACGCTGGCGCAATTTGCAGAATTATCGAATTTGCTGTAAATGCTTTTTTGACATACGAATAGGCATATGGTAAACTTAGAAGTTGAAAATAGGATGATTATGTCCTTGGATGAAATGATCAATGAGGTGGCACTTTGGATAAGTATGAATACAAAGTACGTGCGGACGAAATTAAATCCCTGATTGCGGAAGGGGAGTACACAGAAGCGGTAAAAATTGCAGATACCATTGATTGGCGCAGAGTCAAGAGTGTGATGATGCTCTGTACGATCAGTGACTTGTATAAGATTAACAGACGATACGAAGACAGCAGGGACATTTTGCTGCTTGCCTATGAAAAACATACAGGAGGGCGGCTGATAGTCTATTCCCTGTGTGAGCTTTCCATCAAGCTTGGGGAATATGTGCAGGCTCTTGAATATTATAAAGAATTTGCCCAGCTTGCGCCAAAAGACAGCAGCCGGTATATTCTCCAGTATAAGCTGTATGAGGCTCAGGAGGTAAGCCTTGAGGAGAGGATTGAAGTCCTTGAGGAGTTTAAGAAACGGGATTACCGGGAAAAGTGGGCTTATGAACTTGCCTATCTTTATCACAGGGTAGGTCTTGCCTCTAAGTGTGTGGAAGAATGTAATGAGATGTTCCTTTGGTTTGGGGAAGGCCGGTATGTGTTAAAAGCGCTGGAGCTTAAAGCCCTGCATGAACCATTATCGGAGGAGCAGCAAAGCAAATATGAGCAAATGCGTAAAAGCGGAGGATTTATCGCTACGGATTACGCAGCTGACGAGGAAACGTTTCAGGGAGAAGGGGCATCTGAAACGGAAGACGAGGAGGATAATGAGTTCAGCCTAGAAGAAAATATGCTTACGGAAGATACCCAGGAAATTCCTGCCAAGGAGATGGATATTGAGGTCAAGACGGTGGATGTCAGCCAATACAATACCATTAATCTCCAAAAAGAGCTGGCGGAAAGCATGCGGGAGTTTCTAGAGGATCATAAGACCCAGCGGCTTCCGGTGGAAGAAACAAACGAAGCGTTAAAGACTAAAATATTCGAGCCGGTAAGCGGATTGGATACCCCGGAGCGGGAATATCGCCAGGACACGGATGAGATGCAGCTGATCACGGATACGGATTTGGGTGGTGAAATAGAGGAAGTGCCCGTACCCGGCACTCGGGAAAACAGCTCTGAAGAGGTATTTTTTGGAAATACGGAGGAAGTAAATATCCAGCAGGTGGTTTCGGAGCTTGTGGGGAAAAACGGGATCCAAACGCCTTTTGCACCGATCAGGACGGAAGAGCTGCAGGAAGAATATGGAAGCGAAACGCCTCCGGAGCCGTCAGAGCAAAGAGCTTCTGCTCCCATGGCAAGCCCGGATCCCGCTATCAGTAACACTGGTGTGATCAGGACTTTTCATAAACCTTCCGGTTATGACAATATTCTTTCCCAGGAGTATGACGGGCAGATTTCTTTAGTCATGCCGGAGCAGCAAAAGCTTGAAAAGCAGATCACCGGGCAGCTCAGCATTGACGATGTGATGGCAGAGTGGGAGAGAATCAAACAGGAAAATGAGCGTAAGCGGATGGAAGAGATCCGCAAACGGGTGCATCAGCAGACAGATGCGCTTTTTGCGGACTTTGACGAATCCACCAAATCAGGGCTTTTGGAGAAACTGGAAAATGCCATGGTGACAGCCGCCATGAAAGAAGAGCGGGAGAAGATTCAAAGAGAACGGCCAAAGGTAGTGAAGGTTTCCGGTATAGAAACGAAGGAGCCGGAAAAAGCGGTGGTTATAGAACCGGAGGAAGAAGTTTATCCGGAAAGGGAAGATGAACTTTTGGAGGATATCGGAGAGACCGAAGAGATAGAAGAAGTTGAAGAGGCCGAAGAGATCAGCGAAGAGGCCGAAGAGCAGGAATCAGAAGAACCGGAAGAAGAAGCTGATTTGGAAGAGGCGGAAGAGTCTGAAAAGGAGAGCCGGAAAATAATAGATTCTGAAAATGCCGGCGGGGAGGATCAGACAGCCGGCAAAGAAAGGAAAAAGAAAGGGAAAAAAGAAGAAAAAGAAGAACAGGCAAATTCAATCAGGGAGATGAATGAGAGCGAGCGGGAACAGTTTGCCCCGTTTATCCATCATAAGCGTACCAGAAGGCAGATTGTTGAGGCGATTGATAATATCAGCATGGCATCTTATACAGGAAACGTAGTCATTACCGGTGAGGAAGGAACAGAGACTATGGCCCTTGCCAAGCTGCTTGTCAAGGAGGTACAGCTTTCTGATAATAATTTTTCCGGAAAGGTGGCAAAAATATCCGGTTCTACTATGAACAAAAAGGATATTGGCGCAACGCTTTCCAAACTTTCAGGCGGCGCCTTGATCATTGAGGGGGCGGCGGATATGAAGAAGGCGGCCGCGGAACAGCTTTTAAAGGAATTAAATCAGGAAGAAAAGGGCTTGATCGTTCTTTTGGAGGATACCAAAGCAAGAATGAATGAATACCTGGCCAAGTGTCCTGGGGCTGAAGGAGTATTTAACCTGCGGATCGACTTGGAGGCGCTAGATGACCATACGCTGGTCAAATATGCGAAAAAGTATGCGCTTGATCAGGAATATACCATTGATGAATTGGGGATCTTGGCGCTTCATACCAGGATTGCGGATATGCAGACCAGTGACCATGAGGTGACGCTGGGTGAGATAGAGGAACTGGTAGACGAAGCAATTTATTATGCGGATCGGAAGACGCCTGCGCATTTCTTTGATGTGCTTTTGGGGAAAAGGTATGATGAAGAAGATATGATCGTCCTTAGGGAGAAGGACTTTATGCATTATTAAAAGAATTGGGGGATATGGAAAATGGCAGTAAAAGAAAAGAAAGAAGAGAACAAGGTATTTATTTCTGAAGCGGATCAATATTTGTTTGCGCAGGGAACCCATTATGACATTTACAAAAAGCTTGGGGCGCATCCTTCCGTGGAGAATGGGAAAGAAGGAATGTTTTTTGGTGTCTGGGCGCCTAATGCGGCAAGTGTGCATGTTATCGGAAGTTTTAATGGATGGGATGAGAGCGCATCGCCCATGGAAAAGCTTGGACCGGGAGGAATTCATGCTGTATTTATCCCCGGGGTTTCCACAGGAGAAATGTATAAGTTTCTGATTACCACCCCTTCCGGAGAAAAGCTCTATAAGGCGGATCCTTTTGCCAACTATGCAGAAATGCGCCCTGGAACGGCATCCCGCACAGCGGATATCACTTCGTTTAAATGGACGGATGAGGTCTGGATGAAGGAGAGGGAAGGAAAAGACCATAACAAAGAGCCCCTTGCTATCTATGAATGTCATATTGGCTCGTGGATGCGTCATCCAAGACCGGAGGAGCAGGGATTTTATAATTACCGTGAATTTGCGGACAGGATCGTGGAATATTTAAAAGAAATGAAGTATACCCACATTGAATTGATGGGGATTGCGGAATATCCTTATGACGGGTCCTGGGGGTATCAGGTGACAGGATATTATGCCCCAACTTCCAGATACGGGGAGCCTCAGGATTTTATGTATCTTGTGAATAAATTACATAAAAATAAGATCGGCGTGATCTTGGACTGGGTGCCGGCCCATTTTGCAACAGACGCGCATGGTCTTGGACGGTTTGATGGCGAATGCATTTTTGAAGATCCGGATCCGAGGAAGGGTGAGCACCCTGACTGGGGAACGAAAATCTTCAACTACGGAAAGACGGAGGTGAAAAATTTCCTGATCGCTAACGCATTGTTCTGGATCAAGGAATACCACATAGACGGAATCCGTGTGGACGCGGTAGCTTCCATGCTTTATCTTGATTACGGAAAGCAGGATGGACAGTGGGTTGCCAATAAATATGGCGGAAACAAAAATTTAGAGGCCATTGAATTTTTCAAGCATTTAAATTCCGTGGTGCTTGGCACTTATCCTGGTTTTTTGACGATTGCGGAAGAATCCACAGCATGGCCCAAAGTGACGGGAAAAGTAGAGGATGACGGTCTTGGATTTTCCTTTAAATGGAATATGGGATGGATGCATGATTTTTGCGAATATATGAAGCTGGATCCTTATTTCCGTAAAGATAACCATTACGCCATGACATTTGCCATGTCTTATAATGACAGTGAAAATTACATACTGCCTTTATCCCATGATGAGGTAGTCCATTTGAAATGCTCTATGGTAAATAAAATGCCGGGATATCAGGTGGATAAATATGCAAATCTGCGTTGCGGCTATACCTATATGTTTGGCCATGCCGGGAAGAAGCTTCTTTTTATGGGGCAGGATTTTGCTCAGGAGAGGGAGTGGAGTGAAGAGAGGGAGCTTGACTGGTTCCTTTTAGGAGAAGATTTGAATAAAGGTATGCATGAGTATGTGAAGGAGCTTTTAAAGCTGTACCGTAAATATCCTTGTCTGTATGAGATTGATAATAGCTGGGATGGCTTTGAGTGGCTTAATTGTGATGACAAGGACAGGAGCACTTACAGCTTTTTAAGGAAAGCGTCTAACGGAAAAAATAACCTGCTGTTTGTGATCAATATGACTCCCATTAAATGGGAAAACTATAAACTTGGGGTACCGGCAAGGAAAAAGTATAAACTCTTGCTTAGCAGCACGGAAGAAAGGTTCGGGGGCTGTGGGGCGGAGATTCCTAAAGAGATCCAGGCAAAAAAGGGTACGTGTGATTACAGAAATTATCACATCACTTTGGATCTGCCGCCTTATGCCGCTGCGGTATTTGTTTTTTAGCAGTAGTTAAGAAATAGAAAAGATATGCCGAAATAAAGGGTGAATGCGGATAAACGCATTCATCCTTTTTGTCATGTGAAAGGCAAAAAATAATTAATATTCCGAAAATACAGGTGAGGTTACTTATGAATATTTTATTGGATGGGGCTGACCATAATACAGCAAGGACACAGGCAAATTATGTGAATGCAGGCAGGCAGGCATCGTCTTGCAATGTGCCGGATAAAGCGGAATCGTACGGATGTATGTTAGACATTTTAGGGGTGGCCGGGGATAACAGTGCCTATGCAGGCCATGGGAAGAGCGCGGAAGAGATCATGCTGCAGGCAGGGCAGGAGGATCTGACAGCCCGGCGTAATTATATGGCGGTGATGTCAAATTCTATGTCTGATGAAGATTTTGCCAGGATGCAAAAGGAAGGTTTCCATCCTGGGAGTACGGATATTGAGACGGTGGTATCCATTATTGACCATATTAAGGCAGCCCTTGTGAAAGGGGGTGTGGAGGTAGCCGGCTACACCGATACCATATCGGAGGAGACCCTTAAGGATATTACGGGAAGCGAAGCCTTTGCCATAGAATTAAAAAAACAGTTTGCGGAGCATGATGTGCCTATAACAGAGGAAAACGTTGCCGCAGTGATGGACGCATGGAAGCTGATGTCACAAGCGCCGCCGGTTTCTTCGTCCAGTGAAAAATATATGGTGGAGAACGGTATTACGCCAACCCCGGAGCACTTATATACTGCCGGTTATTCGGCGGCTAAGGAGAGCAGACAGGGAAGCGGTTATTATGCGGCCGGGGAAGTTGCCGGTTATTATGCAAAAAAACCAGAGTCTGTGGAATTTGAACAGTTGCTGCCCCAGGCTGAGAAGGTGGTGGAGCAGGCAGGATATCCGGCGGATGAAGCTAATCTGGCAGATGCAAAATGGCTGGTGGAGAATGGAATCCCGTTGACAGAGGAAACTTTCTCTTTGTTAAAGGATATTAAGGAATTAAAGTTCCCGTTAACGGCAGAAGAATTTTTGCAAAAAGCGGCAGGTGCGATCGCACAGGGAACCGACCCTTCTAAAGTGGATCTGAGCCGGTCTGAGACGATATATGAACAGGCAGTCAGAGTCAAGGACGAAGTTGACAGACTGCAGGATGAGACGGCAGATGTGATCATGGCAAGAAACCTGCCTTTTACCCTAAAGAACTTATTTGCGGCAGCCTCAGAGCTGTTTGGCAGGCAGGGGAAGACGGCAGACCAGATACAAGCGCCATCCGATCTTAGGGGAAGGAGACTCTTGGAAGAAATCAGGCTTTCCATGACGGTGGAAGCAAATATCAGGCTTTTAAAGAGAGGATACCGGATTGAGACGGCGCCTTTAGAAGAGCTGGTAAGCCGGTTAAAAGAAGCGGAATCTTCTTATGCAAAGTCTTTGACCGGAGAAAAGGATCCTGTAAGGGCAGAGGAGAAAAAGTCTCTTTTTGGGGAAACTTTGGAGATGCTTCGGGGGATCAAGGCGTCACCGGCAGCAATTTTAGCCGGGGTTTCACCGGAGGATACCTTAAAAGATATCTATGCCGCAGGAAGCGCCCGGGCGGCGGATTATGAAAAAGCAGGAGTAAAATATGAACAGCTGATGACCGCCCCTCGCCGGGATATGGGGGATTCCATCCATAAGGCATTTCGGAACGTGGATGATATCCTTTCCGACCTTGACATGGAGCTTACGGATGAAAACAGGCGCGCCATCAGGATATTGGGATATAACAGCATAGAGATCACAAAAGAACATATCAGCCAGGTCAGAAAGATGGACCGGCTGCTGACAGATACGTTAAAGGAATTGAAGCCTGGCAAAGTCCTTAAGATGATACGGGAGGGCGTAAATCCCCTTACTATGCCGGTGGAAGAGCTTTCCGATTATTTAAAGGAGCAGGAGACGCCGGGTGGGGAAATGGATTCTTACAGTAAATTCCTTTATAAGTTGGAGAGACAAAATGAGATTACACAAGAAGAAAGAAGTGCCTACATCGGCATTTACAGATTGGTGCATCAGATGGAAAAGACAGATGATGCGGCCGTAGGGGCTATCTGGCAAAGCGGCGCCGGATTTACACTGGAAAACCTTCTTAGTGCGGTAAGGAGCAGTAAGCATAGACACATGGACTATTCGGTGGATGACGGATTTGGCGGGGTTTCAGCAAAGGATACCGGGGTGGAAAGCATTACGAGCCAGATTGCCAAAGGATTTGACCTTACGAAAACTGTTACCGGGGATCAGCTAAAAGAAATGATAGAAAGTGCAGGAAGCGAAGAAGCCGGGGAAGAATTTGACCGGATGGAAGGGCAGCAGATCAGGGCAGCCATGAAGGCCGAAGAATCGGTGGTCAGGGAGCTTATGGATTATGGACAGCCGGTGACGGCGGAACATCTGCTTATGGCGGCAAACATGTTAAAGAGTCCGAAGGAGATCTGGAATCAGATCGATGGTCTTAGGAAAAAGGGAGAGGATGGCCAGGGAGTAAAGCAGGAGCCGGATAATTCTGCGAAATTGCCGGAAGGATTGGGAGAAGGCGTGGTATCCTCTTTAGTGGATAAGGAAAAGGCGTTATCCGGTTATCAGGAGTTTTGCCAGACTGTGAAGGATATGGTGGCAAAAGCTTCTTATGGGGAGGAGCTGAAATCGCTGGATGTGAAGGCCATGAGTACCCTATATAAACAGATGACATTTCTCGGAAATATGGCAAAAGAAGAAAATTACGAGATTCCGGCAAAGATTGGGGATGGGTTTACTTCCATTAACTTGAAGATCATCCATGGCGGTGAGAAAGAAAGCAAGGCAAGTATTGCTTTGGAAACAAATGAGCTTGGCAAGGTTACAGCCCAATTCCAGATGACGGAAAAAGGGTTTACCGGTTTTTGTGTCTGCAGCAGGGAAGAGGGAACTATAGTGCTTAAGGACGCAAAAGAAGAACTGGAAAACAGGCTTTTGGAAGAAAAGGTGCCGGCCGGAGAAATCTATTTTGCCACCAGCCAGACGTTAAGTTTGACGGAATTTTCCTTAAAACAGTCTCATGAGAGGCAAAAAGGAGCCGATATAAATACAGGAACACTTTATAAAGCGGCAAAAGCTTTTATTGGATATGTACAGGAAGCAAGCATAAAGAAAGGGAATACAGCATATGAAAATTAATTTTAACGCTTCGGCAGTGATTGCCAATAACGCATTACAAAGAAATGATAACCGGCTGCAGGAATCGCTCCAGAGATTGTCCTCAGGCCTTAAGATCGTAAATGCGAAGGATAACCCTTCCGGACTTGCAATGTCAAAGCGTATGAATGCGCAGATTGAAGGACTTAACATGGCAACACAGAATGCCGGTGACGGTATTTCCGTTATTGAGATCGCTGATGGCGCTATGTCAGAGATCCACGATATGCTTCACAGGATCAACGAGCTGGCAGTTAAATCAAGTACCGGAACCATGACAGATGATGACAGGCAGATGATCCAGACGGAAGTAGAAGGACTGCAGGATGAGATCACCAGGATTGTTTCCACCACAGAGTTTAACGGTCAGACCCTGCTTGACGGCACTTTTGACCTGAAAGGGTACACAGACAATGTGGACGTTAAAGTAGTATATTATGGCGATGCCTTAGGCAGCGGGGAATATACGATTGGTGGAGACTTAAATATCACGTACAAGGAAGACGGAACAATTGATACAGTGGAAAGTAACGGTGCTGTTCCGGATGAGATTACGATCATCAAAGCTCCCAATGAAACGATCAATGCAAAGATCTCCAAAGTAAACGGTAATGTAATAACCATAGAAGGGGATAATGACTTTGAGTTAAAATTGAGAGTACCTCAAAAACCGACAACCCCTCCTGATCCGGTTGCAACAGCGACTTATTCAAATGTTAAAATGGAATTAGAAGGATTTGGCGCTATGGATACCCAGATAGGGGCCAATGAAGGGCAGCAGCTTGGCATCCGTATCCCGGCTATCACACTGGATCTTATCGGGATTGCAGACCTTGATATGAAAACCCAGGAGAGTGCAAGGGAATCTCTTGGGAAGATGGGGGATGCGGTGAAATATGTTTCTGCGGCAAGGAGCCGTCTTGGAGCATACCAGAATCGTTTGGAACATACCATCAACAGCCTGGATATTTCTGTTGAAAATATGACGGCGGCTTATTCCCGTATCATGGATCTTGATATGGCGGAGGAAATGACAGAGTATACGACCTTGCAGGTATTGTCACAGGCAAGTACTTCCATGCTGGCTCAGGCTAACGAAAGACCTTCACAGGTATTACAGCTTTTGCAGTAACCGGAAAGGACGATAATAAATGACCAAGGAAATGAAACAGCAATTTACGCTAAAGATTACGCAGGCAAATAAATCCCAGCTGGTGGTTATTTTGTATGAAATGCTGCTGGCTTATCTGGATGAGGCGGATGAAGCCCATGATAAGGGCGAGCGGGCCGGTTTTCGGGATGGGATTAGGAAGGCAAGGGGATGCCTGAAAGAATTGATGGCATCGCTGCATTTTGAATATGAGCCTGCACAGCAGTTATTACAGCTTTATTTATATGCCAACCGGGAATTAGCCAGGGCGGATATACATAATAGCAAGGAGGAGCTTTCCCATGTGAGGAAAGTCATGGTCAAGCTCCATGAAGCGTATGAGACGGTCAGCAGGGAGGATACCACTGCTCCGGTCATGGCAAATACGCAGACGGTGTATGCAGGTCTTACTTATGGCAGGAACAACCTGACGGAAAATTTAACCGATCAGGGAAGCAGCAGAGGTTTCCGGGCTTAAAGAGACCGGGTGTGAATCTTCCTCAGGCAGCAGGGCAATCCTTGCTGCCTGTTCCATTAGGAATTTATAACGCTTGTAAACAGAGTTTACTTCATAGATATAGCAGTCGATCAGATCCGGTTCTGTTACATTGTCGAATCCGGCATAGGCTACTTCCAACGCTTTTTTTGTCTTTTCTAAGTCTGAGAGCAGTGCATTGCGCTCGATCTCTTTTTCTGACAGTGTACGGTTCGCACGGGAACTCTGGCTGAAATACATTTTCATGTTATCCCCCCCATTTTTGCTTTTTTTATATCATATTTCCAAATGTGCCAATAATTACCTGTATGATAAAAGTATAAGCAGAAAAATTTTCATTTATTCCGTCATGAGGCAAAAAAATAGGGCATATATTGAATTGAAAAGAGGGGGTGTCTACATGGAAACATATACGGGTATTTTTTTTATAGTTGGTATATTAGGAGTCGTGCTGCTGATCGGCGTTTTGCGGAACCGGGCGGAGCTGTTGATCAATTTTGTGCTGCGGGGGATATCGGGTATGCTGATTGTTTATTTTTTGAATTTTTTTATGGAAAGCCGGATGCCCGCTATGGAGGTTGGGTATAATGTAATTACTTTTTTGACATCCGCATTCCTCGGATTTCCGGGGGTTGCCGTACTTTATGGAATAAATTTTTATATGCTTTTGTGAAAAAGTAACAAATTATAAAAATTTTAAAAAAGTACTGGACAAGCTGATATTTTTTGTATATAATCGGTTTCACAAACAAGAACGTTCTTTTTCTTCAATTTGATCAAAGGGCGCCGGTACAGCGCCAGACTCTAAAGCTCAACAGGAAGGTTTCCTTCCAAAGAACCAGTAATTTAGAACAAAAGCAGATTGTTTTAGAAAAGGGGGTATTAGTGAATAAAAAGATCCTTGCGATTTATGACAGCGAGGAGAGCTATGCATATCGGTTAATGGATTTTATAGGGGAAAAACTGAATTTACCTTTTGAGGTATATGTCTTTACGGACAAAGGAAAGTTTTATTCCTGTAGTAAAATAAAAGATATTGAATGTCTCCTCATCTCAGAAAGTACTTATGAGGGAGCGGTGGAAACCCTTCAAATTCCACATATTATCATCTTAAGCGAAAGCGGAAAAAATCTGAATAAAGCTCTGCATCATATCAATAAATACCAATCCAGTGAAAATATCCTTCACGAGATCATGGCTTATTACACAGACAGATCAGAAACAGTTCCATCTACCTTAAGGACCGGGATCCAGAAAATGAAGATCATCGGTATTTATACGCCTATAGGGCGCTGCCTGCAGACAACATTTTCCCTTACTTTAGGGCAGATGCTGGCCAGGAAATATAAGACACTTTATTTGAATTTTGAAACATATTCCGGTTTTTCCAGATTATTAAACAAGCAGTTTGAAAATGATATCTCGGATTTAATGTATTACTTCGAGTGTGCGAGGGAAAAACTTTCCTACCGGCTGGAAAGCATGGTTGAAACAGTCAACGGACTTGATTTTATCCCACCTTCCGAAATTTATCAGAACCTGGCAGGCATACGGGGTGGCCAGTGGATGGATTTATTTAAAGAACTGGAAAAGACCAGTGAGTATGAATACCTGATCCTGGATCTGTCCGACAATGTGCTGGACCTGTGGGATATTTTAAGGAACTGTACGCGCATTTATACGATATCCAGGGATGACGGGCTGGCAATGGCCAAGATCGAACAGTACGAAAAAGCATTGGAATATATGAATTATGGAGATATCAATGTTAAGACCACGAAGTGGAAGCTGCCGATCTTTAGAGAGCTTCCTGCCCGGATAGAAGAACTGACTTATGGAGATCTGGCGGCATATATCAAAAAACAGGTATTTCCAGATCTGTTATAAAAATCGTGAATGGGAGAAGGCGAAATGGATATGTGCAGAAAATCAATGAAGGAACTGCAGGATCAGATCATAGGCAGAATAGACTTATCGAAGCATTTGTCAGAGAGACGGATCATGGAACTGATCGATGAGCAGGTTATGGCAGAGAGCAAGCGGCAATATCTGGACATGGCCCTAAGGGAGAAACTCCGGAAGGATGTTTTTCATGCGGTGAGGCAATTGGGTATCCTCCAAGAGTTGATAGAGGATCAGGAAATAACGGAGATCATGGTCAACGGCATCTACGGGATATTTGTGGAGAGGCATGGAAAACTGGAAAAACTGGGGATTCAATTTGACTCGGCAGAAAAATTAAAGCATGTGATTCGTCAGATCACCTCGGAGTGTAACCGGGTTGTCAATGAGTCATCCCCTATTGTAGATGCCAGGCTAAAGGATGGGGCAAGGGTAAACGTGGTGCTAGACCCGGTGGCATTAAATGGGCCTATCCTGACCATTCGGCGTTTTCCGCAAAATCCCGTGACGGTGGAACAATTACTATCCTTCGGGTCATTAACCGAAGAATGCAGGGATTGGTTAAAGGAGCAGGTGAGGGCGGGGTGCAACATTCTGGTATCCGGCGGAACCGGATCCGGAAAGACCACTTTCTTAAATGTTCTGTCACAGTTTATCCCCAAAGAGGAAAGAGTAATCACCATTGAAGACAGTGCGGAATTGCAGATAGGAGGGATTGCCAATCTGGTCAGCTTAGAGACCCGGAATGCCAATGTGGAAGGGTGTAAGGAAATTACAATCAGGGATCTGATTAAAGCATCTCTTCGGATGAGGCCAGATCGGATCATAGTGGGGGAAGTCAGAGGAAAGGAAGCTGTTGATATGTTGCAAAGTGTAAATGTGGGACACAGTGCTATGACCACCGTTCATGCAAACAGTGTGCGGGATGTGGTGAGCAGGCTGGAAACCATGGTTTTAATGGGGATGGAAATGCCCATATCTGCCATCCGTAAGCAGGTTGCCGCAGGATTTCACTATATGATCCACTTGGGCAGGTTAAAGGACGGCAGCAGGCGGGTTTTGGAGATTGCTAAGCCCGATGGGATTGTGGACGGGGAGGTTCAGATGCACACAGTCTTTTGTTTTGAGCAGACAGGAATCGGCGAAGACGGAAAAATACTGGGGGGATTAAGGCGGATTGGAGAAGGATAGAACACTTTTGGCGGTGCGCAGATCAGAAAAAGCAATCATATTTTTAAAATGTGTGGCAGCTGTAAGCATACTTAACTATTTCTTTTACCGGTCACTTTGGGCTATGTTTCCCCTTGGGCTGGTTGGCGTCATGTACTACAGGGCAGAAATAAAGGAGCTGATCTTAAAAAAGAAGGATATGGCAAAGGAGCAGTTTAAAGAGCTTTTGATGCTGGTATCCACAGGTCAAAAGGCGGGATATTCTGCGGAAAATGCATTTCTTTCCAGCTATCCGGACATGAAGCTTTTGTATGGTGAGGACAGCAGCATCTGCAAGATGCTCCGGATCTTAAAAACCGGCAGAGAAAATAATGTGGATTTTTCCACCTTGTGGCGTCAAATGGGCGATTGGACGGATATCCCCGAAATCCAGGAGTTTGCGGCTGTTTATGAAATCTCCGGGAAATATAGCGGCAATATGGCTGGGGTGATGGAAAAGACAGCGGGAATAATCGTAAAGAAAATGGAAACGGAAAAAGAAATAGAAGTATTGTTGAGCGCCAGAAAACTAGAGCAAAAAATTATGAATGCTATGCCATTTTTGATCATGCTTTACGTCAATCTTACTTCGCCGGGGTATTTTGATAAGTTATATCATTCTTTGGCGGGAACCGCTGTCATGACGTTATGTCTTGGTGTTTACCTGGGAGCCTATATACTGTCAAGGAAGATTGCTTTTGTAAAACTGTAAGGAGATTTGGGATGAAATTGTTTAAAGATGTATGGAATAAGCGAGGATTTAAGGACGGACCAGGGCCGGTAATCAGAAAAAATGTAGCAGTACGAAATATGCTGGAGCAGCTTCATTCCCCCAATGATCCGGAACAATTATATCGAGAGTATCAAAAGAAAAAAGGAACGATCATGGGAATTATAGTGGTCATTGGGTTGGTGTCTGCCGTAAGTTTTCATTTGAGCAGCCGAATGGAGACAAGACTGGCAGATGGGGCACATTTAATCAGAAATGAATGGGGTGCAGGTGATTATCAGGTTACCTTATTGGCAAAGGCAGGGGAATGGAGCAGAAAAATCATATTTCCTGTAAGTGAGAGACAGTACACGGTGAGGGAAAAAGAAATATTAATGGAAGAACTTTCACGGCTTTTACCGGATATGATCAAAGGAGATAATCAGGATTTACGGCATGTAGAGAAAAATCTCAGGCTGCCTTTTGCAGTGAAAGGTTATCCGTTTGTCTTAAGCTGGGATAGCGGCAACAAAGATAAAATTGACGTGACCGGAAAGATAGACCGGGAAGGAATTGCGGCAAAGGGAGAGACCGTAGCCCTTAGGGTCACGATAAAGGACAGGGAACAGGAGGTTGGCGATACCTTTGAATGGGATATCTTATTGATGCCGGAGGTTCTCGAAGAGGAGGAGCGGTTTTTTCGTTCCCTGGAAAGTGCCCTGTCAAATGAAGAACAAATAAAGAATCGTCAAAAGGAATTGACACTTCCTGAGAATATAGACGGAAAGAAGGTGGTCTGGAAAGAGCAAAAAGTAAATGCCGGAATTTACATTTTTATATTATTTTTGTTTATCAGTATATTGGTGGGAAGGGGGATGGATCATGACTTAAAGAAAAGTATGCAGCAAAGAAATAAGCAGCTTATGGCTGAGTATGCAGGGTTTGTCAGTATGCTGCGGCTATATCTGGCGGCGGGGCTTACGGTAAAAAAAGCTTTTGCCAGAATTGCTTTGGACCTTGCAAAGCAGAAGCGGTCAAAAGGAAAGCAGTATTTATACGAAGAGCTTAAAACAGCCTGCTTTCAGATGGAGAATGGAGCGGCAGAAGAACAGGTATATCAGGATTGGGGTCGAAGGTGTGCGGATATGAGATATCGAAGACTTAGTTTTCTGCTTGGAGTGCACTTAAAACAGGGAAATAACCAGCTTTTACAGCTCCTGGCAGGTGAAGTGGACAGTGCCCAGGAGGACCGCAGAAACTATGCGAAAAAGGCCGGGGAAGAGGCAGGAACAAAATTATTGATTCCCATGATGCTGATGTTAATGATCGTAATGATGTTGATTTTGCTGCCGGCATATCTGGATTTTGGAAGCATGTAACAGAAAGGATGGGGTGTGAATGAGAAAAGAATTAAAACGTTTATTAGGACAGGGCTTAAATAATAAAGGAATGGGAACCGTGGAGATGATTTTGATCATTGTGGTGCTGATCGGTCTGGTGTTGATCTTTAAAAACCAGATACAGGATCTTGCAGAGATTATTTTTGAAAAGATTGCAGCGGACAGTTCTGCCATTTTAGCATGATGAAAGGGTATTTAACGGTATTTCTGGCGTTATCCTTGTCCATATTCACCGGTTTTATCTTGTTTCTTACTTTTAATGCGGTGAGAAACGGGGAAAAAGTACGTTTTGAATGTGCGGCAGATATTGGGATGAATGCGGTCTTGTCAGAATATCACATGGAGTTATTTGAAAGATACGGACTTCTTTACGTAGATGCATCTTATTTAGGTGATGCTCCTGCAGTAGAAAATGTGGAGGACAGGCTTCGGTTTTATGTGGAAAGAAACACATCAGATATTTTAAGCGGAGAGCATGGACCGTGGGGCAGGGTTTCGCCGGAGGAAGTGGAGATCACTTATATTGAGACCGCCGCGGCGCAGGCGGGTGCGTCTATGAGGAGCCAGGCGGTTGGCTATGCAAAAGATGTGGGGATAGTCCGGAAAGAAAGTGGCGCCGCAGAGAATAAAAATGACTTTGCGCTGCTAGATGGCAGTAATCCGTTGGCAGTTTGGAGCAGGATTATGGACCAGCTATCAGGAATGGAACTCCCACTTATTCAAAATGAACAAGGAAAGTGGGAGGAAGTACCGCTTTCCAACCCGGCAGACTGGGTATATGGGCTTACGGGAAGCGATACCCTTTATCTGGCAGGGGCAGGTCTGGAAGCTTTGAATCCGGTGGGAGTAGAACTTGGAAGTTTCATTTCCCACAGAGGGGCAGTCAATACGGCGTCAAAAGACCGGGCCTATGAACAGGACGAAGAAGTTTTTCTTGCATATTTGTTTGATCAAATGGGGTGCTTTAAAGATTACAGAGAAGGGTCGCTGCTTTGCTGTCAGATAGAGTATTTGGCGGCAGGGAAAGGGTCGGATCTGGAAAATATGAAAGAAACAGCGGAACGTATCTTCCGTTGGCGCTTTGCGGATAATGCAGAATTGGCGCTGGCGGATGGCACCTTGTGGGAACAGGCGTTAGATGCGGCAGGTAAGCTGCAGGCAGTGATCTTGAAAGCTGAATTTGCCGATCCGGTGGCGGAAAGCATTCTTTATGCCTGTGCGTTTTTGGAAAGTGTCAGTGATCTAAAAACTTTATATGGGGGAGGAAGCGTTCCCCTCAGAAAAAAACAACATCAAATGTCCGTGGAAAAAGTGCTTTCAGGCAGTCTTTATGACGGCAGCGGTGACAGCGGGCTTACCTATAGTCAGTATTTGGCAGGAATGCTGGTTCTGATGGATGATTATCGGTTAAACCTTCGGGCTATGGATATCATGGAGATGGATATCCGGTACCGTAAAGGAAATATAGGTTTTTGTATGGATTGGTGTATTGAGAGATATGAAGCATTGCTCACCGCCCGCGGCGGCGGTATGGGGCCTATGCGGCTGTTTAGAAAATACGGATATTTTTAAAGCAAAGCGGAGGTAAAGAAAGGTGCTCTCTTTTAGAAGACAAGTTTTAAGGAAACCAACAGCAAATATCCCTTCTCTCAGTGCGCTTACAGAACCTGAAAAAGAGTCAGCGGGGAGAGCACTTTTCTTTTCCTCCGCTTCTTTGAAAGGGAGTATGGCTTTAGAAGGCAGTATGGTTTTGCCGATATTTTTGTTTTTCATCATGACCGTGCTGCTTAGCATTGAGACAGTAAGGCTTCAGTCAAACATACAGCATGCGCTTCATCAGGCAGGGAATTTCTATGCGTCTGCAGCATACCAAATAAAGTATGAGGGCGCTCCAAGGCAAGATGCAACAGAACATATTGCAGCGTATATGCGTGGACAGCCTTTTTCATATTTATGTGTATCGGGCGGAGAAGGAGGAATCAACATACAGGATTTGTCCTCGGCTGACACGAACGGAATTGTACACTTAAAGGTGGACTATGGCATAAAACCGTTTCTCTTTTGGCTTCCCATAGGAGATATTCATTTTGAAGATGAGTATTTTGGCCATGGGTGGACGGGATATTTCGGAAATGAAAATGCAGACAGGAACGTGGAGGAAGATGTCTGCGTCTATATCACGAAAACAGGAACTAAATACCATAAGTCCTATGACTGTACTTATCTTAGGATCTCGATCAGGGCGATCGAGAGCAGACAGGTGGCGGAGATCAGGAATGCTTCCGGTGGAAAATATTATGCTTGTGAGCGATGTGGGCCTAAGGGGGAAGGAACGGTATACGTTACTTCCGATGGGATTAAATTCCATGGGCGTTCGGATTGTTCCTCCATAAAAAGAACTGTTTATATGGTCGAGCTAAGTAAGGCGGTACAAGGATACGCTCCTTGTGTTAAATGCGGAGGTTGATTATGAGATATATTACATATTGCGGGGCGCTCCTTTTCCTTGCTTTACTGTCAGCGCAGGATATTAAAGAAAAGCAAATATCAGTTAAGAAGGTAATCGGATTTGGGGCACTTGCGCTGATCTGCAGGATAATGCCGGGAAATGGACAGGCTGCCGCCGGGATAATAGGCAGTCTTTTACCGGGATTGTTTTTAGTACTATTAGCTGTGGTATCTAAGGAAAAGATTGGAGCTGGGGATGGAATGGCAGTGATGGCGCTGGGGTTATGGCTGGGTGGCTGGCAGGCGCTTTGGATCTTAGGTATTGCGATAATGCTGGCCGGAATATTTGCGGCGGTATGTCTGGTCAAAAAGAGAAAGGAACCGATACCATTTATTCCGTTTTTGCTTTTGGGAATGGAGGTTTTGCTTTTTTATGGGTAAACGTTTTAAAGGATATTGTTCGATAGAAGCTTCTTTGGTTATGCCTATGGTGCTGTTTCTTTATCTGCTGATCATTTTGTCGGCATTGTTTTTGTACTGCCGCTGCGCAATTACCCAAGATTTATTTTTGCTTGGCATGCGTGCCGGATGTTTTACGTATGGTACAGATAGTTACGGTGAAGTGATTTATGGTCAGGCAGAAACCTGGCAGGCTAAGGCTTATGTGGAGGAAAGGTTAAATGACCGGAAGCAGAGATATCCTCTTTATTTTTATCAGGAAGGATGTTGCGAGACGGAACAAGAATGGGTTCGGATAGAGGCTTGGTATCAAGGGAATCGGACTCCGTATGTAACACGTATACAAAAATATAATCCAATAAAGATGATTAAGGAAGGGAGAAAAAATTAAAATGCTGGATACAAAATATTATAAGGATTACAAACATAATTATCTGATCATCAAGGATAGTAACTGTCTGTCGGAAAATGTATACCAAAGAAAAATGCTGACAGAAAATAACATAAGGGGATTGATACCCACTGCTGAAAAACATATTAATGACGAACTGCTGCTTTATTGCGAAATTACATCTAAGCAAAGTCTCCGCAGTTTGTTTGACGGAAAAAGGATTGGAATGGATTTTTTGCGTAAGTTTTTTGTGCAGTTAAAAGTGATCAATGACGTGCTGCAAAAATATCTGCTTGATGGAAGCTGTCTGGTGTTATTGCCGGAGTATATTTTTCAGGATATTGGAACAAAGGATATGTATTTTCTGTATTATCCGGACCCGGAAGAGGGAACACTTGATGATTTAATGGATTTTTTTATTAAGAGTGTGGATAATGAAGATTTAGAAGCAGTGGAAATGGTATATCGTTTAGCTGATTTGGTAAAAAAGGAACAGTTTGTTTTAGATGAGGTTTTAGAGTGGTTTCAAGATAGTCATGAAAGTGAAAAAAATTTCAGCCAATCAGAAACGGAAACTGTGTCAGGACGGGGAAATGATCATGGTGAAGATGAAAGAGAGTTTATTCTTCCGAAGGAAGAGATGAGTTCGGATAGGATACATCAGAATGCAGAAAAGCCGGAAGAAATAAGGAGAATTTTAAAACTGCTTCCTTTTATTGCATTTGCTGTGGCGGGTGCAGGGATACTGACTTATATTTTGTGTTTTTATGAACTTTCTTATCAGGAGGAAATCTATCTGGCTGCAGGATGGGCTGTTATCATTGCAGTTTTGCTTGGCTTGGCAGGCTGGTATTTCGCACCCTTTATTTTCCGAAGGAAACAGCAAAAAGAGGTTAGAGAAGAAGCCTTTGAGTACCGTTATACGCCTACTTTTGAAAATAGTGTTTTAGAAGACGCAGAGTCGGATGTGGGAAATACGGTGTTTATCCCATGGACTGAAAATTGCGAAAATAAGCTGTATGGAACGGATTGGAAAAATAAATATCATATTGATCTGAGCCGGGTTCCTTTGACGGTAGGGAAATTAGCCGGTATGGTGGATATGGTGATTCATGAAAAAAGTATCAGCAGGATGCATGCCAGATTTACCCGGTCGGGAAATAAGATTTATATTACAGATCTAAATTCCACAAATGGAACTTTCCGGAATGGCATGCGCCTTGCCCCTAATTCTTCGGAATTGATCGAGCCGGGTGATGAAATCCGTTTGGGAAAATTAAAATTTATTTACAGATAGAAAAAACCGCTTTATACTAAATATAGCAGTTAGTAGAAAGGCGGATCTGGTATGAAGATTAATATTTATTATGGCGGCAGAGGATTGATGGATGACCCTACCTTATATGTCATTAACAAAATGCAGGAAGTGCTTGAGGAGCTTCATGTTACAATTGAAAGATTTAACTTATACGAGCTTAAAAATACTATCACTACACTGCCTCAAACCTTAAAGACGGCAGATGGCATCATCCTTGCGTCAACGGTGGAGTGGTTTGGAATTGGCGGCTACATGTATCAGTTTTTAGATGCGTGCTGGCTTTATGGGGATAAAGAAAAGATATCCAGAACTTATATGTGTCCGGTAGCCATGTCAACCACATATGGGGAAAGGGAAGGGAAACTAGCCCTTGCAAATGCGTGGGAAATTTTAGGGGGCCTTCCTTGCAGCGGTATTTGTGGTTATATTGCGGATACGTCAATATTTGAGGGAAATGAAGATTATAACAGAATCATTGAAAAGCGGGCCGAAAATATGTATCGTACCATCAATCAAAAGATGACCAGTTTTCCTGCCAGCAACCAGGCAGTAAAGCAAAAGGTTGCAATTACCAAAAATACAGATTTAACGCCTCAGGAGTCAGAACAACTATCAAGGTACGCAGCAGATGACAGCTACGTAAAAAGGCAAAAAGAAGATATTCAGGAATTGACCAGCTTATTCAGGGATATGATGGGAAGCAGTGAGCAGGAAGAGAGAAAAGAAGAATTTATTCAGGAGTTTAAGGAACATTTTGTTCCCCAGCCTGGTTTCAAGGCTGTTTATAAAATCCAGATTGAAGGAAAAAAACAGCCGTTGATCATTGAAATAAACGGTGCGGCCAATAACTATTATTATGGCAATACGGAAAGTCCGGATGTAGAGATCCATATAAACCGGGAGACGATTAATGACATCATTTATGGAAGAATGACGTTTCAAAGGGCATTTATGGGCGGAGCTATGAAAATGAAAGGTGATTTTAAAATTCTCCGCACATTGGATCAGATTTTTGTATTTATAGAAAGAACATTATAAACCAGGAAGGAGAATACTTTTATTATGAAACAGGAGCAATGTATATTTTGTAAGATTATTGCAGGTGAAATCCCATCACATACACTATATGAGGATGAGAACTATAAGATAATATTAGATGTAGGGCCGGCGACCAAGGGTCATGCATTAATTATGCCAAAGAGCCATTATGCGGATTTTTATGAGCTTCCGGAAGAAGCGGCGGCAGATGTGATTAAGCTTGCCAAAAAAATGATGATTCACATGACGGATAAGTTAAAATGCGATGGATTCAATCTTGTTCAAAATAACGGTGAGGCTGCAGGACAGACCGTGAACCACTTTCATATGCATTTGATACCCAGATATAAAAATGATGGAGAAATTTTAAAATATATCGCAGGAGAACCCGATCGGGAAGAGCTGGAGCGTATCAAAAGAACAATTACGGAATAAGGGCGGAACGGATGAAATGAGAGTAGTCAATGTTGAAAATCTTATCAGAAACGTTAAAGAGATGTGTATTGAAGCAAATCATTTCTTAACGGATGATATGAATCAGGCATTAAAAAGAGCGGCAGATGCGGAAAAATCTCCATTGGGGAAAAAAATCCTGTGTCAGCTACAGGATAATTTGGATATTGCAGCCAAGGATCAGATACCAATTTGCCAGGATACCGGAATGGCTGTTTTGTTTGTGGAGATTGGCCAGGATGTTCATGTGGAGGGCGGTCTTATTACAGATGCGGTTAATGAAGGAGTCAGGCAAGGGTACCGGGAAGGTTATCTGCGCAAGTCAGTGGTAGGTGATCCGATTATCCGTAATAATACAGGAGATAATACACCTGCGGTTATTCATTATGACATCGTTTCAGGAGACAGAATTAAGATAACGATAGCCCCGAAAGGATTTGGAAGTGAAAATATGAGCCGTATTTTTATGTTAAAGCCGGCAGACGGGATAGAAGGTGTAAAGGATTCGATTCTTACGGCAGTAAAAGACGCGGGGCCGAATGCCTGCCCGCCTATGGTGATAGGCGTAGGAATTGGCGGAACATTTGAAAAATGTGCATTACTTTCAAAACTGGCACTGACCCGTCCTGTAGGTGAGCACTCGCCTATTCCATATGTCAGCGATATGGAACGGGAGCTTTTGGAAAAGATCAACAAAACAGGCATAGGGCCGGGCGGACTAGGAGGCAGCACAACAGCGTTAGCGGTAAATATTAATACTTATCCCACACATATAGCAGGGCTTCCGGTGGCGGTAAACATTTGCTGCCATGTAAACCGGCATTGTGTTAGAATCCTCTAAATGGCTTGAGCCATATGTGCGACAACGATTATAGAGGGATACTAAAGAAGGATACTGTGAAAAATAAATTTTTCACAGTCAAATTTGTGCTTGTGCCCAAATTTGCAGGCTTTTGAAAACATGGAGGATTATTATGATATGGACAGGCATATAGAAGCGCCGTTTAGTGATGAGATTGCAAAAGAGTTGAAAAGTGGCGATTATGTGTATATAACAGGAACGATATACACAGCACGGGATGCCGCACACAAGAGAATGTATGAAGCATTAAAGCAAGGCGAAGAACTGCCTTTTGATTTAAAAAACAATTTGATTTATTATATGGGTCCATCTCCGGAAAGAGCAGGGAGGCCGATTGGGTCAGCGGGCCCCACAACTGCCAGCAGAATGGATAAGTATACCCCGGCGCTTTTGGATTTAGGGCTGCGGGGAATGATTGGAAAGGGAAAAAGGACAGATGAAGTAAAAGAAGCAATCGTCAGGAACTGTGCCGTATATTTTGCGGCAGTAGGCGGGGCGGGAGCTTTGTTGTCTAAGTCCATTATCAGTTCTGAAGTGATTGCGTACGACGATCTGGGGACGGAAGCTGTCCGTAAGCTGTTGGTGAAAGATTTTCCGGTTATTGTAGTGATTGATGCCAAAGGCAATAATTTGTATGAAACAGCCACAGAGGCATACAGGGAGGAATTATGAGGATTGCATTGATGGTCATAAGACTGTTCTTAAAAGCTCCTTATTATCTGTTCAGAATTTGGTATTGTGGCGTGAGTAAAAAGATTTCTTATGAAGAATCTTTTCAGGTAATAAAAAAGGTGACAAAGAAAGCAAATCATGCCGGAAGAGTAGAGATTAAAGTACATGGATTGGAAAACATTCCAGATCAGGATGGATTTATCTTTTTTCCTAACCATCAGGGTATGTTTGATGTACTTGTATTTTTGGATTCATGTCCAAGGCCTTTTTCTTTTGTGGCGAAAAAAGAAGCAAGTAATATTATCCTTTTAAAGCAGGTCATCAGAGCGCTAGAGGCATATCCCATGGACAGGGAAGATTTAAAACAATCCCTGAAAGTGATCAACGCTGTTGCGGAGGATGTTAAAAATGGCAAGAATTTTTTGATATTTCCCGAAGGAACCAGAAGCAGGATGGGAAATAAGCTTTTAGAGTTTAAAGGTGGGAGCTTCAAAAGTGCGACGAAAGTAAAATGTCCAATTGTTCCGTGTGCGTTGATCGATTCGTTTAAACCTTTTGATGAAAATAATATTCATCCGGTTGTGGTGACAGTTATTTATATGAAGCCAATCTATTATGATGAGTACAAAGGTATGAAAACAGTGGAGATTGCAGAGGAAGTTAAAAAGAGGATTGAGAGGACAATTGCACAATATCAAAATAATTAGCAAAATCAAACAGAAAAACCATTGACAAATAAAATTTGCTTTTGTATAATAACACTTGCGTTGTAATAGCGCATTTCAAATTGGTAGCGGTGTAATTCAGATGAGGAGAAATACTCAAGAGGCTGAAGAGGCGCCCCTGCTAAGGGTGTAGGTCGGGTGACCGGCGCGAGGGTTCAAATCCCTCTTTCTCCGTTTAAGCTGCCAATGAGATTGGAGGCATCAAATGATGCTTCCAAATTTTTTCCAACATGTGTATTGACAAAATGCTAATGTCAATGTTACAATGTAAGCCCACCGCATGATTTGGCAGTGGAGAGTTATAAAAATTTAAAAAAAGTCTTGACATATGAATCAGACCATGATATGATGATTGAGTTGCGTCTGAACAAGATGAACAAGACACGCCTTATAATAAGGCAGGAAGCACCTTGACAAATAAACAGCAATGCAGACCTGAAAATTCAGAGAGAATAATTCAGAGAACAGCCTGAAGGAAACTTCAGGGACCTAGAGACAGTAAAAAGGAACGGAAAGAAGCCAGAAGAGGTTTTGGA
>CAJULP010000083.1 GCA_910587295.1 uncultured Lachnospiraceae bacterium | reverse complement strand
TCCAAAACCTCTTCTGGCTTCTTTCCGTTCCTTTTTACTGTCTCTAGGTCCCTGAAGTTTCCTTCAGGCTGTTCTCTGAATTATTCTCTCTGAATTTTCAGGTCTGCATTGCTGTTTATTTGTCAAGGTGCTTCCTGCCTTCAAAACAGGTCTTGCTCAGACACACTTTATCAGGCATTTTTCGCTTTCGGAGTACTTCCGACGTGCGACTTTTATAATATATCAGATGATGTAATTATTGTCAACATATTTTTCCAATTTTTTTACAATTTTTTTTGAAGCCAAAAAAACCACCAAAAACAGCGGTTTTCTCCTCCCACAGCATACGACGCATAACAGAAGGTCACTGCAAAAAGGACAGCCCCCAATTTTTTAGTAAGTAAACGAAAATTCCCACTATCAAAACTGCTTCCGCACATCCCACCACTGCCCCTAACAGTTTATCCACCCATTTGATCAGCGGCAGCTTCGATATCAGTTCCAATGATACGAACAGTGTGTGCACCAGACGGTACACGACACATACCACAAACAACACCACTATCATCTGAACTAACTTCCCAATTTCATGGTTCAGGTAGTTACCTACCGCCCCCAGGATCAATAAGATGCAGATTCCGGCAGCCACCATAGCGATCAGAGAAATGATCTCCTGTACCATCCCTTTCCGAAACCCCGCCACGATCCGCCATATAAAAATCAATGCTACAATAATCAATGCTATATAGTACATTATGTTTCTTCCCTATTTCAATTCAATGGTATCTATAGAATCAGATGTCACTGCCATATACCGGTATGCAGAATTGGTCGGAATCAGCAAAGAAGTATTCTTTTCAAAACTGCCCAAAAATTTACTCACACCTTTTATACTGCTGATCTGACATTCTTTATCACTATAAATAATCACCTGGTCCTTGTTAAAAATGATATCCGTATACTCTATGTCAAAAAACAAAGATCCGGCTTTATTTCCTGCACTGTCATACACGTCAAGCCGGTATGCCCCTTCCCCGCTTGCATTATGAAATACCAGCCCTACATAGTTTTCATCATAGTAAATGCTTTGTACCTCTTCTTCCAAAAACTTTGTGGCGATATTGGTGGGAACTTCTGCCCCCGCAAAAAACACGATCCTGTCATCCGAAACCGCAAAAGATGAATCATTGTCCATAAAACGCACAAACGGAACCACTGTATTCAAATAGTCATATCCGCTGACATAATTATCCGCTTTGTTCTGACCTACCTCGCCAAAATTATAAAAAGCAACGGAAGATTTCATGTTCCCACTGTCAACATACAAATAAGAAACCGCCATAAGTTTTCCGTTGGTCGATAGGGAAATACTCACCGGATATCCGCTTTTGTCCATCCTTGCCTTCGCATTCACGATAGCGTTTTCCGTATTTTCATTCCCGTTATAAACATTGATTCTAATGGTATTGGCGTCGTCTAACACTGCCGCCACAACACCATTTTCCGAAACACACAGGTTCCTGATGGGAAGATTGGTATTGACCACCCCTCTTTCCCCCGCTTTATCCACCACGTAAATAGACCGCCCATTATAATCACCAATCGCTGCCGTCTGCCCGGAAACCGACAAAAGCGGGGTCTGCATCTCATAAGTCCTGTTCCAGACAGCTTGCCCCTTTGTATCCAGACAGCTTGCCCCGTCTTTACTATATAGAAGGACATAACCGTCAAGGTTTTCCACGACCGCTCCCTGCACTACGGTAATCGGCGCCGTATCAGCTATCACACTGTCGGTAAAAACTTTATTTTTCCAGTGAATGATCAAAAAAGCAACCAGTACAACAGCCAGAAAAATCCCCAATGCCGCCCTATAAAAAATTGACAGTTTATGGCTGCGGATTCTCTCTTTATAATCAACGCTCCTATTAGTACTCTTTCTTTTTTCTTTTTCTTTCAAATAATTACGTATATTAATCATGCTTCGTCCAAAACCCAATCATTTTCCTTCTATTTTTCCGCTACCTGGGCCGCCATTCCTGTCATCTCCACAAAACCGTACATCCTGCCATAATCATTGACGGTATTTATGGCTATTGCCAAAATCAAAATTCCCATTCCATAAAAAAACCGCTTTACCGCTTCTCCAACTGCCCGTCCGCCTTTTGTCCTTCCCGGCCGGGCGCTTTCCCTAATGCCTGTGTTCTCTTCCGCTTTTTTTCCTCCTCTTTTGTTTTCTCTTTCAAAACAAAAAGCCAGATAACGCTGCATAGGTTCGTTCGCTTCATAAAAGACAAAATAGCCTTTACCCTTGTCCTCCAAAAGCCGGCTGTTTTTGCAGATATTCACATAACCAATCAGCTCATATTCGGGGAAAAATTCTTTCCTCACTTGTTCCTCTTTTCCGCCGAAAGAAAACTCTTCCACAATACAGCAGGCCCCGTAAATAAAATAATACCGTATTGCGTCCTTTCGAACGGCATGTCCAAACAATGCCGCCCTAAGGGGAATTAACTCCCGTTTTTCCCGCAGCCCCTTTAAATAGCTGTATACGTAATCCTCCACATAAATGCGGTCTTCTCCATCTGTGTATCCGATTCGTTTCACAATTTCTGGCAGCTTCATATCCTTACCCCGTTTAGACTGTTTTTTTCAGTCTAACACAAACAAGCTGCCAAAAGGCCCTTAATCCGTCGTCAAAAACTCCCCACATTCCCTATCTATCAAAAAGATATGAGATACACTCCCATATCTTTTCATTTTCTTTATATAAACTTGTAAACCGTAGTGGTATCATACTTCCTTTCAGGGCCAAATACACAAGAAGGAAATTGGGGCTTATTAGCCGTATCCGGATAGTATTGCGTTTCCAGGCAGAAGCCGCTTCTTGGCCCGTACTCCACATCCTCTTTTCCGGTCTGCTGGGTGATACTGTTCCCTGCATAAAACTGGACTCCGGGAAGGTCTGTAAACACTTCCATACACCGCCCGCTCTCCGGCTCTTTCACATCCGCAAATTTTCTGATTTTCCCATCAGCACCGTCAAGAACCCAGTTATGATCATACCCCCCTGTCATCTTTAGCTGTTCATTGTCCGCTCCGATTTCTTCCCCAATCCGTTTCTCCGTCATAAAGTCAAAAGGCGTTCCCGCAACCGATGCAATCTCACCGGTGGGAATAGCCCCCGGCACGATGGGCGTATAATGGGATGCGTTTAAGGTAAGTACATGATCATGAATCGTTCCCTTCCCATGGCCTGCCAGGTTAAAATAGGTGTGGTTAGTCATATTGATGATTGTATTTTGATCGCTGCTGCCCTGGTAATGAATCTCCAGCGCATTCTCATCCGTCAGTGTATAAGTAACCTGTATTTCCTTGTTTCCCGGGAAGCCCATGCTGCCATCCTGGTCTTTTAACGAAAACCTGACCTGATCCTCCCCTTCTTCGGCATCCCATACTCTCTTGTGGTATCCCTCTTTCACATGACTGTGAAGATTATTTACGCCGTCATTGACATCTAACTGATATCTGACGCCGTCAAGTTCAAAGGAAGCGCCTCCGATCCGGTTGGCATTGGGCCCTACCGTAGCGCCAAAAAAGCTTCCGTTTTCAAAATAATCTTCCAAAGAACCATACCCCAGTACCACATCATCCACATTGCCTTCAGAATCCGGAACCAAAAGATTTACAAGGATCGCACCGTAATTGATCACGGCCGCTTTCATACCCTTTTTATTTTCGATCCAATATTTATAGATTTCGGTTCCGTCAACCGTTTTTCCAAAAAGCTCTTTTGTCACCATCTGCTGATACCTCCCTGTTTTTAAATTTCAACTCTGCCCTCTAACGCCCGAAGAAGCGTTACCTCGTCTATGTATTCCAAGTCACCCCCCACGGGTACGCCGCTGGCGATTCTGGTCACCTTGATCCCTGTGGGTTTGATCAGCTTGCTGATGTACATAGCCGTAGTCTCCCCCTCCAGACTGGAATTTGTGGCAATGATCACTTCAGCCACATCCCCTTCTAACCGGGAAATCAACTCTTTTAAGCGTATATCCCCCGGCCCTATGCCCAGCATAGGGGAAATTGCCCCATGGAGCACATGATAAACACCTTCGTATTTGCCCGTCTTTTCGTATGCGGCAAGATCTCTGGTATTTTCAACTACCATAATGGTGCCGTGATCCCGTTTCCCGTTGGCACACACCGGACATATTTCGCTGTCCGTCAAGGTAAAACACTCCCTGCAGTAACGGACATTTTCTCTTGCGTCCAGTATCGTCTTGGTAAGCCTGCCCACTTTATCCTTTGGCATATTGATCAGGTGGAAGGCAAGCCTCTGCGCTGACTTCGAGCCAATCCCCGGCAATCCCGACAATTCATCAATTAACTTGTTAATATGACCGCTATACAGATCCATTAGAAGGGAAGGCCTCCTCCCAGCCCTAATCCGCCTGTCATCTTACCCATTGCTTCCTGGCTGGCTTCCTCCACCATGCGCAGTGCCTCGTTGGCAGCCGCCATCACCAGATCTTCTAACATTTCCACATCATCCGGATCAACGACCTCCTGGGATAGCTTTACTTTCGTGATTTCTTTCTTGCCGGTAACAGTGACCTCAACGGCTCCGCCTCCCGCTTTGGCCGTAAATTCTTTCGCCTCCAGTTCCTTCTGGCTTTCCTCCATCTGGCGCTGCATCCTTTGTGCCTGCTTCATCAGATTGTTCATGTTTCCGGGCATCCCGCCGGGAAATCCGCCTCTCTTTGCCATATCATTCCTCCATATCTTCTATTTCTATTTCCATATTGATCGCCTGGCTGATCACCTGCGTCAAATCAGGAAACGTATCCCTTGGGTCTTTCCCCTGCTGGGTACTTTGTATTGTCACTTTAATTTCTTTTCCTGCAAATTCAGAGATCATTCTCTCCAGTGCTTCTTTATGGGAAGCTTCTTTAAAATAATCCGACGGGAGTCCATCCTCCACCACCACCAGCATGCTCCCATCCCCGGAAAGGCTGGGATAAGCTGTTTTCAAATATGCCTTCATAGGCATGGCCGCCTGCCCTACAATGGCAGACCATTTTTCCACCGCATGTTCAATATCTTCGGGAACCGCCGCCACAAGAGGGGCCGGCTCCTTCTTTTCTTTTCCCAGAGCCGTCTGGCCTTCTAAGGCCGTCATAGCCGCCTCCGTCATAGGCATTCCTGCCATGACAGTAAAAGCGCCTTTCTCTATCTTATCCTCAAGCTGCCTGATCCGATCCGTTAAAGACTGCACATCCGTTTCCATGGAAGGTCTGCACAGCTTGATCAGACCCATTTCTATCAAAATCCTCTTTTGCGCGGCATAACGGACCTGGCCGGAAAGCTCTGACAATACCCGGATATAGCGCATGATCACGTCATATTCTGCCATCCGTGCTTCTTCCTTAAGCCTTTCTAAGTTTTCCGTGGACACATCGATGATATCCTCTATCCCGTCTGCCGTCTTTAAAAGCAAAAGATTTCTCAAATACCAAGTAAAATCCGCTATAAACTGGACAAGCTCCCGCCCTTGTATAACGATTTCCTCAAGAAGCCCGATGGCGCCTGTCACGTTGCCATCCAAAACAATGCGCAGCATCCTGCTGAACACTTCCGTATCCACCGCCCCTAACACGTCAAGGACCTTGTCGTAGGTAAGCTCCTGCCCAAAGTGAAACGCAATACACTGGTCTAAAAGGCTTAAAGCGTCTCTCATAGACCCGTCCGCCGTCTTGGCAATATACCGGACGGCCTTTTCTTCAATCTGTACCTGTTCCTTATCGGTCAGTTCTTTCAGCCTGCCGGCTATGGTATCAATGCTGATCCTCCGGAAATCGTACCGCTGGCATCTGGACAAAATTGTAATCGGGATCTTATGCACCTCCGTAGTGGCAAGGATAAAGATCACATAAGAAGGCGGTTCTTCCAATGTCTTTAAAAGTGCGTTAAAAGCACCTATGGAAAGCATATGGACTTCATCAATGATATAGACCTTATACTTCCCCTCCGCCGGGGAGTATGTCACTTCATCCACGATCTCACGAATATTATCCACACCGTTATTGGAAGCGGCATCAATCTCGATCACATTCATACTTGCCCCTGCGGCAATTGCCCGGCAAAGGGCGCATTCCCCGCAAGGGCTCCCTTCCGCCGGGTTTTCGCAATTCACTGCTTTTGCAAATATTTTGGCTATCGTTGTCTTACCGGTTCCCCGGGTTCCGCAGAAAAGATATGCATGACCGGCCCGGTTCGCCCTGATCTGGTTTTTTAATGTTGTAACAATATGGTCCTGTCCCTTCACATCTTCAAATGTAGCAGGCCGGAACTTTCTGTAAAGGGCTGTATATGACATATCGACCTTATCCTTCCCTGATACCTCTTAATACTAATTACCAAAACTGATCCCTAACATCTTAGCTTCTTTCACGATAGAAGCGTCAGGCGCTACCATTTTAAGCTTCCCTGCGACTTCCTCAAGAGGAACCTTGACCACTTCACGATTCTTATACCCTACCATAAAACCATATTCACCTTTCAGGATCAATTCGCCTGCTTCCGCACCTAAACGGCTTGCAAAAACTCTGTCATAAGGGCAGGGGCTTCCACCTCTCTGAGTATGGCCGGGAACGGTCACCCTGACCTCATATCCTGCCATCTTCTGGATCTGGTCTGCAATCTCGTAAGAAACAGAAGGATATTTATAATTTTTCATTTTTTCTTTATATTCTTTCTTGGAAAGCTTTGCGTCTTCTTTGGAAATTGCGCCTTCCGCCACCGCAAGGATAGTAAAACTGCTGCCATTGCGGTTACGCTCCTCTATCTTGTTCACAACCTTTTTGATATCATAAGGGATCTCAGGGATCAGGATGATATCCGCACCGCCTGCCATACCGGCATTTAAGGTGAGCCAGCCTACCTTATGCCCCATGACCTCCACGATAAATACCCTTCCGTGGGAAGCTGCCGTGGTGTGGATACAGTCGATCGCATCCGTTGCAATGTCCACCGCACTCTGGAAGCCAAAGGTCATATCTGTTCCCCACAGATCATTGTCAATGGTCTTCGGCAGGGTGATCACGTTTAAGCCCTCTTCACGCAGAAGGTTTGCCGTCTTATGGGTACCATTTCCACCTAATACTACCAGACAGTCCAAACGGAGCTTATAAAAGTTCTGCTTCATAGCATCTACCTTATCCAGCCCGTTTTCATCCGGATCTTTAATAGTCTTAAAAGGAGTGCGGGAACTTCCAAGAATAGTACCGCCTTTGGTAAGAATACCGGAAAAATCCCTGCCGGTCAGCATCCTGAAATTTCCGTAGATCAATCCTTTATAGCCTTCTAAAAAACCGTAGATCTCAACATCCTCTTTGCTGTTCGCAAGGCACTTAACCACGCCTCTCATTGCTGCATTTAATGCCTGGCAATCGCCGCCGCTTGTCAATAAACCTATTCTCTTCACTTTACCTTCCTCCTTGTTCCTAATATAAATGTACTTTTTATTATAACTAATTTAAAGTTTGTCTACAACTGTTTTTGTTCAAAAGTTCAACCCAACAGGGGATTGACTTGCACCCTTCGAAACAGTATAATGGAGAAGGTCACACGGAGTCGTATCGAAGCGGTCATAACGGGGCGCACTCGAAATGCGTTTGCCCTCCGGGGCACGAGGGTTCGAATCCCTCCGACTCCGCTCCTGAAAGCCTGGGCATTTTGCGCCAAGGCTTCTTTTATTCCCACAAACAGTAAGACAGGCGAAAGGAGACAGGCCATGCTTTACCATTACACCGGATTTGCCGCATTTGACGGAATCATACGCTGCGGCGAACTGCGTCTTAATAATATCCTTAACATGAATGATGCCGCTGAAATGAGGCTGTTTATGAACGGCATACAAAAAGCAGTCCTTGAAAAGCTGAAAAAGGACGGCGATACCGATAAGATCCGGGGGATGCAGGAATTTTTCCATAAGGAAATGGCCAAAGAATTTCTCTACTCTGCTTACGCCGCATGTTTTTCCAAATACCGGGATGACGCTGCACAATGGGAACGGTACGGCCGTTTAGGCCAGGGGGTCTGCATTGCTTTTCGTGAAAACCTGATGCTGAAAATGGTAGGCGGCATGGTCTCCCTTCAGGAGGTTTATTATCAGGAAGATATGCACGGCCATCCCTTAGTATTTGAATTTTACCGGACCGTCAATGAAAATCAGTCATTTTCCGGCTCCTTGACTAAGCTTCAGGAGCTTATGAGTGACGCCTGGATACAATCGGCTGCCTTCAAACATCCTTCCTTTGCCAGTGAGCGGGAATTTCGGCTTGTGGTCTCGCCCTTTATCTCAAACGAGTTCCCCGTACAGCCCAAATATCATGTGACCCCCGGCAGAATCAAGAAATACTACCCCCTTGACTTAAATCGGATGTGCAGCAGACTGGATATGCATATTTCCGATCTGATCGGCGAGATCATCATCGGTCCTACTTCTTCCCAGTCCCTGCCGATCCTGCAGGACTACCTTGACGACTGCGGCTTACATGTCCTTAAGGATAAGATCACCATGTCCAGCTGCCCTCTGCGCAGGCCTTCCAGCTAAAGGCAGCCCCAGACAACGGCCAGATGAAAACACCCCGGATACCAGATTTTTCTGATACCGGGGCGTTTTTGTTTGTTGTGACTAAATTCCCAAGCTCTGTTAGTTTGCAGCCTTTACCGATGTGATATGAGGATTCACGCCCTCATACCAGTAAAGGAAACCTTCCATGTCGATCTTATCACCAATGTTTAACGCTTTCACTGCCGCATATACATCCGTGGTATTGTCGCACAGATAAGACTCAACGGTAAAGTTATATGTATTTCCGTCAAGGGAAACATTAAAGTATAAGTCGTCGCCGTCCTGGCCTGAGCCGTCCCAATTATAAAGGAACGCAACGTCATTTCCGTTTTCATCCTGACCTGCTGCCTCAACTGTCATGCCCTTAAATGCAACGAATTTGTTCTGATGATCGATCAGCTCGTCCTTACCCAAAAGGGAAGTCACGTCCTCTGCCGGCGCAATATAATTTCCCTCCATGATCTCGAAAGTTGCGTCCATGATCTCCACTTCGCCGGACCATTCCCCCTTAAAGCCTGTAACCTTAATCTTGGTTCCCGGGGTCAGCTTTGCATAATCTTCCTCGGAACATGCCATATTGTATACAAAATATGCGCCATCCTTATCCTGAGTATAAACAGTAGCTTTATCCTCCCACCAGGACTGTTTTGCCTGTACGTAAGTCTCAACTACAACCTCCGTATCCAGCTCCGCCGCCGCATACTCCGCATAGGTCATAACGCCTTCGGATTTCACATCCCCGTCGGCAGTAGCGCCGTCCTTTTGGGAACCGCATCCCACACAGGCAAGTACCAGCATAACAGCAAGTAACATTGACATCAGTTTTTTCATTTTTTTCTCCTCTTTCTGATCTTTTGAATCCTGCTTCCATGAAGCGTTTTCGTGATTGATATCGAGATAATTATACATGATATCGACAGGAAATCAATAGCCTTGTTTCTTTTTTATCAAACGGAAAGCCACATAAAGAAGAATCATCCCCCAAGCTGCCCCTAAGGCAGAAAGCAATATCACCGACGTTGCAGGCAGCGAACCTAAATCCTCCTTGCCAAAAGCAAGTCCGCCCGCACCCCTGATCTGGTCTAAGCGGTATAGAGATATCATATCATCGTAAAGCTTTTCCACAAATTCATCATCGAACCGCTGCCCCCGCCGGACAGATTTGGCTGTATTTTCTATCAATTGCCCGGATGCATCCCGCAAGGATGTGGAACCACTGAACACCGGCGTAACAAAGGTATGGTCAACATGGTCCAGCAAAAGCCTGGCCGCTTTGATTTTGACATCATAATAAAGCTCATCATCCTCCCCACACCTTGCCAGATAATCCTGATACTCGTCCGTATCCCGGGCCTTTAACGTAACGGGCACATAGCCTTCCGTTTCCGAATAGGCAATCTGCACCTGATCTGTCAGCAGATACTGGGTAAACAGCCAGGAAGCCAGTACTTCACCGGAATCTTCTTTATTAAAGATACAGACCGAAGGCCCCTGGGAAATCATTTTCGGGTTTTCCGGTTCAAACTGCGGGATTGCCATTACTTCCGTCTCAAAAGAAACCAGTTTGTCTTCACTGATATCTGTCAATGGCGCATTGGTTCCCATCCAGGTAGCGCCGGCTGTAGAATCAATGGCAAAAATGCACTGGCCCGCATTCAGGAAATTGGCCGGATAACTGGAAATCTTAAAAGTGGAAAAGGCGCCGCTTTTGACATGAGGCGCTATAGTGGACAAAATTTCTTTCGTGGTATCGTTAAACAAAAGGACTTCCCCTTCCTTGGTGGAATACCCCGCATCCTTTTGCTTTAACATCTGGATCATCATATTATCCGTGGATTTATAGATAAACGGAATCAGCACCTTCTGTCCATTTACCAGATAATTCCCCTCCTCGTCCTTTGCCATGGCCGCCTCGGAAACCTCCCACACAAAATCCCATGTAAGCTTTTCCGGCAGAGTATATCCTAACGCTTCCACAAAAGTCTTATTCACATAGCAGGCTTCCGTGGAACGCATAAAAGGCACCGCATAGTAATGTCCGCCAAAGGTACATTCCTCTAAAAACTTAGGAACGATCTCCTCTTTTTCCGGCCCTTCAAACCGCACCTCGCTGCCGCCAAGGCCAAACTTTCCATCCTCAAATAATTCCTCCAAAGGCACTACCTGATTTGCCCCTGTTAAATAAGTAGCAATATGGTCCGGATAGGTAATGCACACATTCGGGGTTGTTCCCGTGGCAATATTGGTGATCACATCGCTATAGATCTTTCCGTAATCCGTATAAAGCCTTAAGTTTACTTTAATATTGGGGTACAATTTTTCAAAATCCGTAATCGCCTGCTGGTAAATGGCCGTCTGGGTCTTATTGGTATCGTTTTTTGCCCAGAAGGTGATCTCATATTCTTTAGACTCATCAAAACCTTCCGGGATCACAAAAGCCTGCAGCCCTTCTTTTCCGTGACAGCCGGCCAATATGAGCATACTCCCTGCCGCCAGTACTGAAAAAAGCCGGCGGACCGCCTTTCCCGGCAGCATAAAGCGCCTTTTCAAAGCTTTCCTCATCCCTTCGTTCCTCCCCTCGATACGCCTTCCATCACTTTATTCCGGAAGACCAAAAACAGTGCGATAAGCGGAAGGGAAATCACCACCACCGCTGCCATCATAGCCGGAATGTTTTCCCGCCCAAAACCATTTTCACGGATTTCCTGAATCCCGTTTGAGACAAGAAAATAGTTTGGATCATCCGTAATAAGCCTTGGCCACACGTAAGAATTCCAACATTCGATCACTTTTAATATGATGATCGTGATCAGAGTGGGCTTGGAGATTGGTACCATCACGCGAAGCAGATATTTCAGATCCGAGGTTCCATCCACCTTTGCCGCATAATACAGGCTGTCCGGTATCTGTTCAAAATTTTCCTTAAGAAGATATATATAAAAGACCGACATCACCGAAGGCAGAATCAGCCCCGGGAAGCTGTTGCGCATATCCAGGTTCGTCACCGTAACGAAATTCGTGATGACCACCAGCTCATTTGGGATCATCATCAGCGAAAGAAAGATCACAAACGTAATATTTTTCCCCTTAAAATCAAGCCTTGCAAACGCAAATGCCGCCAACGTAATGACCACCAGCATGACCGCCGTGGTAACTATGGTAAAGATCGTGGTATTCAGCAGATATTTCCCCAAGGGAACCTGCGTAAAAGCATCCGCATAGTTTCGCAGCGTGGGCGATAAGGTAAAAAACTTCGGGATATATTCCGAATTGTACGCCCCGTAGCTTTTTACGGATGTAAGGATCATCCAGTAAAAAGGAAACAACACGATAAGAGCCCAGAAAACCAGCAGCACATAGGTGACTGCGTTCCCCGCCATTTTTTTTGTTTTAGCCGACCGTTCCATCCTGCCATAATCTGTTTTATTTTCCATGCCATCCGCCCTCTAATAATGAACCTTTTTATTGCTGATCAGCAAATTCACGCAGGTGATCGTCAGGACCACCGCAAACAAAATGATCGCCGCCGCCGAAGCATAGGACGGATAACCGCCGCTGTCACCGTACAGCATATCGTAAACATACCCTACGATGGTGTTCATTTCTGCCGCGTTCAGGTTTGTTCCAAACAATGCAACCACATCACTGTAAGCCTTAAACGCACCGATAAACCCGGTGATCACCAGATAAAAGATCATAGGGGAGATCATAGGCAGAGTGATCCGCATAAAAATCCGGAATTTGGAAGTTCCGTCCACCTGCGCCGCCTGATAGTATTCCTGATTCACCGAAGATAACGCACTGGTAAGGATCAAGATCTTAAACGGCATCACCACCCAAATGGTATAAAAACACAGCACAAACATTTTTGCCCAGTAAGGACCGTCAATAAAATCCACGCCTTCCCCGCCAAACCATGTGATCAGCAGGTTGATCAGTCCGTCCGAATAGGCCGTCTTTTTAAACAGAATCATAAATACCAGCCCAACAGCCAGAGTATTGGTCACATATGGTAAAAAGTAAATCGTCTGGAAAAGCTCCCGCAACGGCTTTATGGAATGTAACCCCATGGAGATCAAAAGTGCGATCCCGGTCGATAAGGGCACAGTGACCACCACCAGAAGAAAGGTGTTTTTTACCGCCTGCAAAAAATAAGGATCGTGCAGCACATAGGAATAATTGTATGCGCCTACCCCAAGATATGTCTGGGATGCGGAATTGTACCCCTCCTCAAAAGAGTAAATAAAAACATCCACCAGCGGGTAAACCATAAAGACCCCGAGAAACAACAGGGCAGGCAAAAGATACAGCCAGGCTTTCAGGCCGCTGCTACTTATCTTGTTTTTCATGGCCATCCCCCTCAAAATAAACCCTCTCTTCCGTTTCCCTGTCAAACAGGAACACCTTCCGCGCAAGAACCCCAAAGCGGATTTCAGGCTTTGACGTATCCACCCTGCTTTCCGTTCCTAAGATTGCCCGGATTGCAGTACTTATGGATGCGTCATTTTCACAGACCACACTGATATCCCGCCCCATCACTTCCACACCCTTTAATCTACAGCAAAAAGCCCCGTCTTTTCCGGGCAGGAACCCTTCCGGCCGGATAGCCACATACACCGGCCCATCCGGAATATCACCCACCGGCAAAATGGCGTCATTCCCGATATAAAGCATTTTATCCCTGATCTGCCCGTTAAAAATATTGATGGGCGGTGTTCCTAAAAACCTGGCAACAAACAGATTTTCCGGGCTGTCATAAACCTCCTGGGGCTTGCCAATCTGCTGGACCACCCCGTCTTTCATCACCACGATCATGTCAGAAATGCTCATGGCCTCTTCCTGGTCGTGGGTCACAAATATCGTTGTGATCTTTGTTTCCCTCTGGATCCTGCGGATCTCCTCCCTGGTCTGCAGCCGCAGCCTTGCGTCTAAGTTGGATAACGGCTCATCCAACAATAAAACTCCCGGCATCTTCACCAATGCCCTGGCAATGGCAACACGCTGCTGCTGCCCGCCGGAAAGCTGCCGCGGCTTACGATCCATCAACTCATCTATCTGGACAAGCTTTGCCGCCGCATAAACTTTTTCCAGCATCTGTTCTTTGGAGAGCTTGTCCCTTCCCTTTAAATTCTGCAAGGGAAACAAAATATTCTGTTTCACCGTCAGATGAGGATAAAGGGCGTAATTTTGAAACACCAGCCCGATCCCCCTGTTTTCCGGAGGCAGATCCGTCACGTCATCCTCTCCAAAAAATATTTTGCCGCTGGTAGGCTTTTGCAGGCCGCTGATCAAATGCAAAGTAGTGCTCTTGCCGCACCCGGACGGCCCTAACAGCCCGATCAGCTTCCCGTCCGGTATTACAAAGTTAAAGTCATTGACCGCAATCACATCCCCCCGGGGTTTCCTGTCACGGCCGGGAAACTTTTTCGTCAGGTTTTGCAATACTACTTCCATAACAATCCTCCATGTTTTCAAAAGCCTGCAAATTTGGGCGCAAGCACAAATATGTCTGTGAAAAATTTATTTTTCACAGTAATCCCCCATATTTACTCTTGTCTGTTACTTTCGTGTAACAGACCCATTTTCAGTTCAAACATTGCCGGACTCATATCCATGTAATGGGAGTGTGAATTTTCAAACCTCTGTTCCTCCTCCCAGATCTCATGAGTCAGCTGGTTCCGAACGTAACTTTTGATCTCCTCTAAGGAAGGCAGCTCATACACCAGCTCTCCGTCCTTGAAGATCTGTTTTTGCAACGGCTTAAAAGTGCAGTCCACAAAGCACCGGTTCTTCCAGTAATTCACCGGATCCACATAACGCACCGGTTTTTCGGCATCGATCACTTCCCCTTTCACCGCCAGATAATCCGCAACTGCCTTTCCTTCCCGGTCATAAACCCGGTATATTTCCTTGATTCCCGGATTGGTTATCTTTTCAACGGTCTCAGAAATTTTAATCTTAGGAACAAAAGTTCCGTTTTTGTTAATTGCCACCAGCTTATACACGGCCCCAAACACCGGCGTTGTGGATGAGGTGATCAGTTTCTCCCCTACCCCGTAACTGTCCAGCATCGCCCCCTGCCGGTTTAAGGATTCAATGGTGTACTCATCCAGGCTGTTTGAAGCCACGATCATACAGTCCGTAAGATGCGCCTCATCCAAAAGCTTCCTTGCTTCCTTTGATAAATAAGCAAGGTCACCGGAATCCAGCCGGATCCCTTTTAACCGTTTCCCCATGGGGATCAGAATTTCATTTGCGATACGGATCGCATTGGGCACACCGCTTTTTAATACATCATAGGTATCCACCAAAAGGACCGTTGCGTCCGGATAACTCTCCGCATAAGCCTTAAATGCCTCATACTCGCTGTCAAAAGACATCACCCAGCTATGCGCCATAGTTCCGGAAATTGGGATTCCAAATATTTTCCCTGCCAGGACCGTTGCCGTGGAAGATGCCCCGCCGATGTAAGCGGCTCTTGCGCCATAAACGGCAGCATCCACATTATGAGCGCGCCTTGCTCCAAAATCCGATACCGGCTTCCCCCCGGCCGCACGCACGATCCGGTTTGTCTTCGTAGCAATCAGCGACTGATGGTTGATCTCCAAAAGCAAAGCGGTCTCGATCAGCTGGGCATCAATCAGGGGCGCCGCTACCGTCATGATCGGCTCATTGGGATACATGATAGTTCCTTCCGGCATGGCGTAAATATCCCCCCGGAATTTAAAATGCAGCAGATAATCCAGAAATTCTTCCGTAAACAGATTTTTAGACCGCAGATAATCAATATCTTCCTGGCTGAAATGAAGGTTTTGGACATACTCCACCACCTGCTCTAACCCGGCAAAGACCGCAAAACCTGCCTGATCCGGGTTACTCCTGTAAAACACGTCAAAAACCGCTATGGTATCCTGGAACTCCTTGTTCAGATATCCGTTGGACATGGTAAGCTCGTACATATCCATGACCATGGAAATATTCCTTTCGTTGAATTGGGTGTGCTTCATCTGCTTTCCCCTTCCTTCATTATTTCTCGTTGTTTTTGATATCAATCTGGCACATTTTCATTGCCAGTAATGCATTTTGATGACTTTCAGGCGTCACCCCGGCGCAGCAGGATGCATCTACCGCGATCGGCACTTCTGGCAGAAAGGCCTTCAAAATAAGCGCATTGGAAATCACACAGATATCCGTACAGAGCCCGCACAGTAAAATCTCCTCGATCGGCTGACTGTCATGCTCCTTTTTCAAATCCTCCGCAAGCTCCCGGCAGCCAAAGGCCGGCTTATCGTAAACCCGGCTCCCATCCTTTCCAGCAAGTTCTTTTAACCCGTCGGCTAACTCCCAGCCCTCTTCACCGCAAATACAGTGCTTTACCGGCAGAAGCTTTCCTTCCTGGGTGTCCAGATAATCTTCCCCATGGGTATCCCTTGTAAAGATGACCCGTCCTTCATATCCGGCTGCTTTGGAAACCACCTCCGGCAGGATTGCCTGTGCTTCCCTGGTTCCAAGGCTTCCTGTGATAAAGTCGTTTTGCATATCTACTACAATTAAATATTTCACCCTTTCCCCTCCCTTTGCAAAAAGGTGCAAAGCCGCCTGACTGGCTGACTTTACACCTTGCCTATTCAAATAAGTTCTTGTGGATTATTATAACAGTTTATGCAAATAACGTAAAGCGTAACTTGACTTTCCTGCAAGGATTGATTACAATGGTCTGACTATGGCAATTAAAATCGTTTTCAGGGAGAAATTGATTATCATGTGGAGGAAATTCAAGTCAAAATTTATCGGGGATAAACTGTTTTACCGCCGGGTCCTTTCCCTTGCGGTTCCTATGATCATCCAAAACGCCATCACAAGCTTCGTAAGCTTTTTGGATAACATTATGGTAGGCCAGATCGGCACCGAGCAAATGTCCGGTGTCGCCATTGTCAACCAGCTTATGTTTGTATTTAATATCTGTATTTTCGGCGGTGTTTCCGGCGCCGGAATTTTTGGCACGCAGTTTTACGGGAAGGGCGACTATGAGGGGCAGAAGTACGCTTTTCGTTTTAAGCTTTACACCAGCGCCCTCATTTCCGCTGTTGCCTTATGTCTCTTAAGCTTTTGCAACACCCAGCTTATTTCCTTATATCTAAACGACACCGGAAGCGTGGGGGATATCACCCTTGCCCTTAATTACGGCAAAGAATATCTGGCGATCATGATCATTGGCCTTGTTCCTTTTGCCTTAAGCCAGACCTATATCAGTTCTATCCGCGAGACCGGGCAAACCTTTGTTCCCATGCTGGCGGGTATTGTTGCCGTGATCACAAACCTGATCCTTGACTATGCGCTTATCTTCGGTGTAGGTGACATCATCCCTTCCATGGGGGTAGCCGGAGCCGCTATCGCGACAGTGGTTGCCCGCTTCATTGAATGCGGCATCGTCTTATTATGGACCCACCGGAACAAAGAACGAAATCCCTACATCATCGGCGCTTACAAGAGCTTTGGCATCCCGGGCCGTATCTGCAAGGATATCCTTATAAAAGGCACACCCCTTATGCTCAACGAAATGTTCTGGGCTTCCGGGATGACCGTGATCGTACAGTGCTATGCTGTCCGGGGCCTTGAGGTGGTGGCTGCGCAGAATATTTCTTCCACCATCACCAATCTGTTTAATATCGTCTATCTCCAGCTTGGCGGCTGCATTTCCATTGTGGTAGGACAGTTTTTAGGGGCAGGCAAGCTGGAAGAAGCAAAAGACGCGGACAACAAAATGATCTTTTTCAGCGTCGGATGCTGCGTGGTCATGGCTGCGTTTATGATGGTCATTGGGAGATATTTCCCCTCTATTTATAATACGGAAGAAAGCATCCGGGAGCTTGCAAGGGTCTTCATCGCCATTTCCGCTTCGGTGATGCCCCTTTGCGCCTTTTCCCACTGTACTTATTTTACACTCCGTTCCGGAGGAAAGACCGTCATCACCTTTTTGTTTGACAGTGTATTTACCTGGGTTGTGATGATCCCCTTTGCCTTCTTCCTGTCAAGGCATACCACGTTACCAATTTATCTTGTGTTTTTCCTTGTCCAGTTTACGGAGTCCATCAAGGTCTGCATAGGATTCTTTATGGTAAAGAGCGGGGCGTGGGTTCAGAACATTGTGAGCGAATAGCTTCCTTCTCCAGCTTGTTGCGCACCCGCAGCTCCTTAAAAAAGTCAGTGAGCATCCGGGAGCATTCCTCCTCCAGGACTCCCCGGACCACCTTAGCCTGATGGTTAAATTCCGGCATCTCCAAAATATTCAGGATAGAGCCGCCGCAGCCCGCTTTGGGGTTCATGCTACCCATCACCACCTCATCAATCCTGGCCTGTATGATAGCCCCTGCGCACATCTGGCAGGGCTCTAACGTCACGTAAAGCGTACAGCCTTCCAGCCGCCAGTCGCCCATCTTTTTACTGGCTTTGTTGATCGCCGTGATCTCCGCATGGGCAAGGGTGTTTTTATCCGTGTTCCTGCTGTTATATCCCCTTCCGATGATCTTCCCTTCGTATACGATCACACAGCCTATGGGAACTTCACCCAGATCATATGCTTTTTTCGCCTGCCTGAGGGCTTCCTTCATGTATTTTTCCTGTTCTGTCATCCTTTTCCCTCACATCGTACTATATTGAGTGGTCAGTCCTTAGACTGCCGGTCTAGGAAACACCCCGCAAGTGAACCTTCCCCTTCAGTTCCGGTATTCCCGAAAGGGCCTGTACCATATCCTGCAGGATTTCAGGGTCCGGTTCATGATATCCTTCCCCTATGATATGCCCGCTATCCTCAAATTTCTGCAGATAATAAGCCGGGGTTCCTTTCACCCAGGCCCCAATCGCGGCTATATCTTCCACCGTATGCAGTTCCTTCACCACAGTGGTCCGGAACTCATAATCTATTTGGCCATCCAGCAGGAGTTTTATCGATTCCTCAATTTTCCCCAGTTCAAATCCGCCTGCGTTCCCGGGGGGGATAAGTCCGGCTGCCGCCCCATACTTCTCCGGGCAGTTTTTGATGTCCATCGCCGCATAATCCAAAAGTCCGCTCTCTAAAAGCTCCCTTAAAACCTCCGGCCGGTAGCCGTTGGTGTCCAGCTTGACCCGATAGCCCATTTTCCTTACTTTCCCGATAAAATCCGGCAGGTCAGGCTGCAAGGTGGGTTCTCCTCCGGTAATGCAGACACCTTTTAGGATTTTTTTCCTTTTATCCAGAAATGCTAATACTTCATCCTCCGGTACTAATCCTTCTTTAAAGGGATCTTGCACCAATCCACTGTTATGGCAAAACGGACAACGAAAATTACAGCCCCCTGTAAAAATGGCGGCTGCGATACATCCGGGATAATCCAATAATGTTGTTTTATGGAATCCTGATATAAACATTTGCTTATCTTCCATTTGGCGTTTTAAAATATGCTTAAATTAATACTATCAAATATAGGGCAAAAATACAACTCCCAGTTGACAAACCTTTCCCGACCCCCTATACTATAACAAGACCGTACAGCTTTGTATTCAGGGAAGCTGTCATGGCTGCCCTGAGTAAGTGGCGTTTGAAGATTGGGTCTTGCGCAATGGATGTCTGCGAATCGTGTCAGGTTGGGAACAAAGCAGCACTAAGCAGAATTTTCCATGTGCCGCAAGGGTGCCTGATCCTAGTTAACTGCTCAGGTAACGCATGGCGGCTTCCCCGAGGATAAAGCCTGCGGTCTTCTTTTTACAATTCTACCTTTCTCATGTAAAACCCAAACTTTCCGATCTCCACAGGACCGGCACATTCAAATCCCTCAAAGCCAAACATCACCGCCACCATCCGCTCTCTTTCAAAGTATGTTCCCGGAACCCCCAAATAAAAGCACTCCTTGTCCTTTTCCCTGATTTCCTTATCAGGACCTAATATCAAGTACCGGTAATTGTAAAACCCATGCAAAAGAAAGCTATTGTTTACCAGCTTTTGATAGGATGCCTGAAGAATGATGAAATCTTTGGGCTCTATGGTAATAAAAACGCGGTTATCGCCAAAAGGGTGGATCTGCGGATAATCATTCATAAGCTGTTCCCATTTATTGTCAAAAGAACGGATTTCCTGTAGTTCCTTGTGCAGCTCATTTCCCAAATCCGCCGCCAGAAAATCCCGCTCCGCTTCTTTTTCCCCGGCCAGTTCTTTTTCTCCGGCAAGTTCTCTTTCCCCGGCTGACTCTTTTTCCCCGGCAGGTTCTCTTTCCCCGGCTGTCTCCTTTTCCCCGGCAAGTCCTCTTTCCCCGGCAGGTTCTTGCAGATACCCCGCAATAAATGTTCCTCCGCTTCCCCTGATCTCTATGCCGGAAATATCCGTTCCGTCGTAGTCCCTCCCCTTCATAGAAATCCTTTCACCGCTGACGGAAAAACTTCTCATGGCAATCAGCCCACAGGCTTGTACCGTCAGATTTCCCACAATGATCTTTTCATTTTTTACTAATAGATATAAAACCCAATCCTTTTCTCTGCCGCAAAATTCTTTTTTGACCCTAATCTCCACACACCACTCATTACTCTTTCCTGTAAACTTTGCAAACCCGGCACCGGGCTCTTTTTTTCCGTCCTGATATTTAGAAAGATATACTATCTTTTTTCCATATAAAAACAACCTCATCCCCCCTGACAATATTATAGTGTGAACCATTATATTGTATTCGGAGATAAGGTTGTTCATTACTCCAATCGCCTATTGTTCCAGATACTTCATGTAATTATATACCATCATAGCAATCTTAAATGTCAACGCATCATCAAATGTCCTTACATCAAGGCCTGTGCTCTTTTCCAGTTTTTCAATCCGGTAGACCAGCGTATTCCTGTGCACAAAAAGCTGCCTGGAGGTTTCCGAAACATTCAAATTATTCTCAAAGAACTTGTTTACCGTGGAGACGATCTCCTCATCAAAATCACCAGGGTCATTTTCCCCAAAAATTTCACTGATAAAAATACGGCAAAGGTTGATCGGGAGCTGGTAGATCAGCCGGCCAATTCCAAGACTGCCAAAAGAGTTGACCTTCTTTTCCACGTAAAAGATCTTCCCGACATCAAGAGCCATTGTCGCTTCCTTATATGATTTAGAGACATCTTTCAGCTCCTGGACTGCAGACCCATAAGCAACTCTTACATTCAGCATCGCCTCTGTACTCATCATATCCACGATCGTCTGCGCCGTCTGCTCGATCTGCTCTTCCCCGTCACCCCGCTCCAGGGCTTTAATCAGTATCACCCGGCTTTCGTCCACTGCCGTAACAAAATCTCCGGACTGCGCAGAAAACATCCCTTTCAGCAATTCAGCCGCCGTGCTGTCCTTACCGGGCTGGGTCTCAACGATATAGACCACCCTGGGAAGCGTTACCTCAAGGTGAAGCTTCTTGGCACGATTGTATACATCCACCAGCAAAAAATTATCCAGCAAAAGATTCTGGAAAAAATTATTGCGGTCGAAGCGCTCTTTGTAAGCCGTTATCAGCTGCTGGATCTGGCTGGCTGCGATCCTTGCAATCAAATAGGTTTCGTCATTGCTCCCCCGGGCTACCAGCACATAAACCAGTTCTCCTTCATCCGTAATCTTGAGCAGATGGTCCATGCCGATCACCTGGCTGTCCGCCGGGGACTGGGCAAAGCCTTTTAGCATATCCGGTGAGATATCACTGCTTTCAAACGTGGAGACAATTTCAGCCCCGTCTAAATCAAAAACAGCCAGATTGACCCTTGTGATCATTCTCAGCTCTTCAATACAATTCATCAATACCTGTGCAGATATCATTCATTTTCATCCTTTCACACGTATATTATTGTTATTTTACTACAAAAACCGCTTATTTCACACTTCCATAGTAAAAAAGGGGATGCTCTCGCATCCCCCTTGTCAAACTAGTTTGTGATAACCTGCTCTGTTTCCTTATCGAATACATGAATCTTGTCAACATCAAATGCAAACTTAACTGCATCGCCAGGTCTTGCGGTTGTACGAGAATCAACTCTTGCGGTGAGAGGGAACTCTGCAAGATCAAAATACAGATAAACTTCTGCACCGAGCAATTCGTAAACCTTGATGGTTGATTCAAATGAGCACTTAGCTGTCTGAAGGAACATTTCTGAATCATAAATATCTTCAGGACGGATACCAAATGTAACTGTCTTTCCGTTGTAGCCGCCAGCGATAAGCTTTTTGGACTTAGCTGCCGGAAGCGGAATGCTGTTCCCTGCAATCTTCAAGCTTGCAACGTCACCGCTAACTTCAACAACTGCGTCAAGGAAGTTCATCTGAGGTGATCCCATGAACCCTGCAACGAACAGGTTTGAAGGTCTCTCATACAGGTTCTGAGGTGTATCTACCTGCTGAACAACGCCATCCTTCATAACTACAATCCTGTCACCTAATGTCATAGCCTCTGTCTGGTCATGTGTAACGTAGATGATAGTGGTTCCTAATCTCTGATGCAGTTTGGAAATCTCAACACGCATCTGTACACGGAGCTTAGCATCCAAGTTGGAAAGAGGCTCATCCATAAGGAATACCTTAGGATTACGAACGATTGCACGACCCATAGCAACACGCTGTCTCTGACCACCTGACAAAGCCTTCGGCTTACGATCAAGGAGCGGTGTCAAGTCAAGAATCTTAGCTGCTTCCTTAACCATCTTATCAATTTCATCCTTCGGAACTTTTCTCAATTTAAGCCCGAAAGCCATGTTGTCATATACTGACATATGAGGATACAGAGCGTAGTTCTGGAATACCATTGCAATATCTCTGTCCTTAGGCTCTACGTCATTAACTACCCTGTCACCAATCTTCAGTTCGCCAGAAGAAATATCTTCCAAACCAGCGATCATACGAAGAGTTGTGGACTTACCACATCCTGAAGGACCTACGAAAATAATGAACTCCTGATCCTTGATCTCCAGATTGAAGTCTTTAACAGCTTCAAATCCGTTAGGATATACTTTGTAGATATTTTTTAAAGATAAACTTGCCATTTCATTTGCCTCCTTAGAATTTTTGATGCACGATCAAGTCTGTGTTTAGTATACATGAATTTACAAACTTTGGCTATGCCACTATTCCACAAAGATTTCAATCTCTCTTGTAAAAAATGCTTACAATGAATATCTTATTTTTTTGCACCTGACAACATTACTAATAAATCCGGATGCACAATGGACACTTTGTACAATTACTGCTGTTTTCCGCCTTCATTTGCGCCTTCATCTTCCTGTTCCGTAACTGCGGCATCCTGTTGCCCGCCATCTTCCCTTAAAGCACCCGCTTCATCCTCCAACGGTTCCAAAAACCAATTATCGGCATCTGCCGTTTCTTCCTCCTGGGGCTCAAAGCGCTTAAAGGTTTTATTATAAAGCATAGCGCACAAAAATACCGGCCCTGAGATTCCAAGGGCAATCACGAAGGGAAATGCCTGGGGGAAATAGATCGTTACCACTGCAGGGATTATCCATATCACAATCATCAATACAGTTTTGGGCAATGTCAGAACTCCCATATACAGGGAATTTTTAAATGTATTTTTTATAGAATTTTCAAATCTTGCCAGCACGGGGAACACATGCATCGTTGAAAAGACCACTAATATCCCTATAACGCCCAAGGCGATCCGGAGCCACACCGGGAATGCCAGGGTAGAAAACGTAAAGATCACCAGATCCCCTATGATCACCCCAAAAATCAACAACATAATCAGCCATATGATCGTTGCCTGCTTAAAATTCTGCTTAAAAGACTTAAAGAATGCCCTTGTAACATAGCCGTCTTCATTCCTGACCATCTTAAGCGCCACGTAGTTAAGGGCTGTTATTGATGCGCCAATGGTAACAACCGGGATGCAGAAAATGAACGCCAAAATGTTCAGCCAGATCAAATCCGCCACTTTGCTAAGCCCTGACATAAGGGGGCTGTCTAAATTAAATAGTCTACCCATAGCTTTCCTCTTCCTTTGTTTTATTTTTCTTTAAACTTTTTAGAAGCCTGAACGTACTGCTGGTTCAGCTTCCTGTATGTAACCAGTATCTCGTCCGAACGAACCTTCACCCTTTGCATGATCTCATCATAGTTGTCCCAGAATGCATTGGCCGCATACTTATTAAACTTCCCGCTTACCGCCTCAGCCTTAAGCTGGTCCATGATCTCTCTCCCGTCCATGGATTCCCTGTAAGAACGTTCTCCCATCATGGCTGAAACCGTATCGGAAAACTGCAGGATCTCCTGATTACGATTCATCTGCTTTGCGGTCAGTCCTCTTGGATAACCGCTGCCGTCGCACCGCTCATGATGCGTTGCCACAATCTCCACCACTTCCTTTGCCATCTGGTCATTCAAAACTCTTTCCGCCAAATGCACATGCATCTTTACTTTTGCATATTCTTCGGGAGATAATTTCCTGGGCGCTTCTATGATTCCCTTCGGTATTGCCAGCATTCCGATGTCATGCAGGAGACTCCCATAATAAAGCTCTTCCCTTTCTTTTTGTTTCAGGGCAAGCTTTGAGCCAAGCATTTCCGTGATAGAAATACACCTTGCCGTATCTACCACCGCCTTTTCGCTCCGAAAACCAAGGCAGAACATCAACATCTCCAGCGACTTTTTCTTATCTTCGTTGGTAAAGATCATATAGTCGATGATTTCTTCCAGTTCTTCCAGATATTCACCGCTTTTTACTTTAGCCAGCACGTCTTCCTTGATCATTACCTTTCGGAACAAATCATGTGCGGATGGGTCAAGTACCGCTCCAACCTGCTTTTGAATCATGCTCATGTTAAAAGAATCCTTCATGGCCCGCGAAAAGATATCTATCTTTTCCGCATAGTTTAAAAGCCCTGCAATATCCTTACTTTCATACTTTAATCCCTTAAGCTGTAAAAAGTTGGTATGGTGGTACAAGATAACGGAAGCCAGCTCCTTAAGAGGTGAAAGATGTTTGAAAATAAGATACCCATATGTAGTATGAGGCATAGGCGCCTTAAATTCGTACCCAACAAAATCCTTCAGATTATTTGTTTTGTAAGCCCCGATATCATGGAATGAAGCTAAAAACACAAAATCCGCCAGTTCAAATTTTTCATATCCGCCCTGGCAATCCAGCATTTTGTAAAAGTAGTAGGCTACTCTGGAACCATGCTCGATCACCCTTTTGTCTGCCATCTTCAGGGTATCACGGATCAGCCTGAAAATATCTTTACTATGAATGTATTCCATAGACCCTCTTTCCTATCATAACATATATTCCATAGGCGTAAAAATAATACCATCCTCACACCTTTGCGGCCCAATGTCACGAAATCCCACTTTATGATAAAAAGGCACCCCGTAAGGCGATGCGTTTACCGTCATCCGGGAAGTGCCAAATTCTTTACGTACATAAGACGCCATCTGCAAGACCAATGCCCTGCCCACTCCCTGAAAATGATACGCCTTATCCACAAAGAGCAATGATATATGCATCTGATTGCGGAGCGTGACCATGCCGATCATCCGCCCGCCGTCAAACGCTGTCATCATCTGGTAAACACCTGCCTGGAACATCCTTTTCAGATTGGTATCAGTAACAAAATCTTCAAAGCTTCTGACACCTTCCGGCGAATAATCCGAAGCCTCAAATTCCAGAAAAGTTTTCCATGCCAGCCCCATAGCATCTTCCCACTGATCCTGACTTGCAAATCCAACCTTATACCGCGATCGTTCCTCCATTGTATTTCCCCTTACTGTTATCAAGGAATCATTATAGCAGATTATGCCCCTTATTACAAATTCCATAATTTCCTAGTATGTGTCAAGTGTTAGTTGGCACTTTTTCATTTTTTCTTTTTGATGTCATTGCTTGTGTTCTTTTTATTGGGCGTTCAGAAATTGATTACTGAACGTTCCGCTTTGAAGGGTCACTCAATACACCCTGCACATACCCT